>JBEKTO010000103.1:0-2831 GCA_049515995.1 Occallatibacter sp. | reverse complement strand
GTAAGCGTGACGTTCTGGCCGTCTTGATCGGGGCTGGGGTTTTGTGATGGATAAGGCCGTATGTGTCCACGATCGATTCAAGTGGACACGACCGGTCGTAGGAAGTGTGTGTTTCAGCCTTTTGGGGTGTTGACTTCGTCGACGTAGACATCGTCTATCGTGGCCTTTGCGATGGCCGTGTCGAGCCGAGCGAGCAGTTGTTTGAAGGGTTCGTCCTTGCGCCGGCGGAGCATTGCGATCGTTTGGCGTCCCTCTGAGGCGAGGGCCACGCCCCCGACAGGTTCTATGTATCCGATGACGATCTGACCGTGCTCGGTGAACTCGTCGATGTTCGGGTAGATGGAAATGGCGAACGGCGAAGCGTCGTAATCGGACGGGTCTAGGCGGCTTGTTGTAACGCGGGGGCCAGTTTTCCGGCGACGTTCCATGGCAGCAACTCCTCGACGTGCTTGATCGGATGCTCGCCGACGCGGGCGAGCACGTAGCGCAGGTAGGCTTCGGGGTCCAAGCCGTTCATCCGTGCTGTTCCTATCAGACCATAGAGGATGGCGGCACGCTCGCCGCCCGAGTCCGAGCCGGCGAACAGGTAATTACGGCGACCGATGGCAACTGAGCGCAGGGCGCGTTCGGCGATCATGTTGTCCAGTTCGATGCGGCCGTCGTCAAGGTAGCGCGCAAGCGCATCCCAAAGGGCAAGCGCATAGTGGATGGCCGCGGCGGTTTCGGACTTCGGCGTCAGTTGTGTGAGAGCCTGTTCCAGCCATCGTCGCATGTCATCGAATAAAGGCTTGGCTCGTGCTGTACGAATTACGCGGCGTTGATCTGGAGATCGTCCCTTGATCTCCTTTTCGATCAGGTAAAGTGCGGCGATGCGCTCTACGGCCTCGGTCGCGATGGGCGAGTGATGCGCCTTCACCAGGTCGAAGAACTTGCGCCGGATATGCGCTATGCAGGGCGCTTCCTGAATCGCACCGCCTTCATACAGCTTGTCGAAACCAGCAAATGCGTCCGCTTGCAATATGCCCTTGAACTTGGCCAGATGCCGTTGTGGGTGCTCGTCCTTGCGGTTCGGTGAGTATGCGAACCAGACAGCAGGTGCGGCCTTGTCGCCCGCCGGACGGTTGTCGCGAACGTAGGTCCAGAAGCGGCCGGTCTTGGTCTTGCCTGTTCCTGGCGCAAGCACCGGCAGCGGAGTATCGTCCCCGTGCAGCTTCTCCGTATCGAGCACATAGCGGCGCAGAACTTCCGCCACCGGCGCCAGCAACGCTGCTGCTTCACCTACCCAGCGGGCAAGAATCGAACGATCCAGATCGACGCCTTCGCGTGCAAAAATCTGCGACTGTCGATACAAAGGCTGGTGGTCACAAAACTTCGCGGTGACAACGTGTGCCAGCAAGCCAGGTCCTGGAAGGCCGCGTTCGATCACGCGATCCGGCGCCGGAGCCTGCACCACGCATGAGCACTTGCGGCAGCTCATCTTCGGGCGTACATGGCGGATGACGAAGAAACTTGCCGGCATGTACTCGAGCATCTCCGACACGTCTTCGCCCAGCTTGTGCAACTCACCGTTGCAGCAAGGGCACTTGGTGTGTTGGGGAAAATGGGTCCTGACTTCGCGCCGCAAATGTGCAGGAAGCGCTCGGCTCTTGCGTGGAACGCGTGCAGGCTTGTCCTCACTGACCTGCAACTGTTCGGCCTGCGCAGGCGGCTGGGCCTCGATCACGCATCCACCTAGGTTAAGCGCCAGTTGCTCATGGTTGACGGGCGCCTTTTCCGACTTCGGCCCGAAGTGCGCTCGCTTCAGCTTCGCGACCAGCAGCTCAAGTTGCTCGATCCGCCCCATCTGCGCAATCACCAGATGACTCAATGCGGATGCGCCCATCTTCTCTAACTCGCTCGGATGGGCGTGCGCGCAAATCATGAACGCAGTATGCCACAATCATCGCTCGAATGCGCAAAGAAAGTGCAGTAAGTCAACGATAAGTTAGCGGCTATAACTCAGACCGCCATCGGCGGTTGCCATGTTCGCGCCGGCTGTCTCCAGTCGATACCCTCGCACAACATCGACAGTTGTGCGCGAGTCAGCGACACGGCTCCGCTGGTTGCCTGCGGCCATACAAAACGCCCGCCGTCAAGGCGCTTGAGAAACAGACACATCCCATCACCATCGTGCCAGATCAATTTAATCAAGTCGCCTCTGCGGCCACGGAAGATGAAGACTTGCCCCGACAGAGGGCTCTTGTCGAGCGCACTCTGCACGAGGCCGCTCAGGCTTGCGAAGCCCCGGCGCATGTCTGTCACTCCGGCCACAAGCCAGATCTGCGTGTTGGACGGGATCATCCGCGCAGGCTCTCAAGAACGGCGCGAACAATCACGGCATCGATGGCCCCTTCGAGGCCGATCAACGCACGGCCAGGAATCTCGATGTTCATCGTCAGGCCCGGCGTCGCACTCTCGCTCTGCCCCGGCTCTTCTTCCCGCGGTTCGTCGCCGTCCACCGAGATCGGGAGTAGCTGTACGCTTCGCGGCTGCACTATGCGCTCGTCCCCGCCCAGTTGTCCCGCGTGATAAAGCTTCCGCCAGTAAAACACCTGGTTGGCGTTCACGCCGTGTTGCCGGGAAAGCGATGCGACCGATAGAGTCGACGACAATGTCAGCTCCACAATCCGCCGCTTCTCTTCTGTCGTCCAGTATCGCCGTCGTCTAGAAGTACCTTCACCAGCTTCAACGCCATCATCCATCCAAGCCCCCCAACGGCCAACTGGCCATCACAAGTCGAGCTTGAATCCTCAGCAGCCCCAAGACAAGGCGGCCAGAAAGCGACGCTTACG
>JBEKTO010000102.1:0-11316 GCA_049515995.1 Occallatibacter sp. | reverse complement strand
CTTGTGGGCGCCTGCTAGAAGTGCTGCCGGTCGATAGCCTAAATCGGCAGTCGATTCCTCAGCGAGTGCGATTGCCTCGCTCGCCGGGCACAATTCTGGCCTTCGATAGAAAAGTTCGAGAATCCACATTCGTACAAATGGAAGTGCACCAACATCGCTCTCTTTGCAGAAGGTCAGAATTTGTTTTCCACGTTCTGCCGCCTGCGTTTTTGGAAGAGTCCCGGCCAAATAGCGAATTGTATCTCTGAGGGCTGGCGCGAGAGCTTCGATATTTTCAAAAACTAGGCTGTTCAGCACATTAGTCCTGCTCTTTAGGCCCTTCCGTAGCAAATATCGCGCGAGGCCCAATTGAAGAGGCCGCCTCTCGACGCACTCTTTGAAAAGAGCAATGAAACTCTCTTTTTGAGCCTGATTAAGAAGCTCCTCTTCACTCCCTTCGTCTAGGCCCTCAAACCAATATGGCCCATTCTCGTCAACGATCTCCTTAAAAAGTTGACTCATTCGATCAACTCGCGCCTGTTGTTCGGATTCCTCCGGGTCCGACAGTTCCTCCTTGACGAATCTGTCGACATACGTGATTGAAGTCTTTGAAGATTCCAGAGAAAGTCGATGAGCAGAGAACAAGTATTCAGCCAAATCGTGCTTAAGCATAATTGCCTGCTTACGCGACGTGCAGAATATTCGAAAGTCATCGACATATCTGGTGTAGGGCACGTTTTGTCTCAGGAGGAAGTTATCCACGTCGATGAGACAGGCTTCCGCTAGAATGATCGAAGCGAAAGGGCCGACGGGCAGACCCTGCGATTGCTTGCCGGTGAGCAGATTGAGGAAAGACTCAATATTCTCTGAACGCTCTACTGAGACCGAAGCAGACTCCATCGCATTTTGAATCCGGTGTTGCCCAAGTTGGTTATAGAAGTCGGAGATGTCGGCGCTCAGCACATGCGAAATCCCTTTAGTTTTTGCCAGCTCGCTTGACCGAGAGTGATAATCCTTCCAGCCGTTGTCAGGTGGGAAAAATGCTCCTTCCGGTGTGAGGCGGACTCTGTAGGAGCATGCGGTTCGCTGGTCCACAGGAACACGGGCCTTCTCGATAAGTTCAGCACCTTCATAAACCGCGGTCGTATAAAGCAGGTGATCCAGAGGGTCAAGTTGCGTTGCCGCCCTAAATCCCCCGCCGGGTTTGATCACCATCACGCGACTGTCAGGGTGAATCTTGTAACCTGTCAGGTCCACTCCCAGGAGGAACGCTCTTACTGAGTTCCAGTCGTGGGCAATGGCCTCGTATTCGAAAGGTACAGGGAAGATGTCGGTATCGCCGAACTTCTTCACGTGAGCGAGGGCCCAAGCCAACGAGTCGGACTGGAGATTGTCTGGCATTCAAGTTCCACGATTCTACACCCAGATGCCTAGCCCTGTGCACTCAGAGGAATCCCACCTCAGGGCAATCGCATTTGGATTTCTCGGGCACAGATCGCAGGCTGGAAAGCTGATTCCGGCGGCATCGGCCAACTTCTCGACGCGGAAATCTGCTCTTTTGAGGGCAATGTACGAGCAAATTGATACCATAAGAAGCCGTATTCAGACAGGCTCGGTCTTTTTCTGCGATTCCGGTGTCAAGGAAATTCCAAATGCGATCGCCCTGAATCCCACCTCTGAGCTACTTGACCAGTTAAACTGCAGCGGGGCGGACATCGCGACGGGGGTACACTTTCGTGCAGGGGTCGATATGACGGACGAGCATCATACCCTTGAAATTAGGCTCCGAAGGAATGAGTAAGGTTGTGCAGTTTTCACCTCATAAGATCATAGTTCAAATTCCATCAGTTTACCGTTGATCTTCAGTGTGAGGGTGCCCAGATGTCCGAAGTGGCTTCTGATCTGCGCGGCGGTGTATTGGGCCTCATCTGGTGCAATCCACCCTTTGAATAATTGGCCGGGAAGCACGGCTACGTGAGCAACGCCATGGTCTACCGGAAGCCACTGCTGGATCATCTGCACTTGCAGTATACCGACGGCCTGCGATTTCACTTTTACAGATCGCCCGACGAATTCCCAAAAAGTCACGTCGATCGCAGATTCAGAATCATTTCTGAATGTCCACCAGCATTTCAGTGGGAAATCAATCTTGTAATTAGGATCAGGGTCGGGCGCGCTAGTTCCCATATGTTTCAGTTGCAAGGAAATACCGTCTGTTTTAAGCGACGATCGCGGAGCTAACAGTATTGAGAGAATAAAAACAACCAGACAGAGGGCAATGACAAGCCACAAAGGAACGCAGTATTTTAAGGTAAATCGGATACCCCAAATACTGGGTACTAGCTCTGCGCACAACGCCAAAATGCCACCAGTTATCAATCCTCCGATAACCTTGCTCAAAACAGGATCGTTCCAGAGGTTTTTCACCCAGCTTGGCATTCGCGTCCCTCACATGGATTAAGAATATAGCGTGTCGCGCCTTGTGTAGATTCTGTGCTTTGCTAAGGTTACAATAAACGCGCTATCGGCGCCTTGCAACGGGAACGCTGATGTCGCATGGAACGTCACTGAACGAATTTCATCGCACTGAACCGGCAGTGTGTTCGTTCTTCAACGACGGGGGAGTATAGTTTGGCCTTGAGGTGCTGATTATGACGGGCGTGAACACGAATGAACTGATGCGCAGAGAAACCGATCTGCTCGCGACAATCGGCGAAAGCCTTCCAGATTTTGCAGCGGCTTGCCATGCAGCGGACATTCCCGTCGTCATTCTGCATCAGGACGCTTTCGCTGCCGACTACCAGGAGGAGGAATATCGGCTCATGGGCATGGCAATGAAATTTGCCGGTATTTGCGGTAAAGAAATTCGTATTCATGGCAAAAATCGAGAGACTATAGACCAAACATAGAGCAATCGCGAAGCAATGCCGAAAAGTCCGGATTTCTAGCTCATGGCCGAATGGTTGGTTGCGCTTCGTTCGCACTTAAGAGAGCTGCGTATTTTGCGAAAGAGTGAACGAGGTGGCTGTTAAAACAGCCACCATATCGATATAATAGCCGTATAGAGCGCAATATCCTCTGATATTAGTCAGGCGTATACAGGGAGGCGATGATGCCCAGAGGCGTATGGGAAAAGGTGCCGGACAGTGGCATCTGGTGGATTCACTATGTGGATGCCGAGGGCAAGCGGCGACGCGAAAAGGTAGGACGCAAGACAGACGCGATCAAACTCTACCACCAGCGAAAGGCCGATGCAGCCGCCGGCAAGAAGCTGAACAAGCCCCTCCGTCAGCGTGAGCGGACATTCCAGGAGATCGCCGACAACGCCCTCGAATACGCCAAAAAGAATAAGTCCAATCCTGCGGATGATGAGCAGAAGATCCGGCTTCTCACTGGCGAGTTTGGTCCTCGCGCGGCGTCATCTCTGACGCAGCAGGAGTTGGCAGCTTTTCTGGAGGCGCGCAATACCAGTCCCGCAACCTTCAACCGTTACCGGGCCACACTGAGCATGATTTATCGCGAGGCGATTCGGAATGGTTGGTTGGAGCGCAACCCGGCCCGGCTGGTCAAGGCGAAAAAAGAGAACAACGCGCGCATTCGCTTTCTCTCCGATGACGAGGAAGAATCAATTCGTCTAATCATCGCTGAGGAATACCCCGAACGATTCTTGAATGAATTCGAGATTGCCGTTCATACAGGCATGAGGCGCTCGGAGCAGTTTTCGCTTGCCTGGAGCCAAGTGGACATGAAAGGCAAGAGAATTCACCTGCTCAAGACTAAAAACGGATCGGGTCGGGTCATCCCCTTGAACGCGGCGGCGCTGGCGGCCTTCGAGCGGCAATCGCAGGTCTCCGGCCATGCGGAGATGGTTTTCCTTGCCGATGATGGAAAGCCTCTGATCCAGAAGCCTATCCGGCGCTGGTTCGAGGATACGATGCTGAAAGCCCAGATCAGGGATTTCAGTTGGCATTGTCTCCGCCACACATTTGCCAGCCGCCTGGTCATGGCCGGAGTCTCGCTGAAGGCGGTCCAGGAATTGATGGGGCACAAGACGATCCAGATGACGGCCCGGTATGCCCATCTGTCGCCGGACCACCTCCAGAGCGCGGTCGAGCTGATCTCCGGGGCAAAACCGGCCAAACAACAACTGAAAAAACCAACAGCCACCAGAACAGCCACCAGCGCAAAAAAGGCCACCCGGAAGGGGTAGCCGATGTTGTTTGGTGTATCGTTGTATTTGCTTGATTCAGAATGTTTTATATGGCGGAGAGGGAGGGATTCGAACCCCCGATAGCCTTGCGACTATGTCTGATTTCGAGTCAGGTGCATTCAACCGGGCTCTGCCACCTCTCCGCTAGTTAACTCCTTTTTTTATTGCACGTGGGAGCTTTGTTTGTCTGCTCCCTCGCCTCGGAAACTCCTGTGTCCGTTCTGGTGTCCTATTGCCTTCCGCCGTTTACCAAGCGATCAACTGCAGACGCCTGGTGCTCGGGTGCAAGATGGGGAATATCGCATGACCATTTGGAGCATCCTGTGCCCGAGCAGCTCTGCCGCCATGCGCAGATCAACCCCGGCCCGGCCATAACCAGTCTACTGGCAAAGGTATGCCGGTTGCAATGCCAGCTGTACTCCGCAATCTTCGGCTCTTTGAGCGCCGCTGGAAACCAGCCTCGCGAGCCCTGGAGGGGCTCAGTTCCGCGGAGGGCGGGAAAGACAGGAGCCGTTCAGGGCTTCTGCGCGCTACCCCGCAGTTCAGAGCGGCCGCGTTCAGCGGAATCGTTCGGGATTCCGATTCTTGGTCTTGGGCAGATGAATCTTCCGCTGCTCGAAGTCGACTTGGTCCCAGCGAAGGCCATACTGCTCGCTCATCCACATTCCGGTATGGATCGAGACCGGCAAATGAGGAAGGACCTTCGGAAGGCGGCCGGCGATCGGCCTTCGGAGACGAGTCCTTTCGGCATCGGACAAGAACCGGACCCGCCCGCCACCTTCTGATTCTCTTCGATTCCGCGCTGCCAGATTGCGCTCGATCATTTCATTGTCGATGCCAACCCTGAAGGTCAGCGAGAAGTTAACCCGCCAGTGAGTCCTGCTGGCCGGGGTCCAATTGCGTTCTTTAGCCTGTTCGGCCAACCAGACGACAATCTTACCGTTGGGGATGGATTCGGCCGCATCGGAACCGAACTGCTTGATCAACTGATGAATGCACAGACCGAGCTAGTAGGTCTGCTTGGCGCTGTCCGCGGCTTTGCTGTGAGCCAGCGCAACCTCACACCAATCGCGAAACGCGACCGTGCACCGAGTGGCAGCATAACGCTGCATCGAGTGGCAGACTTGAATGCCACCAGCACTGCAACAAGAATTAGCTAGAACTCGAAACGCCCGCCCAGTTGCAGATAGCGTTTCTGGTTGGCATTCTTGGAATATCCAAAACTAGCGTCTGTGATATCGTCATCGATTGCCTGCCAGTTCGTGCGGTTGAGCAGGTTGATGAAGTCTCCACGCAGGACGAACTTGGCTTCCTCCTTCAGAATGAATGGAACCGCAAATGCCTTTGAGAACCCCCCGTTTACGGTGAAGTATCCCGGATTGCGGAAGGTGTTGGTGCCTTGCTGGCTGAGCACTGTCGTCGTGCCGACACCTGCTGGATCGCTGAATTCGGCAGCGGTGAAAGCGCCGGTAAGAGATACCTCCTTGCGCGAGAATCCCTTCCGCGGCAAGCCCGCCTGATAGGTTGGAAATCCCGGCGTGCCGGAGCCGTTGCCATCGAAGTGGTTGCTCCCGTCGTTTTGATAGTCATGGGCCGATCCGGTCCAGCCCACTGTGAATGGGCTTCCTGTTTGAGCGACGACGATGGTGCTGATTCTCCATCCGGATACCCCCTCATTGAGCAGGCGGCTGCCCATCGGACGTTTTGGAACCTCATAAGAGCCGCCAAACGAAAAAGAGTTGGCGACGTCGAAGATTGAGGGGCCGTAGTAAACCTTGGGGGCGTAGGCTGCCGGCCACACATAGATTCCGCCGCCCGTGTTGAAGTCTTGATAAGCTGGCGACCATTGAAGAGCCCTCGCCCAGTTATAATTGGCCTGGTAACTCAACCCCTTGTACTGCTGCCGCAACGTCAAGATCAACGCGTTGTAGTTGCTTGTCAGTACGTTGGCGCCATAGTTCAGGGTACCCCATTCGGCGTCCGGCCTTGCTGTCGGCGATCCAGCCTTCAGGTTGTAATCGACGTTGCCGCCTCCATTGGCTGCCTGGGACCCGGCAACCAGATCGTAGCCGTGACTTCCCGAATAGGTGATGCCAGCAACGATGTTGGCGAAGAATTGCTCCTCGACGCCAAGACTCCAGTTGAGGTACTTCTCCGACTTGATGTTGGGGGCAAACCCGTTCAGGTTGGCCGAATACACAGCGGTATGGGCCGCATTCGAGTAGATGTTCCCATAAGGGTCTTGACCGTAAGCGGGGAACGATCCGTAGTTGTAGCCATACGGAGCGGAGGTGGTCGTGAGATCGCCGAATGGAACAATGCTCGTTGTGTACAAACTGATGCGCTCCGGCGGTTGGGTAGGCAGGTTATTGGCAATCTGGTAGGGCGTCAGCGCGTTCGCATACAGGCCGATGCCGCCATGGACATACAACTGTCTGCTCTTGAGTGGCGTATAGGCAAAGCCCGCGCGCGGCATCCAGTTTTCATTCTGCGCGCCGGTGAATGCGTGTTCGGCAATGTGCGTCGTCGTGTTCCACGTCTGTGCATAGAAGTTGGAACCCGCTCCGGGGAACAACGGCGAGAAAAGTCCCGACTTCGAATACGGAACCGGGTTGCCGAAGTCGTCGTAACGCAGTCCTGCCGTGATGGTGAGATTTGGTAGGACTTTCCAGTTATCGTCCGCCCACAGACCGTTATACAGAACGGTGGAACCGTAGTACTGGGGATTGAACTGTCCGTTGCCGCCGATGGTATAGAGATTGTAGCCGGCCTGGGCGCTGTTGCTGATCCACGAGAAGGTGTCAGTGAAGTAGAACGGAAAGAACGGGCGGCTGAAGATTCCGCTCGAGTCTTGAAAGTAGTCTTCGCGGCTGAACTGGTAGCCGCCCCGGATGGTGTGGTTGCGTACGGTGTAGCTCAGCGTATCGCGGAGCGCGTAGGTATGCTCCCAGTTGGTCTGCGATGCGAAAGGTTCTTGGCCGATTGGCTGCATGAACGCGAAGCCGTTGGTGGTATCGAGGCCCTGGGGATAATACGGAATGCCTGCCGCTGCCGGATTCCTCAACTGGCTGCCATTGATGGAGCGAAGGTTGCCAGCATGAACTTCATTTATCGTCTTGGGCGAAAAAAGGTGCACGTAGTTGAGAGAAAAATACTTATTCTGACTGGGAGTGATGCCATCCAGTGCGGGCCGTTCTCCCAGGTTGCCGAGCATCTGGTCAATGCGTTCGTACATGACATAGACCCGGTCCTTGCCGCTGCGGAATGTCTGGTCCAGACGAAGGTTCCACTGGATGCCGTTGAACGGCTGCGACTGATTGAAGAGCATGCCGGAGTCGTACATGGGCGTGGAGCAGGGAAGGTTGTAGCTGAGGGATGGATTTGCGGGAACAGTCTGAGTGGTTCCGCAGGTGCTTGGAATCACGCTCGCTGCAGTCGCGACCGTTGCATTGTAATCGCGCGTATTCGGCGCAACCGTAAGAGCCTTGGGAAAGCCTGAGTTAGGGAAAGCCGTCAGCGCCCACGCGACAAACGCGGGATCCCATTCGACGGTGCCGACAGAACCCGAACTGCCAATTCCGGCCAACTGTTTCTCGACCGAGCCGAAGAAGAAGGTCTTGTCTTTGAAGATCGGTCCGCCCAACGAAGCGAGAATCTGGTCTTGATGGAATTCCGGACTGGTTCCCTTTGGCGTAGGAACCACCACGCCTCCTATTGTGGGAAACGTATTGGTGAGATTGTTGGCTGCGGCCAGGTTCTTGCCCGCATAACTGTAGTCCACGTCGCCATGATATTGATTGGTGCCCGTCTTGGTGCTAAAGCCAATCTGCAACGAGGCTGAGGTGCCATTCTCAACCGAGTAGGTTTGTGTTTGCAGAGACACCTGATCGATCATGTCCGAGTTGGGAAGAATCATTGCGTTTCCCTGCGTAATGTCATCGCCTACCGGCAGGTCGTCGATCAAGTACAAGTTGCTGTTGCTACCGGTGCCGTTGGCGCTGTATGGTGGGCTAAATGAACCGGCAAAGATCGATGAGCCATAACCGGCGCTTGCCGACTCATTCTGATAGCCGGTGATGCCTGGCGTAAGGGCTATCAGTTCTTGCACATCATGATTGGCGAGCGGGAGCTTTGCAATCTCTTCTGCGGGCAGCGTCGTCTGGAGACGCGTCTCATCCGTGTTCAGGTCCGGCGCGACGCCGGAGACGGTTACATTGGTCGTGCCCGCATCAGCCAGAGGCAGAATGATGTCCACGGCTCGCGTCTCGTCCGGAGTCACCGTAACCGCGATCGATTCGATCTTGAAACCGCTCTGCATGGCGATGACTGTATAGTTTCCGGGAGCCACGGCTGTAAAGCGGTAATAACCGGTCTGATTTGTCGTCTCTTTCAGGTCCACGGTTGTGCCTGCATTATGAAGCGTGATGACCACATTCGGGATGACCGCACCGGTCGAATCCGTTATCGTACCCTGTACATTGCTGCTGAACTGTGCAAAGCACGGTTGCCCAAGGCAGAACGTCGCGGCCAACGCACCCCACCGGGCAAGCGAGATTAGGTTCGCTGTCATTCAGATCCTCCGAGAGATTTCCACCGACTTGTCTGAACTTTCTATTGCCGATTCCGTTGCGCAACCGACGGCCGGTGGCATGGCAAAAGCTCTTTTGCACTGACCCGCGCAATGGAGTTTCAGAATCGCACTACGCAACATTCGGGGTTCCAAACCTGCGAGTCAAGCTGCGACCCGCTATGCAACCGTTACGCGACTTAACTCATTGTGTTTGCAGCGTGTTTCGTGCCAGTAGTAACAGATCCATGAGGGCGTTTCCTGGTTGTTAAAGCGGCCTTTGTTTGGTAGCATCGTAGCCAGCGAAGGGGGCTCTCCTTATTTCCACCCAGATCCAGGTTCCGGATGAGGCAGCGGAAATCCAGGCGGTGCTGTCGTCACAAGCTTTCTCCGAATCTCCCGTCTTGGCAAGACTGCTTAAGTATCTATGCAGCAATCATTTCAACGAGAACAAGAGCACCCTTAACGAGTACAAAATCGGCGTGGAGGCACTGGGCCGCCCCGCCGATTTCGATCCGGCAACGAATTCCAGTGTGCGCGTGGAGATGCACCGGCTTCGTGCGCGGCTTCGGAAGTACTACGAAACTGAAGGTGCAGATCACACGTTCAGAATCATGGTGATGGAAGGGCGCTATGAACTGCAGTTCACCCGGCGCGAGGATAGGCTGGCGGCGTCTTCCGACAAACAGGAAGAAACCGGACGCTCCGCTGATCTACGGAAGAAGTGGATAGCCTACAAGACCGTGGCAATCCCCGCAGCGGTCATTGTTATACTGCTCATTTCCTTCTGGATGGTCTTTGGCGTGCGATCGTGCAAGGCGCCGGGCCACACATCCGCAGTGCTTCCTTCATCGGAGGCAAGTTCAGCGCCTGCCGTTACCCCCGTGAATGGGTCGGTTCGCATCCTGGCCGGCTATTCAAAGCGGGAGTATCTCGACCGCGACGGAAATGCATGGAGCGGCGATCATTACTTCACCGGCGGAGAAGTAGTCGACCTGAAACTTCCATACATCCAGGGAACCTCAGATCCAACGATGTACCGCACCGCCCGAGAAGGGGAATTCAGCTACGACATTCCCCTAAATCCAGGCAGCTATGAATTGAGGCTGCACTTCGTGGAAACGGCATTCGGGCCAGGTACATTCACCGGCCGCGGAGAGAGCAGCAGAGTCTTCTCCGTATTCCTGGGTGAGCATCCATTATTGCCCAGCTTCGATATTCTGAGCGATGCGGGGGGTAACTTTAGAGCCCTTACGCGCGTGTTCAAGAATGTTTCCCCGGGCAGCGACGGGATGGTTCATCTCAAGTTCCGCCGGTGGTTCGATCAACCCATGGTCAATGCCATCGAATTGGTGCCCGAAGTCGGCGGCAGGCTGAATCCGGTGCGGATCGTGATGCAAGAGAACTCCTATGTCGACCATGCCGGTCAGCTTTGGTCCTCGGACCAGTATGCCGTCGGAGGGGTTTTAGTGACTCATCAAAATCCGGCTGTGAACGTTTCCGACTCGCATCTCTTCGATGGCGAACGATTTGGGCATTTCGATTATCAGATACCAGTGACGCCAGGACGCTATACGGTGACCTTGTACTTTACAGAAGGGTTTTTCGGCACTGTATCGACACGCCATGATGACGCCCCCCGCATCTTTGACGTCTCCGCAAATGGCGTAGCATTGCTGCGCAATTTCAATATCTTCGAGAAAGCGGGGGGACCCAACCAACCTGTGATAGAAACCTTCCATGGCATCGTGCCCAACACGGCAGGCCTGATTGCCCTGAGTTTTGTCCCTGTCAAGAACTACGCATGTGTGAGCGCCATCGAAGTAACCGAGGAGTCTCAATGAGTTTCATCCCTTCCTTCGCGCTTCGCCAAAAGTCTGTTTATGTGCAAGTGAAAGCTGGTCTTGGCCGTCGGAAACACTGCGTATGAAGAGGTAGCGTAATCTTGAACGTTGTTCCGAAAACATTCTTGTAGCGATTCTTGGTAGCAGGGGACCATTCGTAGGCGCCGAGCCATGAGTCGATGTCAGGCGGATTGTCTCATCCATGACTCGATCGCCGAAGGTCCCCAAGATGAATGTCATTCTACCCTTGGAGTTGCGAATTTACCTGCGCTCGTAATTGGCGTACCAGTCAATGGCCTCGTGGGTGATCTCGGAAAACTCGACAATCTTGTTTTTCATGTTGGCCGGGGAGCTTCACGTTGCGAACCACACCGGTCTTCCGTAGGGCTCACAATTTCATCGCGCCACCCTACCTCCTCGCGATGCTCGACACCTTCGACTTTGAAGTGAATTCACCAGATGCCCGAGCAGGCACTTTCTCAAAGACGCCCATATCCTTACGAACCGCCTTTCTCGACATGAAATTGTCATCCCGTGCGATGCTGGCAGGATTGGAACGAAGTGGCTCCACAAGTGGCGCCAGCACTTTTTTGTGTTCTAGGAGTGTGTCTGAGTAAGGCAGAGATTTTGTTGAAGCTGGGTTGAACAGCGGCTTGGAAGCTGGCAGTCTTTAGGTATGGCGAAAGTCTACCGGCCGTATTTTCCCGAGCAGGATT
>JBEKTO010000101.1:0-5679 GCA_049515995.1 Occallatibacter sp. | reverse complement strand
CGACCGCTCCATCCAGTCCCTTGCCGAGCTAACTCCAGCCGCCTACGCCGCACGAATAGCAAAGTAGCCTACCTGCGCACACCCCGGCCCCGTCAACCATGGCGTTGCCCGGAGGCGTACGAATGAACCCCAGAACACGCTGTTGCTCTTCGAGATGGACCTGTTCGACGGCAATCTGGGCCGTGGAAGCATAGACCGTAACCGTTGTTGATGCGTCTGCAATCTTAAGCTTGGTTCCCGTCACGTAGAAGACGGAGCGACTTGGCGTGAGGACAATGGCGGGAGAGGTCCAATCCTCGAAACCATTGACGGATATGCGAACCTGGTAGGGAACTTCAAGCTTGAGATCGTGGAAATCAAAAGTCGCGGTGTCGTTTGCTGTCGTCGTTTGGTTTTCGCAAGGGGATGGGCATTCGAGCGTGACGAGGGCCCCGGGCACGAGATCGCCATTTACGTCAATTACAGTACCGCTAATGCTCCCGAACTGCGGATCTGGAGTTGCGATGTCCTCTGCAATCGCCGGCAGTACCGTCGTTAAGCAAATCAAAAGCAGGCATTTCCTTAACATCATTACTTTCCTCACGCCATAGAGGAGATGCAATGGGAATGCCAAATCTCTAGCGCGTTAACCTCCTTGTTTTCAGTAGAGATATCTGCCGACCCCTGGTCCTGTCGAAACTGTCGACGACAATTCGGAGGTTTTCGTCGGCCCGAGCAAGCCGATTTCAGAATCACGGGTGCTGACGATGGCGGCGCAATGGAAGTGTTCAAGAGCGAAAACAGGCTTCTCTATTTGGATTCGGGTGTTTTCACAAGCTAGGATCTTGGACCCTCATTGGAGGACACTTTCGTGCGAACTGTCTGCACACTCCACCCAGGCGCTGTCAACACGAATCTGCCTCCAGCTAACGGCGCTCAACATATTCTCTGAGGGCAGTCATGCTGGGAATGGTCATCATAGAGCCTCTAAACTCCACCAGTCCGCTCCGTTTGAAGTCCGCCAGAGTACGGCTCACGCTTTCACGAGTAGTACAAATGAATTCCGCGATCTGCGCATGACTCCTCGCCAACCGGTATCGTGATTGATCGCCCGTTCTGGTGCCTTGCTCTGCCCAAGCCAGCAGTTGCCCACCAAGCTTTTTCCGGACGCGATCCGTGAGTCCAAGGATGCGGAGTGTTCTGCAGGTATTGCTGCAAGTCCGGATGAGTTCCATCGTCGCAAGACGATATACATCGGGGTGCCGCTCGGCAAATCGAATAAATTCGCTGCGCCTGATTGAGGCGATTTTGGATGGATAGAGGGTATCTGCCGACCACTCGGAGAGGTTTCCCGAGAATGCTTCGGACACACCGAGAATAGCACCGCGTTGTGCAATTCGAAGGGTTAGCCTCTTGCCGCTGATATCTTGCAGCGACAGTCTTACGTCTCCTTCAAAGACGACGAATAGTTGGCTGAGCAGCTCTTGTTCCAGGAATAAGATGCAGCCGGCATCATAGTCCGCTACGGACATGATCGATTCAAGTTCACGCAAGGCATCTTCCGGCAGCACCCCCAGAGCTGTATTCGTTACCAATGATCGGAATTCGCTGTTGCTCGATACAAGATGAGGCGTGCGTATGCACCATCCACCGTTGAATGCAGGTTGCGCCGCAGTACATGCCATTGCTCAGGCCTGCCTTTCTTATGCTCTGAATATCCGTTCGGATTCAGATGGTTGCTTAACGGCGCTCTCGGCAGGCAAGCACCGGTAAGCGGGTTTTGTAAGCCGTAGTCCGGCTGAAAGATGCCGGGCCCTGAGAAGGAGCGCGAAGGAAAGCACCATAACAAGGAACTGCATACCAGCCTGAATCGTCTCGGCATTCATTGGTAAACCTCTATGTGTTCTATCCCGGCTCACTCTGGCAGATAGGGGGCCCGGCCCTCGTCGCCTTCCAAAACGGGGGCCGGGTGGCGCCTTGGAAAGCTACTGCTGGTTTGCAGTGGCTTTCTTGTGGTGGCGCACAGCCAGAGGCTTGCGTTCCTCAGGTTTCACAGCGCTCTCTTCGACCGCAGTGGTACCCTGCACATCTTTTTCGAACGTAGCGTCGGCAGGCACCAGGTAGTTTGTGACATCCTGGTCATCGCCTGTTCCGGTGGCCACGCTGATGCGGCTGGCGTCGATTCCCTGGTCAGTGACCAGGTAGTCCTTGACGTTGACTGCGCGTTGCTGGTCAAAATACTTGACCTTGGAGTGATTATGCTTGGCCGCAACCTTCTCCTGCTTCGCGGTGATCCGCTTCTCTTTCGCGTTCGAGTCGGCTACGATGACCGCTCTGGCATCCGGGAATTGCTTCAGATCAAGCGCAATCTCATCCAGGCAGGCCTTGGCTTCGTTGTCGACGCGTGTAGGCCGTTTGGTATCTCTTGCGAACGAGACGCCGCACAGCTCCTGCACATGCGGGACTGGGGGCGGCGGCGGAGCCACGATTGTCACGCTGGTATCCGCACTCGCCGTATGATTCTTGTCGTCTGCTACATTGCAGGTGATCCCTACTTGTCCTGTGGGCGCACCGGTCGAAGAGAAGTTTGCCGTGGGGCCAACACCACTGATCGTTCCTGCTGTAGCCGAGTAGGTGTAAGTCAAAGGACGGTTCTGCGGGCTGGCGCCGGTGCAGGTAATCGTGCTGGTATCCCCAAGCTTCAGCGTCGAAGGGTTCGCCAGACAACTGACCGTCGGTGGCTCGAATTCCTTCACCGTAAAACTGGCCGAGCACTCTGCCTTTTCGCCGGACTTCAACCCCTCTTTGCCCTTCTTGCCTTCCTTTACTTCCGCTTTTGCCGTGTAGACGCCTGGATTCAACGTATCGGTGGCAATCGCAGCGGTGCTCCCGTTGCCTACGACTCCGGATCCTGACCAGCTATAAGTCACCTCATTATGCTTCTTGGTGCTTACCGAACCGGCTGTCGCAGTGGCATTCACCTGTTCGCCCGCGTAAACTGCGGGCGGTGTGGCATTGCACGCCAAGGTGATTGGCGGCGCCTTCTTACATCCAACGGCCACAAAGGCCAAGCCCATAGCCATTAGACTCAGACAGATCGACTTCAGACTTCGTGAACCCATACTCGATTCCTCTCTTTCTTACTTCTAACCTGCGTTCAGCAAAACGGACTCATCTGGCAATCGCAGTGCCGAGCAGCTTTCGCTCTCGCCAGCTCGTCGGAATCCGATTCCTGAGAGCAGTTCTGCAGTCCGGCATCGGTTCTTCATTCCGGCGCGGAGGCATGGCGTGACGTTCGTCATGGCTTCTATTTCTCGCGCTCACCACAGGGCGCCTCGTTGATTAGACCTAAGCAAGAAGAATTCCAAACTGCAATCCATCGACCTCCGGACCATGCATTCGGCAGCAATCCACGTGCCGAGCACGTGGATCGACGTTCGCCTCACGCTTGCCTAAGGAGCCCCGAACGCAATGACTTACGTCGCCAGAGGCACGTGTGGTTCGTCCAGTTCTCTGCGGGCTGCATTGATCTGTAAAAAATGTCGGCGCACATAGCAGAGTCATCGCCCAGCCACCGGCTCGGCGACAATGTCGGAGAAAATTCGAAACTGACGACGACAGTTTCGACACTGCGGATCATTGATGGGGAGGTGCGCTGAAAACAAAAGGGATAGTCCGTCGCGGGTTTGGCATCCCCATTGCTTAATCTCAACATCGAGTAGCGATGGGACAGTAGGAACGGCAATATGAGAAAAACCACGAACGTACTTTCACTCGGCATCGAGGAGTGGAGGAATGCAGTTCGCCAAGCCTTGCCCCCAAGGCGGAAGAGCGGCTTTTGGGGAGTGAACAACTATTGGAATCTGTGTGCTCTTCCACAAGCTGTGTCAGTGGATGTTGCCGTTTTGCACCACTCCTTTGCCACGCATGACCTCCGATACGCGGCCGAATACATTCGCCGGCGCTGGCCCGATGCAGTGATTCTCGTGATCGGTGAGCAAGCGAATCGACTGGAGGATCCTCTCTACGATGACAAGACGAGCAGTGAAATCCCGATTGAGGAATTGGTAAGGATGATCGAAACGTCGGTGGCCGCCAAAAGAAGGATCAGAGGGAACGTGCGACCCGGGCTGGGTAACGCTCGAGGATAAAAAAGCTGGCAGAACTGCGACGATCTGTTCTGCATGACGGTCACGATGGCGCCGATTCCGGGCGCATATGGAGGATGCAATGCAGTTGATATGCAAGCCGGAGCCGGAGCTCGCGAGCAAAATGAGTCCTGTGGCTTTGTTCCAGGATATAGAAGTTGGCGGCCTGCGGCGTAGCGATGAAGAACTCGTCATCGCAGCCCAGAACGGAGATTCCTGCGCTCTGGGTGAGCTGCTAGGCCGCCACCAGAAATTGCTGTACTGCGTCGCGCGCCGTTATACCGCGAATACAGAGGAAGCCCACGACCTGGTTCAGGAAACGATGTTGCGCGCCATCAGAAACATTCGCAGGTTCCGCGGAGAGTCTCGCTTCGTTACTTGGCTGAACTCCATCGTTATCAATCAAGCGATCTCCAACAAAAGGAGAGAAAAACACATTCGCTGGATTGCCCTTGACGAACAAGAGGGAGAGGAGGCTCGATTCTGCACGAGAAGCCTCCGGGATGTGCGCCGTAATCCAGAAGAGGATTTTTCTCATCGCGAACTTCGCGGCCTGTTGCGACGCGAGGCCTTGAAACTGCACCCAAAGTATCGATTCATTTTGATGGCCTGCGATCTCGATGAGTGCTCAATTGAGGATGTTGCTCGCCTGCAGAGAATGCACCTCGCAGCTGCCAAGTCACGGTTGCACAGGGCCAGACGGAGCCTTTCGACGGCGATGAAGAAATCCGGAGCGGTCGGCGTAAAAATCCCTGCAAAGCGGCATAGGGTCTGATTCCGGGTGCAGGAATATTGGATGATCTCATGGGCACAACGCGAAGTGTGCAACACGAAGACCGGCAATGCGCCCCGTCGCACCGGAGCGCGAGAGGGATTCCGTATTCGATTTCGCGCTACTTCACAAGGGCGGAAAGCATCAAGCAGATTTACTTTTCGATGCGCGGAATGGAGGAGGTGTCGAACGCTGCGACAGAAATCGCACCCATCGCACAAAGTCGCCACAGGCCCAATTCAATCTATAGGGCACACATTCGACTCGCATGTCGATGCCACGAATCATGCCATTGATTCTGAAGCGAATACGCCCGATCTGCCTTTGGCCAGCCTCTTGCATTTAACAAGGGGGGGCAGACTCCTTCAGAACGCAAAGATCATCGCCTCGGGAATGCTCCTTGTCATCGCACACGCAGGCTTCGCCCACATTTTCAAAACGTGGGGCATGGATAGCCAGCGCGATATCGTCGGTGGCAATAGGCCGCAGGCTCTTCCTTGCAGCAGGCGCAGTGGAGATGATCGTTGGATTTCCTGCTGGTGCTTTCGTGGTCGTCTTCTCGGAAGGTGCGCCTTTTTGCCGGCTTATTCATGCGCGCTCTTCTGTTCACTATCTCCTCTCGCTCACGCTCAGACAGTAAAACCAGCTTCTGATGATTAATCGGCTCTTGACGAGAATCTGTAAGAGTCAGCTTTCTACGCGGCTTTCTGGAAGGCGACGAGTTGGGTTTTTGTGGCGGCCAGCCGCTGCGCTTTCAGCAGCAGGTAGTTGAGGTTGCGG
>JBEKTO010000100.1:0-6716 GCA_049515995.1 Occallatibacter sp. | reverse complement strand
AATGGGTGAAGTACACCGCACGTGGATTTCGCAACCGACAGAACTTCATCAACGCCATCTACTTCCACTGCGGCGGGCTCGATATGAACCCCGTACCCACTAAATAGCCCGAAGCGCCATTTGATTTTTGATAATCAAAAATCAGATAAAGTCACCAAGCCGACCCGCGCCTCAAAAGAGCGTTGCTCTACCCATCACGAATCTTCACATTCTTTTGAAAGCGAATGGAATCGGAGGGATCGTCGTTCGAGGCGAATCTGATGCAAACACGTGGTATCCAGGAACGAAAGACTTTAGCTTTGGACCACTCCGAGCGTGTCAGTCAGGTCAACCGTCTTTGGAAGTGCGCAATGCCTGCGATTGCGAGGGAGAAATCTTCACACGAAAAAGCTTGCCGAGTACTTAGCACTGGTCCAAATCCCAACTTGCACCTAATTTAAAGGGGTAATTTTGATGAGCAAATTCGACAACGACGAATTTCCACTGGACGCCTTCACCAAGCTCTATAGCTGGATTGGAAACTGGGCGGAGATGGAATCCAATCCCGAACTTCGCGCAGTTGCGAACGCGGCCACGGTGTCGCTGACTGCAGTTGGCGAAGTCATGTTGGAGACGATGCGCCGCATGGGTGCCAAAACTAATGCCTAGCTCACCAACAACGAGCCGCTGGGCTTCTGGACATGGAAAGGGCGGGTCGACGAGCAACGCGAAACCCATAAAAACACCGGGAAAGGAACCGGCATGCAAGGGGTGATATCAAATGGAAAGTAAATCGGCTCAGATCGAACAGCCATCGAGCATTCCAATCGAGGGATGCACCTACATCTATGCTCCGGCCGGCCAGGCAGGCGAATATGCCCCCTTGGCCGCAAACCCGTACCGGGGTTGCGGCCACGCCTGCGCCTATTGCTATGTGCCCCAAGTTGTGAAAATCAAGCGCGCGGAGTTTGACGCGGGAGCGCGGCCCCGCCGGAATTACCTCAACAAGCTCCGCAAGGATGCGCAAAAGTATCAGGCCGCAGGCATCCAAGAGCAGGTCATGCTCAGCTTCACCACGGACGTCTACAACCCTTTTGACATGTCGCTAACCCGTCCCACCTTGGAAATTCTGATCGAGCATGGGCTCGGCGTCTGCGTTCTCACCAAAGGCGGTACGCGGGCGCTGCAGGATTTGGATCTGTTCAGGCCGACACGGGATTCCTTTGCCAGCACGCTCACGAGCCTCGATGATTCGTTCTCGAAAAAATGGGAAAGGGGAGGGGCATTGCCAGGAGATCGCGTTTTGGCACTAAAGAGGTTTCATGCTGCCGGCATCTTCACCTGGGTGAGCCTGGAACCAACGATCGATTGTGACTCGAGCCTGGAGATCGTTAGAGAGACTCATGAGTTTGTGGACCTCTACAAGATCGGGAGGGTGAACTATCTGCCGATTACCCGTCAGACGGACTGGGAAGGGTACACCCGCCGCATGATCGATCTTTGCCAGTCGCTCGGGGTCAGGCACTATATCAAGAAAGATCTACAGCCATACCTGCCTGACGGCTACGTAAATGTTTTGCGGCAGGTGCAGCACAACTAGCCTCGGATAGTTCTGGCCATAGAGCACCGGCCTAGTCGGCCGGTGCTCTATCCTGCTTTTGCTCAAGAAGTCATTGGAGGCAGGCACGCTTCCGGATTTGGGAGGTGTTCACGCCTGATGTGTCGGTCCCGGATCGACTACGAAGAGCTGCCTGCATGAGCTGAGCAATCTCTTTCTCCTTTTGATTTGCCAATCTCTGTACCGCCTTCAGTACAGCAGGTTGTTGTTCGGGACGTTCAAGGGGGCAATACTTTGCGAGCACCTGTTGCATCTGCTCGTGTCTCCAGCGACCCCACACAGCAAGGTAAACCGAAGGTCGCAAATGCTTCGCCGACGTCGTCGCTTTCACAGCTTTGAGGAGACTCGCGCCTTCTGAGCAGCGTTGGAGCACTGACTTCCGTTTCTGCTCAAAGTCACGCTTGTTCCCACGGAGACAGCGGTCGCACAGGCTCAGAGAGACCTCCTTGACTTGCTTGCAGCTGGGTCTGAGTCCCAGTGTGGCTGTGTGCCCACAGAGATGATCTGCAAGCACGGGGTTGAGTTTTGGTTTGCGTTTGAGCCGTCCGAGACTGATTTGAGCATCAATGATCTCGCCCACCTTCGCCTCATTCCAGTCGACAACCATGCTGTAGCCGTCGAATCGCTCTTGCGCGAAGCCCTCGGCATACGCGCGTTCGGCCGGCTTTCTGTCCGGTCCGCGCAGACCGGATTCAGTCAGGGTCTTGCCCACCATGACAGCGGAGACATCTCGCGGCTCTCCGATATCAGCCAGCCTGGAAGTGAAACCGAGATTGGGTTTACGTTCGGCTGCGCCCACGCCCTGCTCTGCCAGTGCCTCCTTGCTTGCCTCGTCGGCGAGCGCATTACCCTCTCGCTCTACCCATTCAAGGGAGATAGTCCATCCCGCGCTGCGCATCGATTCAAACAACTCCGACACCCTCGAATAGAGCGGACGGAGCATTTCGGATCGAACTCCGAACTCACCGTTTAATTGCGCTACAACCAGCTGAGAATCACCTGTGATCCTGAGATCGCGCGGCTTCCCGAGCGGCATTGCCTCCAGGAGTCTGATCAGGGCTGAGTACTCGGCGACATTATTGCTGTTGTCCCGGTCAGCCGAGATGTACTCATGATTTTTGCTACCATCGATCACCCAGCCGAGCCCCATATGTCCGCCCGGATTGTAGGGTTCACAGGCCCCATCGAAAGATGCTCTGATAGGCCTCATTTTTTCACGCATAGATATCCTCCATCGTACAAAGGCACGGCTGATCATTCGATCAAGCAGCACTCCATTTTCGGCCGTTTGGCCGCACTTCTGTCTTGGATTTTCTCGGCTATGAAGCCGCCGAGTGGGCATTGTCTCGACAACGAAGCCGCCGAGCAGGCATTGCAGTTATGACTGACGCCAAACCGCAATCGTGTAAACAATATAGCGCATCTGAGCGGATAATGCGCGGTTAAGCGTCAGACTTTGCCTTGCAAAACCCTTGCAACATGCTCATCACTGCCGGCTCAATCCCTTGAGAACTGTATCCTGAACAACCGAAACAGCGGTGGCTACGACGCGTTGTTTCCAAGATTGGGGGAAGGTACAGTGCTTCTCTTAACGCTGGGCATACTAGGGGTGGACCCACGCCTGAAAAGGGCGTTGTTCCACCGAGAGCCGCGTCCGGAGGCCCAGGTCGTCGGTCGCCGTCCGTCAGCTTGCCTCGCTCGGCCAGGAGTTGCATAAAGGTGTCGCCAATTGAAATGCCAATGCAATACCTTTTCGCAACAAGCAAACCTTGAAGAAGCGATGATCACCAGGTTGTTGCAAAACCGCTCGTTTGCGCAACGCTAGCATCTGTTTACTACTAAGTAAGTGGCGAGCAGGCTACCATCCAGGCACTACCCCGATCCCGGACCCTGGGTCGTTTTCGAGGGCGAATCTTGCCCGCCGAGCGATGCTGGGGTGCAGAGGAGTGGAGATTCCATTCGACGCCGGTGCCGATGTCGTGCTGCAGTTAAATCGAGGAGAATCGTTGAAAGATATGGCGTCGCAATCCGCGATTCAAACGCAAGGCGACAGTGAGTGCCTCGGCGGGTTTCACGTCAGCCCAAGATTGCAGAGAGTCCGCTTCATTTTGACTGCCCCACTCTTCTATGCTGGACTCGTCCAACCTTTCAGGCATCTCGGTCTCTGACCTCCCGAGGCTTATACTTAAGGCAAGGGAGAGAATCAGTGCCCCAACATTCCAGCAAGCCCCAGCCAGATCTCAACGCATGCGCGTGCGCGGCTCGAGTCCTTGCGTGGATTGGTCGCTCTCTCTTGATATTGACCGCCGTCTCGTTATTCACCATGCCGGTGACGCAGTACCTCTGGACATGGGATCATTTTCTGCACGGCGGCCAGGATTTTGAGCTGAGCACACTCTTCGTTCTCTCGTTCCTCTGCCTTGTGTTGGTATTCTCGAAACACGGCAAGCAGTGTATCGATTCGCTATTCGCAAATTGGTGTCTTCTCGCGTTCACCTTCAATCACCGCAGGTTGGTCAGAACTCCCATGGGTGGAGCATTTTTGATCCGGCTTGCAGAGCGCGTCCCCAGTCCTGATCTAGCGATCTACAGCCTTCCCCTTCAGATCTGATCCATCCCCTCTCCGGGCACTTGTCGTGGACCTCTTCTACCGAGCCGTCCACGGCCCGTTCCATTTCCGCCAAGCCCTACGAAGTCTGATGCGGAGAGGTCATGAAGAAATCTGAAGTTCTCCACGCCTGGTCCAGGATTCTGGTTGGTCGCGTGCCGTCCATGTCAATCGAGATCACCAAGGAGTGTCCTTTGCGGTGCCCCGGCTGCTATGCCTTCGACGCGGCACACCTGGGCGGCGCAACCCAGCTACGCCAGCTCTCCGACTTCCAGGGCGATGAGTTGGTCGCCCGTGTGCTTGCGCTGATCGATGAGCATAAGCCGCTCCACGTCTCGCTGGTCGGCGGCGATCCGCTGGTTCGCTACCGCGAACTCGAACTGCTGCTGCCGCAGATCGAAAGCCGCGGCGTGCATACACAGGTCGTCACCAGCGCGTTCAGGGTAATTCCCTCTGCGTGGAGCAACCACAAGAAGCTGAACGTTGTGGTGTCAATTGATGGCCTGCAGCCCGAGCATGATGTGCGCCGTAAACCGGCAACCTATGAGCGCATCCTCAGGAACATCAAAGGCGCAAGAGTCACCGTTCACTGCACCATCACGTCGCAGATAGCGCAGCGTTCCGGATACCTCGACCAATTTCTCAGCTTTTGGACCAGCCAGCCTGAAGTGGCCAAGGTGTGGTTCAGCATCTTCACACCGCAGCGTGGCGCTACCGACCCGGAGATACTCACTGCCGCGCAACGAGGGTCCACTATCGCCGACTTGAAACTGCTGCGCCAGAAATACCCCACCCTCGACATGCCCGAAGCTGTCATTCGCGAGATTGAGTCTCCACCCGGCAGTCCTGAAGCCTGCATCTTTGCCCGAACCACCGAAACCATTTCCGCCGATCTTCGCACGCATATCACACCATGCCAGTTTGGCGGCGATCCTGATTGCGAACAATGCGGCTGCATCGCATCCATGGGGTTGGCTGCCGTTGGCCATCACTGCGTGCTCGGACCGCTCACTGCTGGATACCTCTTCATGGCTTCCGATCGCTTCGGCAAACGCTGGAAGAGTCTCCAGCGAGCATTCTCACGCAAGCCTGTCATCCCCCAAAGTCCTTCTCCCTTCAAGGTTCTTGAGCCTTAACGTTGCACAATCAAGCAGCACCGCTGGATTTCAGAGGAACAGAAAATGACATATCAGGATCACCGGTCCGAAGACGATCTCAGACGGGAACTTGTCCGATTTGGCAGATGGTTATATCGCCTTGGCTTTATGCCCGGCACGTCGGGCAATCTTTCTGTGAGGCTCGATGAGGAGAGGTTGCTCGCCACGCCCACCGGAGCCAGCAAGTGCCTGCTGCGATCTGCCGACATGGTCATCGTCGATCTCGAAGGCCACCAGATTGCAGGCTCTCGACGAGTCACCAGCGAAATCGGCATGCATCTCGCAATTTATGCGGAAAGAAACGATGTTGAAGCGGTCATTCACTCTCACTCGCCCATTGCAACTGCCTTCGCGTGTGCCGGGCAGCGGCACTTTTGATATGGCTTAGCCTTTGTACGAGCAGGCGTTGTCTTCTCGGCAGACTCGGCTGTTTCCAATTCGCCCAGGTGGCGCTGGATCTCTCCATCGACCTCTGCCACAAGTTGCTGATAGTAACGATATGCTGTCAGAGATTGGCGTAGTGCGAATAAATGCTCCGGGCGATAATCCCCCTCGAGCGATTTTGCAATCGTATCCTCACTGCTCTTAACGCCACCGTGGCAGAGACGTGCCAGAGTCAAAGGACTCCTTTCTCCGGCAAGGACTGCATCCAGGATCCTGAGGCCGCTTACGCCGGTAATGTCGTTCAGAACACGATGAATCTGCAGGTTCATCTGATCCAGAGCCTTCTGCATGTGCAAGACATGCTCAGCTGCCATTTGAATCAAACTGGCGCGATGCCGCCAGAGAGATCGTATGGCGCAGATGAATCCAGGCGGCCGGAAACTGGCACGGAGCTGACCAACCGAGTGCAGGTACTGGAGCCACTGGCAATCGGAGACATCGGTTTTCCGGCTTGGTAAGTTCTTCACGTGCTGTGCGTTGACGAGGTAAACTTCGAGGCCGCGTGCTTCCAGAATCTGATAAATGGGAATCCAATAAACGCTGGTAGATTCCATCGCCACGGAGTGGATTCCACACTGTTCAAGCCAATCTGCCAAGGCATGCGGATCGCGCGTAAATGTGGGAAAACTACGGACAGGCTGTGGATCCCGATCAGCACTGACGGCAACAAACAACTCACTTGCGCCTACATCGATTCCGGCTGCATTGGGATGCAAGATCGGCAACTGCTCACAACGACGGTAATTTTTACCATGCTTTGCCATGTGGACCTCCGATGCCAGTCGGATGCCTAGGAACTTGTTGAAAAACGATTCGATTTCAGCGTCATAAGTTCATATTGATTCATCCAATCGGTATGCGTGGAGACGAGCGGATTCAGGATGGGATGTTCAGCTATGTATCGTTGGAG
>JBEKTO010000099.1:0-19531 GCA_049515995.1 Occallatibacter sp. | reverse complement strand
ACTCACCCGTGCGCCACTTTACTCAGGTATTGCTACCCTTTCTCGTTCGACTTGCATGTGTTAGGCACGCCGCCAGCGTTGATTCTGAGCCAGGATCAAACTCTCGTTTGAAACCTGATGTCTAGACCCTCTGACGGAGGTCAGAGAGTTTCGACTTGCCCGCGCTCGAAAGCGCAGGGCATTCTTACCTTGTGAGAATGATCAAGCCAAACCTGATCACATCTCACGACTGGCACGTTCAACCAATTTGTCAAAGATCCTTGTGGGTTTACCGCCTAGGCGGAACCCTCTTGGATCGAGGCCCAAGCTGTTACGCCGGGGAGTCCTCGAACTTGTTGCGCTCGCCGTTTCTGCGTTTGACCGCATCCATCGGCGTTTTTACGCGAACTTTTTAAACTTATCGAACTTTCATCTTCGTGTCAAGCTCAATCTTTTCCCCGTCTAAGGCCGCTCAAACTCGTTGTTGGCGGACGTTCCTCAGTTGCGGATTTCGATCGGCGGACAAGAGAAAGTCCCGTTCAAAAATGTCGCACAGCGCAAAATATCAAAGAGCGACCAGCAACATGCGCCTGAGCCGATAGGGCTCACAGGAGATAAACTCCTGGGTCTTGCAATGGCTTGTTCTCTGCGGGATTCCCTACAGGGGTTCAGGGGCAAACCGCCTCACCTGACCCAACGAACCAGCTTCCCATTTCCCTCATCGGGCAGGACACACGTCCACCGGGAGGCTCCACTGCTCATCTGCAACTTTCAAAGAGTAGCACAGGCCACTCCTTATTGCAAGCGTTGTTCCGATTCGCACCCGGCTAAGCCGTGTTCACCTCGTTGCAACTTCCCGAGAATAGCAACCCTCCAACCGGAAAGCAAGCGCCCGGCCTGTGGAAAGCGGCGCTTTCTGTGGGAAACTCGGTCTCAACGGCGTGGAATCAGCCCTAAGTCCGTGATTCCATTGACGAAAAACTGCATGGCGAGGGCGACCAACAATAGGCCCATGATACGGACGAGGATGCGGATGCCGGTTTCGCCCATCACTTGGCGCACCCGGCCCGCCCCGGCCAGAACCCAGTAGCTGACGAGGCAGGTAAGGGTAATCGAGGCAAGAATGGCGCCCATCTCCCAATGCCAGAGGCCGGGCACCTGGCCCACCAACACCATGACGGAGGAAATCGCACCTGGGCCGGCCAGCATGGGTATCCCCAAGGGCACAACCCCGGCGTCCTCCTTGCCGGCAGCTTCTTCGGTGTCTCCCAATGCCTCCTGAGTGGGCGAACGCCTGGCCTCCAGCATGTCCAGACCGATGAGCAGCAGAATCAGCCCGCCGGCCACCTCGAAGGCGGGCAGGGTGATACCGAACATCTTGAAGATGAGTTGGCCGCCCACGGCAAAGGTGGTCAGGACAATGAAACAGGTGAGCGCGCCCTTGCGCGCCATTCGCTTGCGGCGCGCCGGATCGGCGCTCGCGGTGATGGCCAGGAACGAGGGGATGGCGGCGAAGGGATCGACGAGAAAGAAGATCGAGCTGAGCGCCAGCACCGAGAAGCGCACCAGGGGCGCGGTGCTCAACTCGTTCAACGCCACCTCGGCTGGGTTGGTCCAGATCACATCCTGAGGCTATCGCACGAACGGGCCCCTGTGTAAAGCCCAACGGAAACTCGTGTGGCAAGCGCTGCATCGTGTACGACCCTGCACCCGCGCCGGAATCTTTCAAAAGGCTTCGGCGGGCCGCATTAGAATCATCTCTTGCCTCCCGATGCCCAACGCGACTCGCTCGATGTGGTGCTGGTATCGCCGCGGAACCCACTCAATATAGGAGCGGCGGCGCGGGCGATGGCCAACTTCGGCTTTGCGCGGCTGGCGGTTGTGGCGCCCTACGAGGCGCACTGGCGCGAGGCGCGGTCAGCCATTGGCGCCGAGGAACTGCTGCAAAACGCGAAAAGGACGGAGTCCCTGGCGGAGGCTGTGGCCGGTTGCACGCTGGTGGTGGGAACCGGAACACTGACCTACCGCAAGCCGGAGCAGATGGTGGTTCCGCTGCCCGAACTAGCCCCGCTGGTGCGGCGGGAGATGGAGCATGGCGGACGCGTGGCCCTGGTCTTTGGCCCGGAAAAACACGGTCTTACGCGGGAAGACCTGTCTTACTGCCATGTGATGGTCGAGATCCCGACCGACCCGCACCAGCCCTCGATGAACCTGGGCCAAGCCGTGGCCGTGTGCCTGTATGAGCTGGCGTCGAGGGCATTTCTACCCGATGAGGGCAGGCCGGGAGCTGCGATCGACGAGAGCGGGCTGGGCGCGGAGTCAGGGAAACTGGACATTCTGGCCGCGTTGGTCGATGAGACGATGACGGCGGCCGGTTACTCTCCGCGTGCAATGCGGGCAGCAAACCGTCACGACCTGCGTCTGCTGCTGCGCAGGCTGAACCCCACGGCGCGGGACACACGGCGCATCCTGGGAGTTTTCCAGCGCATTCTATGGCGGCTCCGGCATCTGCAAAAGGCCGGGGACCGCGGCGGCAAGTCGGAGTAAGAATCTTTACACCCGGAATCTGGAATCCTGTTAGAGTGGCGGCAAAGGCCCCCCATGCTCAACCGTCGAATTCGTCTTCGCGTGAAGTCTTCCGCCGCGGCCACGGCCCGGTCCGCCACTTTCTTTTGCTGCTGTGCGCTGGCTTTGACATTGAGTTTACCGGCGCATGCGCAAGAGCCGACGCCCGCGCAGCAGCCTTCCCAGCCGGCCACGCCCGCACCTCCCAGCACAGCTCCGGATGCGGCGCAGCAGCCGGCAGCGCAACAACCGGCTCCCGATCAGGCACCGGCGGCCGCGCCGGCGGAACAAGCGCCACCCGCAGCCCCAGCCGCCGAGCAAGAATCCAAGGCCGAGACTCCGCAGCCGGGCGGCATCACGGAAGAGGAGCTGAAACGCATGCTGGTGGGCAAGCCGCTCTACTTGCGCGGCGGCTATCTCGACAACACCCTGAGCTTCGGGGAGCATGGCGCGCTGATCGGTCACTCGCCGCAGGGCTCCTACACACTGAGCGGAATCCAGATCGACCGGGTGCACCTGACCAAACACAAGGTAGAGCTGGAAGGGGCGCGCAACGGGTTGCACTTTCTCGGCGCTCTGCCTTATGAGGACCCGACCAAGGCTGTGGACCGGGTGAGAATCACGCCGAAAAAGAAGGTAGTTAAAATCACGATTGACCGCGAGTTGGTGGTGACTCCCAAGAAGAAGAAAGGAAAAGACCGGCCGGCCAAGACCGGAGCTCCGGCGCCAGCCGCTCAGCCACCCGAGCTGAGCGAGGAGGAACAGGCGAAGGCGGAAATGGCCGCCACGCCCGCGGCCGAACGCCCGGCCGATCCGGCGAGCGTGACCACCACCATCTCGCCGGCGCACGCCGCGGGCGTGCTGAAAGACGCTCTGGACCACATCTTTGCGCAGGGATTCGACGATCGTCTGATGGCCTCGATGCCCGAATTCTGGAAGCTCTACTACCAGGCGGCGGCGGCCAAAGCCGATTACCGGCCCACTGATCCCTCCGTGCTGCGCCAGAACACCGTGGACAAGAAGGCACGGCTGGTGTCGACCTTCGAACCGGAGTCGAACGAATATGCGCAGGCGAATGGCGTGGCGGGGATGGCTCTGTATCATACGGTGATCGGCGTCGACGGCAAGCCGGGCGAGATCGCGGTCGGCCGGCCCATCGGATTCGGACTGGACGAGAACGCCGTGGCCGCGATTCGCAAAGCCACCTTCGAGCCGGCCATCAAGGACGGCCAACCGGTTCCCGTGCTGCTGGACCTGGTGGTGCAATTCCGCATTTACTCGAAGAGAACCGCGGTGGCAGGCAAGCCGGAGGATGGAAGCAAGCCGGCCGAGCCGTCGCTTCCCGGCCCCTATAGCGTGCAGCACTAAGCCGGAGTTTGCAGAACTAATTCAGTGGGTCAGGCCGTGCGGTCGAAGACCAGCTTCTGCTTGATTACGGTGCCGTCGGGATTGGTGATGGTGTAATTCCAGGTGCCCACCTTGCCGTTGGGGCTTACCGTAAAGTCGCCTTTGGTGATGGTTCCGTCGGCGTCCTTCTGGGTCTCATGCACCACGCCCGGCTCCTCGGTGTAAGAGTAGACGCTGGAACTGCCGGTGAGCTGATACTCCTTGCCGTCGGCCGCACCTTTGAAGCTGTAGGAAACCTGAAAGCCGCTTTCGACCGTCTGGTCAACGGAGAACTGGATAAGTGCGGGAGTATCGGAAGTTACCTTGGAAGTCATCGCCATCAACTTGGATCCGCCGCCGAAGTTACTTTTGGCAAGGTTGAGCTTCCAATTGCCGAACATGATGCCTTGACCGGATGCCTGGGCAATGAGCGCAACCGGCGCCAGAGCCAGGAAAGACAAGACCAGCAAAAAACGCAAGGAAAACTTACTCATTGCGATTCCTCCGTGCTTGCGCCACATGCGAATGCAGCCGGCGGCGAGCACAACAGTATGAAGCTAGGCGCGAGTAGAGGAAAGGGATGTGATCCTGGTCACGGAGGGGAAAATGGAACGGCCGGGTTACGCCGAAGGCGTGGAATGCTGGCATGGGGCGATGGGGCGGAGCGCGTGTCCTGCGGTTCACGGGCATCCGTAAGACACTCGGCCAGGCGGTGAGACGCCGTAAGACAAGCCAGAAAGCGCGTCCCACAAATTATCCTTGTGTCTTACAACGGGCGAATCACAAATCCCCAGCTTCAACTCGCGGCCAAAGGCTGCCACAGCTCCACACGGTTACCCTCCGAGTCCCATATCCAGGCGAAGCGCCCATAGGGGGCGTCTTCGCGTTTGGGATCGATGCGGACCCCGGCGGCGGCCAACTGGGTCAGCAGTTGGCCCAGATCGTCCACGCGGAAGTTGACCATCGCCTGCTGCGCTTGTTCGCCGAAATAGGACGTATCGAGGGGGAAGTGGGCGAAGACGGTCATTCCGGCCGACTCCGGCCCGTCGAAGACCAGCGATCCGCCTTCGCCGCGCTGAATGCCCAGATGGGCGGCATACCAGTCAGCCAGGGCCTGAGGGTCTCGCGCCTTGAGAAAGACGCCGCCGATGCCTACGGCTTTGGCCATTGCTACTCCTCCTGGCGGATGATTTCCTCGAGCTTGGGCTTGTGTTTGGCCTCGCGGCCGGTGCGGGGTTCGGTATCCACCACGCGCGCGGGCTTGGGCTGGCCGACGCGCGCCCGGGCATTGGCCTTGACGGCCTTGGTGGCCGAGAATGGGACTGGCTTGCGTTTCGTCATGGCAAGGATGAGTATGGAATAAAATCTGCCGGAGCGGAAGAGCCCCGGCGCTCCCACAGACCGGTCCTTCGTCGTGGGGGATGAGCCAGAGAGCTGGAGAGAGATGGAAGAGCGGGAGTTTTTCAACGAGACGACGGAACAGCGGACACACACCCTCACCTGCCCCAAGTGCGGACAGGAAGGGGAATATAAGGTGACCTGGGTGGTGCGGCGCAAGCGGGCGCAACTGCCCCGCGGGGCCGACGAGCGCGATCGCGCCCGCTTCGCCAAGGCGCAGTCTTACATGGTAAGACGGGACGACAAGCTGTCTTGCGCCAACATCCGCTGCCGCAAACCTTTCGAAATCACCCAGTTGCAGTCGCTGGCGTTTCTGACCGATTGACCGGCGCGCTGCCCGCGCGCAACCCGGCAGTTTCTATGCTGCTTCCCCTCATTCGCACACCCTCGGAGGTTGGCGTGCGTAGCCGCGTGCTTCGAGGAGGAACCATGCACAATTCAGTCCGTTTCCAGCTCAGGCGATCAGTGTCCCTGCTCAGCGTCCTGGCCGTCTTGTGGACCATACCCGCTCTCTCCGCACAGGAGTTGAAGCCCATTCAATTGCCCAAGCCGCAGATCGCCGCCGGGATGCCGCTAATGCAGGCGCTGGCCCAGCGGCAGACCACCCGCGCTTTCCGCGACCAGCCGCTCCCGTTGCAGACGCTCTCGAACCTGCTGTGGGCGGCCTTTGGCGTCAACCGGTCGCGCGACGTGAAGCCGGGACTGGGCCGCACGGCGCCCTCGGCCATGAACAGCCAGGACATCGAACTCGACGTGGTGCTGGCCGACGGAGCTTACGTATATGAGGCCGAGCGCAACCTGCTTCGGCCGTTCCTGGCCGGTGACGTGCGCGGCAAGATCAGTCCCGCGCCCGCTGCCCACGCCGCCGTGACCCTGGTCTATGTGGCTGCCGCCAAGGACGATTTCGCCCAGGTGGACGTAGGGTTCATCGGCCAGAATGTATATCTCTTCGCGGCCAGCGAGGGGCTGAATGCCTGGTTTTACACCTTTCATGGGGCGGATGTAGCCGCGACCCTGAAGCTGCCCGCGGACAAGCGGGCGCTCTACGCGGAATCGGTTGGATTTCCGCCCAAGTAGCGCGATCTCAGGCAGTCAATCCGTTTCCATGTGCAGGCGATCCGCGGACCAGCCCGAGTCGCGGCTTTGCGCGCACCGCGGCGACGGCTACTGGATGGCCGCCGTACACTTCCCAGAAGTGAGCGGTATATTCATGGTCGCAATGGTTCCTGTTTCTCGCCTGCCAAGGCTATGATGGGAAATCGGAAGCACCGACTCAATTTGAAAGGCGCCAAGCGCGCTTGAAAGGAGCACCACAAATGAGGAACGTCCGTGCGATCAGTGCAGCGATTCTGCTCTTGCTCTTCGGAGGCGCGGCCATCGCCAACGCCCAGCACGATCAGGGAAGCGATCGGGACAAATCGAAGCCGGCGTCGCAATCTCAACCGGCTGCCAGGCCGGCGCAGAGTGCAAGACCGCAACAGAGCTCCGGCGGCGCCTATCACGGCGGCGTGCAATACAACGGGCCAACCAACGGCGGCGTGCACCATAGCGGCGTTCCGCAGCACCAGGGACAGGTGAACAGCGGGTTTGTTCAGTCGCGCGCCGGTTCGTGGAGGAACGAACATCAGAGCTGGGCCCAGCGCGGCGGCTACAACGGCTACCGGATTCCCGATGCCCGCTTCCGGCTCTACTTTGGCCGCGATCACTTCTTCCGCATCGGCGGCCTTCCCTTGGTCTTCGTGGGCGGACAGCCGCGCTTCCAGTACGACGGATATTGGGTGACGATGATGGATCCGTGGCCTGAAGACTGGGCGCCGAACTGGTATGGGACCGACGATGTGTATTTGGACTATACCGGGGACGGGTACTACCTGATTAACCGCATGCACCCCGATTTTCCCATCGCCGTTACGGTCACGTTCTAGCTGGAGTCCGACGCTCCAGTTGAGGTTCGCACGGGCGTGGAATGCGGATCGGCGAGAAAGCCGAGCGCATTCCACGCCCGTTTTCCTTTGGGTGACGGAAAGGAACGTGAAAAATCTTCCAAGACCCGATATTCACGGTGTTTGACTCTGCGGGCGCGGCGCATATCCACGGCCTTCCGCTGGCGCGGGCCCGGCGGCATGTGATTGAATCGAGAGTGTGAGCGGGCCGGAGGCCACAAGCAGGGCTCGCCCCATGAACTGGAGAAATACGATGGCAAATTCCCTTCTTCCCCCTGAGGAGCGCAATCTGACCCCCGACCAGGTGGAGGCGCTGGACAAGCGGCGCGACCTGGGCCACACCTTTTTGGTCATCGCCGGGCAGTTTGCGGTCATTGCGGCCATTCTGCTGCTGTGGGTGGGCCAGGACCTGAGCTACTCGCCGGGCTGGGCGCACCCCATCGCCTACTACTTCGTCCTCGTGCTGGCAATCATCGCGGTCTTTGGCGTAGCCGGTTATCTGCTGCGCCGGGGAACGCCGCGGCTGGACTGAAGGCGATCCGGCGCTCACCTCCCACCCTTCGTATGTTTCTCCGAACGACCGCGAAGGAGTAGGCGCACTGATTCCAGACCCAGTGAAGCATCTGCATACGCAGTCAACCTGGTCTAGTCCTAAAGCTGCCCATGGCGACCGCTTCCCCCATCCCCTCCCCCAATCCGGCGCTCGCGCCCAGGCTGACCGACAGCCTGGGCCGGGTCATTCACGATCTGCGCGTCTCCATCACCGACCGCTGCAACTACAAATGCGTCTACTGCCGCACCGGAGAGGTCGGCGCCCAGTATCCTGAACTGGGTATCGACGAGTACCTGCGGCTGATCCGGCTTTTTGTGGACCTTGGAATCGCCAAAGTGCGGCTGACAGGCGGCGAGCCGTTGCTGCGCCGCGGGCTGGTGGAACTGGTGGAGGAAGTGGCGCGGCTGCGAACCCAGGACGGCCAACCCTTGGATTTGGCGCTGACCACCAACGGGCATCTGCTCGGCTCGCTCGCCGTGCGGCTCAAAGCCGCCGGACTGAACCGGGTGACGGTGAGCATGGACGCCGTGGACGCGCCCACCTTTGAACGCATCACGCGGGTTCCGGGAAGTTTCACGGCTGTGCTGGAAGGGATTCGCACCGCCCGCGCGGCCGGGCTCACGCCGCTCAAGATCAACTGCGTGCTACTGCGCGGCTTCAACGACGGCCAGATCGAAGGCTTCGTCCGGTTTGCGCGCGAAGAGGGCGTCGCGGTGCGGTTCATCGAATTCATGCCACTGGAGGAAGGCCGCCTGTGGTCGCCTGAGATCGTGGTGCCGCTCAAAGAGATCGTCGCGCGCATCGGCCGCGTGCTTCCGCTGGTTGAGCTGCCACCGCGCGAGACCAGCGAAACGGCGCGGCGCTATACCTTTGCCGACGGCGTGGGAGAGATCGGCATCATTGCGCCGGTGAGCCAGGCCTTCTGCGGAGCGTGCAGCCGGGTGCGGCTCACCTCCGACGGCAAGATTCGCACCTGCCTCTTCTCGCAGGTGGAACACGATCTGTATGGCCGTTTGCGGGCCGGAGCCGGCGACGAGGAGCTGCGCGGCTACATCGCGCGCACCGTCCAGGGGAAGGAAGCCCGCCATCACATCGGGGAGCCGGGATTTCTCAAGCCATCGCGATCGATGGTGCATATCGGCGGCTGATCGAGTCTCCGCACCGAAGTAACGTTGAGTCGGCCTCGCAGGGGCAATCCTCGCGCCCCCTTTTGTGCAAGAATTGCTTGCATAGACACCACCCCATGGGTCCAAGGATGAAGCACGAGACGGAAAGCCGCATCCCGCTCGAAGATCTGCTTGTCTTCCACCAGTTAACTCGCTCGCTCACCTCGAGCTTTGATCTGGACACAATTCTGCGCACAATTATCGAACACATGGAGCGCACGATCGATGCGGAGCTGTGGACGCTGCTGATGCTCGACGAAGCCAGCCAGGAGCTTTACTATGCGATTGCCGCGGGCGGGGAACAGGCGGCGCTCCGCGATCTGCGCGTCAAGGTGGGCGAGGGCGTGGCCGGCTGGGTGGCTCAGCACGGCGAAACGCTGATCGTTCCCGAAGCCGAGAACGACCCGCGGCTGAAGGACGCGCTCGCGGCAAAACGGTACAAGGCGCGCTCGGTGATTGCCATGCCCTTGCGCGGGCGCAAAGGCACGCACGGCGTCATTGAGATCTTCAACCCGCGCGCCGAGCAGATGACCGATTACACCATCGCCTTCCTCCACATTCTGGCCGACCACGCGGCCATCGCCATCGAAAACGCCCGCGACGTGGCCCGCATCCAGCAGTTGACCATCACCGACGACACGACCGGACTCTACAACGTGCGCCATCTCTACGATGTCCTGAGCCGGGAACTGGAGCGCTGCGGGCGTCTGGGGAAGCCGGTGAGCCTGGCGTTTCTCGACCTGGACCGCTTCAAGCTAGTTAACGACGCGCACGGCCACCTGGTGGGCAGCGAACTGCTAGCCCGCACCGGGCAGCGGCTGCGGGAGTTGAGCCTGATCCGCAAGCAAGACCTTTGCTTCCGCTACGGCGGCGACGAGTTCGTGATCCTGATGCCCGAAACCGGCGCCCAGGCCGCGCTGGCGCAGGCCGGCGAAGTGCACCGCGTGCTGATGGGAACCCGCTTTCCCATGAAGAACGGACTCAACCTGAGGGTGAGCGCAAGCGTGGGCCTAGCCACCGCACCCGCCGACGGCGCCACTGTCCACGCCATCATCGGCGCCGCCGATGCCCGCATGTACAAGGTAAAGACGCACGGGCGCGGCCAGGTACGCGGCGCTTAGGACTACTGTGTAATAAAGTAGACGCCTCAGGGCTGATTGATGTGGGGGAGGAGATTGTTGGGGAGTACGTTCATGGAATGAGCCTTCGCCAACGGGAATTCACCCTTCAGGCGAACCGCCTCCAGGCTTATCTGGATGGCCGATGCCGCCTACGGAAACGATAACGACTTTCGCGAAGGGCTCGCATCGCCGGAGCTTTCTTACGCAATTGGCATCCAATCCTCGACCTCGGTTTGGCCTTCGGGCATCGCACCGCTGCCGCCCCAAGCGAAGGGCAAGATGGGCCGTCCTCCCCGCTTGCTGCGAAGAGATGAACAGCGGGCGAAAGACCTTGCCTTGTGCCTGAGCACAACCGATCTGCGCAAGGTGAACTGCCGTGAGGGAACACGCGGCATGATGCATTCGCGTTTTGCTGCCGTTCGTGTGCGCGTGGCCCACCGCGACTACTGGCGCCATGAACCACATCCTTGTATCTCTAGAACAGCGACATGGAGTGTAAGAAGCTGCCGCAGTGGGGGGACCCGAGGCATCGGTTCCCCCGCGGGCGGACGGCTCCCGTTCATCCCGTGGTGATTTTTTCGCCGTCGCTGAGCGAGCGCAGCGAGTCGAAGGGCCTGCGGTTGCCTTGGCCTTTTCGCCTTCATTCTTATGGGGGAACTTTGGAGACGCCACACTAGCCTGCCTGGCCGTCTTAAAAGGCGCGATTTTCGCCGCGCCAGGCCGCCGCCCATTTGTGCGCCAACCGTCTTCGCGCATACCCATCACACGTCAAAGTCTCCGGTGCACAGTCTCAATACAAGAAATCGCGTACCATGACTTGACACGCCGTCTCAATCCTTGCAAACATGAAATGAAGCCACAAGACGGAATAGAGGACCATTATGCGAGACGCAGCACCGCAAGGCACCTACAAAGTTCAAGCCCTGGACCGGGCTTTTGCCGTACTTGATCTGCTCGGAGAGAGCGATACGCCACAGGGATTGGCGCAGGTCGCCTCGTCCCTCCAACTTCACAAAAGCACCGCGCACCGCTTCCTCATGGTGCTGGAGCGCCATCGCATGGTCGAGCGCACCAGCAACGGCAAGTTTCGCCTGGGTCTGCGCCTCTTCGACTTCGGCAACCGCGCCATCGAGCAATATGACCTGCGCGACCGCGCCCAGCCGCACCTGCGCCGCCTGGTTACGGAAACTGAAGAAACCGCGCATCTGTGCATTCTTGAGGCAGCGCGCGTCATCTATATCGACAAGATCGAGCCGGCTCGCTCGGTACGCATGATTACCCGCATCGGCGCCAGCAATCCGGTGCACTGCACCTCGGTGGGCAAGGCGATTCTGGCCTTTCTGCCCGAGGAGCGCGTCGCCGACGTGATTCGCCGCACCCGCTTCGAGCGTTTCACCCACCGCACCATCGCCACGCCCGAGGCATTGCGCGTGGAGATCGAGAAGACCCGCCGCCGCGGCTACGCCGTGGACGACGAGGAGCTTGAAGAAGGTTTGCGCTGCATCGCTGTGCCGCTTCTTGACGCGCAGCGCCAGCCCGTGGCCGCAGTGAGCGTCTCCGGGCCGTCCTTCCGCGTGACCGCGCAGAAGCTGCCCTCGATCGCCAACCATCTGCTCCAGTGCGTGCGCGGCATTTCAGTGGACATGGGCTACGTCTCTAGCGGCCGCGGGAATCGCGCTACCTGGTCCGCATAACCCAATTTGCGCGGCGGAGAGGGACTGCGGTTCTTCCTCGCCGCCGGGTCTTTCCGGCCGGAACGGAGCAGGGTCTTCTGTGCCGGTGGCGGCCACCCAAAGGCTTCTCTTTCTGATACACTCATTCATGTTGCTGAAGCAAAAACGCCTCGCGCCCGCCAGGGTTCGAATGCGGCTGAAAGCAGCCAGCCAGTGGAACGGACGAAGCCCAGGCAATGGGACAAACTTCCTTTCCCGGTCGATATCATAGGGCTGTCATAGTTTTTGTGGGGACGTAGCTCAGTTGGTTAGAGCGCTGCCCTGTCACGGCAGAGGTCGCGGGTTCGAGCCCCGTCGTCCCCGCCATAAACCCAAGAAATAGCAGGGTTTACGGCATACAAAGAGTGACAGCATAAAATCCACGGTACACAACGGTACGCGACTTCAAAAACCGTACCGAACTCAAGCCAACAACATTTCAACCTGCCTCAGACTCGCACTCCGCTTGTCTGCGGAAACTGCTTGCGTGTAGAGGTCCATCGTGGTGCGTGAATTTGCGTGCCGGAGCAGCTCTTGCGCAACCTTGACATCCACTCCCAAGCTGCGAAGGTTGGTTGCCAAGCTGTGTCTGAAGCTGTGCCAGCCGATTATCTTGCCGGTGATGGCCGCCCGAACCAGTGCTGGACGGATGGCCTTCTTGAGCACCATGTCCGGCATCAGTGGTTGGGTGCCGTTCATGCGGATTGACGGGAAGAGAAAATCATCGTCACCCTTGTACAGTGATGCGCCCCTCCATTCTGCCAAGACATCACAGACTGACTCATGTAACGGGACAGGCTTGCGGCTTGCTTCCGTTTTCGTGTCTCCGAAGTGGTTCCGCACGCAGGACCGAGTAACGGCAATCTCCATGGTGAAGAAATTGACATCACTCCATCTGAGTGCAAACAGCTCGGAGCGGCGGAGGCCGGTTGACCCCGCAATCATGACCATCACACGCTCACGCAAGGGCAGCTCCCGCAATAGCGCCTGAAACTCTCCAGGTGTGAGCACATCAGGTTCACGCAACCGCTTTGCAGAGCAACGTACTTTGCTAATCGGGTTGAATGAAATCCACTCGTGCCGAATGCCATGACTGTAGACCGCAGACATGATGTTGCGGAGTTTCGTCTTGGTAGCCGGGGCGAGTTCCAACGATTCCAACCACTCTTCGACGGCAACAGTCTTGACCTCAGAAAGCCTGTGGTCCTGCCACTTCGGGAGGATGTGCAGAGTCAAGTACGACTCGTGCGCTTCAACCGTGGCGTAGGCTTTGCGCTCCATTGTCAATTCGTGTTTCCGATAGTGGGCTACAAGGTCCCGCACCGTCTCCGGCGCACGGACCCCGCTGTTGATGGATGAGCGAAGAGACAAGACGGCCTTCTCAGCATCACGACGCCGTGGGAGTTCCCGCACCGTCCCGATTCTGAGATTGCGATGAACGCGCTTTCCGCCCAAGTCTTCGTAGTAGCGGAAAAACCAACTGTCATCGGCTCTCTTGTTCTTCACCAATGTCAAACTTCCATTCTGGAATCGATTGCTATCCCTCAAGGCGTCTCCTTGCGGGAGCATCGGTGGCTGCGAGTAGTGTACTCGCACGCCTGAATGTCCGAAGTCTGCCCGGTGCGCCGGGAGAGCATCCATGCCTCAAGGTCACTCTCCAGGAAGCGCCACAGCCGCCGCTTGCCTTCCCCAACGGGGAACGCGGGAAGATAGCCTTCACGTGCCCATCGGGTCACGGTGCGGCTGTTGATACCGCCAAGGAATTCGGATGCCTCAATGGGCGTCAGAAATCTGTGGCAACAGACAGCGGGTTTTCTGTCATTCAAGAGCCGGGTTTCCATGGCAAACCTTTTGCTTTCTTAGATTTGCGTATGCGACTGCTCGAAGTGTGGCAAAAACGCCACAGGATGATGTAAAATTTACACATTTTCGAGAATTGTTTGTCTGTGTAAATAAAAGGATTGCGGCGCTCTTTTGGGGCATTGTCGGCAAGATTTACCCTACCCCCTACCCTATTAGTTATCAATGGGTTGCGAGCACCGCATCCATCAGCGTTTATGCAGCTCTGGTGACGTTGTGCCGTCAATCGAGCGCCACATATCCATGCCGTTCGGGGGGAATGAATATAAATGAAATTCCCCACGGCGACGTGGATGACGGAGTGACTGTCCATCGTCGTCGTCGTTCAATTCTCTATAGGACGACGACGCGCGCGCACTCACTCCGTATGCTTGGAACCCACACCCCGGATTGCCAGCCGTGCCATCTTCACCCATGTTTGTTTCCGCACTATCCCCAAGTCAGCTAACCCGGCAATGAGCGCGTTGACAGTCACATCAGGCTGTTCCTTCAGACGGGCTTTGATGAAAGCGCGGGCTGCTTCATCCTTGCCGTCCACGTCTGCCTTTTGGCCGGGCCTCTTACCGGACAGCACCGCTTTGACGCCAACTTCCCCGGTACGCACAAGCACGCCCGTGGCACGGTCACAAGACACCGCAAAGTCCTCCACGCCCTCATAGTCCCGGCACTTGACATGACTGATGAAGTTCTCAGAGTTCCAACGGTCCTCTGGATTTTGCATCCGTGTGCCGTGTGCATCCGTAACAGCCGCTCCCAACTCACCGCTGCCACGCAAGCAGTTTTCAAGTGTCAACTCAAACACGTCTTTGGTGGTCTTAGGGCTGTGATAGAGAATGATGACCGCACCTTTCGGACCCTGACGGCGTTGAATGTCAAACAGCACATCACTGAAAGCCTTCATGTCCTTCGCTGAGTTCTCATCTCCGTGCATAAACCGGATTGCGGTATCCACAATGAGGACAGAGCCTTCCAACGCTTCATCAGGCAGGTCCAGCAAGTCCAGACCACCAAGATTCATTGACCTCAGAAACAGCGTGTCGCCCAAACAGTCTCCTATGCCAATTTTGCGTACCCGGTCGGACAGGGAAATCAAGCCCATCTCTGGGCAGAGATAAAGCACCCGGCTTGGTCTGGTGACGACGGGAAGGAAGCCAAAGAGCGGCTCTCCCGTACACAGTGACCTTGCCACGTTCAACGCAATAATGCTTTTTCTCTGACCAACCGGCGCGGCAATTGCACAGATGGCTTGGCACGCAAGAAAGTTTTCAATTAGGAACGTGGGAGGCGGGCAGTTGAGCACATCATCCTTGGTGTGGAACAACTCACGCCAGTTCTTTGGCACCGCGTTGGGCATTGGCAAGTGGGCCATACTCCCAAGCACAATCTCCGGCTCAGCTCCCGGCTCCGGGACGGCTTCACCGTGCATAAGCGCCATGAGCTGTTTGAAAGCTGCCGTGTCACGCTTCGCAGCTTTACACGTGCCGTGTGAGCACTCAAACGCTATTTTGCCATCAAGGACGCCAAGCACCGTGCTGCTCTCAGCGCCGGGGCCGCTGCCGTGCGTGTCTTCCCACGGGCAATGAATCCCAAGCCAATACCCGTTTGAGACTCGCTTCTCATAGTCCCGTGGCTCAATCTTGTTGCGGTCCATGTACTCCAAGAGCCACGTTTTCCAGTCATCCGCCGTGGAGTCATCCACAGTGACCGTCATGCTTGGGTCACTAGCCTTGGCCGTCAGACCCTTGACCGCATCCGGCACCGGGCTGAGCGCGTCTTTGCACAGGACCTCATACGCCTCACCACTGTCCGGGTGGATACTGCCCGCTGCCATGACGTAGCCCGTAGAGCACCGGATGTCACCGCTTGTGTCCTCAAGCCTCCAGCCGGTTGACTTCAGACCTTCACCCGAGTAATAGAGTTGGACTCCAAACTCAGGACGGCGGCCTGTGCGGACGGCGTAGGTGTATGGCAGCCCATGCGCGGCAAGCCATCCGTCAAGGTCATCAATGCAGCTCAGCCCGTGGTCAACGTCAACCACACACAACTTGCTTGGGCCTGTGGCAATCGCAACATTGGCGTCCGGTATCTTCTCCCACCACGCACGGACAATGGCTTCATCGTTGGTGGCATCTTTGAATCCCCGCTCTGTCATGGGCTTCTTGGACTTGGGCCAGCACGGGAAGACGCGCCAGCCGCGCCGGATGCAATCAAGAGCAATTTCCATCAGGCGCATGGGGCCGTCACCTCCGTGGCATACTTGCCGCTGTGCAGTTGGTCAAAGTGCGGTTGGGACAATTCCTCTCCAGGTGCGAGATACACAAACTTGCGCCCCGAACCATCCCGGCTATCCAGAAGCAACAGCTCATCACCAGAGGGCCACCGCACCAGAGGTGCAATAATCACGTCCTCATACGGCTGCCCCTTTGGTTGGTCGCGGGAAATCTTTGCAGTCACCCACGCAACAACAGGCTCCAGTGTTACGGCGGGGAATCCTTCAGCGGCATCCTGTGGGGATGGATTCCATTGGATGAGGGCACGCCATCCCTGTCCGGCTAACGTCTGAAAGATTTTTTCTCCATTGTCATTCACAAACATAGGAAATTCCTTTCTGCTTGGGGTTGATGTTGAGCGCACAAGGCCCCGTAGCCGCGCTACACGGCTCTTGGGCGCGTTTGCTGCAATGTGCTAGTGGGTTATTGGCACTTGGCATCCGTAACGTGTGTCAACGTACCCGGACGCACACAAGGGCATGTAGAGATTGCGGATGGCAAACGGCGCGGTGATAGACACGTCAGCAGCCGTGATGAGGTGCGCCAACTTCCGGTGACGCGGGAACAGCTTCCGGGCCGCGTAATACTGCCCAAGGACTATGCCGCCCGAATAGGCAGCCATCACAGGCGGATGATTCACTATCCATCCGGGCAGCGTGGCCTCCCTATTGCCGCCTGATAGCGCCCGGTGCGTACTGTACACATCAAGGCCACGGGCGGCAGCATCGGCGGAGAGCAACGCCCACTCAGTCCGGTCAAACCGTGGTCTGTCAGTCTGTGCGGACGCCACGGATGCAAGCAAGAGAACGAACAATGCAAGGGTCTTCATGGCGTCCTTTCAAAAGATGCGCTGCACTTGCATCTGTGAGCCAAAGCCTATGTCAACACCGTTTGGTGCATAGGCCGCCATTGAGATTGTGTGCGTGCCCGCAGACAGGCCGGTTATGCTGCACAGAACGGGAATGACTATGTACCCGGTCGCACTCGGCACGGTGTATGTCACGTCAAATTTGCTGGTGGAATCGGCCATCACACGTATTTCTGCCGTGGCGTATGCCGTTGCCGTGAGTATCAGTGAGGCACTCACGTTGAACACGTCTGAAGTGCTGGCAGCGGTGACCGAAATGCTGAGGCCGGGGATTGTTGCAAAGCCCGATTGTGACAGCAATGCGGATGTAGACGCGCTGGCACTAAAAGTTTGCACGCCCGCCGTGGTGAGCGCGGAGCCATCCGGGAATTGCACCCTAGACGCGGCCAAAGTGCCCGTGGTGATGTTGTTGGCATTCATGCACTCACGCGGAGATGCGCAGACAATTTCCGCCCATGTGTGGTCATTGATGTCCGGGTGCCCCGGAGCCATGACGCGGATTATGTTTTGCAGCACTTCGCTGGTAATGGCCGGGTTCCGCAAACCGATGTGCTCCAAGCACACGCGCAAGGCCGCATCAACCTCTGCGCTGAATTTCGCTGATGGACTGAGGATTTGCCAAGTCACGTCTGTTGCTGTTGGCACATCTGCTTTGCCGTCACTGTCCCACGCCCCGCCGCGCACAGCGCCGTTATCCGTGCCGAGCAAGGACACACAAAAGAACAGCTCCGGGTGCGCCCGGTTGCAGTCGGCAAGCAACGCGGGAATCAACTCTGACAGCTCACGGAATCCGTGCATCTCCGCCGCTTGGACAATGGCGGGGCGTAGCTGCTCCGTGAGTACGTCTGTCAGTGAAGCATAAACGGAGAAACCCTCACGGGAGTGTCCGGCAATACCCAAGATTCCACCGTTGGGCAACCGAGTGAGTTTTGAGTGGTTTTCTTCAGTTGGCACATACTTTCCGTCAACCCATTTACCTACGCGGCCCTCACACACAGCCACGCCCGCGTTTTGGTCCCATGCACTGATAACAAGACTCATATCTTCACCTATTCATCTTTCTCAGCGTGTTTTCAAAATGCCGCTGGAGTTTATCCGCGTGTTTCTCAAGCACGGTGTCCATTCCGTCTGCATCAAGAGCAGACCCGTGCAAACTCACGTGCATGGTCACGTGATTACGTGGCCCGCTTTGGTCAAAGCCGCCGTTGCGTGCCATGTTGCGTAGTCCGTCCATGACTCCACCCGGTACAATGCCCTCACCCGGCTCCAACATGGCGGGCACGATGTCACCACGCCCCACACCGGGTACCACGCCTCCGCCCTCAAACGCCATAGCACCCGCAAAGGCCACGGCGGCAAGCACCGGGGCCAACACCGCACCGGCAGGGCCGCCAATCTCCATGCCCAACTTAAACCCGGCAGAAGCGGCGGCCTTGGCGTCTGACTCTTGCCGGAACTTGTTGGACATTGCGTACTGAAGGGCGTTTTTAATCATGCTGCCAATCATTTGGTCACCAAGGCTTTCAACCATGTGCGCCATGGTCTGATGACCCATGATGGTTTTAGACAGCTCGCTTGAGATTGTGGACGTGAATTGCTGATATGAGGCAGCTAGCTTGTTGTTGGTTGCAATCTCCGCTTTTTCTCGGATGGCTGCCAACTCATTCTCATGGGCTTGGGTGAGCTGCTTTTCTTGGTCCTGAAGCTGTTTCAGCTTGTTGTTGTAGTCCTTGCCCGACTTGTCCAAGTCTGCCTCTTCTTGCAGAAGGGCTTTCCGCTTTATGTTGTATTCATCTGTGGCAAACTTCTGTGCCTCAGATATACGGAGTGCTTCCGACATGCGCCGGGCACTGTCCAATAGCGCCTGATGCTGCTTTTCGGCGGACAGCGTTAGCTCTGCGGATTTTTCTTCATTTGCCGCTGTTTCCAGCGCGGATTTTTCACGCTGCTGCCGCGCTTCATCGTCCAGCTTTTGTGCCAGCTCGTTCCGCTGTTTCAGAAGTTCCTGATAGTGCTCCGTTCCATCAAGGCCAAGCGATTCCTCTTCAGCCATTGCGTCACGGATGGCATTGAGACGCGCAACAGACCCTTCATGCGAAAGGCTGATAGTTGCGTCTTCCTTGCGTGTGGTTTCTTGTATGGCGGTGCGTGATGCCTCTTGCCGTAGCTGCCGCTCTTGCTCCATCTGCTTTTGCGCGTCTTCTAGTGAAGCACGCATCTGTGCATCCCGGTCATTGCCAACCGCTTGGTTTGCGGAGGTGGTGGCATTGCCCTTGTTTAGTTTCTTCAGCTCAGCAACGCGCTGCTCAGCGGTGGCTTGCATCAGAAGAATATTGACTAATTCCTGTTGGGACTCCACCTCCTGCTTTGTGACGCCTAGCCCCACGGCCTTCAGCGCATTGCTCGCTTCCTCAAACTTGTTGTAATCCCCCGCGTGCGGGTTGTCCCCACCCACGACAGTCTGAGATGCAGTGTATTGCCGCTGCAAGTCAAGCAGGCGTTGCTCACGGGCAATCTTGTCGTCAAGAAGTTTGGCCGCTTCGTCACCCTTTTGGTGGGCCAACAGTGTTTCGTATTGCATCGTGAATTCTTCTAGGAGCGCGTCTGAGTAAGGTCTTGGCGGATGGTGACAGTGGGGCTTCGGATTGGCGGAAGCCGGAGCTTGTTGTTGAAGCGGCGGCTTAACGGCCGGTAGGCAACGTTTTTGTGC
>JBEKTO010000098.1:0-16171 GCA_049515995.1 Occallatibacter sp. | reverse complement strand
CGCCTTGTTGCACGTGGATAACGTACCCGTTATACGGGCAAAATAGGGCAATTTCAGTGGCTGTTTTGATGGCTGTTCGTTTTCAACTTTTCTGCGTTTCGGTGCGATTCTTTGCAAAGAAGAATCGCACTTTATCTTCATGAATACAAACGCGTTATTCGCTTACGTGCAACACATTGCAATTCGATGCAAAACTGCCAAAATTGGACTTAAAATCCGCAGCCCGCAAGGGCGTGGGGGTTCAATTCCCCCTCCGGGCACCATAAAAATCAACGATTTACAGGCTTACCTCCTCCTGAACCATTTCCTCGGTGATACTTTGAAGGGCAAGTGTCCTTGCAGTATCACTGGAGGCGCTTATGGCGATAAAGAGGAAGCCGACGGTAGCACGTGGACTTTGGGAGCGTTAGCCAGGCAGCGGAGTTTGGTGGATCCGCTTTCGCGACACAGATGGGAAACTGCACCGCGAGAAGGTAGGACGAAAGAGTGATGCTGAAGCGCTTTTCAACAAGAGGCGCAACGAGCGCCGTGTCGGCAAGAAAATGCCGGAGAATGTTCGAACGGCCCCCGTCAAATTCGCCGAACTTGCCGACTACATCACGGATGAGTTTTCAAAGACACACCACTCAGACTCATGCAACGTCAAGCAGCGCCTTGAAAAGCTGAAGGCGCATTTCGGCGATTGCGCCGCCGACTCAATCAAGCCAGCAGAGATTGACAGTTGGCTCTCGAAGAATACGAAGACGGGAAGCACTGCTAATCGCTATCGAGCCGCCATGAGTCTTGCGTACCGCGAGGGTATTCGCAACGGCAAAGTATCAAGTAACCCTGTCCGTCTGGTCAAGCAGCGCAAGGAGGGTGGCAATGTCATCCGTTTTTTGCGCGAAAACGAGGAAGCTGCGCTACGGGCTGTCATCGCAGAGAAGTATCCGGAAAAAATGTGCGAGTTGGATATTTCCCTTGGAACAGGTATGCGGCTTTCCGAGCAATACGGGAGCCGGCTGCGCTGGCAAAATGTGGACTTTCAACGTCGTGAACTGGACCTCTCCAAGACAGAGAACTACACTGCCAGAATCATTCCGATGAACGCTGCGGTGTTTGCAGCGTTCGAGGCACGTCGGGCTCAGGTTCCACAGGCGAAGAGCAAGGACCCGGTATTCGATATGCTCCCAAGGTCATGGTGGGAGGACGTACGCGAACAAGCGGGAGTGCACGATTATCGGTGGCACGACAATCGCCACACCTTTTGCTCTCGGCTCGCCATGAGAAAGGTAAATCTCGTGGCCATCAAGGAACTGGCTGGGCACAAAACCCTGGCTATTACAGCGCGCTATACACACCTAGATGATGATGCCAAGCGGGAGGCTGTGGATTCGCTTCTCGTGCCAGCAAGTGGCGCGGCGCGACTGCCGCCACAGAACTGAGCGGGATCTGAACTGCCAAACAGATGCACCGCCCCGTATATCAAGCACCACGCACTGGCCTTACCGCCATATTCCATATCTGACAAGTAATGCTAGCATTTTCAGCTAGCTAACATCTTTTCACAGTATGGCCGATGACGGAGGTATGGCGATTCCCAAACTTCGTGATCCCTTGCCCGAGGATCGCCTCTCCGAATGAGAGCGCGATGAACGAATCCGTATGCTCGATCAGTTTTCCAAAAAGCTTAAGAAGGAAAAGAAAACATCTGGTTTTGACGATAGAACCGCCATTCGGCAGTTGAACAAATCCGATCGGCCGGGGGGTAAACATGGGCGCAATTGCCTCCGCTTCCATGCTAAACGCGGGCGGAGGTTGCCGGCTGCGAGGGCATCCCGATGGCCGGGGGAATGGGCGGCCCGAGACTCTTGCTCCGCAGCCGCCGGCGGAGGGATCGCCTCATATCCCCGAGGCGCGAGCCTTTGCTCCGCGCACTTGGCGCTTCTCTGAACGGCTTCTGTTGTGGCGAAGAGCGATTATTGCTTGCGGGGAATTGTTATCGCGCGTCCGTTGCCCGTCAGGAAAAAAGAAAATGATGGGTTGACACGTTTTCAGCGCTGGATTATAAAGGCAGCCAAGTTACCGCTATATTCCAACGGACGATCTATTCGCATGGCGACCGTTAACCGGCGTCCAGTATTGGTGCGTGGGCCAGGCCTTCCTGTCGAACTTTGAATTCAGATCCGCGGGGATAGCGCCGAGGTCTGTCTACATGCTCGATTCGACACGGTTTGCTTGCCAGGTTTCTTCTCGGTTCTTCCGCTTTTCAAACAGCCCGATCCGTTTTGTCCGGCGCATTGCCCGCGCGCCGTTTTTGGCGCTGGCAGCGGCGTGCCTGCTGGCCGCTTCAAGCAGCGCGCGGGCCGCCACGTTCACGGTGACCGACACCTCGGACGACGCGTCCGACTCCGGATCGTTGCGCTATGCGATGAACCATCTGGACCCCGGCTCGGCGGCCACGAGCAACACCATCCGCTTCGCCGCTTCGCTCAACGGACAGACGATTGTCGTTGGCAGCCGGCTGCAGCCGATCGGCAACTACGGCGTGACCCTCCAAGGGCCGGGCGCCGGCCTGTTGACCATAGCGGGCAACGGCAGCGACGTGGTCTTCGTGTTCAATGGATCGTCCATTTATTTCTATGGATTGACCGTTACGGGCGGGAATAACTGCAATGCTGGCGGAATCCAGAACCTGAACAGCAATGTGACGGTGGACAGCAGCGTTTTCTATGGGAATTCCGCTCCGGCCGGCAACGGCGGCGCCATCTCGAGCGACGGAACCCTGATTGTGCTCAATAGCACCTTCTACAACAATTCCACGGCCGGGAACGGCCCGAACGGCTGCCCTGGGGACGGCATCGGCGGCGCCATCAACAGCAACATGGGCGGCACGCTGACGGTCGTCAACAGCACCTTCTTCGGCAATTCCAGCGGGGCGGGCGGCGCCATCAGCGTTGTGCAGGGATCGTCCGCGACCATCGTCAACAGCACCATCTTCGGGAATGCTTCGCTCAGCGCAGAGGCGCAATCCAACGGCGCCGTCGCCGGCGGAATCTACAACGATGGATCAGCACGCGTGACGGTGACGAACAGCATCGTTTCCGGCAACACCGGACCGGCTGGCGGCGACGATATCGATGGCAGCGGCTACACGAACGGCGGCGGCAACATTGTGGGTTATTTGGGGGGCGCGGCGGTCAACTCGGACGCCATCCATCTGGCTCCGCTGGGCAACTACGGCGGCCTCACGCAGACCATGCTTCCGCAGGCGGGCAGCCCGGCCGTCTGCGCCGGATCGGCCAGCCTGGCCCTGGATCAAAATGGCATGCCGCTCACCACCGACCAGCGCGGCTGGCCGATGACTCCCTCGACCTGTCCGGCGGGAATGGTGGACGCGGGCGCGGTGCAGTCGAATTACCTGACCGTCAACACCCTCGTCGATACGTTGAACACCGGCGACACATTGAGCTGCACCGATGGGCTTGGCAGCTCCTGTTCGCTGCGTGACGCCTTGGCGCAGGCCAACGTCCTGGGGCAGGCCGACGTCGATTTCGCGTCGTCGCTGTTCGTTTCCGGCTCTCCGGCTGTCGCCACGCCGGGAACCATCCCCCTGGGCACGGTTACAGGCACTCTTCCGGCTGGAACCACGGCGACCGATACTCCGCTGCCGCAAATCTCCGGAACCCTGAACCTGATCGGGCCGGGAGCGAACCTGCTCACCGTCTCTGGCAACCACAACGGGAACGTGGGCAGCGTGCTTACGGTCGCTCAAGGCGGCGTGGCAAATATCTTCAACCTGACCATCGCCAATGGAATCGCTTCCCTCCATCCTGGCGGCGGCATTTACAACCACGGGACGATGACGTTGGCCGGTTGCGCCTTTACCGGAAATCATTCGTCGCTCGGTCCGGGGGGCGCCATCGCGAATATCGGCACCATGACGCTGGCCGGCTGCGCCTTCTCCGGGAATTCCGCGGCAAGCGACGGCGGCGGCATTTTGAACTACGGGACCGGCACGCTGACAGTGAGCGACAGCGCCTTTTCCGGGAATTCCGCGGCAACCGACGGGGGCGGTGGCATCTTCAGCGACGGCGTGCTGACGGCGATCAACAGCAGCTTCTCAGGAAATAGCGCAAGCAGCGGCATGGGCGGCGGCATCTACGTCGACGGTGGCAGCGCCGTGGTGAGCGGCAACACGTTGTCAGGGAACATCGCGGCCACGCAAGGCGGCGGCATCTTCAATTTAGGCTCGTTGACGCTCACTAACAGCATCGTCGCCGGCAACACGACAGCCGGGTCGGTAGGGGGGGACTGCGGCAATTGCGGCACGCAGAGCGGACCCAACCTGATCGGCCTGCCCAGCGGCGTCACCAGCGCCAGCCAAATCCTCGGCTCGCTGGCGTACAGCCCGGCCAACGCGGCGGCGCCGACGATGATGCCTCTGCCCGATGCCGGCGGCACATTGGGAATCGTCTGCCAGGGCTCCGCGGCGCAATTGCCCGCGGGCGTCACCACCGACGCGCGCGGATTCCCGATGAATCCCGCGTGTCCGTCGGGGGCCATCGATCTGGGCGCGGCGCAGACCAACTACACGGATGTTCAGTTTGTCCAGCAGCCAACGAACGCGTTGGTCAATCAGCCCATCGCGCCGGCGCCCGCGGTGGAGATTGTCGAGACCAACGCCAACACGGGGGCCAGCGACGGAGTGAGCGGCATTCCCGTGACCTTGGCCTTCAGCGGCGGATCGAGCGAGATCGTGACGCCGGGAAATCTCAGTGCGACCACAGCGCCGACGGCCACCTCCAACGGGATGCTCGGGCTGGCCACGTTCAGCGGGCTGGCAGTGAACACCTCGAATACGTCCGCCACGCCGAGCCCGGTGTACACGTTCACGGTCGCCTCGCCGGCGATCGGCGGAACGCCAGCGGTCAGCGCGCCGTTCGATGTGGATGCCCCGGTGGTGACGCAGTTGGGCTTTGTTACGCCTCCGCCGGCGACGATCGCGGCAGGCCAGAGCCCCGGCATCGTAACCGTGCAGGAAGAGTCGGTCAGCGGAGTGCCGCTCCTGACGAGCAGCGGCGACGCGATTACGCTCACGGTGAGCGTGACGGGCGGTGCTACGGTCCAGACCCTCACGGCCACGACATCGGGCGGCGTAGCCAGCTTCAGCCCGAATGTGCTGACCCTGGCGGGCTCATACAGCTATTCGGCGGCGTTTACCAACAATCCCACGATTGGGACGGCGACGCCGGCCCCGGAGACCGTGATTGGAGGGACGCCGGCCAGCTTTCCGGCGAGCGGCGGAACTCCGCAATCGGCTCAAGCAATGACGCCCTTCGCCACGCCGCTCACGGTCACGGTCCTGGATATTTACGGGAATCCCGTCGCCGGACAGACGGTGACCTTCACGGCGCCGGGCACGGGCGCCAGCGCGTCGCTGTCAGCGCCGGCGGCCACGAACGCTTTTGGCCAGGCCAGCGTGATCGCGACGGCCAACTGGACGGCGGGCGGCTACACCGTGACGGCGGCGCTGGGCGGCCTGACGGCGGGCTTCTCGCTCACCAATCAAACGGGGCCGAACCTGGTGGTGACCACGGCGCAGGACGATGCGGGCGCGGCCTCGAACTGCACCGTGCAGGCCGCGCCGGGCACGGGCACGGATGGCGCGTGCAGCCTGCGCGACGCGCTGCTCGAGGCCGCCAGCCTGGGAGGGGCGAGCATCACCTTCGATGCGACGCAATTTGCCACGGCTCAGACCATTCCACTGACCACCGGCGTCACGCTGAGCATTCCATCGGGCACCGCGATCGTTGGACCGACGACGGGCAGCGGCGCCACGCTCACCGACCTGGTGACGGTGGCGGGCAGCTATGGTTCGACCAGCGACTTCACGGTGAATTCGGGCGTGACCAGCGCGGCCATCGCCAATCTGACGATTGAAAATGGATCGGCCGAGTCTGGCGCAGGCATCAACAATTCCGGCACGTTGACGGTGGATAACTGCACGTTCGCGAGCAACAACGCCGAACTCAACGGCGGCGCCATCTACAATGCCGGCACGCTCGCGGTGAACAACAGCATGTTCACCAACAACTCCGCAAATTCCACAAATGACAACGGCGGCGCCATCGAAAATGACGGCACGCTGACCGTGAGCGGCAGCACTTTCTCCAGCAATTCCTCGTTCAGCGGCGGCGCCATCGAAAATGAGGGCACGCTGACGATGGTCAACAGCACCTTCGCCGGCAATATGTCGTTCTACGGCGGCGCCATCTACAATGACGGCACGCTGACGACGGCCAACAGCACCATCTTCGGCAATAGCTCGTTCTACGGCGCCGGGATCTTCAGTTACTACCAACTGACGGCGAATAACACTATCTTCTCCAGCAACCTCGCGTGGGCCGAGGGAGACGCCATCGCGGTCTACGGAGGCTCGTCAAGCTCCAGCAATAACGTCTACTTTGGCAACGTGGGAGGCGGGGGGGACTGCTTCGGTTGCGACTCCAACACCAACACCAACGCCATCGACGTCGACCCGATGCTGCAGCCGCTGGGCAACTACGGCGGACCGCTGCAGACCCTGATTCCGCTGCCGGGATCGGCGGCGATCTGCGCGGGATCGGCGCCCCTGGCCGTGGATGGGAATGGCAACGGGCTGGCGACGGATCAGCGCGGCTTTGCGCGCACCACGAGCTATGGCAGCGGCAACGCGGCAATCACCTGCGTGGATGCGGGCGCGGTGCAGACCCATTACACCGCGGTGCAGTTTGCCAATGCGCCGAGCGGCGGATACTCCGGCTGGGTCGACCAGATCCTCAATCCGGCGCCCATCGTCTCGATTACCGAGAACGGCCAGAACCTCGGCGGCGTGCCCATTCCGCTGGTTTTCACCGGAGCGGGCAACGCCTGGGGAGTGGGAACGGTGACGACCGTGGCCGGAACGGGAGCCATCTTCAGCAGCCTCTCGGTGGATACGCCGAATGCCAACGATGTGCTTTCCGTCAATCTGCCGCTGACGGCGGCGGGCAGTACCGCGACGCTTCCGCCGCTGACGGCCTCGGTGAATCTGAACGTCGTCATGCCGGCGACGGTGCAGGTGACCGTAGGGACCTCGCCGGCGGGCCTCGCCTTCAGCGTGAACGGGGCTCCGTACACGAGCGCCCAAACGCTGACCTGGAATACCTCATCCCCGTACACTCTGGCGACCACGGCCAGCCAGGCGGGAGCGGGGGTGCAGTACAGCTTTGTGAACTGGAGCGACGGAACAACCAACCTGACGGACATGGTGACGGCGACGCCCGCCACGACCTCCTACACAGCCAACTTCAGCATGCAGTACCAACTGAATGTTTCGTCGAGCAACACGGCCTACGGCACGGGGACGGCGCCGGCCTCGGGCGGGTATTACGCGGCGGGAACGCCGGTGACGCTGACGGCCACGCCTGCCGCGGGCTACTACTTAACCGGCTGGACGGGCAGCAACGACATCGCCAACCCGGCGAGCGCCAGCACCACCATCACCATGAACGGCCCGGAGACGGTGATGGCCAACTTCGCGCCCGCTCCGAATTATGTGGTGACGACGAACCAGGACGTGACGGATTCGACGCCCGACTGCGCCAGCGGCAGCGGCAACACCTGCTCGCTGCGCGATGCGCTGGCGCTGGCGAATATGGCCGGAGCAGGCAACATCACCTTTTCGCCCGCGGCGTTTGCCGCGACCAACAGCACCGCGCAGAACACCATTACGCTGACTCAGGGATCGCTGGCCATTCCATCGAATACCGCGATCGTCGGACCGACGACAGGCAGCGGCGCCACGCTCACCGACCTGGTGACGGTGGCCGGCGGCAATTCGTTGAACGGATTCTCCGTTTTCACTGTGAATAACGGCACGATCATCGTGGTTTCCGCCAACCGGGCGGCCGTAGCCGGCGGCACTCCGTCGAACGCGTTCTCCGATTCCCCTGGTAATGCCGGCGTGACCGGCGCGGTTATCGCCAACCTGGCGATAGTAAATGGAGGCGGCTCCGCTGGCGGCGCTATCAACAATGCCGGCGCGCTGACGGTGAGGAACTGCACATTCTCCAACAATTCCACATCCTACGGCGGCGCAATCTTCAACGCCTACGCCGGCACTCTGACGGTGGCCAACAGCATCTTCTCGAGCAATTCCGCCGGGTCTGGAAGCGGGATCTACAACGGCGGCATAGCGACGGTAGCCAACAGCACCATCTCTGGAGGCTCCGGCACCGGGATCGAGAACGCGGGTACGATGACGGTGACCAACAGCACCTTCTCCACCAATGTCAGCGACGCGGGCTGGGGCGGCGCCATCGAGAACGACGGCACACTGGTGGTGACCAACAGCACTTTCTTCGGCAATTTCGGCATTGGCGCCGGCGTTTTGAGCTACGGCCAACTGACGGCGAATAACAATATCTTCTCCGACAACTTTTCATGGGACGTCGGAGGCGCCATCGCGACCTTCGAAGGCACATTAAGCTCCAGCAATAACGTCTTCTTTGGCAACGCAAGTCCAGGCGGGGGCGGGGATTGCTTTGAATGCACCTCCAACAACAGCATCGACGCGGACCCGATGCTGGCGCCGCTGGGCAACTACGGCGGGCCGATACAAAGCATGATTCCGCTGCCGGGATCGGCGGCGATTTGCGCGGGATCGGCACCGCTGGCCGTGGATGGGAATGGCAATGCGCTGGCGACGGATCAGCGCGGCTTTGCGCGGATAACGAATTACGGCAGCGGCAACGCGGCAACCACCTGCGTGGATGCGGGCGCGGTGCAGACCGATTACACCGCGGTGCAATTTGCCAACGCGCCGAGCGGCGGCTATCTTGGCGTAATCAACCAGGCGGTCAATCCGGCGCCCATCGTCACGGTGACGGAGAACGGCCAGAATATGGGCGGCGTGCCCATTCCGCTGGTTTTCACCGGATTGGGCAATGCCTCGGGAGTGGGGACGGCGACGACCGCGGCCGGAACGGGAGCAATCTTCAGCGGTCTCTCCGTGGATACGGCGAATACCAGCGACGTGCTCTCCGTGAGCCTGCCGCTGACGGCCGCGGGCAGCTCCGCGACTCTTCCGCCGCTGACGGCCTCGGCCAATCTGAACATCATGCCGACGACGGTGCAGGTGAGCGTAGGCACTTTGCCCGCGGGTCTCGCCTTCAGCGTGGACGGCACGGCCTACACCGCCGCGCAAATGCTGACCTGGAACAGCCTTTCGGCCCACACCCTGGCGACCGTGGCCAGCCAGACGGGGGCGGGCGTGCAGTACAGCTTCGTCAACTGGAGCGACGGAACAACCAGCCTGACGGATACGGTAACGGCGACGAACGTCACAACCGGCTACACGGCCAACTTCAGCGCGCAGTACCAACTGAATGTTGCGCCGAACAACACGGCCTACGGCACGGTGAGCCCCGCCTCCGGCGCGTACTATGCGGCGGGGACGCAGGGGACGCTGATGGCGACACCCAGCAGGGGCTATTACTTCACCGGCTGGACGGGCAGCAACGATATCGCCAACGCAGCGAGCGCCAGCACCACCATCACCATCAACGGCCCGGAGACGGTGACGGCCAACTTCGCGGCGATTCCGAATTATGTGGTGACGACGAACCAGGACGTGACGGATCCGATGGCCGATTGCGCCAGCGGCAGCGGCAACACCTGCTCGCTGCGCGATGCGCTAGGGCTGGCGAGCGCGGCCGGAGCGGGCAACATCACCTTTTCGCCCGCGACGTTTGCCGCGACCAACAGCACCGCGCAGAACACCATCGCGCTGACCCAGGGGTCGCTGTTTATTCTTTCGAATACCTCGATCGTCGGTCCCACCGCCGGCAGCGGAGCGCATGCCACCAACCTGGTGACCGTGGCAGGCGGGGGCCCTTCGAGCGACTTCTCTGTCTTCCTGAGTTTCAGCCAGACTGGGTCGATCATCGCCAATCTGAACATCGCCAATGGGAATTCGCCCAGCTATGGCGGCGGCGCCATCGAGAATTTCAATACTCTGACGGTGACCAACACCGTCTTCTCGAACAACTCCGCCCCGAGCAGTCTTCTCAACGGAGGTCTCGCTTATGGCGGGGCCATCGAAAATGACGGCGCTCTGGCGGTGAATAACAGCACCTTCTCGGCGAATTCCGCCTCCGCTGGGGGCGGGGCCATCTACAATAACGGCACTCTGACGCTGAACGGCACCACTTTCTCCGGCAACAGCTCCGGCTACGGAACGAACAGCGAATTCACTTTTGGCGGCGCTATTGTAAGTTTTGGCCCTCTGACGGTGATTGACAGCACCTTCTCGGCGAACTCCGTCAACGGCACCTACGGCATAGGTGGCGCCATCATCGCCATCGGCGGCACGCTGACGCTGAACGGCAGCACCATTGCGGGGAACACCGCCAGCGGATGGGCCGGCGGCATCTACGCCTATAACCCCCTCACGATCGCCAACAGCATCCTGACCGGCAATTCCTATGGCTCGACTCCGGACGATCTCGAGGCCCTCGACCCGAATTCGCAAAATGGGTACACCGATGGTGGCGGCAACATTGTGGGCTATCTGAACGGCGCGCAGAACTACACCGCCACGGTGAACCTGGCGCCGCTGGGCAACTACGGCGGAGCGACGAAGACCATGATTCCGCCGCCGGGCAGCGCGGCCATCTGCGCGGGAACCGCGGCGCCGCAGGGCGGTTTAACGCTGCCCGCGACCGATCAGCGCGGCTTTGCGCGGACGACCAGCTATAGCAGCGGCCAAACATCGACCACCTGCGTGGATGCGGGCGCGGTGCAGACCAATTACGCGTTGAGCTTTATCACCGAGCCACTCGCCAGCGCATTTGCAAATCAATCGCTGCCGGTGGCGCCGGTGGTGCAGTTGACCGAGAACGGCAATCTGGCCACGGGGGTGGCAACGTCTGTCGTTTTGTCGGGAAGCCCGGTAGCGCTGAGCGGGACGACAACCGCCAATCTCTCTTCGGGGACGGCATCCTTTGGCAATGTATCCGTTGCCTCCGTCAGCAGCAGCGAATACCTCACGGCCTCCATGGCTGTGACTTCCACGCTGAACGTGAGCGCGGTCAGCACGGCAATGGATGTGCTTTTGCCTTCGCCGCCCGCTTTGGCCTTCTTTTTCGGCGCGCAGCAAATCCCGGCCGGCGGGTCCACGTCGCTCACTTTCACGGTTTCCAACAGCAATCCGCTGCCGATCGACGGCGTCTCTTTCACCGACGTTCTTCCCGCGGATCTGGCGGTTTCAACGCCCAACGGATTGACCGGCGCCTGCCCTGGAGTCGTTTCCGCCCCGGCCGGCGGCAACAGCATCGGCCTCGCGGGAACAACGCTGGCAGCCAACGGGAGCTGTTCCTTTACTGTCAACGTGACGGCAACCGCGGCGGGCCACGCGACCAACACCGCAACACCTTCCTCGACGAACGCCGGGACCGGCCAACCCTTCTCGGCCTCCCTGGGGGTCTACACGGCAACTGCGACCTCCCTCACCGCGACGCGAGGCGCCAGCCAGTCGGCGTATGTCGGCAATGCCTTCGCGATTCCCCTGCAAGCCACCTTGCTGGACCAGAACGGTAATCCCATCCCCGGCGTGACCATCGCCTTCACCGCGCCGGCCAGCGGCGCCAGCGCGACCTTCACCAGCGGCGCGGGCACAATCACGGCGCAAACCGACGCGAACGGCATCGCCAGCGCGCCGGCAATGGCCAACACGACCGCAGGCAGTTACTCGGTGACCGCGACGGTCGGCAGCTTGGCCGCCAGTTTTGCGCTCACCAATCAACCGCCGCCGAACCTGGTGGTGACCACGCCGCAAGACGATGCGGGCGCGGCCTCGAACTGCACTGTGCAGACCACGCCGGGCGCGGGCACGGACGGCGCGTGCAGCCTGCGCGACGCGCTGCTTGAAGCCACCGATCTGGGCGCCGGCAACATCACCTTCGACGCGACCAAATTTGCCAGCGCGCAGACCATCGCGCTGAGCAGCGGCGTCACGCTGAGCATTCCGTCGAATACCGCGATTACCGGCCCCAGGACCGGCAGCGGCGCCACGGCCGCCAATCTGGTGACGGTAGCGGGCGGAGGCCCTTCGAGCAACTTTCCTGTCTTCACAGTGAATCCCTCCGTGACCGGCGCGGCTATCGCCAACCTGACCATTGAAAATGGATATTTCTACTCTGTTGGAGGCATCAGCAATGCCGGCTCGTTGACGGTGACCGGCAGCACCTTCACTGGCAACTCCGGTTGGGCTGGCGGTATCTACAGCACCGGCAATTTGACGGTGAACAGCAGCAGTTTCTCCGACAACGATGCCGATTACGTTGGCGGCGTCAGCAACCAAGGCGGCACGGCGACGATCTCCAATAGCACCTTCGCCAGCAATCAGGGCTATAGCACAGGCGCGATTCAAAACGATATGGGTGGCACGATGACGGTGACCAACAGCACCATCGCCGGTAACTCCTCCACCAACTGGGGTGGCATCTTAAACGGCGCCACGCTGATCCTGGCCAACAGCATTGTGAGCGGCAACACGGGCTTCAACGGTCCCGACGATCTCGATAACCAAGGCAGCTACACCGATAACGGCGGCAATGTCGTGGGTTACATCTTTGGTGCGCAGAACAACGCCGCCGTGGTGAACCTGGCGCCGCTGGCCAACTACGGCGGAGCGACGCAGACCATGATTCCGCTGCCCGGCAGCGCGGCCATCTGCGCGGGCTTGTTGGCCAACATCCCCTCGGGCGCGACCACGGATCAGCGCGGCCAATCCAACACCAACGCCAGCTATGCGGGATACGGCAGCAACTCGCCTTGCGTGGATGCGGGCGCGGTGCAAACCCATTACTCGCTGTCCTTCACCACCGAGCCGCAGCCCATCTCTCCGGCCACGGCGATCCTGCCGCTGGCGAAGTTCCAGGCCGCGGTCACGCTGAGCGAGAGCGGCAGCGTCTTTACCGCAGCCAGCGTTCCCATCCCGCTCTCGCTGGCCGGCAGCGGCACGCTGAGCGGCGGCTCCGCCTCCACAGCGAACGGCGTGGCCACCTTCACCGGCCTCGAAGTCAGCATGGCGGGCGCGGGCGACCAGTTAACGGCGAATCTGACGCTGAACAGCGGCAGCACGCCTGTCGCCGCAGCCTCGGCTTCCAGTTCCTCCTTCAGCGTGGAGCAGGTCACGCCGACCATCGTCTTCCAGCCCTTGCAGGCGGCGCAGGTCTACGGCGCCGCGATTCCCGCCGGCGCTCTGAATGCAACGGCAACCTACAATGGACAATCGGTCGCGGGAAGTTTTGCCTACACCGCGATGGTCAACGGCAACCCGCTGACCCTGGCCGCCGGAGCCACGGTTTTGCCGGCGGGCAGATACAGCATCACCGCCAGTTTCACGCCGACGGACGGAGCGACGTATGCGGCGGCCCAGGCCACCGTGAGCTATTCCGTAACGGCGGCGGCGCTGACCATCACGCCAGTGAGCCAGAGCAAGAGCTACGGCGCGACGCTGGCGCTTACGGCGTTCACCACTTCGGGTCTGCAGAACAGCGACACGGTCACCGGCGCGACGCTGACCTCTCCCGGAACCGCAGCTTCCGCCGCGGTGGGCAGTTATCCGATCACCGCATCGAATGCCGTGGGCACGGGGCTGTCGAATTATTCGATCGCCTACGCGACCGGCAGTACGGTCACGGTGAACGCGGCGGCGCTGACCATCACGCCCACCAGTCAGAGCAAGCCGTACGGCGCGACGCTGGTGCTCCTGGCATTTACCACTTCGGGTTTGCAGAACAGCGACACGGTCACCGGGGCGACGCTGACCTCTCCCGGAACCGCGGCTTCCGCCGCGGTGGGCAGTTATCCGATCACCGCATCGAATGCCGTGGGCACGGGGCTGTCGAATTATTCGATCGCCTACGCAACCGGCAGTACGGTCACGGTGAACGCGGCGGCGCTGACCATCACGCCGGCGAACCAGAGCAAGAGCTACGGCTCGACGCTGGCGCTCACGACGTTCGCCACTTCGGAACTTCAGAACAGCGACACGGTAACCGGCGTGACGCTGGCCTCCGCGGGGACAGCGGCTTCCGCGGCGGTGGGCAGCTATCCGATCATCGCCTCGAATGCCGTGGGCACGGGGTTGTCGAATTATTCGATTACCTATGCAACCGGCAGCACGGTCACGGTGAACGCGGCGACGCTGACCATCACGGCCAATAACGCGAGCCGCACCTATGGCACGGCAAATCCGGCTTTCGCCGGCACAGTGGTTGGCGCGGTGAACGGCGACAGCTTTACCGAGAGCTTCACGACCAGCGCCGTCTTGAACTCGAACGCAGGCAATTATGCCATTGTGCCCAGCGTGGCGGGAGCGAATCTGGCCGACTACCAGCAGGCAAGCACGAACGGCACGCTGGCCATTAGCCAGGCCGCGAGCAGCACGGCGCTAAGCGTGAGCAGCGCATCCATCACGCCGGGCCAGAGCGTCACGTTGACCGCCCAGGCGTCTTCGACAACCACCGGCACGCCCACCGGCACGGTGAGCTTCTACGATGGAACGTCGCTGCTGGGAACAGCGCCGCTCAACGCGGGCGCTGCCGTCTACTCGACCGCGGCTCTGGCGCCGAGCCTGACCCACAACCTTGGCGCGACCTACGGCGGCGACATCAACTTCACCCTCAGCAGCGCGCCCGCGAATACAAGCGTTTCGGTGGCGCCGCTGGACTTCACGATGACCATCGCGGGGCCGAACAGCGCAACTCTGATTCCGGGCAGCGTCATCACCTATCAGGTGACGGTGACGCCCGACTACGGCTCCTACGCGGGCGTAGTGAACTTCACCGTCAGCGGGCTTCCGCCGGGTGCAACGGCCACGTTCTCGCCGTCGAGCATCGCCGCCAACGGCGGAGCGCAGACCGTTACCGTGACCATCGAAACCGCTCCGCTGACGGCGATGCGGCACATGCCGTCTGCCCCATCGGCAGGCAGCCGCATGGCGCCCGTCGCGCTGGCTTTCCTGTTGCTGATTGGAGCCGGAGGCTTGCGCCGGAATGGACGCAAGCTGCGCCGCATGGCGTGCGTGGCGCTGCTGTTGCTGGGCGGCGCGGCCAGCATCGTGGTGAGCGGATGCGGCGGCGGCTTCTACACCCAGTCTCCGAAGAGCTACACCGTCACCATCACGGCCGCTTGCGGCAGCCTGGAGCACAGCGCGACCGTCACCCTCAACGTGCAATAAGTCCCAAGGAGTCTATCGATGCGCAGACAACTCAGCAGCAGGCTCCTCGGAGGAGCGATGACAACGGTCGTGATGATGGCAGCGGCTTTGTGGACAGCGCCGCTGCCAGCCCAGGGCGGCGCGGGCCACGCCGCCCCGGCGCAAGCGAACGACCCGATCGATGTGGCCGTCACCTACGGCGCCACGCGGGCCAACACCATCGAGAGCAGCAACTTCTGGATGCAGGGCGGCAGCGTGCAACTGTGCGGCCGATTCTATCGCGGATTGGGCGTGGCAGCCGAGGTCGCGGGCATGCACGCGGGCGCCATCCAGTCGCCGGGCGCGGGACTGGACATGGTGACGGCCACCTTCGGCCCGCGCTATACTTGGTCGCCCGCGCGCCGGAGGTACGAGATTTTTGCCCAGGCGCTGGGCGGCGCGGCCAACGGCTTTCACGGCGTCTTTCCCGCCGCGGCCGGCGCCAGCGACTCTGCCTTCAGCCTGGCTTTCCAGACCGGCGGCGGAATGAATCTGCGGCTCTCGCCGCGCGCCGCATTGCGCGTCTTTGAGGCCGATTGGCTGCGCACCGGGTTGCCCAACTCGACCAACAACGCACAGAACAATCTCCGCCTCGGCGCGGGAGTTGTTTTTCGCTTCCGGTAAGCGCGGCGGCCCTCTCTGGAGCGGCAGGCAAGGCAGAAAACACGATGCGCCGATCGGGACAGCGAGCTTGCGCCAAAGCTGAATCGAGATGCGGAGCAGCCCAGTTGCATGGCTGCCGGCCGGCCCGGTCCGGCGAGGTTCCGACCGGCCGCCGCATCCTAAAGGGTGAGGAGATCCCCCGGCTCTGCCGGGGTGGCAGTAGCAGTTTGACATTTACGGGAGTCCATCCAAGAAACTCCAAACGTGAGCCGACCAAAGCACACGCAAAGGAGAAACTGG
>JBEKTO010000097.1:0-2649 GCA_049515995.1 Occallatibacter sp. | reverse complement strand
ATCAGCGCGATATTTTCCGGCTGGTCCGCCTTCAGATAAAAGGCCGAGGCCTTGTCCGGCGTACCGGTAATATCGTCCATGGCGTCAATGGAGATCAATTTGCGCCCGCCCTTGCCGTGCTCGAAGATGCCCGCGATGCGGAAGGGACGCTTTTCAACAAGAATCGTTTCGCCGACACGATGTCCATTGCCCGTGGTTGCGAAGACATCGTCCACGATGACATCGTCCGGCTTCAGCGGCGGGCCTCCCGACACAAAAACGAATGGACTCAGTTGACTGTATGTCGGGTATTCGATCCCCCACAGCACTTCCAATCCATCGATCATGGAGAGCTTTTGATTCACCGGCGTGGCCACAGCGACATGCGGCAGCGCCCGCAGAATCCCCTCCATCCTGACGGGAATGACCGCTCCGTTGATCCCGTTGAAGATCATGGCGTTGCTGGCGCGCACGATCAGATCGGCGCCTATTCCGTTGTTCATCCGCTTCTGCCCGGTCAATTGGCCCACCATAATGGCGATGATGGTCAGCATCATGATGACTTCAATAGCCACGGCGAAGACGCTGATAACCGAGCGCAGCGGCCGGTGCAGCAGATTGGCGAAGATGAGCTTGTTCATTCCCGTCCTGGCTTCAAAAGGCTCGAAGGCTCTTGAAAATTGCCCTCGCCTTCAGGGTAACAGCCCTGGGCTGGCGGGACGTGTTGAGGAGGAAGCCGTCCAAATCGTACTATAGATGTCCAGAATCCGCAGCTTCCTGAAAATAAAAGGAAAAGGGTTTCCGACCTTTGACCGAAGCGGCACCCGGGTTTATTGTGAATGGGTAATCATACTCGGCATAAGAACCGGTTTCTGGTAGGCGATGGGCAACTTTGGAGAAGACCTGCGCATGGAGCGGATCTCCCGCGGCATAGCGCTGGAAGACATTACGGCAGTCACCAAGATCGGCACCCGGTACCTTGAAGCGCTGGAGCAGGAGAATTTCCGCCTGCTTCCCGGCGGGATTCTGAACAAGGGCATTGTGCGCGGCTACGCGAGCGCCGTCGGCCTCGACCAGAGCGACTGGACGGAGCGGTTTCTCAAGGCCTATGCCGCCAGCGGGCAGATGGTCGAAGAGGAGCGCGACTGGCTGGAGTTTGCCTCGAACGTGGGCAAGGCGCGCAACCAGCGCAGCGAAGCAATGGAAAACCGACTGCGCTGGATCGGCGTGATTCTTCTTCTGCTGGTGGTGGCCGCGGGCGCTTTCCTGGCGGTGCGCTACTATGGCCTGCGCGCCGGATGGTGGACCACGCTGCTGCCCATGCACTTGGGCTGAGTTCACACGCTCTTTGCCCCTGTCCTCTCATGGCGCGGGAGCTGAATATGCCTTTATTAAACTAACTGCCACTGCCTTGACGCTATGTAATCGTTCGATTACTATACAGTAATGATCTCGATCAGGCCGCTCCCCGAGTTCACCGCTTGGCTTGACGGCCTTGCCGATGAGACGGTGCGCGGTGTGGTTGTAGCCCGGATCAAGCGATTGGCGTGCGGTTTGATGGGAGACGTTCAGCCTGTTGGCGAAGGCGTTTCCGAGTTGCGCATCCACATAGGCGCGGGCTGGCGCGTGTACTTCACCCGGCGCGGCGTTGAACTGATCGTGTTGCTTGCCGGAGGCTCTAAGCGAACGCAGAAGAGGGACATTCAGCGCGCCAAGGCACTGGCGGTGTTGCTGGATTACGGAGGAAAATCAGATGAGCAAACGCATTAAAGTGGACGATCTTCCCGAGTTTGATGCAGCGCCTTACCTTGAGAGTGAGGCGTCCATCGCCGCCTACCTGACTGACATTCTGGAAGCAAACGATGCGTCCTTGCTGGCGGCAGCGCTGGGCGATATTGCCCGCGCGCGCGGAATGACCGAGATCGCCAAGTCGGCCGGAATCACTCGTGAAGCTCTCTACAAAGCACTGCGCCCCGATAGCGCCCCGCGTTTCGACACGGTGAGTCGTGTATGCGCGGCGCTCGGTGTGCGATTGGTAGCTCAGCCTGTCCATTCCTGACGGCAGTCGCTCTGCCCACCACACGGAATTCCCGCCTCACCTGCCGTTGCCGCCCGTTCTCTGCAAGCGTTTGCCCCCATCCACTCGCGGCAATTACCATAGAACCATGCATCCCAAGGCGCATGCCCGACGGTGCTGGCGTCTCCTGTGCGAGAGTGGGTCCGATGCGGCTGAGCAACTTCTGCTCCCCGCGCCGGTGATCCAGCATCTACCGGTCCTCGCTCCAGGCCGCCCAAATTGAATTCCCTGCAATGGGAGGAGAGTTTCTACATTGAGCGACCGTTTCCTGTTTACCTCTGAATCCGTGACCGAAGGCCATCCCGACAAGATCGCCGACCAGGTCTCCGACGCCATTCTCGACGCCTGCCTGGAGCAGGACCCCTACAGCCGCGTCGCCGCCGAGACCCTCACCGCCACCGGCCTGGTGGTCATCGCCGGCGAAATCACCACCACGGCCTACGTTGATTTTCAATCTCTCGTCCGCGGCGTCGTCGCCTCTATCGGCTACGACAACGCCCTCTACGGCTTCGACTCCAACACCTGCGCCGTCATCTCCAGCATCAACAAGCAGTCCGGAGACATCTCTCAGGGCGTTGACACCGGCGGCGCCG
>JBEKTO010000096.1:0-3331 GCA_049515995.1 Occallatibacter sp. | reverse complement strand
CGGTGGACGAGACCGCGGTCTTCACCAAGGTCGTGAACCTGGCGGAAAAAGCCGGCAAGCACGTCGAGCTGATGGTGGTGCCGGGAAGCGATCCGTACGCCGCCATCGTGGCTACGGCGGACCGCCTGCAATCGTCGCGCATCGTGATGGGGCTGTCGCCGAAATTGAGTCCCGCGGAGCAGGGCGCCACGGTCGGCCGCGAATGGGAAAACCTGCCTGAGCCGCGGCCGTCGCTCTCGCTGGAAATCGTGGTTCCAGGCGAGGAAGAATCCATCTTCTTCAACCTTGGCCCGCATCCGCCCAGGCTGTGGCCGCAGGATCTCGACCTGCTGCATCAGCTCTGGCTGGAGCTCTCCTCAAAGGGCCCCGGCTCGAAGCTGCACCATCGCGACATCGTAGGCGTGGCGTTGCGCCGCATGCAGGATGCGCTCGAATCCGGGCACGCCGACGAGGTCGTGGCGGACGTGATGCGGGAAATTTCGAACGGGTCCCACAAGCCCCCCGTGGGGCCGTAGCGCTCTGCTTTTTTCGTGGGGCGGGCCCTCGGCCTGCGGCGGCCTCTCAGGCCGCCTCTCTTGCACGATTGTTCCCCCGGAACATTTTCTCTTTGAAATGTTTCCGTTTTAGGGTACCATGGTCTCATCGGCACAGGCCGAAAGGGAGAACCATGACGCAATCGCAGATCATTCAAGCATTGGCAGAGAAGTGCGAAGTTACCAAAACCGTTGCGCAGGGCATGCTCAACGCCCTGTCCAGCACGGCAATCACCGAAGTCAAGAAGAACGGCGTATTCGTGTTGCCCGGTATCGGCCGGCTGGTCCGCGTGGACCGCAAGGCGCGCATGGGACGCAACCCCGCCACTGGCGAGGCCATCAAGATCGCCGCCAAGAAGGTGGTGAAGTTCCGCATAGCCAAAGCCGCGAAGGACGCCATCGTACCGCCGAAGAAGGCGAAAGCTTAAGCATTCAAACCGAAACCAACTGGAGGGCGGGCAATTATGCCCGCAGCCGGCTTTCAGCCGGCTCTGGCCGCCTAAAAGGCGGCTGCGGCCAAGATTGGCCGCCCTCCAGTGGGCGCAAACGGGCCGCTAAAATAGGCTCATGGAGTCCTATTTTCCTCTGTTTGCGACCCTCCTCGCCGCAGCCGCGGCCCAGGCCGCCGAGCCTGTATTCCTTAACCAATCTCCCCTCGCCCCCGGCGCCTTCGCGCAGCTCCCGCTTACCTCCGTCACTCCGCGCGGCTGGTTGCGCGACCAGTTGCAGATCCAGGCCGCTGGCCTGACCGGCCATCTCGATGAGTTCTGGCCCGATCTCGGCCCCCATAGCGCGTGGCTAGGCGGCACGGGCGAGGGCTGGGAACGCGGGCCCTATTACCTCGATGGGTTGCTGCCCCTCGCTTACCTCCTCGACGACGCCAAACTCATCGCCAAGGCCAGGAAGTGGGTGGACTGGACCCTCGAACACCAGCGCCCCGATGGCGCCATCGGCCCGGAAAAGAATCTCGACTGGTGGCCCAACATGCTCATGCTCAAGGCTCTCACGCAGTATCAAGAGGCCACCGGCGACGCGCGTGTGGTTCCCCTAATGCGCCGTTACTTCGCGTATCAAGCCAGAAACCTCGACCAGCGCCCCCTGCACGAGTGGGCCATCTTCCGGTGGCAGGACGAGGCCCTCAGCGTCCTCTGGCTCTACAACCGCACCGGCGACAAGAGCCTGCTGGATCTCGCGCGCAAGCTGCACCACCAGGGCCATGATTGGGAAGCGCAGTTCGCCAACTTCGGCTATACCGATCGCGTGGAAAAGAGCCAGGCGACCCTCTCGACGCACGGGGTCAATAACGCCATGGCCTTGAAGGCCGCGGCCGTCTGGTACCTGCTGACCAACAACGGAGCGGATCGCGAAGCCGCCTACCAGATGTTGCGCGAACTGGATCTCTATCACGCGCTGCCCAACGGCATCTTCAGCGCCGACGAGCATTACGCCGGCCGCAATCCATCCCAAGGCACCGAGCTCTGCGCGGTCGTCGAAGCCATGTTCTCGCTCGAAACCGAAATGGCCATACTGGGCGATGCCGTCTTCGGCGACCGCCTCGAAAAGATCGCGTTCAATCCCCTGCCTGGCACCTTCACCAAAGATATGTGGGGCCACCAATACGACCAGCAGCCTAACCAGGTAATGTGTACGCTGGCGGACCGCCACTGGGCCACCAACGGACCGGATTCGAATCTCTTCGGCCTGGAACCCAACTTCGGCTGTTGCACCGCGAACATGCACCAGGGCTGGCCGAAGTTTGCCGCCAGTCTGTGGATGGCCGTTCCCGGCGGCGGGCTGGCCGCGGTGGCCTATGCGCCCAGCGAAGTTCATACAACCCTGCCGGGCTCCGTTCCCGTCTCGATCGTCGAGGACACCGAATACCCCTTCCGCGATCGCATCGGGCTGACCGCGAACCCCGCCAAGCCGATTCGGTTTCCGCTTGTCTTGCGCATCCCCGGCTGGGCCGCGGGCGCCAGCGTCACGGTGAACGGCGATCCGGTGAACGATGTCCAGCCCGGCCGCTTCCTCAAAATAGAGCGCACCTGGAATCCGGGCGACCGTGTGGAACTGCACTTCCCCATGGCAATCCGGGTCACGAACTGGTATCACAACTCGATCGCGGTCGAGCGCGGCCCGTTGGTCTACTCGCTGGCCTTGGGCGAAACCTGGAGCAAGCTGAAGCAATTCGGACCGGCCGTGGATTGGGAGGTGTTTCCAACCACTCCGTGGAACTACGCGCTGGCGGTCAATCTGGCGAACCCGGCCGCCTCATTCACGGTGGAGGAGCACCCTGTTACGAAGCAGCCGTTCGATGCCCAAGCCGCGCCCGTTGTGCTCCACGCGAAGGGCCGCCGCTTGACGAGTTGGGAGCTTGAAGAGTCTTCCGCGGGAACCCTGCCGGTCAGCCCGGTCTGGAGCAAACAGCCCGAGGAATCGCTCCGGCTCGTTCCCTACGGCGCGGCCAAGCTCCGCATCACCGCATTTCCGTATCTCGCCGATGGCGCGCCGCCGCGCTGATTTCGAAGCTCTACCGAGCCGCGACCGTCAGAGAGTTACTGTCCATAGATTTCTTCGCCAGCTGTGGGGCGGGCGTCCACGCCTGCAGCGGGTCTCCAGACCCGCTCCACCGACTCTCAACCGACGCTCGGTTTGCGGCTTGCCGCAATGTGGGGCAGACCATCGTTTTTTGTGGTCTGCCCGCCTGCGGAGCAACTCAAAGTTGCTGCGCTCAAAACGCCTTTCGGGCGACTCGATGCCCCGAACTGCCGTTTTTAGGGTTAAGCACCCTAACCGATGGG
>JBEKTO010000095.1:0-5035 GCA_049515995.1 Occallatibacter sp. | reverse complement strand
ACGTGGTTCAAGCCGCGTTGGCCTGCCAGGCCTCGCTCCCGGCCACGTTGTTACACGGTGGGGTTTTTCGATTTCGTGTTGCATCCGGTTGCATTTGTTGCGTTGGAGGCGACTGGCTGGCCAGAATCGCCGCCGGCTGTGATCGAGATTGTCAAAGAACGAGGGGGTTCCCGGCAGAACACCTTGCGGCGAGTGCAGAGAGCCTATCCGGGGGGGGTGGATATTCTTCTGTCCTACATCAGAGTAGCACGGGAGTTTCTTGAGATTGGGGGGCTGGCTGTGCTTCGCTTTTGTTTTCAGCGGGTTAGGGGGAGCCGAACTTGAGTGACTCACGGATTTCGGTGGTGCGCTATCTGTGGGTTCGCGGCCCACGCGGGCACAGGTGCCTGCGTAATGGGCGAAGTGCAGGGCGGGTCTGCACGTCCCGTGTGGCGCGCCAAGATCTGACGGTGCTGATACAAAATCCGCCGCTTCACTCGCTTGACGAGCGGCCTCAGCAGGAGGTGGATAAAACCGCTGGGCTACGATTCGCTTGTGGCAGGGTCGAGTTTCAACAGTTCATCAAACCTGGCGATGGCCCGTTTGTTGAGAGCCACCGAGATTATCGGACCTGCAAGGGAGCGCCTCTTCCGCCGACCGAGGATGACTTCGACACCGTAGCATCCGAACAGGGCGTTACAACGGTAGATTCGCCAAATTGCTGAATGCCCGCCTTCCGAACGGAATCAGCATCAAGGCTGTCTTCCGCTATTCCGATTTGGCGGGCGGCAAATATGAGACTGGGTTTTAATTGTCGTGAAGGCAGCTCCCGAGCCGTAGCAAGCGTTTTCCCGCTTCACACGACTTTGGGACAGTATGTTCGCGGGTAGTGCCTGAAAAGTGCGTTGAAGAGAAAACGGCGAACGATGGCCCTCGGCGCGATCCGCCACATGCCCTCTGGCCGTGGTTTGCTGCACGCTAGGAAACCGCTCACCGAAACGGCCCCCTTGATCCCATGGAACCGGCCTTCAATTGTCCTTGATCTTGGCCACGGCCCCTGCCATACTGCCATATAAGAGATTGGATGGCGGAACAAATGCCGATCGACCTACATCGCTGGATTAGGCTCCAGGCCCTACAGGAAGGCCGCCCCGTGGCCGATCTGCTGATTGATGCAATTGAGCTTTACTTTTCCCAGGGACGAAAGCGAAATGAGCAGCCAAGCGACGTCGCTTAAGCGTACACGGACCCCGTCGCCGGTCTTCATGAACCAGGTGGCCGCGGCACCAAAGAAGAAGCTCATCGTTTTCGGTTGGTACGGCGGCAAGTTCGGCCACTTGAACTGGCTACTGCCGCTTCTGCCGCGCTGTCACCACTACTGCGAGCCATTTGCGGGGTCGGCCGCCGTGCTTCTCAACCGTGAGCCATCGCCGGTCGAGACGTACAACGACATCGACGGCGAGGTGGCGAACTTTTTCCGCGTGCTCCGAGACCAGAAAGAGAGCCTCATTGAGGCCATCGGACTCACGCCTTTTTCCCGTGAAGAGTTCTATCGGGCAGTTTCAGTGAATGGAAACGCGAGGCTAATTTCCGACCTGGAACGCGCAAGGCTCTTTTTCGTCAGGGCCAGACAAGCCAGGACAGGGCTAGCGCAGACTGCATCTCTGGGACGATGGGCAAATTGCAGGAATACGAGCCGGGCGGGAATGTCGGGAGTTGTCTCGCGCTGGCTTGGGAGCGTAGAGGCGCTTCCCGATGTCGCCCTCCGGCTGCTGCGCGTACAAATCGAGAATCGTCCAGCAACGGAGGTGATCAAGCTCTACGACGGCAAGAAAACCCTTTTCTACTGCGACCCGCCGTACGTCCACTCCACACGCGGAGATCGCAAGGCATACGGCTTTGAGATGCAGGATACAGAACATAGAGATTTAGCCCGCGCTCTGAGCGCTTGCGAGGGTATGGTCGCCGTTTCCGGCTATCGATGTGATCTCATGGACGAACTGTTCGGGGGCTGGCGCGTTCACGAGGCTGCGGCAAAGCTCTGCCATTCCATCAAGAAAGTACGAACAGAAGCTCTGTGGACGAACTACTAAAGGCATGGGGCGTCAGCTAGATTACGCGGCCGCGCGTCAGATCCTCGATGAGGAGTTCCCGCACGCCGAACAGATGTTCCTGGATACGGAGCGCCCCGATTTACCAGAAGAAATAATCACTGCGACCAAGCGCCTGTTTTCGTCAGCGACACAAGCTTTCCGTGAGGCCCTGATCGGGGTTGCAGTCGCCCGCGCCACCGATCCGGAGATCGATATTCGCCTCCCGTATATGAATCAGGCCGAAAATTCGTTCAACGGCCGCACTCTCGATAATCGGGTGGTGAACCCCTTCCTCATGGAGCATGAGGTCCCCTGCTCGACTGGACCATACCTATCATCAATCAGAAGGAACGTCACCTTTGAGGAGGCTACCGTTCGCGGAGTGCGAGATAAGGCTGCATTCCGGGCTCTGTTGGAGATTATCGCATACCTCCGGGACAACAATTTGGACGTGGCGCGACAGTACCTCAGATACCTGCTGTCTCGTTTCGTGGCCTTACGAGACGCCTCAAACATTGTGCTATCCAGAGTCCGCAAGTTAAGCCTAGAACAGCACGCGGCCTTTATAGAACAACTCCTCAACCTACCGAGTGGTGGTCTGATCCCGGTATTGTTGTCCGTGGCAGTGTTAAGCGCCGTTCGGGACTACTTCGGCCTACCCTGGGAAATCTCATGGCAGGGCATAAACGTGGCAGACAGGGCAAGCGGGGCGGGCGGCGACATCACAATAGCCAAAGACCGGACTGCTGTTCTCACTATCGAGGTGACGGAGCGCCCGATTGACCGCGCGCGTGTGGTCGCCACGTTCAATGGGAAGATCGCTCCCGCCGGGCTTGAAGACTATCTTTTTCTCTTCGCCTCCGCCTCGCCTAGCGACGAAGCTCGGCGCGCCGCCCAGCAGTTCTTTGCGCAAGGCCACGATGTTTCCTTCATCAGCCTAAGGGAATGGACCGTGGCTCTGCTCGCCACGATTGGACCGAGCGGAAGGTCTCTCTTCTTTGAGCACGCCGCAAAGCTGTTTAGCTCGGTTGAGGTTCCTGCACCCATAAAACTGGGCTGGAATGAAAGGATCAGGAGCGTGCTGCCAGAGGCTGCCCAATAAGCCCGGCAGACGGCAATCAACGCACTTTTCAGACACTACTATGTTCGCGCGGGGGCTCCTTGCGCGGAATGCCCCTGCTGGTACTCGCTGGCAATGCCGCACTGTCCATTCCGGCTGGGGCCGCCGAGGCAGCGGCGGTGGGCGTCCCCAACTTCCACCAGGTGAACGAGCGCATTTACCGTGGCGCGCAACCCGGAAGCGAAGGCTGGGACAGCCTGGCTAAGCTGGGAGTCAAGACCGTCATCGACCTGCGCCAGGAAGACGAGCATTCCGGCAAAGCGGAAAAGCTGGCGGTGGAAGCGGCCGGAATGCACTATGCCAACGTGCCGCTCAGCGACATCTGGGCCCCGTCCAATAAGCAGATCTCGAAGGTGCTCGCCCTGGTGGACGACTCCGCTGGCCCCGTCTTCGTACACTGCCGCCGGGGAGCGGACCGCACCGGTACGGTGATCGCCTGCTACCGCATCACCCACGATGGCTGGAATAATCGAAGGGCCCTGCGGGAAGCGGCGTCGTACGGAATGAGTTGGTTCGAATTTGGCATGCAGCGTTATGTGCTGGGCTTCCGTGCCGCCGGTGCAGCCAATGCGCCGCCCCCTCCGCCGCCAGTCCCGCCGCCCGCTCCGCCGCAACTGCCACGCTAAACTCAATACTGTTCACTTTGGTGTGGCAGACCATCGCACTTTGTGGTCTGCCGCCTGCGGGGAGCGTTGGCAGGCGACATAAAGCGATCGCCTGCCCCACCGAAACATCATTAAGTGAACCGCATTGACGCTAAACTGAGAAGAGTGGAAGAAGAGGTCCTCGGCAAGGCATACGATTCCCGGCTGATGCGCAGGCTGCTGGGATACATGCGCCCATACCGCGGATACGTGGCGCTGTCGCTCGTCTTCCTGTTGTTGCAATCGGTGCTGCAGGTGCTTGGCCCGCTGCTGACCAAGATTGCCGTGGACCGCTATCTCGCGCCCAATCCCACGCGCGTCCCCACGCCCATCGACCGGTATCTGCCGGCCGGCCCCTGGAATGGCCTGGCGGCGGTTGGCATGCTCTACCTAGGCGTGCTGCTGGGCACCTTCATCTTCGAATTCGCGCAAGTCTACTTGATGCAATACACCGGCCAACTCGCCATGTTCGATCTGCGCAAGCAGCTCATGGCGCACTTGCAGGCACTGGATCTGGCCTTCTTCGACCGCAACCCGGTGGGCCGGCTGGTGACGCGCGTCACCACCGACGTGGACGTGCTCAACGATCTGTTCGCTTCCGGACTGGTGACCATCCTCGGCGACGTGCTGGTGCTGGGCTTCATTGTGGCCATCATGTTCCAATTGAGCCCCGGGCTGACCGGGCTGATGCTGGGTGTGATGCCGTTGGTGATCCTGGTGACCGCCATATTCCGGCGCAGCGTGACCGAGAGCTACCGGCGCATCCGCATCGCCATCGCCAAGATCAACTCTTACCTGCAGGAGCATGTCACCGGGATTGTGGTGCTGCAGCTTTTCAACCGCGAAGCCAAGAGCCGGGAGGAGTTCGACGGCGTCAATCGCGAGCACATGGACGCTTACAAAGACGCCATCCTAGCCTACGGCTGGTTCTACCCGGTGGTGGAGTTTCTCTCCATGCTGACGCTGGCCGGCATCCTGGCCTATGGCGGCTTTCGCATCGGGCGGGGCGCACTGACGCTGGGCGTAGTGGTGGCGTTCCTGCAATACGGGCTGCGATTTTTCCGCCCCATCCAGGACCTGAGCGAGAAGTACAACATCCTGCAAGGCGCCATGGCGTCGGCCGAACGCATCTTCAAGCTGCTGGACACTGAGGCCGCCATTCTGCCGCCCGCCAACCCGGAGCCGGCGCCGGTCTCGGC
>JBEKTO010000094.1:0-3636 GCA_049515995.1 Occallatibacter sp. | reverse complement strand
CGTTCCTGGCACTGTTTGGATATGCCGTAGGGATTCTGCGGATTGCCCACCAGCTCCGTCGCCGGTACCGGTGTCATGGCTGACTGGCAGTGCGGACACGGCAGGTCCCATTGCGCCGCCTCGAGTTGCTCGCGGGAACGGCTGTCCGGGAGAACCTGACCGTGGTTTGGGCAGTGATATAGGCCCTCGCCCAGCACCGACTGCGACGAAGCTACGATCACTTTGCGGACAGGCAGCCGCTGGCTCACGATCACTTCGTAGATTAGGGCCGTGCTGGCGGCGTTGACGTTGATAAAACGGCTGAAGTCCGGCAGATAGTCCTGATAAGCCGCCAGATGATAGACCACGTCCACGCCGGCCAAGGCTTTGGCCACCGCATCCGGATCCCGCACGTCGCCGCGTATGCGTTCAAAATCCGGGGACAGGTAGTCGGGCCAGCCGCCTACATGGACTGGAGGCTCGAGACTATCCAGGAGCCGCACGTCATATCCGCGCGCCAGCAGCGCCTCGGCTGTATAGGAGCCGATGAAGCCGGCCCCGCCTGTGATCAGAATTCGCATAGATGCAGAATGATAAGCAATATCGATGACTAGGGCTGCTCGCCGGCCAGCGCAGCAACCTCCAACTCGACGGGACACTCGACCAACTGATGTCCCACCCTTCTCTGTTGAAAAATAATCTTGCTGCCATCCGGTTCCACGGATATGGGCAACTCCCGATAATCCTCCAGCGCCTTCCGTACGGCCTGCTGGTGCGCGGGGTGGCAATAGAGCAACAGGAAGCCTCCCCCCCCGGCGCCGCAGATCTTGCCGCCCAGCGCTCCCGCAGCCAGAGCCTTCTGATACATTTCTTCGATCTCGGGATTACTGATGCCGTCCGCCAGTTCGCGCTTCAGTATCCAGCCGTCATGCAGAACCCGTCCCAGTTCCCACAGCCGCCCCCGATCCAGGGCTTCCCCTGTTCGCCCGGCCAACGCCTTCAGGCTATGCAGTTGTTTTACGTTGATCTCCGTGCGCCCGTCCTGGACCGCCAGGATAGCCGCCGACTTCCGCGTGCGCCCGGTGTAGAACAGCAAAATCTGGCTGGACAGGTTATGGAACAACTCGGGCCGCCTCTGGAACCGCCGCACACCCACGCTATCGTCCTTGCGGAAGCGGAATTCGCAGATGCCCCCGTACGCCGCGATGTACTGGTCCTGCTTGCCGATCGGCTTGCCGCAAAGCTCAATCTCGATCTCGCAGGCTTCCCGGGCCAGCTGTTCCGCCGTCACCAACTCGCCCTTGTAGCCGTACAAAGCATGCAACAGGCCCACCACCAGGCTGCTGGAAGATCCCAGGCCGGAGCCTTCCGAGGGCACGTCGGCCAGCATGGTGATCTCCACCGCCGCGTGAATGCCCGTTCGCACCAGCGCCTCGCGCACCAGCTCGTGCTGCAGCTCGCTGACTTTTTGGACGATCTCTTTCTTGGAATAGCTGACGTAGATCAGATCGTCGAAACGCGGCGAAACGATCACATAGATATACTTATCGATCGCCGCGCTGACCACCAGGCCTTCGTGCTCTCGATAGTAGCGCGCGAAATCGGTCGCGCCTCCCGCAAAGCTGATGCGCAATGGCGTTTGAGAAACGATCATCTTTTTGTTCTTGTTCGGTGGCGAACGGGGCAAACTGCTGGCGTGAACTTCCCACCCCGTTCGGTATCGACAATTATGCCACACCTGGCAAGATGGCGAGCGGCCATCGCTACCGAGCCGCGACCGTCAGGGAGTGCCACATGGCCCTGCGGGCCGCCAAAGGTAAAGAAGACGCGTGGAGCAGTGGGGCGGGCGCCCTCGCCCGCGGACCGGCGCCCTCGCCGGTCCACCGGCCACAGGCCGGCAGGGGTCCGCACGCACCGCAATCCGTTATCGTATTTCCAGATTTTGCAGGCTATACCCGAAGGCGCGCACTCGCGTCTCATACCGCTCGCTCCATTCCTCAATGGACGCGCTCGTCTGCGGATCCTTCGCCATTTCCAGCCATTGCGCGAAATACCTCTGGTTGTGCTCCGTGGTGGCCTCGAAAGAAGTTTCGTGAGGCGCCACTCCCAAAAACGCATAGATCTTGCGCAGCGTAGCCGCCGGCTCTTCCACCAGGGTTTCGTATCCGACCGTCATGACCCGCTGCAAATGAGGACGATCCGCCTCAAATGTCTCATGTGCCACCAGCCAGTGTTCGATGAGCGAGTCCAGGCTCCGGGCACTCCATTTTGTAGTGGCCAGCGAGACGGCCACCGGATGCCGCACGATGATCACGAAAGAGGAATTCGGAAAGACACTTTCGAGAAAACGGGTCATGAGCAGGTGCGGCGGAGATTTTTCCAGCAGGTAGCGCTTCGACAGATCCCAGTACGGAAACCAGTCCACCGCCAACTGCGCCTTATTTGCCGGCGTCAGCAGCTCCGAAGACTCCGTGAGGTGCGCCTCGGGCGCAAAAGCGAAGCTGCCGGGTCCCCCGTAACACATCGCCGGAGGATATATGCCTTGCAAAAACTGGCCTTCGTCCTCCAGCGGAGTCCATTCCGTGGCGACCTTGTTGTTCGCAAAACCAGTCATCTCCGGATGCTCCCGAAGCATCCGGAAAAGCAGCGTGGTGCCACTGCGATGCAGCCCGCATAGAAACACGAAATGGTGCGACTCCGCAATTTCCCGTGCCTGGCCGAAACTGAGCGAGCTGGCAGGGTCTGTGGTCGCCGTCAAGATTAGTTCTGTGGATTCCTGCTGCATTCACCCAAATTATCACAAGGGCGGCACAGGCTTCAGCCTGTGACTGGAGATTGGCCATTTGCAGTGGGGCAGGCTCTCAGCCCCGCTTTCGCGAGCAAAGCTCGCGCCGCACAGGCTTCAGCCTGTGCGCCGCCACCCAAACGCAACCGTTACCGAGCCGCGACCGTGAGGGAGCGGTTTCCCCCACAACCGTCAAGCACCCAACCTGCGCCGATTTGGACACATGCACGCAAGCCAATGCTAAACTTGTTCTCAATGGACCGTTCCCATGTCATCTGAGCCACCGAAAGCACTTCCGCTCCGCGCCGGGGCGCGCGAGCGGCGGCCGCTGGCCCTGACAGAAGTAGCTAATTTGACCTTGAAAGACACATGTCGAGATTCCTGTTAACCTGCTGGTCCTTCACCGGACATCTGTTTCATGGCATCAACATTGGGCGCGCTTTGCGCGAGCGCGGCCATGAGTGCGCCTTTTATAGCGCGCCGAAAACCGCGCAGTTGTTTGCCGACGAGGGCTTTACTTTTTTCCCGTTTCAGAAGGTGAACGAGGAGGCCATGTCCGAGATCATGTTCGCGCCTAACCGCGAGCGGTCGGTCAAAGACACGTTGCGGTTTACCCGGACATTACAGACCTACCTGCTGGACACTATCCCCCAGCAGGTTGAAGATCTCGCGCCGATCCTTGCCAGTTGGAAGCCGGATGTGCTGGTCGATGACGGCACCATACTGGGGCCCATCCTGGTATTGTGGGAAAAATACAACATTCCGGTAGCTACGTTGGACTACTTTTGCTGTCTGGTTCCGGGGCCGGACGCGCCGCCTTTCGGGCTGGCCCTGCCGCAGCCGCGCAACTGGTACACCCGCCTGCTGTCGCG
>JBEKTO010000093.1:0-3804 GCA_049515995.1 Occallatibacter sp. | reverse complement strand
ACCCTTGCAGCAGCAGCGGAGTCAGCGCCATGCCCGTCCAGAACATCCCATGCGAATGAGCGTGATACTCCACCGTCACCATCCGCCAGGCCAGCAGCAGGCTGAGCAGGTAGATGGGGTAGAGCCGCGTGAAGCGCGCCTTCCAGAAGCGCACCCGGTCCAGCGTCCCGGCCCGCGCCCGCCCTGAGTAGTTGTACGCCAGCACAAAGCCGGAGAGCAGGATGAAAAAGCTGACCGAAGCATAACCGGCGTTGACCACCGGCGCCAGCCAGCCAAACCACTGTGGATCGGAAAAATGGAAAAAGACGATGTTGACGGCCGCAAAGCTACGCAGACCCGTCAGTGCATTCAGCCGTTCTGGCTTCCGCATGTCCACTGGCTGTTAGACGCCTCCATTCGGCCTCCCGGTTCAGCCAGTCTCACCGAAGCCCCGCATCGCCCCTAACCCCTGATCCCTGTTTCTACGCCGTTACCAGCGATCCAACCTTTTCTCCCAGCACCACCCGCCTGATATTTCCCGGCTGGTTCATGTTGAAGATAATCATGGGCAGGTTGTTGTCTTTGCACAGGCTCACGGCGGTCAGGTCCATCACTTTCAATCCCTGGCGCAGGATCTCCATGTAGGTGATCTCGTCGTACTTCACCGCATCCTTGATCAGCACCGGATCGGCGTTGTAGACTCCATCCACCTTGGTGCCCTTCAACAGAACGTCGGCCTTGATCTCCATGGCGCGCAGGCTCGCGGTGGTGTCGGTGGAAAAGAAGGGGTTGCCGATGCCGGCGGCGAAGATCACCACGCGGCCTTTTTCCAGATGGCGCACGGCCCGGCGGCGAATGTACGGCTCCGCAATCTGATTCATGAAGACGGCGCTCATCACCCGGCACTGCACGCCGCGCTGTTCCAGGGCGTCCTGCAGGGCGATGGCGTTGATGACCGTCGAAAGCATGCCCATGTTGTCGGCGCTCACCCGGTCCATCTGCTTGGCCTGCTCGCTCACGCCGCGGAAGAAGTTGCCTCCGCCCACCACCACGCCCACTTCGACACCCAGGGCGTTCAGGTCGGCCAGTTCGCCGGTGATTTCCGCCACCTTGGCGGCGTCCAGGCCAAAGCCGCGCTCGCCCGCCAGCGCCTCACCCGATAGCTTCAAAACAATACGTTTATACATGCTTTTTCAAGTATCGCATGGCGGATTCAGCCCCGTCTCACTGACCAAACTGCTTCAAATAAGCCCGGAAAATGTCGACCGGGCTCTTGCCCCGCAGGTGCGTCCAGGCCGTTAAGGCACCACCGTGAGGCGCGCTGCCGAGGAATCAAGTCGATAGGTTGGCCGCCAGCCTTGCCCAAAGACCCCAATGTCGAATGTGTACTCTCCCGGACTGCCGGGCGCCCAGGTATAGGTGAAATTCCGTGTTTCACCATGCCGAATTCGCCGGTCCATCGCAATCCGCTGGCCTGCCTTGCTGCCGTCGCTTGCCTTGATATCTAGATTGACAATCCCCGCACGGAGGTCTCCACCAGCGTTATCAATCGTAATGTGGATTGTGACCAGATCCCCGACCCGCGCTCGGGTCGGCGATAATTCCGCTGCGGCTTTCAATTCCGGAGAGGCGCTGTCTTCCAGCGGCTTCGCGGGAACCACACCCTGCGTCAGCCATTCCCGCAGTTTGTCTGCAATGCCGGTTGGATCGTCGTCGTAGTTCGACAAGACAACCACCGTAACTCCAGTGTCCGGATACATGTCGAACTCGTTGGTGATGCCTTGCCAGCCTCCTCCATGCCCGACAATGCGCACGCCGTTATATTCCACGATGCGCGCTCCATACCCGTACTCTTCCTTGCCGTTGTCTGTAACGCCGCTCCAGAGGGTGCGCAACGACTTGTCATTTACCAGCTTGCCGCTCGTCAAAGCCTGATGGAACCTTGCCATGTCTCCACCGGTTGAATAGGCGCCTCCATCCGGCGTGCCTTTCAGGTCGAGAGCCGCCGTGTTGTCCACGCGCTGCCCGTTCGCCCCATCCATGTACCCGGTGGCGGCATCCGTTGGCAACGGGGTTTTGAGCAGAAACGCCGAATGTGTCATCCCCGCCGGATTGAAAACGTGCTCGTCAACGTAATCGTAGTAGCTCTGGCCAGAGACTTTTTCGATGATCCTGCCCAGCAGAATATATCCCGCATTACTGTAAGCATATTGCTGTCCCGGAGGCGACGTGAGCGGCTCATTCTCAAAATCCCTCAGGCGCTCCTCAATCGTGAGCGCATTCGAGGGATTGGGAAACTTCATCGCAAGATCGCGCCCGCCGATCATTCCGGAAGTATGCGAGAGCAGTTGGCCGATCGTTACCGATTGAGCCAAGTCCTTGTTTGGATAGTCGGGAAGAATCGCTCCAACCGTCTCCGAATAGGATAGCTTTCCCGATTCCACCAATTGCGCGACCGCGACCGCCGTGAACATCTTGGTAATGGACGCAAGGTTGAATTTCGTGTCAACGCCGTTGGGAATGTCGGGAGACCTGTGCGCCAGTCCAAATCCCTTTGCGTAGAGAGGCACATTGCCCTTCCAGATTTGCACGGTGCCGGAAAATGCATCCGGCGCCACAAGCGTCTTCATCAACGCGTCCGTTCGCGCAATGATCTGAGCGTTCGTCAGCTTGCGAGTCGAAAGAAACTCGACCGGAGCTTCCGTCGTGTGCAAGCCTATTCCGACAATCTGATACGGTTCAACGGGCTGAACGTAGTCAGGCGGTGACGCCTTCAGATAGATATCCAGCTCCGACCAGATTCCGGTGGATTTTGCCTGCACCAGAGCGGTGATTGCTCCCGGCGCGGACTTTGCAATCTCTCTGAGTTCAAGGCCGCCGGTCGATTTGAAGAGCGCGACATGATCGTCGGCCATATGGTCATAGAAATCGGGGCTATCCTTCGGCGCGACCAGATTCTTTGAAAAGAAATCTCGCATGGTCGCGCGCTCACCGCTATTGAGCGCGCTCAGGAATCCGCCCAACTGCTTCCCCGCGGGAGTCTCTGGAATGGTCACCTCCACCTGAGAAATTGCATTGAAAGCAACCGCGCTGCCAAGCAATCCCGCAAGAATCAGAGGACGAAGCCACGGATAACGCTGATTCATTGAAATTCCTTCTGCACGGGAAATACGATCCGATGATTGATCCTACCAGTTGATCGGGATAGGGGGAGCAGTCACCTGCTCTCCCCTCCCACACCACCGGACAAGCGGGTCCGCATCCGGCGGTTCGAGAAGTTGAGGTCAACAGAGGCGGGGGATTCCCAGTTCGTCGGCCCATCTGAGATTCAGCACTCGATGCAGGAGCATCCCGCTGTTGCGCCACCAGCGACGGGTATTGGCCGCCACCTGCGCCGCTACGTCGGACGAAGCTCCCCGCTGCCGCAGTTCACGATAGGTTGTCGTGCCGCGTGTCCATTGCTTGAGTTGGATGGCTCGTATACGGTGGCGTATCCACTTGTCCAGATCGCTCCAGACTCCGGGAGTATCCGCCAGCCGGAAGTAAGCCTTCCAGCCCAGCACATAAACACGCAGTTGTTTGACCACCTCGTTCAGGCTGCGCCCACTGGATCGGCGGGTCAGTTCCCGAACGCGCTGCTTGAACGTTGCCATCGCCTTCGAGGCCACCCGGCGTTTGATCTTGCCGCCAGGAGCCACCCAAAAGCTGTAGCCCAGGAACTTGCGCTGAAATACGCTGGCTATCGTGCTCTTGGCCTCATTGACCTTGAGACGCAGCCCACCGTAAAGCCGCCGCAACAGTCGCATCACCCGCTCGCCCGCGCGG
>JBEKTO010000092.1:0-3871 GCA_049515995.1 Occallatibacter sp. | reverse complement strand
GGTGGCACTCTGGAGGCGTGCACGAATCTGCGTAGCCGATCCGTGCTTGCCCTGAAGGATTCGATCCCATCTTTGCCGGCATCCTGCAGCAGCGCCGGCAGTTCCTCAGACGCGGCCCGGTATACCCAGTCGAGCAATTCGGCCACAAAGAGACCTGACCTAGCGTCGATTAGCCGCAGAGGTTCCCGGGCGCCACTCCCGTTCGGAATGTCAATGCCAGTCAAGTTCAAGTGGGCAAAATCGAGTTGCGACGTTTGGCGTTCCGCGTCGCCAATGAACACCGAATCCATCGTGTAATAGGCGTCCTGAACTCCCTGGGCGACCACTTCGAGCGCACGCGAGATCAGCACCAGTTGCGTGCCGAAGAATGGGCGTCGCTCGGTTTCACCCAGGCGGGTCCGCACAAAGAAATCCCTGTAGTAGTTCCAACTCTCCCACAAACCGATCACGTAATCCACAAGAATCAGGTAGTTCGTGAGATTCTGCTCGTCATCGACGGTTGTCACGTCCTCGCGCCGCAAGCCAAATCGTTCCCTTACAAGCCCCAGGCTTCCGGCCCTCGGGATACGTTCGGGATCTGGCCGGCCGGGCTGCTCTATCACCTGCCTGCTGAGCAGCAGATCGAACAACTCGTCGACGCGGGGAACCCGCGGACCGCCGACCACTCCAAATTCGTTCACCAGCGCGGTGAACTGAGAGCGAACCACCGCCTGCACTGTAGCGAGGTCCTGGGGCTCGACGTTCGGAGTGAGGGGGAAGAGCCCATCCAGCAGGGGCATGGACTGATCGAGCGCGACTTTGGCACGAGTGTAGATGCTTGCTTGCGCGCCGGTGATCGCGCCCATGTCGGTCTGCACGGTGTAACTGCGCGGCGTCCACTTGAATTCCGTGTGCCCCTCAACCTCTTTGAGGTCGAACGCCTGGTTGAGCGCCCCTACGAATCCTTTTGGGTCGTCACCCTTTGACCGCCAGCTCAGCACCTCACGGATCGCCTTGTCCGCAGCCATGCCAAGCTGGGACGTGCCGCCCATCTGGCCTGGCGTAGGAGTGGCAGCGGACGGTAGGGCTCCGGGCGAGAAGTCCTGAGTCAGTACGGGGAACGACTGGAGATCGGAAACCGACCTTCCGACCCCTTCGCGGCGACTGCTGAATCTTACGTTAGTCAATCCCATAATCTTCACCCTTTCCTGGCGGATTGCTTACTCAGCCGTACTCCTGGTTATTTGTATCGGGAATTCATCCAGGAGCAACACCAAATCGTGCTCAGCTCCTTTGGCGGCCTCGAAATGAACATCGCCCGCCGGGTCCGGACTCTCCGTCTTAAGGGGATTCGGGTCGCCCGGTTTGCGGAGCTGTACTCGGACATTACCTTGGGCCAGAAGCTCCGGATCGATGTGCACATGGAATCCATGCAGAGGCGGCGCAGCGCCTGTTGTGACGGGTGGAGCGGCCGGAGCGTAGCGGTCCATTTCGCCGATGAGATGAGAAACGGAACGCTGGAGGGCCTCCAAGTCCCGCTTTATTTCGTGCGGTGATACCTGCGTGGGCGCAGAGGTGTCGGCATTAACTGCGCTCATGGCCCTGGCGAGCTCGTCCTGCGCACGTGCGAGCTCCGCCGCCTCTTCGGTGAGCACCTTACCCGAGCCGCTGCCTGTGCCGGAGTTTCCCTGCGAGTCTTTAATACCTACGCTAAAATTGAAGCCGCCGCTCGCTCTGGGTGTGCCTGATATCGCACCGGTATTGGGGTCCACGCGGAGGCCATTCGGCAATCCGGACTTCGGGGGTAGCGAGTAGCTGTAGGTAGATCCTACCCCCCCACTGGTGGACGCGGGAATCGCCGGCTCAATGGGATGGTTTTCCACGGCGCTAATGGCCGGCCAAGTGGCCGTGGGCTGCGCGAGCACGTTGATGCTGAATTGGACCGGGCCCGTGTTGCAGGCTGAATCCTTAACTATGACCGTGACGGTGGAGCTCCCGTTTGCCGTGGGCTTGCCCGTGACCATGCCGTCGCCGGCAAGGTTGAGGCCGTCCGGCAAACCGGACGGCTGGGAGAACGAGTACGGCCCCCCCGCCCCGCCCTTGGCCGTCAAGCACCCGGTAAACGGATTGTTCTCCACTGGGTTTCCACTGAGACAGACCGTCACCGCCGGGAGCACCGTGATCGAGTCGCTGCCCGTGAAAGTGTCGTTGTCCAAATCGTTAACACTGACGCTGTAGGTCGAAGGGTATCCGCCTGCCGGGGGTGGCGCGATGATCGAGATCGTATTTCCGGCCAAGTTGAGCCATGTCGGACTCCCGCTCGGTAACGAAAAGATGTAGGTTCCTACCCCGCCGCTGGCGGCCAAAGCGTACGACGGAGAGTCCCAGCCGGACACCACGCTAATTGTCGGGCATTTTACTGTTAGCGGCGGGAATACAGTGATGAAGCAGCAGTCGACGTCGCCAGAGTTGCCGTCCTTGTCCTTCACCGTGATGGTAAAGGGAAGGGGATATGGGTAGGGACCGGTAGCTGGCGCAGTGGGGGCCTGGCCCGAGATTATGCCAGTGCAGGGGTCCATGGTGAGTGTCGAAGGCAAGCCGGCAGCCGAGAACCCATAAGGCCCGCCCGTGCCGCCGCTCCCGGTCAGATGCCTCGAGGGTTGCAGCGGTGAGCCCGCCACGGCGATAATTGCGGGGCAACAACACGTTGGCTTAGGGTGTACGCAGAGGTGGCAGTGGACTTCGCCCTTGTTTCCGCATGAGTCTTCAACGGTAATTGTATAGTGGAAGATTCCGGGTGCCGGGGGCTGCGCCGAGACCACTCCGGTTTTGGAATCCACTGTCAGCCAATCCGGCAAATCGGAACAGCCAGGACTCGGGGCCAGCGAAAACGTGCAATCCCCTATGCCGCCACGGGCCCGCAGGGTTTGCGACTGAAAACTCGCACCGGCCACCAATTTAGACTGATCGAACACCGGGCAACAAGCCGTTAACTTTGGACGGATGCAAAGTTCGCCCTCAACGTGGATCAATTTACTTTCCAAATATCTTCTGGCGTCCTCTGGCCCGCACTCGATACGAGTTTCACCAACAAGGCTGTCCTCAGCAGCGCCATAGACGGGCGTAATCTCCACCTTATCGTCCAGAAGGAAACGGATGTCCGGATTGTTTTCACCGTAGTGACGGGCCACGAGCACCTTGATTTTGTGAGCCATGTTTTCTCCTTCTCGGATGTCTTCTTTTGATGCCTTACGCCTGCTGGGCTTTTCCATGCTAATATCCCGCAATAAGTCCCGCGCCACTTGGTCGCCTAACCGGGCAGCCAGTCAGGTAATTCCCTCGCGTACCAACTCCGCGCCATCTTCCAACTTCGACACTATCTTCTGCCCGATGTTGGTCGCCTGCACGGAAACCGATGTCATCCCCACGCGCTCGGCGATCTCCTGCCAGCAGGCGGCCAGCGACTTACTCGCTCCGTCCAGCGGCTGCCGGCACTGCTCGATTCCTTCCTTCACGCTATTTGACCACGGGAGCCACTCCCCGCGCCGCTCGCTGCCCAAGCTGGCCAGATCCTTCAGCTTCTCGTAAGAAACCAGCTCGTCGGCAAACTGCCGCTCGATGGCATGAAAGCGCTGCTGGCAAACCGTCAGGGCCCGCCGGGCGCCGTTCAAATCCGTCACCTGGCCGACCGCCTTCTGCGCGGCCCGCGCCGCCTTCATGGCCTCGTCGAGCAGCCCCATCATGTCCAGGACGGTGTCTTCCAGGTGGCCCACCAGCGCCGCCTCACCTCTTACCGGTTTATCTTCCACCACCGTCAGGCGCACGGCCAGCAGCGTATCCCGCAGCTTGCGGAGTTCGGTGAACAGATCCTGAAACGTGGCTTCCAGTGGCA
>JBEKTO010000091.1:0-4237 GCA_049515995.1 Occallatibacter sp. | reverse complement strand
GTGGAGGTCTGTGCCGCGCACCAGGGACACGGCTATGTGGAACTACAGGTAGACGCTCCCAATGTGTTTTTCCCCCAGGGGACGCAGCTCAAAGGACATGAATTCCATTATTCCCGCCCGCTGCTCGATGACTCCACCCCGTCGACTGCCTGCGCCGTCCTAAGGGGAACCGGGACTTACGGCAAGCGCGACGGTGTGATCCTTAAAAACGTCTGGGCCGGCTACACCCACCTTCACGCCACCGCAACGCCCGATTGGGCGCGCAATTTCGTGAATCTGGCCCGCAGCCCGCGGTAGAACCACTTGCTAAAGGCAGGCGAAACCGCCTGCCCCTTGACCGGCCAATCTTTCCTCATTTTTCGTCTTTGGCGAGTTTTTCGAGTTCAGTGGCGACGGCTAGCAATCTGTGGTCAAGGCGACGCAGCTTGCGCGAGATTTTCTGGTCGGCAATGTGACGTCGGTACATTTCCATCAGATGGCGGGTGACCGACAGAGCCTGACGGATTCCCTCCGGGCCGGTTGCAGTGGAAGCGGCTGGCGATGAAAGAACCGGAATTGGATGGGGTTCGACGGCTTTGTGCCGAGCGGCAAAGAACTCGCGTTGTAAATCCTCCTGAGTGACCTGTACATAGCGCAGGGTCATGCGGATGTCTTTATGGCCGAGCAACTGCATGACGACCGGAAGACTGACGCCGAGACGCACCATCTCGCTGGCAAAGCTGTGCCGTAGCGGATGAGGCGTCACCGGCCCGGAACAGCCAGCCTGTTGCGCAGCCTTGTTGAGCGTCGAGCGGAGCCGGTTATATAAGCCAGAGCGACTGCCGACGCGTGGTAGCAGGAATCCTTGAGAGGCGGTGGTGTCGGAGGCCGGATCGAGGGCCCGCAAAGCCAGGATACGCTCTACCGTTTGGCGAATCTGGTCATCGGCGGGGAACATGCGTTCGGTATGAAGTTTGCCCAAAGGGATGTGCACGCCCCAGGCGTCTGGCCCAATCTGCCGGAGACAGTCCAACCGCAGATCGAGACACTCGCCGATACGCACACCGGTGAGTCGGACCAACAGCAGTGCGCGGGCAAGCCAGTCATCCGCGCAACGCAGTTGATGCTGCAGACGTTGGTCATCGGGGAGAGAAAGCGGGCGTGGCAGGTAAACAGGGAGAGGCGGAAAATCTTGGGGACGAATCAGTTGGGGAACAACGGAATGGCCGTTGGCCGCCAACTCGTCGAACAAACGGCGCAGCAGGAGGAGAAGACTCCAACGGGTCTTTGGAGAAAGAGGCGGTTGGGACTCGCACAGGGAGCCGAACCAGCCCAGCAGGTGGGGATCACGGCGGAGTTCGGATAGATGGTTGATTTCTGGAAAAGCAGCGCGGAGATAGGCGAGGAAACGATGGGCCGCGCCGCGGTACCCATTCAAAGTACTGGGGCGGAGGCGGAGCGCGAGAGTCTGGATCTGCTGCGCGAAGATAGACTCGAGAGTGAACTGAGTGGGAGACATCAGAGAGTAGTTTGGTAGCGAGCCCGTTTTTCCACTGCCGAGTGGTATTCACGCCAGACATCCTGGGGAGCGAGTTGAACATAGAGCATGGTGGTGCGGATCTGAGCATGCCCCATGAGGTGCTGTAAAGCAGGCAGGGAGACGCCGGCACGCACCATGTCGGCGCCGAAGGTATGACGAAAGCGGTGCGGGTTGGCGGGCGAGACCTGACTGGCCCGGCGATGGTGACGGAATAGGGAGCGGAGACCGGCGGCGGAAAGAGCACGGCCGCGGGAGGGGCCTTTCAAACCGACAAACAGTGCGGGCGAGTTGGTCAGCGGCCGCTCCAGAAGTAAGTATTTTTGCAGCACGTCGCGGAGATCCTCCGGCAAGGGCAGCAGCCTTTCCTTTCTGCCCTTGCCGAGCACCCGGAGTTGCCTCTCGGCCAGTCGTAAGTCTTCCATTTGGAGAGAGAGAACTTCACAGGAACGCAGACCGTCCTGCAACATCAAGCCGACTAGAGCCAGATCGCGATAGGTGCGAAAGCTCTTCCAGAACTGGGCCACTTCGGTTGTGGAAAGTGGCACGATCAGACGGTGGGGTTCGGTGAGACGTTGGCCTTGGACAATCATGCGGCGGCGCCGGCCATAGCCCAACGGAGAGCGAGTGGTGTAAGCATGGGAAAAACGCTCCTGGCCAGGAAGCTCCCTTTCATAGAGGAAGCGGTACAAGCAGCGGACCACACCCAGGCGGTGATTGATCGTTCGCGGGTTGGGTGGGGGCTGCTGATCGAGTTGATGACGGATATAATCCTGCAGGAGCGATTCGCTGAGTTCGGCCAAAGGATGCGGTGGATCGACGCTGACGAGCCAGCGTGCGAAATGCAGCAGATCGAAGGCATAGGCGCGCAGCGAACAAGGTGAGCGCTGCAGCAGGCGTTTGGCATCCAGAAAGCGGTTGGCCCACTCGATCTGCCGGCCTTGCTCATCGAGCAAGCGGTAGGGAGAAGCGCTGGCGGGAAGTAAAGGTAGATAGGCAACGGTGAGTTTCATCAGGCTTCCTCACTACCGGCCAGCATCGAGCCAGGAGCCGGATCGGACTCTGCCTTGTCCATAATGCGGCGGAGTCTGAAGCGCAGATAAGGGAGATAGCCGTCAGGAGCTGGATTGGCCAGAAGTTCCTCGATGACCGGCTGAAAGTAAGCCAGCGATCGAATGCGGGGAAGCGGCGGCAGATCCCGGGGCCGGGCGACACGACGTAAGGAGCCCAGTAAAAGGGCCGTTTCAACGATCGATACGGACACACTGCTTTGGAACCAGGTACGGGCCTGGCGTTGATCCATGGTGCTGGTGCGCAGCGGGGTATCCGGCATGTCGAGGTAGAACGTCAACACCGAGGCGACATACAGCTCCGCATTAGAAGATGGATCTAACAATTCAGACACCGGAGTCATGTTTCCTCCTCCCGGCTGCCAGGAAATAGCGCTCGCCTCCATCGACGGAGTCGCGGGAACAGATCGAGCAGGCGACCCATGCGGCCACAGATCCGGCAGCGCAACCGCATGCCGGACTCGGGTTCGAGCAAAACCGTCTGGGACCGCTGCAAAGTGCCTGCACGGGATAGTTCCTCTGATCCACATCTGGATAATGCGGCAGAAACCGTGGAAAGGGAACCCTGATCCGTCACGCTGTGGCGTTGCCGATATCGTTCCTGCCGGTCTCGATGATCATCTCGGCCCTCTGGACTCTGCTGATGACGGCGATTGGCGGCGCGCTGCTGCCGGCGCCTGGCTAACTGGCGGCAGGCGGGGCTGCAATAGCGTTGTCCATGATCACAATGGGAGCACAGGAAAAACACGGCCTGGCATTCGAAGCAAGATCGTTGTCGAAGAACCACATCGCCGGTGTCCGCCATGCCTGCGCGCAGGCGGCACTGGACATCGGGGGCAATTTCGTGGCAGGTTAGAACCAGATTGCATGTGGTGACCTGACCAAGGTTGCCATATCGGAACCCTGTCGCTTCCAACGGCGGGGTTCCATCCTGTTTCCCGCCTTCGATGCCACATTACAACATTATGGGACCGCAGATGATCGGATGGATGATTGCGCCTTCGGCGCTGGATGATGCTGTTCCCTCACCGGAATTCAAAACTGCGTTTTTGATGACTGATGATTACTGGCCCGAGCCGAGCACAACCCGGCGATGCGACTGCTGCTTAGCTTATCGGGTCAGTTCAATCTCAACCAGAGCGAAAAGGCGATACCGAAACCTGAGCCAACCCGGGGTCAAAAGACTGCTCGCTGCCTGGGATTGGCCGGTTATCTGCCCCACGGACGGGGTTGGGGGCGCGAAGCCGGCAGGCCACAGAAAACGATGGCCTGCCCCACTGACGGGGGTTGGGGGCCCGAAAGCGGGCAGGCCACGGAAAACGATGGCCTGCCCCACGGATGGGGGTTGGGGGCGCGAAAGCGGCAGGCCACGGGAAACGATGGCCTGCCCCACGGGCGGGGGTTGTTTACGCGCTGGCCGTCATCTTATTTTTGTCGGTTTCCTTGGGCTTGCCGTACTGATTCAGCTTCCAGGCCGCGGCTTGAATGAGCAGAGCGGCCGTAATCCAGATTTGCCAGTGCGAAAAGACCGAGGCGTCGGGAAAAATGAAATTGGCGGTCCAGCCAAAGTCGACCCCCAGGCGCCACAGCCCCAGCACCAGGCATGATACCGAAGCCAGGGTCAAAAGCCCTGCCGAGACCCAGGCGATCC
>JBEKTO010000090.1:0-4288 GCA_049515995.1 Occallatibacter sp. | reverse complement strand
CGCAGGCTGAAGGGCTTCCGCCGCATCTTCTCCAGATTCGAAAAGCTCGATGTGGTCTTCCTCGCCTTTATCAATTTCGTTTTGATCGTCGAAGCCCTTAGATAGTGTTAACACGCCCTAATTTGCAGCATCATGATTCCGAAGGTAATATATACGCGTCCAGCGTAAGAAATTGCTGGATATGCGGATCAGGGGATGCCAGAAAATCATTCAGCGGACCAAAGAACTGGGCGCGCCCCTGATGCAGGAACAGCACTTGGTCGGCGAGCCGTTCGGCAAAGCGCATATCGTGCGTCACCACGATGCTGGTGAATCCAAGCTGCCGCTTGAGGCGTTGGATCAGGTCGCCGAGCCGGCGCGCGATGATGGGATCCACCATCGTGGTTGGCTCGTCGTAGAGCACCACCTCGGGCTGTGCGGCCAGCGCGCGGGCCATGGCCACGGCCCGTTTGCGCCCCGTCGAGAGGCTGGCAGGAAAACCGTCCGCTACATCCTCGGCGCCTACCAGGCCGATCAATCGTTCCACGATCTGGTGCACCTGGTCCTCGGCCAGGCCCCCGCGCTCCCGCAACGGAAAAGCCACGTTCTCCCGCACGCTCAGCGAATCGAAGAGTGCGCCATTCTGGAAGACCATCGTGACGCGCTTGCGGATGGCCCGCATGCCTTCTTCGTCGAGGCTGGTAATCTCCTGGCCTTCCACGCGAATTGAGCCCGAGTCCGGCTTGAGAAAGCCCATCAGCATCCGCAGGGCCACCGACTTGCCCACGCCGCTGCGGCCCAGGATGCAAAGGGTCTGGCCGCGATCCACCGAGAAGCTCACATCTTCCAGGACCACCCGGCCATCGAACGAGATGCCCACATGGCTGAAGGCGATCATCGGCTCCGGCGTCGCTGCGGCGGGCTGCTCGGCAAGTTCCCGCTCGCGGTCGGAGCTCCCGCCCGGCGTCTCTTGAAGCTCGGGGATCAGCGTCTCTGGAAGTTCAGGATTGGAAGAGGAGTCGAACATCTCTCAGATCAGCTTACGCGATGCAATGCTCCCAGGAGCGCTTCCGCGTAGCCAATATCCTCCGGCGTATTGACATTCAAGAACCAGCGGGACCCGGTCAACCCTTGGGGATGAACCACGTGGCCGGATTGAACCACCCATTCGACAGGCAGGATGGCCACCGTGTCGCCCAGCCGCCTGGCGGCAGCCTGAAACGCCGCAAAGCACCCTCCACGCCCGGCTTCGAGTTCGCTCGACAGCGCCGGCAGCGCTTCCCGGTCCACAACCGCCGGGAAGCACTGGGCAAAGCCGTTCACCGAGGGAACGGTCACGGCCCTGCCGGTCATCCTCGCGCAATCCAGCAGAAATGCCACCAGCGAGGCGGGCAGCAGGGGCAAATCGACCGGCAAAAAGACCGCCCGGCGCGCCTCAGTTGCAGCCAGAGCGGCGCAAATGCCGCCCAAAGGGCCCCGGTCTGGAGCGGAATCCTCAACGACCGGCGCAAATTGCGCCAGCGCCGAACGGGCGCCGGCAATCGACGCCGGCAGCCCGGCCTGGCGCAGAACGGCCAAAGCGTAAGCGATCAGCGGCCGCCCGGCCAGCTGAACCAGAGCCTTGTCCTGGCCCATGCGGCTCGACCGCCCTCCGGCCAGGACAAAGCCCGCTGCGTCCGGCTCGCTGCCGCCGCTCGGCCGGCTCAGCGGCCAGCCTCCTCCATGAAGCGGATCAGCGACTCGATGCCCAGTTCGTAGTTCTTCAGATGGAACTTCTCGTTGGGAGCGTGGATGTTGTCGTCCGGCAGCCCGAAGCCCATCATCACGCTGGGAATGCCCAGGTGGCGGTCGAAGTCGCCCACGATCGGAATGGAGCCACCGGAGCGGATAAAGACCGTGTTCTTGCCCCAGACCTCGTGCAGTGCCTTGGTGGCCGCCTGGATGTAGCGATTGTTGACGGGAATCAGGCAGGGATCGCCCGCGTGAACCAGCCGCACCTCCACATCCACGCCGGCCGGCGCAATCTTCTGCACATACGCCTTGTACTGCTCAAACGCCTTGGCCGGCGTCATGCCCGGAACCAGGCGCATCGATACCTTGGCCTGCGCCTTGGCGGGAATCACCGTCTTGGCGCCCGCGCCGGTAAAGCCCCCGGGAATGCCATGCACCTCCAGCGTCGGCCGCGCCCAGGTCCGCTCCAGCACGCTGAAGCCCGCCTCGCCCACCAGTTGCTTCGACCCCACTTCCGTCTTGCGGTAGTGCTCTTCGTCAAAGGGCAGGCTCTTCCATGCAGCCAGTTCCTCGGGGCTGGGAGGAATGATGTCGTCGTAGAAACCGGGAATGAGGATGTGGCCGTTCGCGTCCTTCAATCCGGTCAGGATCTCCGCCAGGGCAAAGAACGGATTGGGCGCCGCGCCGCCGTACATGCCCGAGTGCAGGTCGGTCTTCGCCCCGCGCACCTCAAGCTCGGTGTAGATCATCCCACGCAGGCCCACGCATAGCGTCGGCAGGCCGGGCGCAAACAGCTCGGTATCCGAGACCAGCGCGAAATCCGACTTCAGCTCCGGCGGCTTCGAGGCGACAAAGGCCGCGATTCCCTCACCGCCAACCTCCTCGTCGCCTTCCAGCAGGACGCGCACATTCAAGGGCAGCTTCCCGTTGGCGGCCAGCAAGGACTCCAGCGCCTTCACCTGCGCATGAACCTGCCCCTTGTCGTCGGCAGAACCGCGCGCGTAGAGATTGCCGTCGCGTTCCGTGGGCTCGAAGGGCGGCGTCAGCCACTCGTCGATCGGGTCCACCGGCTGCACGTCGTAGTGCCCATAGCAAAGCACGGTGGGCTTCCACCCCGCGGACGACGACCTGTCCGCGGGGACCCCGGGCTTGCCCGCCGCATGAAGCCAGTCGGCATAGACTAGCGGGTTGCCTACGGTATCGATGAGCCGCACATTCTCCATGCCGATGCGCTTCAGTTCGGCGGCCAGCGTCTCGGCGGCTTTGCGGCAATCGTCCTTGTTTTCGGGCAGCGTGGAGACCGAGGGAATGCGCAGCAGCGCCTTCAGTTCTTCAAGAAAACGGGGGTGGTTCTGGCGTGCATAGGCAACAGCGGAAGAAGTCATCTGATTGCTCCTCTAAATTTATTTCCAGAGTCAAAACAGGAGTATAGACGTTCAGGCGCAGTCAAGTCCGGTTCCAGGAAAGGGGACTTTTTGTCAAAGAACGAAGGTGCAAGCCTGCCGCGCGCCCTGCGCATCCTCTGCTTCCTATCTCTATTCAGCCTCCTGGCGGGAGCCTCATCCGCATCGGCCCAAACCAGCCCGCCAAGCCCGTTCTACGCCCGCGCCAACACCTTCGCAGTCTTCGGCGCCTACTCCGGCGACTCCAGCCACATCCTCATGGGAAATGCCGAAAACCGCAAGCTGCTGGACTTCGGCGTCTCTTTTAACCGCCGCCTCTTCCTTGATCGCATCGTCAACTGGCAGTACAGCGGGGAGCTGCTGCCGGTGGCTCTTGAGAGCGATCCTCTGGGGCACGTCGTCAACAACCAGACCAGTCCAACGGTGGCGACGTACTCAGAGAATCTTTTCTATGCCGAGCTCTCGTGCGCGCCGCTCACGACCAGCTACAACTTCACCCTCCCCAATCAGAATGGGGGCACAACCACATACACCGGAACAGAAACCATCTCCTGCTCCGGACGCCAATGGACCATCGGCGAAGCCATCTCGCCGGTCGGTTTTCAATGGAACTTTCTGCCCCGCCGCAAGACCCAGCCGTTTTTCAGCGGCCACGGCGGCTACATGTACTCCACGCGCGCCATCCCCCTGGACAGCGCCGGCTCCTTCAACTTCACCTTCGACCTTGGCGCGGGAGTTGAGCTCTACCGTTCCAAGACCCGATCGATCCGCGCCGAGTACCGCTATCACCACATCTCGAACCACGGCACGGCAACCGCGAATCCCGGCATCGACAACGGCCTCTTTCAACTCACCTACGCCTTCGGCCGCTAGAGCGAAACCAGGGCTGCTGTCTCCTGACACGATGCTTTCAAGTGGACGCGACCAACAGGGAGCGGCAACCTCGCAATCTCTCCGCTGAGAACCATCGACCCTGGTTTCTCTCTAGGGCCTGCTCACACTCCCCAAGTGGCGGCGACGGGAGCCAATCTTTCTCCTATCGAGGAGAGAGGAGCGACGGATACCGGGAGTATCCGAGCGACGATGGACGAAGAGAGGGGGAAGATTGGCCCCGTCCCTTCGGGTTGCGGCGAAAAACGGGCCATCCTGCGTTGTCGGCCTCGACCTTGGAACCA
>JBEKTO010000089.1:0-4999 GCA_049515995.1 Occallatibacter sp. | reverse complement strand
GCTCCAACGATACATAGCTGAACATCCCATCCTGAATCCGCTCGTCTCCACGCATACCGATTGGATGAATCAATATGAACTTATGACGCTGAAATCGAATCGTTTTTCAACAAGTTCCTAGGGCTCTGCGCCGTGGCGCTGGCTCCCCTTTACTGAGATCGAGGTCCGGGCCATGAATGGCATTTACCAACCGATTGTTGTCGTGGGCAGCATCAATATGGACCTGGTGGCGCACACCCGCCAGATTCCCGTTCCCGGCCAGACCGTGACCGGCACCGGCTTTGACACCACGCCCGGCGGCAAGGGCGCTAACCAGGCCGTCGCCGCTGCCCGCCTGGGCTATCCGGTGCAGATGGTGGGCGCGGTCGGCGAAGACGTCTTTGGCCAGGCATTGCTCGACAACCTCACCGGCGCGGGCGCAGGAACCGCAGCCGTCCAGCGCGCGCCCGGACCCTCCGGCGTGGCGTCGATTCTGGTGGCCGAGAACGGCGAAAACAGCATCGTCGTGGTTCCCGGCGCAAACGGCAAGGTCGACCCCGCATCGATCGACAAGCATGCCGGGCTGATCCGTTCGGCCGGCATGGTGCTCTGCCAGTTGGAGCTGCCCATCGAGACAGTGAGCCACACACTCGCGCTCTGCGCAGCGGCGGGCGTGCCGGTGATGCTCGACCCGGCTCCGGCCGCGGCCCTCCCTGAAGCAACCTGGCGCCAGGTGACATGGTTCACGCCCAACGAGACCGAGACCGCCTTTTTTCTGGGCGAGACGCTGAGTGCCGAGGACGGCGCACAGCGCCTGCTGGCCAAGGGACTGCACGGCGTGGTGCTCAAGCGCGGCGCTGAGGGAGCCTATGTGGCCATCGCGGACGGCAAAGCGGCCTGGGTGAAGCCGTTTCCCGTCGAAGCCGTCGATACTGTAGGCGCCGGCGACTGCTTCAACGGCGCTTTTGCCGTTTCGCTGCTGGAGGGCAAGGACCCTTGGGCGGCGGCGCGCTTTGCCTCGGCGGCCGCGGCCATCTCCGTCACCCGGCACGGCGCGCAGGCCTCCATGCCGTCCAGGGCGGAAGTGGATGCCTCTCTGGCGGCGCGCGCATAACATTTTTGGGTCCATTGCATTCCGGACCGAATCAATTTCATCAGGGAGAACGGGCCGAATGCTCCGCAAACTATTCCTTGGGGTTCTGGGTGGGGCAATCGCCTTCGCCGCGTCAGCGCAAGACACGCAGTATCCGCCCCGCGGGCAGCAGATTCCCGTGCCCGACTGCATGAACCTGCACTTCGCCTGGGAGGGCCCGCTCCAGGTTCCTTGCTCCACCTACGCGCATGAGCGCTGGCTGCGCGACCTCGATCACTGGCGCGCCGAGCGCCGCATCCGCACCGCCTACGATCCCTCCCGCTACGAGCTGCCCGCCCTGGCATGGACCCAATCCAGCTTCATTCAGCCGCAGATGATGGTCCAGGATCGCTACTTCTACGACTCGGTGGCCGGCCGTTACACCGTGGACCGCTACCTCGACGACCTGGAAAAGCGCTACGGCGGCATCGACGCGGTGCTGGTGTGGTCCACCTATCCGAATATGGGTATCGACGACCGCAACCAGCTCGAAATGGTCGAATCCATGCCCGGCGGCGTGGAAGGCGTGCGCCAGATGGTCGCCGACTTCCACCGCCGCGGCGTGCGCGTCCTCTTTCCCATGATGATGTGGGATGAAGGCACGCATCAGCCGGACCAAAACTGGCCCGACGCCATCGCCGCGCTGATGAAGCAGATCGGCGCCGACGGCATCAACGGCGATACCCAGGACGGCGTGCCGCTGGGCTTCTCGCTGGCCGCGGAGAAGCTCGGCCACCCGCTGGCCTTCGAGCCCGAAGGCAGCCCCAGCGACGAGGCTCTCAGTTGGAACGTGATGACCTGGGGCCAGTACAACTTTCCCTTCATCCCCATGGTCGACCGCTTCAAGTGGATCGAGCCCCGCCACATGGTCAACATCAGCGACCGCTGGAACCGGGACAAGACCGACGACCTGCAATTCGCCTTCTTCAACGGCGTGGGCTGGGAGAGCTGGGAGAACGTGTGGGGCATCTGGAACGGCATCGACCCGCGCGATGCCGAGGCCACGCGGCGCGTAGCCGCCATCGAGCGCGCCGTGGCGCCCTTCCTGGTCAGCCCCGGCTGGGAGCCGCTTTATCCCATGCACAACTACGGCGTCTACGCCAGCCGCTGGCCGTTGGAGCTGGAGACTGTGTGGACCGTCGTCAACCGAAATGCATACAACGTTACCGGCCCGCAGATGGAAGTGACCGATTGGCCGGGAACAAGGTACTTTGACCTCTACCACGGCGTGGAACTGAAGCCGGAAATCCGGAGCCAGCTCGGAAACGGGGGCGGCAATGCCGGAGTTCATCAATCAGTCAGTCCTGATAAAACAGGCGCAAAGGTCTTCAGCACTACAGTTGACGATTACGGTCCAGTGAAACAGACCGCGGTCCTCAGCTTCGATCTTGAAGCCCACGGTTACGGCGCGATTCTCGCCATTCCCGGCCAACCCAGCGCAGCCATCATGGCCCTGATGCAGCGCATGGCCGCGATGACCGGGGAGCCGCTCGCCTCTTACTCCCATGAGCCCGAGATTCTGCCGCAGAGCCTCGTCCCCATCGCGCCCACCAAACCCGCGCCCGAGACGCCTGCCGGCATGGTGCGGATTCCCGGCGGCCCGTTCGTCTTCAAGGTGATCGGCGCCGAGATCGAGGGCGGCGCAAGCCCCGGCGTCGATGTCCAGTATCCCTGGGAAGACTCGCCGCGCCGCTTCCACGAGAAGCAGATGCAGGTGGCCCCTTTCTTCATCGATAAATACCCGGTCACCAACGCTCAGTTCAAGCAGTTCCTGGATGCCACGCACTACGCGCCCCAAGACGCCATCCACTTTCTCCGCGACTGGAAGAACGGCAGCTATCCGCAAGGCTGGGAAAACCGCCCCGTGACCTGGGTTTCGCTGGAGGATGCGCGGGCCTACGCCGCGTGGGCGGGCAAGCGCCTACCGCACGAGTGGGAGTGGCAACTCGCCGCGCAGGGGATGGATGGCCGCCGCTATCCCTGGGGCAACGACCTCCAACTGGCCAACATTCCCGCTCCCGACTTTGCCAGCGCCGCGCCTCGGACCATGCGCGGACCGGACCCGGTGGACGCCCATCCGGCGGGCGCAAGCCCCTACGGCGTACTGGATATGGCGGGCAACGTATGGCAATGGACCGACGAGTTCGCCGACCAGCACACCCGCGCCGCCATCGTCCGCGGCGGCGAGTACTACCAGCCGCAGGGCTCCATCTGGTACTTTCCCAATACGCTGCGCAACGACGAGCACGGCAAGCTGCTCCTGATGGCGCCTGGCTACGACCGCTCCGGCGGCGCAGGCTTCCGCTGCGTGCGCGACGCGCAGTAGGGGCCTTCGCACGCCGGCTCGTTTCTGAACACGCGTGGAACCGTCTTACGGTCGCACAGAACCGCCTTCTCTCCCTGGCAGGAAAGCGGCAGAATCGGGAAACGATCTACGAAAAACGCGGCGGCTGGATACTGCGAGGGCGAATGCCGGACCGAAAACGGCGTTCGCCCCCAATGCAACGGTTGAAACTACCACCACTCCATCAAACGGCCCGACTTCACCTTCGCGCTGCTCTCCGGCTTCTCCGTGCGGACCAGCAGAAGCGGAATGTGCACCAGCTTCACCAGCTTCTCGGCGATGGATCCGAAGACCAGCGGATGCCATCCGGTGGTGCCGTGCGTCGAAACCACGATCAAATCGATGTGCTCGCGCTCAATCACGTCCAGGATGGCGCCGGCAATGTCGTTCTCCACTTCCACGCTGGAGCTGGTCTTGATTCCCTTGGCGTTCAAGCCGGCCACTGAAACCGCAAAATAGTCTTCCGCTTCCTTCTTTGCCTCATCCAGGGCACAACCCTCCTGAACGACATGAACAAGATAGACTTCGGCATGAAAATGCTGGGCAAGCACCGTAGCCTCTTCCAAGGCCAGATGGGATGATGGGCTGAAATCGATGGGCAACAGGATCTTTGCGGGTATGGTGCTGAAAGCATGAACTTCTGGCATTTGATCTCCTCGCCGTACCAAACGCGTGGCCGGCCTCTTATTTTTCGCCCACCATCATACCAAGCCCGCTCTCTCCAGGCGACGTGATAGGCAACACACGTATGCGCGCCAACCGATGACAGCCTCTTCCACGCATGTCGGTTGTCTGTTCCTCCGCTCCGTAGAGGCGCCTTATTGTTCGGCGACAATCGTATTGTTGCCGGGTTCATCGAGATACACGACAGTAGTGAAGTAGGCCGTGTCCGGATTCGTTGCCGGGCCTCCATTGACCATAATCGGACGGGGCAGGCTGTCACCTTTGACACGCATCCCTATAAGTATGTAGCCGTCCGTATCGTTGCCGCCGAAGGCGCTGATCACATAGCCCTCGCCGGCCAGGGTGGTCGCTGCGGAGGCAACATTTTCCGGAGTAACAACGGTCGTTTGGGTTTCGTACACGGTCGTCGTGTCGCCTGTCCACCCATAAGAGATCAGGTTGGCCTGCCCCGATGCGTCGAAGGAGACGGCGGTGACGACGCGGCTCTCTGCACCATCCGCGGCAGCCGTAGGTTGAATCTGCACTTGTGGAACGGCTTCCAGCCTGTAGTCGAACCCTCCGCTCTGCGTCGTCTGCACCCACGACACGGCGTAGGCTCCGTCGAGAGGCTCGAAATCAAGGGAAGTGAGCACGACATTTGCAGCGGCGATGGATTGCATGTCCGAAGTGAAGTCAGAATAGTAGCCGGCCTTGTACCACATGGTGAGGCCGGTCATGGACGGCGGCAGGTACTCGAAACTAAAGGGTGAGGAGATCCCCCGGCTCTGCCGGGGTGGCAGTAGCAGTTTGACATTTACGGGAGTCCATCCAAGAAACTCCAAACGTGAGCCGACCAAAGCACACGCAAAGGAGAAACTGGA
>JBEKTO010000088.1:0-5774 GCA_049515995.1 Occallatibacter sp. | reverse complement strand
TCCGACTCTTAATCGGACGATGTGTGGGTTCAAGTCCCACCCGGCGCACCAATTTCATTCCGGGGTAGCCAAGCTGGGAAGGCAGCACGCTGTTAACGTGCCTACGCGCAGGTTCGACTCCTGCCCCCGGAGCCATTTCGCATCCCTCTCGGGAGGCCGGTGCCTCAAGCCGCCTTATAAGCGGTCGCGCCAGATTAGCGCCTGGATCTTGGATCGACACCAAGGGGAGGGACCATGCCGGGCAACTCCGCTGGTCGCGGAGACCTCTCTTACAAAGAGGCACAGTGGAGTTCGATTCTCCGGCCCGGTACCAATTTTGAGAGCGATGCCGAATAGGAGAGGCTCCTGACTTTTACTCAGGACCGGGCGGGTTCGATTCCCGCCGCTCTCACCAACATTCCCCTCGTCTAAGGGACAAGATACGGGACTCCTAAGCCTGGGATCGGCGTTCGATTCGCCGGGGGAATACCAATGGGCGCGTCGACCAACGGACAGGGCTGCTCGCTTCTAACGAGAGAATGCGGGTTCAACTCCCGCCGCGCCTTCCACTTTTCTTGCGCGTTGCCATGCCGAACTGCCCGGCGCGCACACTCACGCGGACGGTTCCTGAGAATATCGCCCTTCTTGAAATGCGTCTCCACTGTTCCAGGCCCACCGGCGATCTGCAGTGAAGGCCGCCATCGCCGAAGCCATTGGCCGCTCGCAACGCCCTTCGGCCGCGACGCGCCATCGTGCGCCCCACCGCTTCCAGCGCATGCAGCCGCTGGCGCTCGCACTCACGAGTCCGGTGGTCGCCTCGGTGCGACTCCACTACCGCCACGTTAACCATGCCGAGCGTTGGCAGTCCGCCGTCATGGACCGTAAAGGCCGGCCTACGTCGCCGCCATCCCGGAAGAATACACCGGCTCGCCGTACCCGCTCCAATCCTACTTCGAGCCGAAATCGGCCCCGGATCGCGCTTGGCTGAATCCTGGCTTCCCGCCGGATCTTGCTGGCCCGCCCTATTAAATCATCCGTGGAGTGGCCTAGGCTCGCGCCGGTTGCCTACTGCACTTGCACTGTGGCGTTGAGCGCAACGTTGGCCGACGAATCGCCGATCATGAGGCTGACCGGTTCGGCCTCGACGCGGAAGGCCTGGAGTTTTGCATCCCAGTACGCCAGCCGCGAAGCCGGGAGGGCGATCGCAACCGCCTTTGTCTCATTGGGCTGCAAGGTCACGCGCTGGAATCCTGCGAGTTGTTGGTGCGGGCGCTCGACTTTCGAGCCCAGGTGCTTTACGTAGAGTTGGACGACTTCGTCGCCCGCGCGGCTGCCGGTGTTGGTCACGTCTACGCCGATATTCACCGTTCCGTCTTTCGCGACTTGCCGGGAACTCGTCCTCAGATTGGAGAACTTGAAGGTCGTGTAACTGAGGCCGAAGCCGAACGCGTAAAGAGGCTCGTCCTTAAAGTACATGTAGGTGCGGCCGTCGCGGATGTTGTAGTCCATCATAGCCGGCAACTGATCGACAGACTTGGGCCAGGTTTCGACGAGATGGCCGCCCGGCGTGTAGTCGCCGAACAGGACCTTCGCCAGCGCAGTCCCTTCATCCTGAGAGGCGTGAGTCATGTGCAGGATGGCCGGAGCATTGGCCTGCGTCCAGTTGATAGCGAACGGGAAGCTGGAAACGAGGATCACGACCGTCTTCGGATTCGCGGCGTAGACCTGCTTGATGAGCTGTTCTTGATACAGGTCGATGGTTTCGCGGTCACGGCCTTCCCGGCCGTCGCTGGGTACGGTGCAGGGCAACGTGACGCCGCCGCCATCGGAGCCGCTGTACCAGTCATGCCTCATGTCAGGACCGCAGGTGGGGTCGTTGCCGACCACTACGACGGCTACATCGGACTTGCGCGCTGCGTTGACAGCGGCGTTGCCCAGTTCGTCGGCAGCGTAGTTGACGGTGACATTGGGACCAAGTTCCTCCTTGATGCCCTGCAAAGGCGTGACGGCATAAGGAGGCGTGCCACCATACCAGTCCCAGTGGACGGAGTCGGCGAGCGGGCCAATAACGCCAATGGATTTGAGAGACTTCTTGTCGAGCGGGAGGAAGTTCTTGTCGTTCCTCAGAAGGACGACCGATTCAAGGGCGATCTGACGGGAAACGGCGCGATCTTTATCGGTGTTCCAGGGCTCGGGCGAGTCTTTGATCTTAGAATACGGGACCATCTCCGGCGGATCGAGCAGTCCAAGCTTAATGGCGATGCGGAACTTGAGCCGCAGCGCTGCGTCGATATCGCTCACAGCCAGGGAGCCGTCTTTAAGAGCCGCTCTGGTTTCGTCGGCATACCTGTCGAGGAACTGATTGATGCCGGCTTTCAGGCATGCGACAACGGCCGCCTCCTGGTTGGGGAAGAGATGGCGCGGATCGACGAGGAGCCGAACGGCTCCGCCATCGCTGGAGATGACGTTGACGCCCCATTTGTCACGCACAATGCTGCGCAGGATGGGATTAACGGCCATGGCCGTGCCGTTCCACGCGTTGTACGAGGCCATGACCGCTTGGGCCCCGCCTTCGAGGAAGCCCATACGGAAAGGAACCGAGTAATACTCCCAGAACAAGCGCTCATCGAAATTGGAAGATGAGATGTTGCGGTGGTCTTCATTGCTGTTGGCGAGGAAGTGCTTGAGGAGCGCCGCGGCCTGCCAGTATTTCGGGTCGTCGCCCTGGAGGCCCTTGATGAAGGCGACCGCCATGGTTCCATTCAAGAATACGTCTTCGCCGTACACCTCTTCGCCGCGGCCCCAACGCGGGTCGCGCGCCAGGTCGGACTGTGGTCCCCAGAGCATCAGGATCTGGCGGTTGTACTTCGGAGTTTGGGTGATGAAGCGGGCTTCATAGCCCTCGACGGCGGCGGCCTGGCGCACGAGATCGGGGTCCCACGTCTCGCCCATGCCGGGGGGCTGCGGGAATTGCGTGGTGGTGATGGGCTGGAGTGGGCCGCGGGCTTCGCGTTGCACGACGCCGTGGATACCCTCGGAGCTGCCGATATTGGGAACATCGAGCCGGGGGACGCCGGTGCGCGTGCCCAGGCAGTTGATCTTCTCGTCCGGAGTCATGAGCGAGAGAAGATTGTCGATGCGCGTGTCCACCGGCAGGTTCGGATCATGGAAAGGATAACGAGGTTGTTGGGCAACGGCGGGAACGAGCACAAGCACGGAAAGACTGAGCAGGTTTACGACGTGGTTTTTCATGACGTGAGTTTCCTTGTTGATAAGCCTGGCGCGTCCGAAAACGACAAACGCGTTTGCTTGGGGGGCACAAACACCCAAGCTTATCAAATGGATGGGGCAGCGATGGAGAGGAAAGCGAGCGGTACCAACTCGTGCCTACGGTTTCACTCCGGCCCGCAGCTCAGCCTCCGCCAGCCAGCCCCGTCTGAGCCGTTCCAGCGGCACATTCGAAAGATAAGGCTTGATGTCAAGAATCGGGGTACTGTCGAGCATGTCGATGCCGCGGACGCGGAGCGAGGCGCCCTCGCGGCGAAGAAACTCGACCACTGTTAACCCAATTGGATTCGGGCGTTGCGGAGAACGAGTCGCGAACACTCCGTGAGGGCGATTGTCGCTCGGGGGAGTTCCTACCAGGCTGAAGCCTTCGGCGCGATCAAATTCCCAGAGGACGATCAGGTGAGAGAAACCTTCGATGTCCGTTAGACCCGGTTCAAATTCCTGGCGTATTTCGAGAGACCCTTCCGCCTCCTGCTTCGCGCCCAATCCCTTCGGAATCTCCTGAGTGCTGGAATAAGGACTTCTGACGTACCCGATAGGCTCCGGAACAAACACGTTGTTGGCACCTCTTCCTATTCCATTCTAAGCGCTGCCGAGGGTGCGGCGACAAACGTGCAGCAGTGCGCGGGCGACCGTGGCCAGCGCCGCCGCCCCCTCCTCCGCGCAACCATTTCCACCCGCCGTCGTGTTTGCATGGCGGTTGGGCGCGGCCGGGCTCGACGGCCGGCAAGACGGTGGTGGGTCAATTTGTGTAGCATCGCCTTGGCGGCCAATCTTGGCCGCAGCCGCATTTTTAGGCGGCCAGAGCTGACTGAAAGCCGTCCCCAGGGGACCCTGGGCAGAATTGCCCGCCCTCCAATTGTAAACTGACCCACTACGGGCAAGCGGCTGCTCCGCGGCTGTAACAAGATTCTCGACCGATGAGCCAGGATACAAATCGAGAGAATCGAAGTTGCCCGGCTCGGATCGGCGCATCTGCGTTTCTGCGCCCCTGGTCGGTTCATTCCACTTGCGGCGCCATGCGCGTTCCGGGGGTGATGATGACTTCCCCGGTTGACCTCAGGCAGATTTCGTACACCCGGTCGGGCTCCAGACGCATGTAGGGCGCGTCGCCGTGGATCGCCCGCACGCCGCGCTCCCTCGCCAATTTCTCGTCGTTGGCAAAGTCCCAGAAGCGTCTCCAGAGATCCTTCTCGAATTCGTTGGTCGCTTGCCGCTCCGCGTAGACCTGGGGCACCTGGCCATCCTTGTCGATGACGACGCCGTCTTCGGGCCGCATGGTGCTGGAGAAGATCCGGCGAAACACCATGAGCGCCCCGCCCTTAAGAGGGTCGCCCTGCTCGATGAAGTGGTCGTCGAACTTGATCACCAGGGTGTCAAAATAGACTTCTTGTCCCGGCAGAGTCATCTCTCGGGAGACATTGATCGGCTTGCCGGTGTCGTCAACCTCGGTGAACCTGATCGTGGTTTGCAGGTCGCCCTGCTGGTCCTTCCCCTGTCGAAGAACTTCAACTCGCGCCCGGCGGTCGATGCGCTTCAGAATCTTCAGGTAGGCTTCGAGGCGCTGTTTCTCTTGCTGGAGTTTGAGAATGGTCCCTTGCTGCGCGCGGATCTGGTCTTGCAGTGCCCGCCGCGGCTTGACGACCAGCTCATATGACAGATAGACGCTGGCAGCGGCGACTGCGACCAGCACCACGGACGCGACAAAAGACCGAATGGGGAAATGACGTCCGCCGCTCATAGGAGCCTCAACATCGACCAGATCTGTTGGCCTCGTTTCTGCAATTGAGTATACCCCGCTACAGTGTAGACCGAAGTTGCTCAACTTCAGGACCGCCCACTCGTACAAGAAAAACTGCGCAAGGCTTTCGCGCACATCCGTGAACAGCAGACCAAGGTCCCGATGTCCGCCGGGGTGGCCCTTCGCGCCTGGATGGAGACGTGCCAGGGGCCGTGGCTGTTCATCGGAGCGCGTGGCAGCATGATTGATCGCCACAACTACCTCAGCCGGGTTCTAAAGCCGGCGGCCAAGCGCGCAGGCGTAGATGGCGTGAACTTCCAGAAGCACTACCATCAGGCAATTCCGGAGAGCGTCAAGGCCGCTTCAAAGGCTTCAGCATGATGATTTCCACAGCCAGTTAAGCACACCGATGGCACGATTTGGCACGTTACAACGCGCCTTTTGTCGGTAAGTTATTGATTATATTATGGTGGAGGCGGCGGGAGTTGAACCCGCGTCCGAGAAAGCCCGCAATGAAGAGAACTACGTGCGTAGCACGATTCGGCAACTTCAGCTTCCGCCTCAGAATCGGCAAGAGTGGCGGCCGCCTAGCCCGATTGATCTCGGCCTTATGCTCCGGACCGAAGCCTTCAGCCTATCCCGCAAAATGACGCTCACTCACCGCCGCGCGGGCTCAGCGGCTGGAGCGGCTACCTAAAATTAATTAGGCGGCGTATGCGAACTGTGTGTTGGCAGTTCTGTTTTTCCGATCGTTTTACGGGAGCTC
>JBEKTO010000087.1:0-5957 GCA_049515995.1 Occallatibacter sp. | reverse complement strand
AAATCCTGCTCGGGAAAATACGGCCGGTAGACTTTCGCCATACCTAAAGACTGCCAGCTTCCAAGCCGCTGTTCAACCCAGCTTCAACAAAATCTCTGCCTTACTCAGACACACTCCTAGGAGACGGTTGCTGATCTCGATCGAAACGGTGGAAGGCATACTGAAGTCATGTGCAGCTTCACAGGCTGCTGAAAAATGCCCGCTTCTACGCCCATCGGCGAAGAAGATATTGCAGGGGGATGAAGTCTGCGTCGATTCGATTGTGCTTACGGCACGCTAAAGTCGCGCCCTGACACTGCTTGCGGCACGGATGGTGTTTTTCCGCAGCCTGATCGGCCGGCTTTGCCTCACTGCGCCGGAGTTACGCCACCGTGCACCACAAACCGGTCAAGGTAATCGTGCAATAGCTGGCGATGCTGCTTGCGGTAGGCATCGTAGTCGTGCGCAATGTCCCGGTCGGCTCCGCTGATCAGAATCCAGCAGTCCAGCATTCCCGCGTCGTTCAACTCGACGACGTTGCGCAGGCTCTCGTCCAGGTCAGCGTTCCTGATTCCCTGGTTTTTGATTCCCTCTGCTACGCCGCTCAGTGCCGCGCTCTCTTCTTTGAGCGAGTGCCGGTACTCTCTTTCGTTGGGAAATTCCTTCTTGAAGAGATCGCCGCGATAGCCGGCGCGAACCAGCGAATACATCACCCATGCCGAAGCGCCCGGATGCTTCTTGTCGTCGGTAGCCTGCGCATCGATGTTGATGGTGATGTTGTTTGGCTTGCCGGCCTCTGCCACTGGAGCCGCGGGGCGATCGATCTTTGGCGCCAGAATTACCGCTTTCTCGATCTGCGCCCACTGCTTGAGCCCCTGCCAGGCCAGCCTGCTGTACGGTTCGGCCACAATGGCGTCGATGAACTTGTTTTTGGCGGCGATGGGGTCGGTTCCGAATTTGAGAATTGCGTCACCCCAGTAGCGGTAAGCCGTTTCGCGATTGGGATCGACAGCAATCGCGCGCGCAAACCAGATGGCTGCGATCTTGAGGTCCTTCTGCACATAGGCCGTGTCGCCGGCATAGAGCGGAGCTTCGTAAAGATGCGGATCGGCCTCCGCCGCGGCAGTGTACTTGGCCATCGCCGTCGCAAAGTCTCCTGCCGTGTAGGCTTTCTCGGCCTCGGCCAGCAAGGCCTTGGCTGGACTCGTTATTCCGGAATAGAGCGGCTGATCGGGATCGAGATTGGCCATTTGCCGCACATACTCGGCCGTGTCGCCCAGCTCGACGGCGCTCTTGGCCGCATCCCGCTCCCGCGTCCTGACCGCCTTGATCTTGGCTGGATCACTCAACTGGGCGGCTTGGGCTCCCAGGCAGTCGGCCAGTCGTTCAAAGTAGAGCTGCTCGCTGGGATGAGCCTTCGCCAGATCCTCGTAGAGCGGCAGCGCATCCACCCGCTTGCCTGCCTTGTAGAGGCTATTCGCTCTGGCCGCCTCATCATCCTGCGAAAAGCCCGCAACCGCCGCCAAGCTCAGCACGGCCAGGCAAAGATATTTTCCCGCAATCCAGCCCCGCATGACATTCCTCTTTCTCACACAGAAATTCCAGCCGCCTTCTCGGCTTGACGGCCCCAGCGCCCGTTTTGTTCGCCGCTCTGGTTCGAATCTCCGGGACCCTCCATGCTAACCTGAGCTTTCCAGCCTGTGGAGATTTCATTTGCAATCCAGTGCTTTCCTCATCGCCGTCTTCGAGTTTGTCCTGATCATCTTTTCGCTCAGCGTTCATGAGTGCGCGCACGCCTGGATGGCCTCGCGTCTGGGCGACCAGACGGCACGCCTGCAAGGGCGCATCACGCTCAACCCCATGTACCACGTGGACCCCGTCGGCACCTTGCTCTTTCCCGCGTTGATGATCTTTGGACCCTTCTTTGGATTTGGCATGTTTGGCGGCATGTTGGTGGGCTGGGCAAAACCCACCCCGGTCATTACCCGCAACTTCCGCAAGATCGTTCGCGACGATAATCTGACCACGCTGGCCGGCCCGGTCTCCAATCTGCTTATTGTTCTGGCAGCCTTTTGCGCGCTGGCCGTCATCACAGTCGTGGTTCCCGACGGCCGCCTTCTGGTTTTCTCCACCTTGAGCGGCGGTCTCGCCCTGGGCGTGCCCTCCGGTCTTCAGGCGCTTGTTCTGCTGGCGCTCCTGGCGATTGAAATCAATCTCTCGCTCTTCGTTTTTAACCTGTTCCCCATTCCTCCGCTCGACGGTAGCCGCCTGGTGCGCAATTTGCTGCCCTACAACGCCGTGCAGGTCTACGACCGGATACCCATCTGGGTCAGCTACCTGCTGATGATCTTTGTGGGCGGAACGATCATCAGAGCGTTCGTCGGCCCCATGATCGGGCTGGTGATCTGGGGGCTGTTGCACGTATAGACTGCAAAGGGCGCAGCTTCCAAGTTGCCGCTACAATGGAATGAGCCCATCTTGCGCATTCCGCCCAGGATGGTCGCATTCTTTTGCACTACCCCGGAATCGACTGGAAAAATGCCCGAACCAGCAATCTCATCGTCTCGCCCTCGTGTTCTGAGCGGCATGCGCCCCACCGGCAAGCTCCATCTGGGCAACTACATGGGCGCCCTGGCCAACTGGGTCAAGCTCCAAGACCAGTACGAGTGCTACTTTTTCATCGCCGACTGGCACGCGCTGACCACCGACTACGCCGACACCTCGCAGATCGTGCCCAATACCAAAGACGTGCTGCTCGATTACCTGGCCGCCGGACTCGATCCCGCCCGCAGCGTACTTTTCTTGCAGAGCAAGGTGCTCCAGCACGCCGAACTCAATCTGCTGCTGGGTATGATTACGCCGCTCGGCTGGCTGGAGCGCGTGCCCACCTACAAGGAGCAGCAGCAGAACCTCAGCGGCAAGGACCTGTCGAACATCGGCTTTTTGGGCTATCCGCTGCTGATGGCTTCCGACATCCTTCTCTACCAGCCGCAGTTTGTTCCTGTCGGGAACGATCAGACCGCCCATGTGGAGTTAACGCGCGAGGTTGCGCGGCGCTTCAACCAGTTCTACAAGCTCGACGGCCAGGAGGTTTTGCCCGAGCCCAAGGTGCTGCTCACGCCCTCGCCCAAGCTGCCCGGCACCGACGGCCGCAAGATGTCCAAGAGCTACGGCAATACCATCCTGATGACTGATCCGGAGCCGGTGGTCCGCCAGAAGCTCAAGACGATGGTCACCGACCCGGCGCGCATTCGCCGCACCGACGCAGGCGACTCCGACAAGTGCCCGGTGGGCGACCTGCACAAGGTCTTCTCGACGCCTGAAACCATGGCCAAGGTCTACGACGGCTGCCGCTCGGCCGGGATCGGCTGCATCGAGTGCAAAGGCTGGGCCGCCGACGGCCTGGTGCAGATCTTGCAGCCCATCCAGGACCGCCGCGCCAGCTTCTCGGATTCCCAGGTGGACGAGATACTGGAAGACGGTTCCAACCGCGCCCGCGTGCGCGCCGAGCAGACCATGCAACAGGTCCGAACCGCCATGCAGATGACGAGCCGGACCAATCAATAAACACGGTTGGCCGGCAGTGGAAGGACCGTTGCTTTGACAAGGCACGGCTTTGGCTGTGCCAGATAAGACCGGCAGTCCGAACGCGGCTGGTGCCGCCGAGGGAATGCAAGTGGCTGAAAAGAAAGTCCCATGGTGGCGAAAGGCGCTCGATTTTGCATTGGGCGGAATTCGCTCGGGATTTGGCCTTTTTCCCCGGGCCGCCAAGCCAGCATCCCTGGAAAAGGATAGTTTTTTGCATCGTTCCGAAGAGACTCTGGAAGAAGAACCAGTATTGACCGATCCGTCCGCCAATCCGGAAGCCGTCGCCGCCGTTCCAGCAACGGGAGCAGAGCAGACGCCTGCCCCCACGCCCGTTCCCGCGCCGGATTCTGGTCCGGCTATTGGGCCGGCTGACCCGATGGCCCCGCTCGTCCCGGAGATATCTATTGTCGGCGATGCACCCGAGCTTGTCGCCGTGGCCGCCGAAGTTCCGGAAATCGTTCCGGAGACAGTCCCGGCCCCTGAGCCGCAGGCCGCCGCGGATGCCGATTCCGCCGAAGCTGCTCCGTCTCTGGCGATTGCTTCCCATACTGAACCGACAGTGGAACCGGAGGCCAAACCGGAGCCAGAGGCTGAATTCGAGCCGGAGCCAAAGTCGGAAGCCGACCTAGAGCCTGAACCGGAATCCCAGCTGGAAGCAGAGACTGAGGCTGGACCTGATCCTGAACCGGAATCTATCCCCGAAACCGCTGCGGTAGCCGAGCCTCCCGTTCCCGAGGAGCCTTTGGCCGATGCTGACAGCGCCCCACTCTCTGCTCCCGCCAACGACTGGATAGAACCAACAGCCGCGCAACCGGCCGAGCCAGCCGAGCCGGAAGATCTGGCCGATTTAGCCGCTTTCGCTCCGGTGCACACCGTCGAAACCGCTCCGGAGCAGGAGCCCGCGGAAAGCCTTGTCGCCGAAGCTGCAATTCCGGCCGAGTCCGTTGCCACCGCCGAGCCCATCGCTGTCGCGGAGCCAATCCAGGCCGCCTCTGCGCTCCCTGAACCGCCCGCCGCTCCTGCTATCGAACCGGTTCCAGTCCAACAGGCCACGCCTTCGCCGACTCCCGCTTCCGAACCCGTACCTGAACCCGCTCCCGAGCCCGCACCGGGACAAAGCTCCGCCGAGAAGCCCGCAGAAAAGGCGCCCATCACGCTGAAGTCGAGGGACAATGAAGCCGATCTCTCGCCTTTTTCGGTCATCGTCGGCCAGGTCTACGACGGCCCCCTCGACCTGCTGCTGGACCTGATCCGCAAGCAGGACATCGACATCTACGACATTCCCATCTCCAAGATCACGGCGCAGTTTCTGGCCTATGTGAACCAGTTGAAGGCCACCGACGTGGATGTGGCCGGCGAATTTATCTACACCGCGTCGCTGCTCATTCACATCAAGAGCAAGATGCTTCTGCCGCGCGCCGTCTCTGGCCCCGAAGACGCCGCCGAGGATCCGCGCCGCGAACTGGTCGAGCGTCTGCTCGAACACGAGCGCTTTAAGAATGCTGCCCAGATGCTGCAACAGAAGCAGATGCTTGAAGCCGCCACCTGGACCAACCCCGGCTTGCGCGAGTTCAAGGACGACGAATCCGCCGAGCCCGAGATCGCCGCCGACACCGTGGATTTGGTCCGGATCTTCCGCGATATTCTGGAGCGCGCCCGCAAGCGCCCCGTCTTTAACCTCGACGAAGACGCAGTGACCGTGGGCCAGATGATCCAGTTCCTTGCCCGCCGCCTGACCATGGAAGACAAGCCCGTGGCGCTGCGCCGCCTGCTCAGCCACACCCGCTCCGAACGGGCGCTGGTGGCCATGTTCCTGGCTCTGCTGGAACTGGTTCGCTTGCAGGCCGTTCTGCTGCGCCAGGATCGCGCCTTCAGCGAAATCTTCATCAAGAAGCACACCGGCTTCGACGCCGTGATGAATCAAGGCCTGGCCAACGCCAGCGACGACTGGCGGTAAGCTACCTATTTAACGAGACTCAGAAGCGGTATAGATGCGCTTCCCTGTCGCACGTACAAAAGCCAACGGAATCTTGGGGTTGTTGATGTCTTTGTTGCCATCGTCGGCCCACTTCTTGGCCCATTTTTTAAAATAGGGCTCAATATCTGCCGGAGTCAGAAGATATATCTCAACAAGCTCAATCCCGTCGTAGATGGCAAACACCCAATCCACCTGCCGGTACTTTTGAATGATGTGCGGATTCATGTGATGGTGGGTGGAGAAGCTTTTGGTAAGGTGAATGTTGACCGACTTGAGCTCGTATTCTCGGCCTGACCTGCCCCGTTTTTCTCAACCAGCGATAGCTGGAGTTTCCCGGTTTTGGTTTGGCCACGAGTATACCTCGCAGCCGTAGTCGGGGCTGTGGGGATGTGGGAAGCGTTCCTTGCTTTCC
>JBEKTO010000086.1:0-6172 GCA_049515995.1 Occallatibacter sp. | reverse complement strand
TCACGCGGCAAACTGTTCTACCGCCTGGCGCAACAAGCCGTTCAGATCGAGCCGGTTCCGTTCGTAAAACTGGTGAAATCACAATTCATTGTGTCTGGTGGCGTCAAGTAAATAGCTAGATTTGGCAATTGCCTCAGGCTCCCGATTCAAGCCCAACTGAGCGTGAAGAGCCCACACGCCATGACAGTCCGGAATCGCATAGAACACTTCTCTTCGGTCCTTGAAATAGTAATCATACCGCTGAGTCGGCATACGCTTTACAAAAGCCACACAAGCCGCGTCTCCCATATGAAGCGTCAGATTCAAAGCAGTAAAGATTGCACCAAGTTCTTCGTAGATGAGTTCACGGGCTTCATCGGCCTGAATCCTCCGTAGTTTTTTGACTTTCATCGGTTCCAGAAACAGTGCTGAAACGACCCCAAGGATGCCCCCAACTATAACGCCGACTCCAAGAGACACAATAAGCTTGATCCACTCGTTGTCAGGAGGGGAGACCAGCACAACTTGCACGATTGGAGATGAACCTTGGAACACGGACATCATACTAACAGGGGCAGGTGGTTACTTCTGCGCTTCGACGTATGCTCTGAGAACGGCATTCATGCGAGTCAAGTGTCCTTTGCCGCAGGCCCGGAACCATTCAACCACATCGTTGTCGAGGCGCAGGTGTACGGAGGTTTTTCCATTCGGCACAACCACCCGCGCGGATTTCCAGAACTCCGCTCCCAGCGACGCAGCCTCCGGGGCATCCGAGCCGGTCCGGTCTTCGCCAAGCTCACGCATGGCTGCGATCTCACTCAGCGAATGTTTGACGATAGTAGATTTCCCGTTCATCTTTGCTCGCTTTCTGGGCGCTGATAAGGCGAATCAGGTTTTCGCCGCGCCAGGTAAAGACAACGCGATAAACCTCGTCGTCAACGCGCCCAGAGCGATCCAGCGCAACTCGCCGTACTCCTCGCGGTCGTCAATGCGCTCCAGCCGCTCGTTCGAAAAGATCGCGGCGGCGGTCAGAAACGAAACCCTGTGCTTCTCCAGATTGATTCTGGCCTTGGCTTCGTCCCACTCGAATTCGAGTTCCTTGCCCGCCATGACCTATCCGTCATTATGTACACAAACGTGGACACAAATCAAGTTCAGAAAGGCGCCCCGGTCCACGCTGAGGAATCGGGGCCTCGATTCCCGCTGGCAGGTTAAGAGATAGGCCGCGCGCCAGTCTAGTGATAATCTAAGAATCGATCCAGAAGACCCCGTCTCACACCTCAAAGCAAAGTCAGGTCCTAGAGCATGTCGTTGAACGATCTCGAATTCGCCTATGCTCCCGTGCGCGATCAAGTGCGCGACCTGCGGGAGTATCTTTGACCCTGCCCGCATCCGCAGGGAACTCGCTGAAATAGAAACCAAGCTGGCCGATCCGGCCATGTGGAGCAACCCTGACGCCAGCAAGCCGCTGATGCGCGATCGCAAGCGCCTGGAAAACCTCGTCGCCGACGATGAGGAACTGATGCGCCGCTCGGGCGACATCGAGGCCTACTTCGAGCTGGCGCGCGAGGGCGAGGACGTGCTCGCCGATCTTGAGCGCGACATCAAGGCCCTGGCCGCCTTCAATGAGGAACTGGAAGCCCGCACCATGCTCAACGGCGAGGCCGATCCGCTCAACGCCATCGTCACCGTTCATCCTGGCGCCGGCGGGACGGAGAGCCAGGACTGGGCCGAGATGCTCATGCGCATGTACCTGCGCTGGGCCGAGCAGCAGGGCTTCAAAACCGAGATCAACGACTACCAGGACGGCGAAGAGGCGGGCATCAAGTCGGCCACCTTCACCATCCTCGGCGAGAACGCATTTGGCATGTTGGCCGGCGAAAGCGGCGTGCACCGCCTAGTGCGCATCTCGCCCTTCGACTCGGCCAAGCGGCGGCACACGTCGTTTGCCTCGGTCTACGTTTCGCCGGAGATCGATGAGTCCATCCATGTGGATTTGAAACTGGATGACCTGCGCATCGACACCTACCGCTCCGGCGGCAAGGGCGGACAGCACGTGAACACCACCGACTCCGCCGTGCGCATGACCCACCTGCCCACGGGAATTGTGGTCTGCTGCCAGAACGAGCGCTCGCAGCACAAGAACCGCGACAAGGCGATGAAGATGCTGCGCTCGCGGCTGTACGAGTACGAGCTGGAAAAGAAACGCGCGGTGAGCAAGAAGCTGGAAGACTCGAAGCTGGAGATCAACTTCGGCTCGCAAATCCGGTCGTATGTGCTTCAGCCCTACCGCATTGCCAAGGATCACCGCACCAAGGTGGAAGTGGGCGACGTGGACAAGGTGCTCGATGGCTATCTGGAGCCGTTTCTGCGCGGGTATCTGCTGGCCAAGCGGCGCGGTACCGCCGTGGTCGCCGAGGCGGACGACGATCTGGACGTGTGAAGCAGGGACTAGGGACTAAGGGGCTATGGGACTAGGGACTAGGCGGCGCACTCTCCTTTCGCCTTTTTCTGGCGAAGGAGCGGGGAACCGCCCAATGTCTCAGGATTCAAGGGAACCATGAGCAACGATCCATCCATCATCGACGAGATGCTGAGCATGGCGCGGACCATCGCCGTAGTCGGTATGAGCGACAAGACTGGGCGCGCAAGCAATCGCATCGGGCACTATCTGATTGCCAACGGCTTCCATGTGCTCCCTGTCAATCCGGCGCTGAGCGAGGTTCTCGGGCTCCCGTGTTACCCGGACCTGGACGCGGCGCAGGCCGCCGCGCGCAAGCAGGCCGGCGCAGGCATCGACCTGGTGGACGTATTTCGCTCCTCGGAGCACGTTCCGCCCATCGTGGACGATGTGATCCGGTTGGGCATTCCATATCTGTGGCTGCAGGACGATGTGATTCACGAAGAGGCCGTGGCCCGCGCCCGCGCCGCCGGCGTCAAGTGCGTACAGAACGACTGCATCTATCGGCGACATGCGGCGCGGTGGGATTTACACCCGCGGCAATGAAACCGGGAACTCGTTGCGACCATCGTTCGATACACTGAGTCCAACGATCAGGAGTCATCGTTCCCCTGCCATGCGACCTTCCCGTTTGATTTTCGCGTTCTTGTTCATGCTTGCCGCGGGTTTGCCCGTGCTGGCTGCGTCCAGTACCGCCGATGCCGCGCATCTGCGCGTGCAGCTTGTGGTGCCTGAGGACCAGCTTTATCCTGCGGGGAACAATGTCGCCGGGTTGTATTTCAAACTGGAGCCGGGCTGGCATATCTATTGGAAGAATGCGGGCGACTCCGGCGAGCCGCCGCACATTCGCTGGACGCTTCCCGACGGCGTAACTGCCGGCGCGATGGAGTTTCCCGCGCCCAAGCGCCTGCCGCTCGGGCCATTGATGGATTTCGGCTACGAAGACGAAGTCCTGTTTCCGATGCAGCTCCAGGTTGCGGAAACCGTAAAAGACGGCCCGGCCGTTCTGGATGCCAAAGTCGACTGGCTGGTGTGCCGCGAGGTCTGCATTCCGGGCAAGGCGGAATTGCAGGTCAAGATCCACCTGCTCGCCAAGGAGCCCCCGGTCGCATCCGGGTCCACGCTGGATGCGGAGCTGTTGAAGCGCCTGGCGAAGTCGCTTCCCAAGCCTCTGCCGGCGAGCTTCAAGGCTGCCTTCGAGCCCACGAAGGATGGGTTTCGCCTGGGCGTTGAGACCGGAGCGCGCGAGAAAGAGGCCGTCTTCTTTCCGGCCGACCAGGACATTCTCGACAATCCATCGCCGCAAAAGGTCACTCCGACAACCAAGGGTTTTGTGCTTGACCTCAAGAAGGACGCGAACCTTGCCGCCAATCCCGCACAGTTGAAGGGAGTTCTGGAGCTTTCGGGCGGGCGGGCCTTCGAGATTGCGGCGCAGCCCGGCGCGGTTGCTTTGCCGTCGCTCTCTTGGGCGCTGCTGGCGCGGACCGCCGGCCTGGCCTTTCTGGGCGGGCTGCTTTTGAATCTGATGCCTTGCGTCTTTCCCGTTCTCTTCCTCAAGGGGTTGGCGCTGGTGCACTCGGGCCACAAGGAACTGCACAAGCTCAGGGCGCATGGATTGGTCTATGCCGCCGGCATTCTGGTCTCCTTCTGGGTGCTGGTAGCCGTGCTGCTGGGGCTGAAGGCAGGGGGCGCCACGCTGGGCTGGGGATTCCAGTTCCAGTCGCCGGTTTTCTTATCGCTCATGGCCGGGCTGCTGTTCTTTCTCGGACTTTCGCTGGCCGGGCAATTCGAGATCGGATTGACGCTGACCAGCGCGGGCGGTTCGCTTGCTCAAAAACAGGGCTACACGGGCAGCTTCTTTACCGGCGTGCTGGCCGTGGTGGTGGCCACGCCATGCACCGCGCCTTTCATGGGAGCGGCCATCGGCTACGCGTTGGCCCAGCCGCCGGCGGTCACCTTTGCGGTGTTTACGGCGTTGGCGCTGGGGCTGGCCGCGCCCTATGTCGCGCTGACGCTGCAGCCGGCCTGGACGCGATGGCTGCCGAAGCCGGGCGCGTGGATGGAGGTATTGCGCCAGGCTGTTTCAGTCCCCATCTTTGCCACGGTGATCTGGCTGGCGTGGGTGCTGGCGGGGGCCTATGGCGCGGGCGTTCTGGCTACGCTGCTGGCGAGTTTTCTGCTGTTGGCCATGGCCGGATGGTTCTTGGGCCGCTGGCCGGCGAAGCGCTGGGCTGCAATTGTCGCCGCTCTGATCCTGTTGGGGGTGGTGGGGCTGGCGGTTTACGGCCAGCAGATGGCCAAGGAGACGCCCGCACAGACGGGTCAAGCAGGCAAGCCTGATTCGGAGTCTGCCGCACGCAGTGCCTGGCAGCCGTGGTCGCAGGAGGCGCTGAGCCGTTCGCTTGTGGCAGGGCAGCCGGTCTTTGTGGATTTCACCGCAAGCTGGTGTCTGAGCTGCCAGGTGAATGAGCGGGTGGCGCTGGACCAGCCCCAGGTGGTGAAGGCTTTTCAGGCGAGAAACGTGGTTCTGCTAAAGGCCGACTGGACGCGGCACGACGAAGCGATCACGCAGGCCCTGACCACACTGGGCCGCAGCGGGGTTCCGGCCTATGCGCTCTACACGCCGGGCCAGAGCGAGCCGCAGATGCTTCCCGAAGTGCTGACGCCGGGGATTGTGACCGATGCGTTAGGCAAGCTGCCGAAGGCTGCAACCCAGGCGAATCCTGCCCCGTCCAATCTCAGGTAAGCCGGAAATTTTGAACGGTTGATCGTCTGAATTCCCCTCAGGAGGTTAACTCTCATGATCTCTCTATCCCGCATCTTATCGTGCGCGGTTCTTGCGGCCGCACTGGCATCTCCTTTAGGGAATGCGCAGGCAGTGCGCGTGGGCGCGCCCGTTCCGGCCTTCACTGCCACCGATTCTCGCGGCCAGCGGGAATCTATGGAGCAGTATCGCGGCAAATACGTGGTGCTCGAGTGGCACAACCAGGGCTGCCCCTTCACCCGGAAGCATTATGTTTCCGGCAATATGCAGGTCTTGCAGAAGGAATGGACCGCGAAGGGCGTGGTCTGGTTCACGGTCATCTCTTCGGCTCCCGGCCACCAGGGCTATGTCACGCCGAGCCAGGAAAATGCATATCTGGAACAGGTCCATGCCGCTCCGACGGCGGTCCTGATGGACCCGGAAGGCAAGCTCGGCCATCTTTACAACGCCAAGACCACGCCGGAGATGTTCGTGATCGATCCGGAGGGGAAGCTGATCTACGCAGGGGCCATCGACGACCGGCCCACGCCCGATCCTGAGGATGTGCGCGGGGCGCGGAACTACGTCTCAGACGCGCTTACCGAGGCCATGGCAGGCAAGCCCATCGGCACGCCGTATACGCGATCCTACGGGTGTTCGGTGAAATATCCCGATTGAGAGGCCAGCGGGGTTGAGGACACACACGCTCATTCCCCGCTGAACTCAGGCTCCTACACTGTGAAGGCCGTCTTGGCTGCTTCCTCGATCTCGGCATGGGTCCGCTTGACGATCGGTTGGCCGATGGACCAGTTATGCCCGAATGGGTCGCGCAACTGTCCGTAGCGGTCGCCCCAGAACTGGTCGGCCAGGGGCATGGTGACCACGGCGCCGGCGGCCAGGGCCTTCGCCCAGACAGCGTCGGCGTCCTTCACCACAAGATGGAAGGTGACCGGGCTGCCGCCCAGCGTTTCGGGCGTCAGGCATTTGCC
>JBEKTO010000085.1:0-7223 GCA_049515995.1 Occallatibacter sp. | reverse complement strand
GTGTGGCGGTTGGGCGAGGCGTGGGGAAGTGGTTTGTTTGGAGGGAGTTGCGGGGCGTGGGAAAGTTGCAGTGGCGTGTGAACGGGGTTTTGGGGGTGGGGGATTTTTGGGGTGGGTGGGTGTAAGGTGCTGGGGGGATTGGGGTTTGTGGGCTTACTGCGCCAGGTGGGCGCGCTTCAACGCCCGGAAGAGTTTGCCGTGGTTGGGCACCTGGAGGTGCAGGAGTTCCTCCACGATTACTTCGCGGCGGAGGTCTGCGGAGGCGGTCAGCAATTCCTGGTTGAGCGTCACGCGCCCCTCGGTGGAACAACTGCCCCACTTGCTGCGCATGTGACGGATGCGGAGTTCGCGCGGTTGCACGCCGATGCGTTTTGCCCAGGCTGCGACCTCGGCTTTGAACTCGGCCTTGGTCATGGGCGCCGATGGCGGCGCGGATGCGGCGCTAGCTCTCACGCCCGGCCCTCCCCAGCATCTTCAGGATGCGCTGCGCGACATCGGTAACGCTGGACACGCCGGCGGTGATGAGAGCCTTGTAGAGCGATTGGAGAAGCTGGCGCCCTTGATGGGTGCTGGTCTGCCAATGCGGGTTCTCGCTGAAGGCGATCTCGGCCTGGCGCGCCACGCTCTCGGCCTGTTCGATACCCTCATGCTTCAGAAACCAATAGACGGCAAACGATTCCGGCGAGAGATTAGTGGCGTCTTTTTCCTGGCGGGCTTGCGCGACCTCCTTCAGGAGCCGGCGCAGTTCCGCCAAGGTCTGTTCGGTGGTTTGTTGGCGCGTCTCGAATGCCTGCGCAATCTGATCGGCCTTGTCGCCGATGCTGACCAAGTAGGGTTCCTGGCCGGCGCTGGCGGCGGCCAGTTGGCCGAGGGCCTTGAGCAGGTTGAACACCTTCACGGTATCGGGGACATTCTGGGCGGCGATGGCTTCCAGTGTCTCGCTGGTCAGTTTTTGGGGCGCGGTGGGTGTTCCGATGACGGTAATGCTAGTGAACTGCTGCACGAGGGACGCGGTCTTGCGCAACAGGCTTTTGTCGATGGACGCGCCGCGGTCGTAGTTGCTGAGCACCACGCGGTACATTTCGGCCAGCGCGGCGAAGTTGTCCAGGAACGGGCGCATGAACGCGTCCGGCGAAATAATCTCGTGGAGTTCCTCCATCTCGCGAAAGAAGGCGTAGAAGGCTTCGCGCCCGGCTTTGTCGCGGAAGTGTTCCAGGACGGCCTCTACGGCTTTGTCGCCTTGCTTGCCGGCGGCGATGGGCAGATAGTCGCGTTGGGCCTCGGCCATTTTGCCGGCGAAGCGGTCTTTCAGGACATCGATTCCCTGGATGACACCTTCCACGTCCTGGGAATCGAAGGCCAACGCCTTCTCCAGCTTGTCGAAGATGCCGACGAAATCGAGCACGAATCCGCAAGGTTTGCGGCGGCTGTAGGCGTCTTCGTAGGGGCGGTTCACGCGGGCGATGGCCTGAAGGAGGACGTGATCGCGCATGGGCTTGTCGAGATACATGCAGTACAGGATGGGCGCGTCGAAACCGGTGAGCAGTTTTTCGGTAACGATCAGGATCTTGGGCTGGTCTTGCGGGTCGCGGAAGCTCTTGCGGATGGCCTTCTCGCGGTCTTCCGTTAGTTGGAATTGCTGTAGGCGCGCGGAGTCCTTCTTGCCCTGCGTACTGATCACGACTTCGGAAAGTTCGGGATCCAGGTGTTTGTCCAGCGCTTCCTTATAGAGCGCGCAAGCCTCGCGGTCCACGCCCACCAGAAATGCCTTGTATCCCATGGGCTCGATGGTGGTTTGGAAGTGGCGGACGACAAACTGGGCGATTTCGGCGACACGCTGGGGAGCCTTCATCATGTTGCGCAGCGTGACGGCTTTCTCCAGAATCCGGTTCAGCTCCTCAATGTCGCTGACGCCCTCGGCCGCAGCGATATCCAGGAACTCGCGCTCCAGGGTTTCGCGGTCCACCAATAAGTGATTGGGCGCAAGCTGGTAATGCAGCGGGACCGTGGTTCCGTCGTTGACTGACTCTTTGATGGAGTACTTATCGAGGTAGCCTTTCTCATCGTCCGCGCCGAAAACCTTGAAGGTACCCTTGCCGTAGGCGGTTCTGTCGATTGGCGTGCCGGTGAAACCCAGGTAAGTGGCGTTGGGCAGCGCACCCATGAGGTAGTTACCCAGGTCGCCTCCCGTGGTGCGGTGGGCTTCGTCCACCAGGACAAAGATATTCGGACGGGTGCTCATGTGCGCGGGGATATCGTCGAACTTATGGATCATGGACACGATCAGCCCGCGGCGGTCGGCGGCAAATAGTTCCTGGAGGTGGCGTTTGGACTGCGCCACTTCGACGTGGCCGAAGCCGACGGCTTCCAGGTTGTTGAAGAGTTGGGCTTCCAGTTCGTTGCGGTCCACGAGCATCAGGACCGTGGGGTTGCGGAGCGCCGGATCTTCGATCAGCCGCTTGGCGACGGTGATCATGGTGTAAGTCTTGCCGCTTCCTTGCGTGTGCCAAATGAGGCCACGGCGCTTATCCTTTTCCTTGGCGCGCTCGACGCAGCGCTCGGCGGCGCGCATCTGGTGGGGCCGGAGCACGGCTTTGCCGAGTTCGCCATCGATGCGCGTGAACAGGATGGAATCCGCGACGACGCGCAGCACGCGGCTGGGCGCGATAAATGCCTTTACCAGAGCTTCGTAGTTGCCGGCTTGCTCGTCGCGCCAGTTGAACAGGCCTTTGCGCGACAAGTTCCAGGTGCCGCCGTAGTAGAACTGAATCAGGTGAGTGAGGCAGTGAAGCTGCATCACGGCCAGCAATTCCGGGCCGTGCTGGTGGTAGTAGCGAATATCGTCGAGGGCCTCGGCGATTCCGTCCCGGTGGGTTGCGCCTTTAGTTTCGCCGACGATGATGGGCACGCCGTTGATGAACAGCATGATGTCGGTGCGGATATCGGGGGGCGTGCCGTTGGAGAAGGTGAATTCGTCGGTGATGTGGAATGTGTTCGCGGAGAGGTCCACCGGGTTGACGAGGCGGATATTGCGCTCGCGGTTCTCGGAATCCACGAAGACGGTTTTCAGGCCCTTCAGGTATTCCCAGGCATCGAGGTTGCCCTCGATGTTTGGGCGGACGCGGACGAGGCGGTCGCGGATTTGTTCGGCTCGGGCGAGGTTCACGACGGCGGGGTTCAGGGCTTGGAGTTGTTCGATGAAGATGGTGTCAAGGAGGGGGCTGGTGAGGCCGCGGCGGAGGTCGAGGGCTTCGTCTGGTGGGAGATAGGTCCAACCCGAGTCCTGGGCATAGTTCAGGAACGGGTTTTGGACGGCTGAGCGCTCCGCACCGATGGGCATTAGTGGCTCCCGGGGGGTTCGGGTAGCGGCAGGTCGTGGACGCGGACTTTGCCGGTCATGAGGTGGTGGAGTAGGCGCTGGGATAGGACGGCTAGGAGCTGGCTTTGGCGGCGTTCGGCCTGTAGCTTGCGGTCCACGAAACTGAGCATCGCGGCGGTCCTTTGCTGTTCTTGTATTGGCGGCACCGGAACGCGGACTGATCGAAGCTTGTTCGCATTGATGTTCGACTGGCTTACGGCCCTCATAGCCATTTGCCGTAACCCAGATTGGGTGCGATCGAGATTTAGAAAGTAGTTGACGAATTCAGGATCTAGCACCGCACGATCCGTGGATACACGAATCAGGTAGGAGGCGAACACGAACTGACCGTCGAGGTCGAAGAGTGAGGTCTTTCCGACCAGTTCGTGGCTATTGGTTCTGTTAAACAGCAGGTCGCCTTTCTTCAGGGAGAACTTCTCGTAGACGGCCTTTGGGAGGTCTACATACTGGAGGGCCGTAGTGTCGAGTTTACCTTCGACCAGGTTAGTCATTCGCAATATGGCGTATTGCCCGCTCTCTTCTCCCCGTTGGGACAAGCCGTACTGCGTCGCGACTACGGCATCGCCGAGCGCTGCGGTTTTCCAATGCGCGGGGATGGGGCCAAGTTCGCTCTCCCTCGACTCCTGGCCCCCAGCTTGCCGCATCCCGGTTGGGCCGGAGGTGTAGAGATGCGTCAGTAGGCTCTGCTTCAGTTGTTTCGTCGCGACGATAACCTTCTCCGTCGCTTCTTTGGCGTGCTGTACTGTGCGGAGGACATTGGCAATGCCGCGCTGCTCGGAGATGGGAGGGAGGGGAACCCTTAGGTCCTGCAAAACTGGAATGCTTACACCCTGCTTCAGCCGTCCCCCCTTTCCGGCGTCGATCTGCTCCCGGTAGGCCTGGCTCTTCGTGAATTGGTCAAGGAACTCCGGAAGCAAGCGGGGCCCAGTTCTGATGCGTATCAGGTAGGAAGCGAACACGGCTGCCGGTGGATTTTCCACTAGATAGGCCTTACCGGTGGTGGCGCCGATCCTGGCGACGACCAAATCGCCGGCGCGGAGCCTATACCGGTCGGAATCGGGGGCACCGGCCGCACAGTATGGCACCGTGGGCCAGAGGACGGTGCCGTCCTGGATATCCGTGATGCGCAGAAATTGCGGTCCGCCGCGTTCGGTGGTTGCGCTGGCCGTCAAGCCGTAATCGGGCTTCGATGTCAAGTCACCTAGCCGCCCCAGTTCCCAGTCGGACGGCATGGGGAACGTATCCTGACGCTGTGTTGAGCTATCCTTCAAGCGGACCCTCGAAACCGAGTTGCACCAGCACCTTATTCAGCTCCCGGTCGGCCTCGGCTCGCTGCTCATCGGCCTCGCGCAAGAGCACGACGGCTTCGTCAAGGGGCATAACATCCGCCTCGGCCCCCGTCGAGACGTAGCGGCTTGGTGATAGGTTATAGTCGGCTTTGGCGGCCTGGTCCTTGGTAATGATTGCGGATAGCGAGTCCTCGGCCTTCCACTGATGGTAGACACCCGCGATTCGAGTTATGTGCTGCTCCTCAAGGTAATTCTTGGGCCTGCCCTTGGAGAATAGCTTGGACGCGTTGATCAGCAGGATCTCGCCGGGATGGCGTTTGCGGCGGTTCAGCAGCATCACGATGCCGGGCGCCGTGGTGTTGTAAAACAGGTTCTCCGGCAACAGAAGTACGGCGTCAATCAGATCCTGTTCTACAAACGCCTTTCGGATGGTCTGCTCCTTGTTCGAGCCTTGGTTTCCGCTACCGCGGCTCACGGCTCCGGTGTCCAGCACGACGGCCATGCGGCCCGACGGCTTCAGAGCGGCGGCCATATGCTGCACCCATCCCCAGTCGGCGCTCGATGAGGGCGGCGCGCCGTGGCCGAATCGCCCATAGGTGTCATTCTCGTAAGTGCTGGCGTCGAAGCGCTGGTTCCACATGGGATTTGCGGCTACCAGGTCGAAGCGGCGCAAGCGTCCGTCGCCCTCGGTGAACGCCGGCCGCTGCATGGTATTGCCCAGGGCAATCTCGGCCTCCATGTCGTGGATGAAGGCGTTCATGCGGGACATGGCGAAGGTGGAAGCGTTGATCTCCTGTCCGAAGAGCTTGAGCGGCGCGGCTGACGGTGGCAGTTTGATGCGGCCGTTTTCGCGCTTGCCCTTGGATTCGAGCAGGCGCAGGTGGCATTTGATCAGCAGGCCGCCCGAGCCACAGCAAGGGTCGTAGACGGTCATGCCGGGCGCCGGTTCCAGCATGCGGGCCATGACTACGGCAACCTCGCGGGGAGTGTAGAATTCGCCGGCGCTCTGGCCCTGGCCTTCGGCGAACTTCCGGATGAGGTATTCGTAGGCGCGGCCCAGGATGTCCGGTTCCACGTCATTCAGGCCGAGGCGGTAATCGGGGTTATTCAAGACTTGGACGAGATTTACTAAGTGCTGGTCGTCCACGATGCGCTGTCCGGCGGCGGTGGCGTTGAAGTCGGTCACGTCGACTACGCCCGAAAGGCGGGGATTCTCGCGGGCGACGGAGCGGACGGCGTCGGTGAGGAATTGGCCGAGGCCGGTGGTGGTGGTGGCGATCTTGGGCCAGCGGGCTTTTTCGGGGATGTAGAAGCGGACCAGTTTGTGGTCCTGGCGGGCGAGTTTGGCGGCGGTGGCGCGGTCGCCGAAATCGCGGGCGAGGTGATCCAACTCGTCGTCGAAAACATCGGAGAGGCGCTTCAGGAAAATCAGCGGCAGGATGTAGTCTTTGAACTTGGGGGCGTCCAGCGGGCCGCGGATGGTGCAGGCGGCCTCCCAGAGCCAACCCTCGAGCGCGGGCACGTCGAGGCCGTTGCCGTTGTTCTTTGGTTTGGTGCGGGCGTTCGGGGGTGCGGCCATGGTTGTTTGGCGGCCCTGGTGGCGGGTAGGGGCCAAGCCTGAACAATTCTATCACTGGGTGCGGTGGGCGCTTGCCGCTTTCTTCCCATTCGCTCAAGCGGCTATCAAGCGTAACCCCGGTTGATTTGGTGGGTCAGTGCTACCAGCGCACGTAGCCGCCTTTCAAATACACGGAACCTCTTGGCCCGACACGCTCCACGAGCACGATCCGCTTCCGGAAAAGCACGCGGTAGACTGCGCGGTAAAGTGAACGGTAGATGTAGATGCGGTAATGGTCTTTGGTTTTCCGAAGGTGTTCCGCGTCTTCCGGCGTCGGATTCTCTTCGAGGGCCAGGATGTCGCTGAGCGCCTGATCGAAAGCATCGTCGCCGTATTCGTCCAGAATATCGATCAGGCCCGCGCTGGCGCTTGGCAGCAATTCTACTTGCCAGCGCCCTTCCGCCGCCACGTTCAGTCCTTCACGTCGCGGCCGTAGCGTTTGGCGAAGTCGCGGATATTTTCGCCTCTCAAGCCATGCTCTTGCTCTTCCCGTATGGCGAGAATCAAATCGGCTTCTTCCTCATCGATCCAGTCTCGATCTTTGAGGAGTTTCTTTTCGGCGGCGCTCAAGGGGAATTCGGCAGAGGGCCGGCGAGAGAGAGCGGGGCCAAGGTTGGCCCGGTCGATGGTCCGACGGACAGGCATTGCGCTTGACCTCCTTAGTCTAGAATCGCACAGGGAACTCGGCAGGGCAAGGCAAGCGGCAGCAGCGGGTGCTTATTAACCGGCTAATTCTTCATCATTTTGGTGGGATGACAGCTTACGAGCCGCGTAGAAGGCGGCTGCAGGCAAGATTGCCTGCCCCACAAGAGAACTCCGGATCGCCAAACCCACTCCTGGTATTGGCGCTAGCTCTCATCCCCACAGAGGCGCAAGCCGCGATCGAGCGCTTTCTCAAAGCGTCGCGCCGCCCCGCCCTTCTCGAACCCGGCGAGCC
>JBEKTO010000084.1:0-8205 GCA_049515995.1 Occallatibacter sp. | reverse complement strand
TGGCCGAAAAGCTCGCCCGCCGGAACCCGCGCGACATCGGGGCGCAACGCACCTATCTGCGGGTCCTGGTGCTCAACGGAGAAAACGAACAGGCCGAGCCGCTGGCCCGCAAGCTGCTGGCGCTCTCCCCGCACGATTTCGATTTCCTCTATCTGAACGGCGTCCTGGAGCGCACGGCCGGCAACTACGCTGACGCCCGCAAGCACCTTGAAGAAGCTGTGGCGCTGAACCCCCACCACTATAACTCGCGCTACAACCTCGGCGTGGTGCTGGCCCAGCTAAAGGATGCCGCCGATGCCAAGACGCAGTTCGAATTGGCCATCCAGCTGGGCGCAACCGAGCCGGAAGTCCGCTTCGAACTGGCCAAGGTCCTGCGCACCTTGGGAGAGACGGGGGCGGCGCAGGAGCAGGTCAAGCTTTACCAGAGGGAGCTGAAGCTGCGGTCGGACAGCACGCTGGCCGCGCTTAAATCGACGCAGGCCGCCCAGGCTGCCGAGGCCGGCGACAACAAGAAAGCCGCCGATCTGTATCGCGAGGCCTGTGCCGCGCTGCCGGACAATGCCCTGCTCTCCTACAAGCTGGCCCTGGTTTTGAACAGCCTGGGCGATTTGGCGGGCGAGCGTGCTGCGCTGGAGCAGTCCATCAAGGCCGATCCGGATTTCCCGCGCTCTCAATACCAGCTTGGCTATCTCGAATCCCGCGATGGCGACAACGCCGCCGCCGAGCAGCGATTCCGGCTCGCCGTCAAGAGCGCTCCCGGCTACGTTCAGGCATGGGTCGCTCTGTCGGCTACCCTTGCCACGGAGGGCCGAATCCAGGAGGCCCAGGACGCGGTGGCCGTCGCTCTCAAACTCGATCCGAACGATGCCGACGTTCTCGAACTCAGCAAGAATCTGGCCGCCGCGCAGAGCCAGCGCTAACGTGAGAAATCTCATCCCTTTCGGAGGATGCTGGCAGTTATGAGCGACAAACGAACCGGCCCGTGGACACGCCGCCGTCTGCTGGGCGCCATCCCCGCGGCGCTCGCTCCCGCGCTCATCCCCGCCAGACTCCGGGCCGCGCTCCCTGCCGCGCAGCCGGCCGCGCCGTTTTCCCGTTTCGTCGATGTAGCCCACGACGCCGGCCTCGTCGAGACTGTGGTCTACGGAGGGCCAGACCGCTTCACCTACATCGTCGAATCCATGGCCACCGGCTGCGCCTTCTTCGATTACGACAACGACGGATGGATGGATATCTTCATCCTCGGCGGCCGCCGCCTCAAGGACACTCCGTCCTACGCCACCAATCGTCTTTACAAGAACAATCGCGACGGCACCTTCACCGATGTTACCGCCAAGGCCGGACTGCTCGACACCGACTGGGCGCAGGGCGTCTGCGTGGGCGATTACAACAATGACGGCTTTGAGGATCTCTTCCTTACTTACTACGGGCAGAATCGCCTCTATCGCAACAACGGCGACGGCACCTTCACCGATGTCACCGCCAAGGCCGGCCTGCTTCACCCCAAAACCCGCTACAGCACCGGCTGCACCTTTGTGGACTACAACCGCGACGGCCTGCTCGATCTTTTTGTCTCCAACTATCTCGAGATCGATCTGGCTACCGCACCCAAGCCCTCGCTGGCCGTGGTCAACTGCAACTACGAGGGCGTGCCCACCTACTGCGGCCCCAATGGCCTGCCCAAAGCTCAGAACTACCTCTACCGTAACAACGGCGACGGCACCTTCACCGATGTTTCAAAAGAGTCCGGCGTAGCCGGCTTCCGCGGATCGTACGGACTCACAGCCGTTGCCTTCGATGCCGACGAAGACGGCTGGCCCGATATCTTCGTTGCCTGCGATTCCACGCCCTCCTTGTTGCTGATGAACAATCACGACGGCACCTTCCGCGAGGATGCCTTGATCCGCGGCGTCGCCCTCAGCGGCGACGGACGCGAAATGGGCGGCATGGGCGCCGGTCTTGGAGACTACAACCTCGATGGCCACACCGATCTGGTCAAGACCCATTTCCAGAATCAGGCCACCGGCCTCTACCGTAACGACGGCAAGGGCAATTTCGAGGATGTGACCACCGAGGCCGGCCTCAACCGCGAAACCCGCTTCATCAGCTTTGGCGCCGGCATCGTCGACTTCGACAACGACGGAAACCCCGACATCCTGGTCACCACCGGCAGCGTCTACCCCGAGCTTGAACACCTCTCGCCCAAGTATCCCGCGCGCAGCCCGCGCATTCTCTTTCGCAACCGCGGCGACGGCACGTTCGCCGAGATGGGCGCCGAAGCCGGCCCCGGCATCGAAGCGCGCCACATGAGCCGCGGCATGGCCTTTGGCGACTTCGACAACGACGGGGACATGGATGTGCTCATCGTGAACGTGAATGAGCCGCCGACGCTTTTGCGCAACGACGCTCCGCCCGGCAACCACTGGATCAAGATTCGCCTGGAAGGCACAAAGAGCAACCGCAGCGCCATCGGCGCGCGCGTCCTGGTGCGCTATGGCGGAAAGGTGCAGGTTCAGGAGCTGGTGAGCCAGTCCAGCTTCCTTTCCTGCAGCGATCCGCGCCTGCACTTCGGCCTCGGCGCGGCCACCAGCGCAGAGATTGAAGTCCATTGGCCGCTGGGCGCCGTCGAGAAGTATCCCGCTCTCGCGGCCGGCCAGCTCGTCACCATCCGCGAAGGCCAGGGCATGGTGAAGAGCCGCCCCTTCCGCTGAGCGATCCTCACCAGCGGCGAAACCCCGCGGCGCCTGAAAGCGAGAAAGCGAAAAGCGCCTCTCCCGCGCATCGCGCGGCGCGCTTCCAGACTGCGAAGGCCCTGTCCGGACGGACAGGGCCTTCGCAGTTTCACGCGATTGCCGGCCGCTCGCGCATTGCCGGCTGCAAAAACGGAGGGGCGGCCTGAGCCACCCCTCCTGTGATTCCCACTTCAAGATACGGCTTAGAAGTAGTACTTGGCTGCAACCAGAAGCGTGCGGCTCCCTGTTCTGAAGAGCGGGGTGCCCGTCGTTTCCGTATTGACGTTGGTCGGCGAGATCGAATTAACCTGAGTGTTCGCGATGCCGTCGATCGTTTCGTGCTGGGTATTCTGGAAGTTGAGTTGGTAATCCTCGTTGCCCGCCAATCCATACTGCTTCAGCGGATGATTGAGGAAGTTCTGGGCCTGGAGGCGGAACTGGACCTTCTGATTCTCAGTGATCTTGAAGTTCTTGAACAATGCAAGATCGCTGTCGAAGTAGGCCGGACCACGCATGTAAGGCCACTCGAGTGTGCCCTGCTGCTGATAAGCCGGAGTCGTAAAGCACGCCGGGTTGAAGTACTGGCCCTTGGACAGGTTAGACCGCGGGTTGCAGGTCAACTGAGGCAGCAGAACGCGCTGAGAGCCGGTTCCGAACCAGGTTGCCGGGTTGACTGAGGTCGAAACCATTCCGTTCGGCATCATGATGGTGTTATCGGGAATGTGAGGCTGCGAAACCGTAGGATAGCTGAGGCTGGCATACTCTGCGTTGAGTGTGCTGTTGGTGCCAGGCTGCAACGGCGCGCCGCTCTGGAGAGTCGTATAACCGGAGAACTGCCATCCGTTCACCGCTCCACCGACAATTTTGTTGCCGTGGAAGAATTTCGGCATGTTCCAGATGTACGACAGGTTGAGAATGTGGGTGTGATCGTACGCCAGAGGCGCGTAGTTGTTCTTCAGGTTGAAGGAATCCACGTTCGGACCGCTGCCGGCTCCGTTGTCGGAGACGTAGTCCAGGATGCCCAGGACCTTGCTGAACGTGTAGTTGGTGAAGAAGGTGACCGGACCGGACTGCTTCTGCCAGGACAACTGCAGAGAGTTGTAGTTGTCATAGCCGGTATGGCTCATCAGATACATGTTCTGGTATCCCAGATTCGGGGCCCAGTCCCAAGAGTTGTAGCTGCCGGCGTAGTTCTGCTTGCCGGTCTCGTTCTGGCAATAGAGGCTTTCGCCGCTGCCCGAGCAGGACGGGGCATTCGGAGACATCAAAGTGCCCTTGTTGCCCGAAGTCGGATAAGGATCGGAAAGCCAGATAGCGCCTGGGATCGTGTTGTTGAGGTTGTTGTAGTTGCCGTTGCTTCCCTGGCTATACAGGTGCTTGCTGAAGTTGCCGATGTAGGATGCCTCGAACACCGAGCGCCACGGGGTAGCCTGGGACACCGTGATGTTCCAGTCCGTGGTGTACGGATTGCGTTTGTCGTCTTCCTGCATGAAGTAGACGGTAGAGCCGTTCTGCGTGGTGGAACTCGGCGGAGTGAAGCCCTTGATGCCAGCGTAGCCAAGATCCATGCCGGTCGTCTTGTTGAACCCTGCGCCGCCGCAGCCTACGCCGCCGTCGGGAGAGCAAGGAGTGGTGTATCCGAACGAACCCACCGGGCCGCCCCAGGCATCGCCGATCTGCGACGTGACCTGATATTGGAAGGTGGCGAGACCCATGCGGACCACGGTTCTGCCGGTTCCGAAGATATCGTAGGCCAAGCCGATGCGGGGTGAATACTCGAAGGCCTTCGAGGGGAATCCGGATTCCGGAATCGACTTGTCGATGGCGTGCCACTCGATACCGGTATTTGCGGGAGCCGAACCAGGCACCACGTTGACGTAGGTAGCCGGATTCCAGACCTGCATGCCCTGGATGTCCGTGCCGCCGCCGCCCCACCAGAAGTTGCCTTTGGCCGTACCGCCGTACCACTGGCCTTCATGATCGGCGCGAAGGCCAACGTTGACGGTCATCTGGCGATTAGCCTTCCAGGAGTCCTGAACATAGAAGGAATACTGGTGGAAACCGATTTGGTAGACGGGAATGGAGCTCTGCTCTTGGTAATTGGAGAGACGGCCAAGCAGCAGGTCGGCGACGGTGTTGCCCGTGCCGTAGCTGCCCCAGCCGACGTTGTACGTGCCGTTGTCGGCGCTGCTGCTGGATTGAGTGTCTCCGGCGAAATCCCAATACACGCCGGCCTTGATGGTGTGCGAACCAATGACCTTGGTGAAGTTGTCATACAGGCCGTAGGCCAGTTTGGTGCCGCCGAAGCCCTTGCCGCCGTCGAAGCCGCCGTCGAACGCCTCTTCCGAGATGTTCGGCAGTGCGCCGCCCCAGGGTCCCTCTACGTTCGGGATCTGGGAGACGGTGTGGCCATGATCGAAGAGGGTGGGAACGTTGAAGCCGAGAGCGGTGCGGTCCACCTTGGAGGGATCGCCCAGGGTGCTGGGGTTGATCCAGCGGGCATAGGTGAAGACGAATTCATTCGTCGTGGTGGGATTGAAGACGTGGGTGAAGTTGGTGAAGACGAAGTTGCCAACCACGTCCGCGGTTACGCCGCCGGGATAGGGCAGCGTCCAGGGAGCGGCCCACCAGATGGAGAGCGGGTGCTGGTCGGTTTCATCCTGGCGGGCATAAGAACCCGTCAACTTGGTGTTTTCGCTGAAGGCGTAGTCAAGCTTGCCGGTTGCTTCCCAGCGGTTCTGGGGAATGGCGCTGACGTACTCCCAGTTGTTCCAGCCGTTGTTGGCGCTGGGCGCGACGTTCGGGGTCGGATACGCACCCTCCGCGATCAGGCCCTTGAGGCTGGAATCGAAATCGGAGGTAGGAATGTGATTGACGGTTGCGTTGGTGGGCAGGTTGTACTGCGCGTTCGAATACGCGTAGCCGTTGCTGCTGTTGTCAAGGTCGGTTACGTCCAGCCCCGTGTTGCTGAAGTCGCCGCCCATCTGCGCGGTGGTCGGCACGTTGAAGTTCATCGGCGTGGCGGCGGGGTGCTGGTTCATGTATTCATAGCCGCCCCAGAAGAACAGCTTGTCGTGCTTCTTGTTGAACTTGACGAAAGGCAGAACCACCGGGCCGCCTACGTTGCCGCCCATATAGTAATAGTGCTCGTCGGGGTGCAGCGAATTGGACAGCGTGGCTTGCTGCGAAGGATTGGTTGCAACGGCGGTTTTGTACTCGAGCTTGGAATATGCATCCCAAGAGTTGAGGGCGCTGTTGCGGGCGTAGAGGTAACCTTCGCCGTGCAGGTGCGAACCACCGGACTTGCTGAAGGCTTCGAACAGAACCGGGCCCTTGGCATATTCGGCGTCGTACGAGGAGGTCAGGACCTTGACTTCGGCGACCATGTCCTGGTTGATATTTGCGATCTGGGTTCCGAAGTTGCCGGGATCGACGAGGTTGGCGCCATCGAGCATGTAGGCCATGGTGCCGTTGGGCTGCGTGCCGTTCGACGAGTAGTCGCCGACCGGGCCGCTGTTGCTGCCGACCGCGTGGGTCGTATTGAAGCTGGACCCCTGGGTCAGTCCGTTGTTGAGCGCGAAGCCCGGCATCATCTTCATCAATTCACCGGCATCGCGGCCGCCAATGGGCAGGTCATTGACCATTTCGGTATTCAGCGTGTTGCTGACTTCGGCCGTGTCCACGGGCACTACCGCATCTGCGCCCGAGATCACTTCCACTTCGGCCGTCTTGCCGCCGACGCGGAGCTTGATGTTGGCTACCTGGCGGTTGTCGCCCTGGTTCATGACGATCCCAGGCTCCTGCCACTTCGCGAATCCCTCGGCGGAAATCGTGATGGTGTAGGTGGAGGGCTGAACAGCCGTAATGCTGAAGAAGCCGACCTTGTCGCTGACTGCGTGACGAAGATCGCCGCTGGCCTCGTTCTTAAGATCGATCTGGGCTCCGATTACAACTGCCCCGGTCTGGTCGTAAACGGTGCCGCTAAGTGTTCCGGACAACTGCTGCGCGTTGCCGGGGCTCGTGAAAATCGCCAGCACTGCCATCAACAGCAGACTGGGAACGAGGTACGCCAGAAAACGCCCTTGCAAGCGCTTCATAGGCGATAAACCCGTTTGATACATGTACATGCACTGCCTCCTGAATCGATCGTTTCTGGTAGCCACGCCCTACGTCTCCAGGGCTCGTGTGCTTGGCGCTCTCTTTCGCCCTCAGCCAATCTGAAAGCGATTTCAAACGCGTTATCGTTACCATTCACAAACCACAAGACGGCTGAGATGGCTACGAGCATCCGTGATATACCCCTGGAAATACCTCTGTCAAGAAAAAAGATCGCGAGGCATTCGGCCAGCATATCGCCAACCGGGAGGAACATCACAAGCTACTGATAATACGCCCTTTAAATCGGTGAGTCAATCTTCTCCAGCAGGCGCCTTCCTCGGCTCGTTCCGGTCATTTTCTTGCACTCCGAAGCCCTTCTCTTCAGCGCTGCGGATCGGCTCAAAAACGGACCCCGCACGCCGCCTCCGGCCGCCGCTCTTCGCCCCATCGCCTGGGAGCGTCGGAGCCTCGAAATAGATTCTGGATTGAAACGCGGACTCTTCGTTAATCGTTTTTCCAGAGCCAACTCCGCTTCCGGCGCCCGGTTCGGCGGCTGGCGCCTGGGTCTGCCGGGCCGCGGCTCGAGACCGCGTCGGATGGCTTTCCCTTCCTTCCGCCGAGGCATGGGAGGCCTTGCTCGCGCTCTCCCCGCCAGCAAATCCCAACGCCGCTCAGCCTCCATCCAGATTTCGCATGATCCATTATATTTTGCTCATATTAAACGATTTACTAAATCGCACGGCGCATCCTCCAGACCGCCGCGAGCCCTTCCGATCCTGCGGAAATGGGCTGGCTTCCGGCCTCTCGGCTTGCGATCTTTCTTCCATTTGCCATAGAAATGAGGTGGCAATTGTATTACAAATGGGAACGCTACCATGGTTTCCGTGCGCTCGACTCCTCTATCGAAGAAGACGCGGGACTCCTCATTTCTTCCCCGCCCCGGCGAGTTTATGCGCGCTAAATTCTCTCCTCCGCGAGCGCTGCCAGCCGGTCGGCGATCCGCTCGGCCGCGCCGGGATGGGCCTGGGTTTGCGCCGCCGCCGCCATGGCCGTCAGCCGATCCGGCGAGGTCAGCAGCCCGGTAAGCGCCTCGATCAGCCTGCCGGGAAGATCCAGATCCTGCTCCTCCAGCATCACGGAAGCCCCGGCATTCACCATCGCCTCGGCATTGCGCTTCTGGTGGTCGTCGGCGGCGGCTGCAAAAGGCACCAGCAGGCTGGGCTTGCCGGCCGCGGCCAGTTCGGCCACGGTCGAGGCGCCGCTGCGCGCCATCACCAGGCCGGCCCGGGCAAATTGGGCCGGCATATCGTCCAGGAAGGGGCGCACCTGCCAACGAGCGGGATCGGCGCCGCTCGCCTCATACGCCGCCAGGGTC
>JBEKTO010000083.1:0-8228 GCA_049515995.1 Occallatibacter sp. | reverse complement strand
TAAAGGCTCCAACCCGGGGTTCGTCGACCCGATCAGGTTCTTCAGTATCTGGCCGTTATCCCAATAGTCGATCGCTCCGATGTTTACCCCTATCCGATTAGGGTTGCTCTGGACGACAGATCCGTCGTTGAGTGACAATGTCTGCGCCGATATGAAAGAGGGAAAGAAGGCGCTCCAAGCCAAAATGGCAAGAGCAAATGCTTGCTTCATTAGAAATCTCCTTTTCCAGCACCGATTCGCTCGAATGGTGCGGCTACTGAAGGGGATTACAAGGCCAGTGCTGCATTTGCGCTCGAGTAGCAGAATGATTCCATGCCGTCCTGAACGTCGCTGCGGAATCGATGATGATCTTGTTGGATTTCTCAGGCACAATTGTCTCTGCTTTTGTTCCTAGCGATTCGATTTGCCTCTTTGCTATCGCTCTTTCGTTTTCCGGACGAGACAAAATCGATAGAGTAGATTCGTAACTGGCGAAACCGGCACATTGCCCTAACAATTTATTGCCAAACGGGGATTCAAACCTCTGGAAGAGCGTACACCCTTTATGGTCTATCGGGCTGTCGCATTCAGCCGCTCTGCCATCTCTGGTGAGCAACCGTGCAAAGCAGTTCACCAGAATCGATAATGTCGATAGCATACCAAACAATCGGGCGTTGAGGCGACATAACAATGGCCGCGCACATAGTACGCCCAAAGAAACATGTAGTTTGCAGGTTATGCCATCCTTGGCTTCTTCGCGGCCAAAGCCTCTGGCTCCGGCGCTATCTTCTTCTCTGTCTTTAGCTTTGCCTTTCGAGAGCATGCGGAGTTGTGGAGTGGCGCAGATTGAAGGTCATGCGGTCAGGTTCCACACGTCTCCGCGGTGCGGAGAGACCATCCTCTACAGATCTGCTCTTCGGTCTGCATATCTGAACATTGGCGCTTCAAATGGTGCCCAAATCCAGCATGTCGCGGGATTAAAAGGCGCAAAGAGGATATGGAGCCAGATTGAAAGGGTAAGATATCGCGAAAGAAATTCCAGCAGGCGAGGCAGAATGGCAGGCGAAGATCGTCGGGACGGAAGAAAAATCCGCGCACTCGCCTCGACCCGGACTACTCGAGACTCCCTCGTTCCATTCGCCGAATTTCAACTCACAAGGAGAACGAATGTCTGGTGCATTGCGAAACCGTAACAGCGCGAGCGGGATCAAAATTCGTTATTGGAAGGCGGTTTGGGCTACTCGCCTGAAATAGGCTTCTTGAATCGCTCCAAGCCATACCTTTTCTACGATTTAGGGGGGTAACTTCCAAAAGAAGGATTTGGTGGACGCGGTAGGAATCGAACCTACAACCTGTCGGTTAAGAGCCGAATGCTCTGCCAGTTGAGCTACGCGTCCAAACCATCAAATCGAACCGTGCTGCGAGGCGTTGCACACGGTTTGAGCAGGCGGAAAATCCCCGCTGCCACTTGAAAAATATAGCACAATGGGGGGCAGTTTCCAAAGGCGCGCCCAAATGTTGAAACCCGCTCCTTCGCCCACGCGCCTAATTGCGGCGCTCTTGCACGGACAACGGCGCCGTTCTACGCGAAAAGCAGCCTCTTGCGATGGGATGGATGCGGCGATGAGCGGGCAGCTTTCCCGCCGGCCTTAGAAGGTGAATGCCAGTCCGGCCCTGAAGCTGCGCTGGTCCTGGGCAAAAACCAGCAGCGAGCCGTCGCTCAGGAGGTAGGGCTGGTAGCCCTCGGCCAGCAGGTTGCGCACATCCAGCAGCGCCTCTACGCCCCCTGTTCCCTCGCGGCGCAGATGGATGGGCTGGCGGAGGTGAAAATTCAGATACGGCTCGGCGGCATCCAACGCATACGGAGCCACGCGGGTGACCGTCTCCTCAGGCTGCCAGCGGTAGCTGGCCCGCCATCGGGTTCCGCTGCCATCCAGCGTGCCCGAAAGCGATAGCGCGTACATCTGGGCGCGCCGCGGACGCACCAGGGCCAGCACCTGAGCCAGTCCCTCGGGCCGCGCAGACGCCGCCAGCACCAACGCATCGCCATTGGCGTAGCTGAGGCGGATGTGGTTGCCGCCGGGCAGGCGCCGTTCGACCGTGGCCAGCATTCCCGCGCCGGAGAACCCCGGACCGGCCGCGCGCAGCAATCCGCTGGCCCGATCCACCAGCGCCGTCTGCGCCGCGGAGTCGCCGGCTGCCAGGCGGCTCATGGCTTCCATAACTGGATTGTCGATGTTGTCGGCATAGACCAGAACGGCCATGCCGGAAGCATCTGTTTCCCGCTCCCAGCCGAGCTCCTGGTGCAGCCCGCGCTCCAGGGCCAGTTCGCCGTTGCGCGCGGATAGCTCAGGCAGCCAGGCCTGGCTCTGTGTCTCGTCGGTATCCTGCGTTCCAGGCACCATAGTGGCCAGCCGGTAGCGAACCGTCGAATCGCCATCCCGCCAGCCCACTGTGGCAAACGGGAGCGCTGCGGTCACGGTGTTGGGGGAGCTTCCGCCCGTGCGCGCCAGCACTTCGCTCGAACCGACTTCCGCCTCGATCTCGTCGCCCAGGTGCAGCGTTTCCCAGGTGCGAACCGCGGCCTCGTCCAGTCCTTCCATCCCATTAGCGTCAATCTCCGGTTGGATGGCGACGGCCGCTACCGATTGAACCGAGCCGGCAAAGCCCAGATCTTGCCGGAAGCCGAGCATGGATTCCATCCCCGCATCCGTGTCCGGAGCAAAATCGACGCGGGCCAGCAGTTCGCGGCTGTTTGACGGTGTCTCTTCCACCGACGCCGAGAATCGTTCCCCGCTCTCGCCAAAGCTCCCTTCCTGCCCGGTAGCCATCAGGCGGGCCTTCAGCTTGGGCGCCGCCCCGCTGCCGTCGGAGACCACCACCAACGGACCGTCCTCCAGCCAGCGCAGCAGCGGACGATTCGCGGCCGAGCGCAGCGTCCACGCCCAGTCGTCCTTCTGCGTGCTGCCCGAGCGCGGCTCGGCCGGCAGCCACTGCATCACTTCGTACAGCGTATTGAGAGTGAGATTGACGACCGTGCCGGTGCGGACGCGAACGTTTTCACGCAGCGAGGGCAAAAACGACGTGCCCAGCGCCTTCAGCGCATAATGGCCGGGAAACACCGAGCGGATCAGAAACCGGCCATTGCTGTCGGTGTAGACGCTGGCGATCACGCTCATATCGGGACGCAGCAACTGCACCACGGCGCCGATCTGCGGCACGCCGCCCGAGTCGCACACCAGTCCCGAGACCGTTCCGGGGGCCGCTCCGTGGACCGGAGCGCTCCCCAGGGCGATCAGAACTGCGAAAAAAGCGAGATGGAGCCTGCGCATCGTCATTGTCGATGACCCGGCGGCGTCCCTGGCAATCTTCTTCCAAATCGAACCCACGCAACTCTCCAGATCTAGAGTCCAGTGTGCCTGCTGCGCGGGATGCATACTATTCCACGACAAAAGGCGCCGATTGCGCAATCTCTTGTTTCGAGATTGTGTCGTTTATTTTGATCGTCACCTTGTATTTTCCTGGCTGTAGGCCTGTAATCGGCAAAGTTTTCTCTACAGTCAATTGATCGCTGTGCGATCCCAACTCCTTCGAATCCAGTTGCTTCTCGAAAACCACCGTGTTGTTCGTCGTGTCCACCACTTGGTAGGTCACCGTGGCCTGATTGCTCTTGGTCGCATCGTCGATGCCCAGGTTGTAGACCTGCATCCAAAAGTTGAGCTGCTGGCTGGCGCGCTTGAAGGTGACCGGAGTGGCCGGATTGGCGCTCACCCTGGGCCGGATGAAGGTATTGCCGATGACGAAGCTGCCGCTGCCGATCTCGCGCGACGAGACCAGACTCATCTGGTCGGCCAGAATCAGCGTCGAAGTCGCCAGCTTCTCATCGTGATAGGTCGGCACCTCAAGGCTTTTGCCGTAGTAACCCATATGGTCCGGGTTGTTCACGTCCTTGATGCCGATATCCAGCCGGTAGAGGCCGGGAAGCAGGGGGAGGGCCTTCCAGTAGACCGACTGGCGGTCGAGAGTCTTCTCCAGCAGCTCCGAAGGCTGCTGAATCTCGACCGTATCCTCAAACGTCTGCACCGTCTTGTGGGTCAGCGTGGTCACCTTGCCCAGAATGTTCACCACCCCGGTGGCGATGCCGTCCTTGGTCAGGAAGGTGATGTCGCGGTTCCTGATCTGCAGCGTAATCGGAACCATCACCGTGCTTTCCGTCACTTTGACGAAATCGGTGCGCACGTCGAAGGGAAACACCGGCCCGGTCAGCAGCTTGTGCTCCGACATGAAGCTGTCCAGGTCCTTGAACTTGATGGGCGGCGGAGCGAAGAGCTTCGAGGCCAACTCCATCCGATCGAACTGCTTAGCCTGCGCCGCGGCCTGCCCTGGCCCTAGTCCCAGTTGCTCGGCGCCGTTCTTGAAGCGGTCCGCCTTTTTCGAGATGCCCATCTCTTCCCATTGGGTCAGGCCGGCGCCCGGCGTGGTCTTCAGGGCGTCCTTCTCGCTGCGGTCGATGGTGAAGTGGTAGTCGCCGCACTGGCAGGTATCCACAAATTCCAGGTCGACGTTTTCGCCGATGCCCTCAAGATAGCGATAGTTCCAAACCTCGAACGGAAAGGTCGAGGTTTGGCCGCCGCCTTCATCCAGCGGCCGCTCGTAGGCGCCGCCGGAAGGGTGCGAATCGATCGAGTCGGGCGGGCCGAAGGAAATGTAAATGTGGCCGCGGTCGGTCTTCCAGCCGGGCTTGCCGGCAGCAAAATGCTCATTGGCGTAGGCGATACGCCGATAGTGCTCTTCTCGGAACTCGTTGTCCGGCGAATCCGGATTGGGATTGCGCCGCAGCCAGAACTGCTCCTCGAACGCATCCCGCTCCTCGTCGTTCGAGAGGCTCTTGAAGGCTTTGCGCTCCTCGTCGGAAATGATATAGGCCACGTCCTGGTCAAGCCAGGTCTTGTAGGCGCCCTTCAACTCCTGCCGGACGGCCTTCTGGGCAGCGAATTTTTCCTTGTCCGAGCGTTCCCGCTTCAGCGGGTCCACATCTTGACCCTGTCCGGAAGCCTGCCCGGTCTGCTGTTGGGCCGGTGCGGCCGGGGTAGCCGCCTGCTGGGCCAGCAGCCCAGTAGCGGGAATGAAAACCAGACCGCAACCCAGTGCGGCAAAGAGAAAAGTTCGACCGTTAAGCGTCATTGCCTTCAAAACTCCTGCGATCCCCTATTCTACGGGTCCCGGTGGGGCTGGGCAAGGCTCCGTATGGAGTTGGCTTCCCGTTGGACGCCGAAGTGCCGTGAAGGTAACCTTGAAAGTGGCTGCGATGACCGTAAAATTGTCTCTGGAAAGAGCTTTTGAGACCACTCGGCCCCTTCAACCGTCCAAGAGGCAAGCGCAATCATTCTGCCGTTTTGTTGCGAGGCGTTTCAACCGTTCCCGCGCTCCGCGCATTGCGCCCTGGGCCGGAACGTTTTCTATTGAGATGCAGACACGCTTCGTGGGCTGGCGATCGGCACTCCGGGAATCCAAGGACAGGATTTGCGGTCGTCGGGAACCGGAAGCGCGGCAATTGCGTACACTGAATCGGAGAGACCTGGAGTACGAACCGCACATGAAAAAGATCCTCTTGATTGTTCTCGCCGTAGTGGTGGCCGCCGGGCTTGTGGCCTTCATGGTCATCAAGCAGCAGTCCGGTTACACCAAGGTGCTGACCGCCAAACTGGTTAAGCAGGATCTGGCCACGGTCGTGAGCGGTACTGGCCAGATCAAGCCCAAAACCTATGCCAATCTCGGCGCGACCGCCATGGGCCGCATCACCCACCTTTATGTAAAGGAAGGGGACATGGTCAAGAAGGGCGAGACGGTGGCGACCATCGAGAACGTGCAGCAGGAAGCCAACGTTGCCGGACAGCAGGCTAACATTGCCGCCGCCAAGACCGACATTGCCGCCGATATTGCCGCTGAAAAGACCGCCGAAGCCAATGTCGAGAAGGCCAAGGCCGACCTCGAACAGAAGCGTCTTGACTGGGAACGGGAACAGCCCCTTTACAAAGATGGCATCGTGGCCAAGTCGGATTACGACGCTAAGAAATCGGCCTACGACACCGATATCGCCACGCTGAACCAGTGTGTGGCCGCGTTGAATCAGGCCAAGGCGCAGACTGAATCCCTGCGCGGACACCTGCAGACGCAGGTGGCCACGCTGCGCGCCAACCAGAATATGCTCGACCTGACCAAGGCCGTGGCGCCCTTCGACGGCATTGTGACCAACGAGCCGGTCCGCGAAGGAGAAACCGTCGTCGAAGGCATCCAGAATACCGAGGGCTCGACCTTCATGACCCTGGCGGATATGAGCGTCATCACCGCCGAGGTCAAGGTGGATGAGACCGACATCGTCAATGTCCGCATCGGCCAGGAAGCCGAAGTCACCGTGGACGCGTTGCCTGGCAAGGTCTTCAAAGGCCACGTGACTCTGGCCGGCGATCAGGCCCTCCTGCGTTCCACCGGCGTCGCTACCTTGCAGTCCACCACCGGCACCGAAGAGGCCAAGGACTTCAAGGTGGTCGTCACCCTTGACACACCCTCCACCGACCTGCGCCCCGGACTTTCCGCCACCGCCAAGATCACCACGGCCCACAAGGCCAACGTGCTTTCGCTTCCCATTCAGGCGCTGACCATGCACAACCCCGAGGACGACAAGGCCAAGGGTGGCGTGCAGGCTGCCTCCTCGGCGCCGGCTGCCAAGAGCGCGCCGCAACAGGGCGTCTACATCGTCGAGAAGGATGCTCAAGGCAAGCTGCGCGCCCGGTTCATTCCCGTCACCACCGGCATCACCGGCGCCACAGATATCGAGGTGCTTTCAGGCCTCACCGAGGGCCAGGAGATCGTCACCGGCCCCTTCAAGACCCTGCGCGCCCTGAAGAACGGCTCGCTGGTCAAGCGCGACACCGTCAAGCTGACCCTGCCGTCCGGCGGTGGGAACTCTTAATCGGGTGGCGCTCCAAACGTGGGACGGAGGCCCGGCCAGCGCGGGCTTCCCTTACCTCCAGGCTCGACCGGGCAGCCCAACAAAAGGCAAAGGATAAGATTCGGATGGCTCTGAACGGCATCAGTACCGAAGACGAACTGCGGCAGGCGGCACCGCCAGCCAGCGACGTGATTGTCGTCGAAGATCTGTGGCGCACCTACGACATGGGTTCGGAGCAGCAGGTCCAGGCCCTGCGCGGCATCTCCATGCGCATCAAGCACAACGAGTACGTGGCCATCATGGGCCCCTCCGGCTCGGGCAAGTCCACGCTGATGAACCTCATCGGCTGCCTCGACACGCCTTCCAAGGGCCGCTACTGGCTCAATGGCCAGTTGGTCAGCGAACTGGACGACGACCAGTTGGCGCGCATCCGCAACAAGGAGATCGGCTTCGTCTTTCAGACCTTCAACCTGCTGGCCAGGGCCACTTCCCTGCATAACGTCGAGCTGCCGCTTATCTATAACGGCACGCCTGCTGCAGCCCGGCTGGCGCGCGCCAAGGAAGCCCTGACCGATGTCGGCCTGGAATCCCGCATGAACCACAAGCCCAATGAGCTCTCCGGTGGCCAGCGCCAGCGCGTCGCCGTGGCCAGGGCGCTGGTCAACCGGCCCTCCATCATCCTCGCCGACGAGCCCACCGGCAACCTGGACTCCAAGACCGGCGTGGAAATCATGGCCTTGTTCGATGCCCTCCATGCCAACGGCAACACCATCGTCTTGGTCACCCACGAGCCCGACATCGCCGAATACGCCCATCGCATCGTGCACATCCGCGATGGCGAAATTTTCTCCGACGAGCCTTCCAAGCGGTTTCGCTAAGCTCGCGCCACGCCTCACAAAATAAAAGGCTTCTTGCTCAACCGGACCGGAGAGACGCAAACTCTTTCCGGTTCATGTTTTTTGCCGGCTGGCCGATAGAACCTTTGTCGGCCTGGAGTTTCTCTTTTGGGCCACGGAGGCGAGCCACCTTGAGGCCCATGCAAAGCGTTGCTCAATTCCAGACCCAGCCTTCCGCCTCCGGCCTGACCCTCGTCGAGCTCGAGTCGCCCTACTCCACCCAGATCGTGGGCGTCAGCGCGGCCTGGCGCAAGCTGCTCATGCAGGCAGACATGGCTGTGACCTGCCCCGTTTTTCTCAACCAGCGATAGCTGGAGTTTCCCGGTTTTGGTTTGGCCACGAGTATACCTCGCAGCCGTAGTCGGGGCTGTGGGGATGTGGGAAGCGTTCCTTGCTTTCCA
>JBEKTO010000082.1:0-8722 GCA_049515995.1 Occallatibacter sp. | reverse complement strand
AATGGGTGAAGTACACCGCACGTGGATTTCGCAACCGACAGAACTTCATCAACGCCATCTACTTCCACTGCGGCGGGCTCGATATGAACCCCGTACCCACTAAATAGCCCGAAGCGCCATTTTACCCGGACAGCAGTGACTTCTACATACTTCGCCTTATTCCAGTAGACCGCGATTCTGCCATTTATCGCGCGGGTTCTCTCCAACCTTTGGTCGACGATCCCTGTCATGATTGCCTTCTCCCCGACCCGGATTAGGCTCGGCAAATATCTGTCATCCTCTCCCAGAGGACATTGAAGAACGAGCACGAGAACGGCTTTGGGATGGTCTATGTACAGGCTGAATTCGGGCCACGATTCACTTTCGTCGGGGTAACCCAGCCTCAACAGCGTCTTCACAGGATTAGCAGTCGCATCGGTGGAAAGCCTCGGGGATTCTAGCCACTTGAATCTTGCATTCGGATAGTTTTTGATCGCGTCTATTTCGTGGGCCCTTGCGATGGACTCAATGGAAGCATTAGCCTCCCGCTTAAGGATGATATTTCCATAAATGAAAGCTCCTCGGTGCATCGCAGAATCCCGAGTGTGTCCAAGCGGGTACATCGAAAACTGCATTCGCTCTGGCCGAGTATCCTCGTTGTCTACGACCCATCCTTGGGGCGGACTCACGATTGCTGCGACTGTCTCGACCCATGCGTAGGCATCGCCCATGTGCTGAAAATCCGACAGCCGTTCCGGACTTATGATCCTGAGTTCAGTCTGGCCTGATCCATTTTGAGCGCGGTTGTATGCCGACTTTGAATACCCCTTCGTGGTGACCAGCGCACCCTTTCTAATGCCGAGGTCCTCTAGCATTCCGAGGAAAGCCTCAACGTCTTTTATGTTGACCTTTCGCTTGTAGCACTTGCAATCGACCGCAACTCTCATGCTGGTGCCTTCGTAAAGCCGATCTACAACGATATCTATTTGTCTTGATCTTCCTGACAAGGTTCCCTTCATCGCCACATTTTGCATGATCTTGTCCCCAGGCATTAGTCTCTGTAAAGTGCCAAAAACATATGTTTCGTAGTCAGGCCAATCGAGGTCTGATTTCCAAAGGTCCGTTCGCTGTTCGGCCTGAATTTTCATGCCCGCGCACAAAGTCTATCAGCTTTGAATTCGAAGCAGGGCTCAACGAACGCTAAATCGCCAACGCGCTTATCGACCCGGACAGGGAACGGCAAGTCGCCATCGCGGACGTTTTCTGTTCCTGACTCTGCTCCGAGCGGTTGACCGCCAATCCGGAGAATGAGCAGCGAAAAGTTCTGCATCTTGTTCTCCGGCCATCCAAGAGCAATCCCCAATTCCTGCCCGGCGGGCCGGCGTTCGAGCAAAGCCGCCTTCCCAATCCCCAGAGCGTCCCGCCCAATTCAGTTCTGTTCTCTTGCATTCCCGATGGGCTATATTGTCTACACGCCGGAGCGGGAGAGGCTCGATTGCGCTCCGGCCGGTTCCCCGATCCACAAAAACGAGTGCGCTCATTCAACCTGGATTCCGTGCCGTCCTGGCGCGGACCGGGATACGCTGCGATTCTCGGCGGCAAGGACCGTCCAGCGAGGGAATGCTCAACCGTTCCGTTGCCGCCCTGGGCCAGGAGGGTCCGATGAAGACTTCCGACACGATTGGATTGGTGCTGAAAAGCAAAAACCAGAACCAGGTGCTGTCGATCGCGCCCGAGCAGTCGGTCTACGAAGCAATCGTGAAGATGGCCGAATTCGATGTCGGCGCCTTGCTTGTCCTTTCCGGCGAGCGGCTGGTCGGCATCCTCTCGGAGCGCGACTACGCGCGCAAAGGCGTCCTCATGGGCCATCCCTCCAGGGAAACCCAGGTTCACCAGATCATGACCAGTACGGTGGTCTTCGTCAGCCCGCAGCACACCGTGGATGAGTGCATGGCCATGATGACCGCGCACCACTTCCGCCATCTTCCGGTGCTCCAGAACGAAGCTGTGGTCGGCGTCGTCTCCATCGGCGACCTGGTCAAGTGGGTGATCTCCGGCCAGGAGCAGACCATCCAGGCGCTGGAGGGCTACATCGCCGGCGCGTATCCAGGGTAGTTGCCGCCGCCCTTTACGCGCACGTGGTTTCCACGGCCATCCACTCAGGAACCGGCTCAGCCCCGGCTTCCAGCGAGGCATCCAGCAGGCAGCCAGGCCAGGGCAATCCCTCCATCTCGCCTTCGCCTGCCTCCAGAAACGCATCGAAGAGAACCGCATACAAACCCAGGCGGCCCATGAATCTCCGCTGCCGTTTCCGTAGAAAATCGAAGCGGAAGGGCGAACTGGCTTCGAGTTCGGCCAGAAATGCCCTGGAAAAGAACTCCTGCGCGTTGGCCACGGCCATCAGCGTCAGCGATCGCCAGCTCATCCGCAGCAGATTCTTGAGCGGCGCGGGAGCGTGGTCCATGCGGTCCATCCGGTCCGCAACCCGGTCGCTGAAGTTCAGCAGTTGCGCGACCAGGCTGTCCAGCGGCTGGCCCGCCGCGGCGGCGCGCGAAAACAGGCTGGCCGAACCGCGCCGCAAATCCTCGCGCACATCCTGCAAATCGTCGCCCAGTTGCAGCACGACGCCCCACTCGAACGAGAACCGGCTCTCTTCCTCGCTGAGCCAGCCGTGCGAAAGGCAGGCATCCGCCAGCACCGACGTTCCGCCCTTGGCGCAACTGATCCGCAGCACCTCGGCGTCGCCGCACTGGCCGCCGAGTTGCGCCAGGCTCATCTCCTGCGCCCGATGGATGGCCAGCAAACACTCGAAGACCCGCGGGTAGAGCGGGCGCGGATATTGTTCCTCGATCAACTGCACCATCGTCCACACGGCCGCCTCGTGACGGCTTCGCGCGGAAAGCCTCTGCCCGCGCAGCCGCTCGCGAAAGCGCGCGCTGAATTCCAGCTTCTCCGCGGTGGTCGCGCCTTCCTGGTCCAGATAGTTGTCGCTGTAGGGATAGAGCAGGCTGTATCCGACGATCGAGGGCGTGATGCCCATGCGCTCGCCGAGCAGCGGTTGCAGTCCGCAGACGGTCCAGGCGTTGCGGCAGGCCTGGATCGTATCGGGCACGCTCAGCGCCGGGTCGAAGCTCCTGGCCCAGCGCGCAAGCCGCGTGGCCGCCGGCAAAAAGCCGTCGGTGAGCAGGTCCACCTGCTCTCCCTCCAGCCCCAGCGCGATGGCCGCGAATCCGGGAAAAACCGCAACGATGCGCCGCTGCGTTTCCAGCCGTTCCGCCCTGCTCCGCGGATTCTTCCTCGCCTCCCGCTCCACGGCGCGCAGCCCTTCGTCGTAGGCTTTTTCGCGCTTCCGCTGCTCTTTCCGGCTGAATTGCGGTCCGCCGGTCCACGGGCGTGCCGCGCACTCCCGCCAGAGCCCGATGGTCCGCTCCACCTGCTCCTCCACCCAGGGCCAGTTGTAGATCTCTTCCATTCTGCTAAAGGTCTACGAAAGGCCGTCCCGAACGGTTCCAGCCGCGGCGTCCTCTCAGGTACACTTCCCCCAAATGCGAATTCCCTCCGCGCTCCGCTCCCTCCGCCTCCTGATTCCCGCTTTGCTGCTTCCGGCCTGCGCGCTCGCCCTGCTCGCTCAGCCGCGGCCCGCCCCGACCCAGCCCCATGCGGAAAAGCACCTGCTCATCTACTCCATCGATGTCGAGGGCGGCCAATCGACGCTGCTGGTGGCTCCCTCCGGCGCCTCGCTGCTTATCGACACCGGCTGGCCCGGCAACAACGGCCGCGACGCCGACCGCATCCAGGCCGCCATGCGCGATGCCGGCATCGAGCGTATCGATCACCTGCTCATCACGCATTTTCACGTGGATCACGTGGGCGGGCTGCCGGAGCTGGCCAGGCGCGTTGCCATCGGCGAGTTCCTCGACCACGGCGCGAACCGCGAAGACTCCGACATCACGCGCTGCGATTTCGCCGCCTATCTGAAGGCCATCGAGGGCAAGCCGCGGCGCATCGTCCATCCCGGCGACACCATTGACCTCCCGGGCCTCGAAACCATCGTTCTGACCGCCGACGGCGAACACATTGGCGCCGTTCCCGGCATCCAGCCCGCGCCCAATCCCTATTGCGCCGCCGAACCCCAGTGGCCCGCGGACTCCAGCGAGAACGCCCGCTCCATCGGCGTCCTGGTCACCTTCGGCCGCTTCCGCTTCATCGATCTCGGCGACCTGACCAAGGCCAAGGAGATCGCTCTGGTTTGCCCGGTCAACCCCATCGGCACGGTGGACCTCTATCTCGCCACCCATCACGGCATGAACCTCTCCAACAGCCACACCCTCGTCGACGCGCTGCATCCACGCGCGGCCATCATGAACAACGGCGCGCACAAGGGCGGCAGCCCGGAAGCGTGGGAGACCATCCACTCGAGTCCCGACCTCGAAGACCTGTGGATGCTCCATACCGCCGAGGGCTCCGACGCCGCGCACAACAGCGCAGAGGCCCTGATCGCCAATCCCAAGGGCGCTGCGGAAGACGGCGTATTTTTAAAGGCGATTGCGAACGCCGACGGCAGCTTTACCGTCGTCAATCCGCGCAATAAAATGTCCATCGCCTATCCGCGCAAGTAGAACCGCTCGCGCTCGCCGCGTCCTCCGGGGCCGCAATGGGAAATCCCCGCGCCCCTCGGCTTACAATTGCATTCGCACACAGAACGCCCAACCGGGGCGCTCTGGAATGGGAGAAACCAATGTCTTCATCGCGCCGGGAGTTTCTCGCCGGTCTTGCAGCCGCGGGCGTGCTGGCATCCGTGCCGCGCGCGGTCCACGCAAGCTGGCGAGCCAGTCTCCTCTATCCACCCCTTGACCCTTTGGCCCTGGCGGCCTTCGATACGCCCCTTCATCGCGGTGAAACGGCCATCCGCGCCGGCTGCGCGGCCATCACCTGGAACGGCAAAGACACGCAGGCCATCGAAGAGATCGCGGCGCTCGGCTACGCGGGCATCCAGTTGCGCGCCAACGCGGTCGAGGAGTTTCCCGATCCCCACGCCCTGCGCGATCTGCTCGCGGCGCACAAGCTCACTTTTGTGGCCATCTCCAGCGGCGTCACCTCGCTCGATCCTGCCCTCCGCCAGTCGCAGCTTGAGACCCACGTCCAGCACGCCAAATACCTCCACGAGGCGGGCGGGCTCTATCTGCAACTGATCGGCGACGGATTCAAGGGCCGCCGTACCTGGTCCGCGCCGGACTATAAGCTGCAAGGCGAAATCTTTACCGACATCGCCAAGCGCGCGGCCGACTTCGGCATCCGCACCGGCTTCCACAACCACATGGACACCATCGGCCAGGCGCCCGAGGCCGTGGACGCGATTCTCGACGCCTCCGACCCGAAATACGTTGAATTCGAGCTGGATACCGCCCACTATGCGCAGGGCGGCGGCGATCCGGCCGCCATCATCCGCAAATACGGCCGCCGTCTGCTCTTCCTGCACCTGAAAGACGTAAAGAACGCGGCCAGCAAGAGCGGCTACGAATTTGCCGAACTCGGCCAGGGCCGCATCGACTTTACCGCCGTCTTTGCCGCGCTCCACCAGGTGCACTTCCGCGGCTGGGCCGTGGTTGAGTTGGACGGCGAGCGCGCCGGCTCCACTCTCACGCCCAAGGAATCCGCCGCCATGAGCCTGCGCTACCTGCGCGAGAAACTGGGGGTGGGAGCATGAGCTGTCCCTTCCGGCTTTCCGTCATCAACGATGAAATTTCGCAGGACTTCGACCACGCCTGCTCGGTGGCCGCCAACGACTTTGGCCTCGAATGGATCGAACTGCGCAGCATGTGGAACAAGAACGTCTCCGACCTGGATTCGGCCGAAGTGGAAAAGGCGCGGCAGATTCTGGAGAAATACAAGCTGCGCGTCACCGACATCGCCAGCCCGGTCTTCAAGACCGACTGGCCCGGCGCGCCGCAATCCAAAGAGAGCCCCCGCCGCGACCAGTTCCACGCCGACTTCGACTTCAAGCAGCAGGACGCGCTGCTGGATCGCTGCATCGCCCTGGCCAAAGCCTTCCAGACCGACCGCATCCGCTGCTTCGACTTCTGGCGGCTCGAAGACCAGAAGCCCTATCGCGAGGCCATCAACCGCAAGCTCGCCGAGGCCGCCCGCACCTGCGCCAAAAGCGGCATGATCCTGCTGCTGGAAAACGAAATGGAATGCAACACGGCCACCGGCGAAGAGGCGGCCGAGACGCTCAAGGGCGTCACCGAGCCTAACTTCATGCTCAACTGGGACCCGGCCAACGCGGGCACCTTCGCCGGCAACACGCCCTACCCCAACGGCTACAATCTGCTGCCCAAGAACCGCATCGGCCACTGCCACTCGAAAGACGTGATCCGCAAGCCCGACGGCAAATGGGAGTGGGCCGCGGTGGGCGCGGGCATCATCGATTGGGTGGGGCAGTTCCGCGCGCTCCAGCGCGACGGCTACCACTATGCCGTGAGCCTTGAAACCCACTGGCACGGCGCCGGCACGCCCGAAGCCTCAAGCCGCATCAGCATGAAGGGCCTCAAGGAAGCCTTAGCCAAAGCCGGAACCGGCTGCTAGAGCGGTTCTCCCATACATATACCCTAGGCGGCTTTTTCTTGAGGAAAAAGCCACTCGGCTGCATGGCTTCGGAGTATAGCAATGGGAGAACCGCTGTAGCCCCACAAACGCGCACCGATCCCGCAAGGGAAGCGCCGGACGCTGCCATAAACATCCCGTGCCCCATCCTTTCCGCTTCTTTTCGCGGAAAGGGTGGGAGAGCATGAGCCTGTAGTGGCCAATCTCCAGATTGCCGGCAAACCACCCGAAACAGGTTTCCGGCAGTCATTGGACCCTGCGCACGGCTGTTCTTATTTCTTGCCTCCGGCTACGTGGCCGCGCCCGTCGCGCACTTCGTTGCCTTTGAAGTGGGCAACCTTATCGACACGCTTGTTCGGCTCGGGTTTCTCGCCGCGTTGCGGCTTGGGGCCGGTATAGCCGTGTTCGGGGTGAAAGCGGTTGTTGACGTGGCCGCGGAAGTTGTCCGGACCATGAAACCACGGGCCACTGCCAATGAAGATGCCCCCCGTAAACCATTCCGGGCCGTAGTAGCCGTAGGGAGCGCAGTCGTAAGGAGCGACGTCATAGTAGCCGTAGGGGCAATCGGGCGCGGGGCCGATCTCCACGGCAATCTGAGCCGCCGCCTTCGGAGCGGTCGCCATCATGAAGCACCCGGCAACAGCCGCCAGGACAACAAGCTTGAATCCCTTCATAAGCTCTCCTTTGTGGGGCCGTCCTCGAACGCCCCCAAGCTATTCACCGTAGCGGCAGGGATCGCCGTCGTCTGAGCAAAATGGACCACCCCCGAGTGTTCTGAGCCGCTCATTCGTTCAACATACTTTGTCATCCTGAGCGGAGTTTGGCGCGCTTTTTTGCGCCAAACGCAGTCGAAGGACCTGCGTTTTTCGTCACTGATTTCTTCAAAGGACTTCTGACTCAGGACGCGAGAAGGGCTCAACGCGGAGATCGGAATCGCCGGTGTGCGTGCCGGATTGCGCGCAAACCCGAAGCCGGCGCATCGCCGCGCCCTCGCCCGCGAACCTCAATCCGCCGGGTAGCCCACCTCCCCACGCAAAAATCTGGGTGCCCCAGGTCCCTCGCTTTTGGGGAGCTGGGATAGCACGGAAGCCTACAAGCCGGCTGTCCCATCCCTGTTGTCCTTCTGAGCGAGCGCAGCGAGTCGAAGAGCCTGCCCTGAGCGAAGCCGAAGGGACCTGCGGTGGGTGCTTCCCGTCGCAAGGGTGGGATCGCATGAACCCGCCGCGCGTCAGTTTCCGGATGGGCGACCATCCAGGCCCCCTCCGCTCCCGGTCCCTGGGGCGTTTCTCGGTACTTTTATCGGTACAAAACAGAAGCTGTTGCTCATTCGATAATGGCCTGCTCATCGATACGATGGCGTTGATTCCGCAAAACGGTACCATCATCTCTCAGTTCTTGCAGGCAGTAAAAAATGTCCTCTGCCATTGAACTCTAGAAACGAAACGGTTACCAATATTTAGACGGATGTGAGACGCTCATTCAACCAGCTAAGCGCGCTTTTGCAATGCGAGGTCCACTGGATCAATGTTCTTCGCATGTGCATCGGGGCGGTCGTTTACTACAGCACAGCTCTCTTCGAAATGTCGCTTATCAGAGAAGATTCCCGCAAAAACTCCCCACTCCTTCAAGACTATGCTCGAAAGTTCTTTCCAATAAAGCTTCTCCATTAATTCGTCCGAGGAAAGATCTTTCAGCCTTTCGCACCGTTCCACCATGACCGAAGCAAGTACACGCGTTTTTGCCGATCCCTTTGGCATCTTCTTGACGATGGAGTCGGCCTGAAGAAAATTCAATACCGCTTGGCGCATCTTTCTTTCGAGGAGATTCCGGTTTCGGTTCACAAGAGCCAGATCCTCGGCCCATTCCGTTAATCCTGATGCATCTTTGATCTGTTTGGCTTCGGTTTCTCCTTCCAAGGATTGTGCATCTGCGTTAGCTTTATACAATTTCAGCGCCTCATGCACCATGGTGCCAGATGGCTTGATATCAACGCCTGAAGATAAGACGCCATATTTTTTCAATCTAGCTATTTACTTGACGCCACCAGACACAATGAATTGTGATTTCACCAGTTTTACGAACGGAACCGGCTCGATCTGAACGGCTTGTTGCGCCAGGCGGTAGAACAGTTTGCCGCGTG
>JBEKTO010000081.1:0-10189 GCA_049515995.1 Occallatibacter sp. | reverse complement strand
CTACCGCAACCTCAACTACCTGCTGCTGAAAGCGCAGCGGCTGGCCGCCACAAAAACCCAACTCGTCGCCTTCCAGAAAGCCGCGTAGAAAGCTGACTCTTACAGATTCTCGTCAAGAGCCAACCTTTCAACATGCTCACGAAGAACGAAAGTGCGAAAACTCTGGACACTACCCAAGACCAAGGGAACGCTTGAACGTGTTGAACCAAAATCAGCAGCGGTTTCTAACCACCTGCTAATTCCTTGCACGCATACCCCCTTATCAGATCAGGACCGCGTAACATCAGTTCCTATATCAAGCCCTGACAGGCCGAAGGGGAGTCGGAAGGGCTACCGTGCCACAATCGCCGCAATTTTATGAAAATATAAGTTCCGCCTACAACATAGAACACTCCGCCAGAAAAGAAATATCCGATGACCACGCCAGCCGCCCCCCACAGCCTGCCTGTCAACAGAGTGCTGAGGCCGGTCAGAGTCGCCAGCAGAACGGCCAAGACCAGAAACGGCTCTCGCTTGTGCGCCCGGAGATATACCGCCTCGCTGTTGACGATATGGCCGAGAAAAACGGTAAACATCAGTAGCGCGAACAGAGGTATCGGCAACATGCGCGATGCCAGATGAGGGAAATACCGCGCAGCCACGAAGAGGAAACTCAGGATGGTTGCCTCTCCGCCTAGCAAAAGAGCTCCCGATTGCACCAGCGTCCGGAAAAACACATGATCGAGCGTGGCAAAGTCGCGGCGAGCGATCATGTTGCCGAAAGGCGATGCTTTGGTACTGATCCAGGCATAGGCGAAGGCGGAAAGTGCGTACGCAATGGTGAGAGACATGCCCATGCGCCCCGCTTCCGCGGCGCCTCGATAGGCAAACAGCACCGGACAGAAGAGCGGGAAGATGAAAGAGCTGCAAAAAAAACTTACGGCGATCCGCCACTGGAATGGCCATATCTCGGTACGCCAACCAACAATATGCACTCCGGAACTGCGCTTAAGGAGAGGCAGCAGAAGACGCCGTTTCGAGACCAGAAAGGCAAATCCCGCCACAGCCTGCCCGATAATCACCGCGGCGGGCGAAAAGAGTCCACGGTGCTGCGTGAGCGCCATCCAGGCAAGTGTCGTTCCGGCGATTGCCTGGGTGAGGCGCAGGCGCGCCACCTGAGAAACAAACCCGCATCCCTCAAGAAAGGAAAAGACGGGATCCATCTGGAAGGTGAAGATGGAAGCCAGCACCACGCAGACCCAGGGGAGTCTCCATGCAACGGGACCTGACGACTGTCCGTGAGTCGAGAAGAAGTGAAAGCCGGCGATCACCAGAAAAGCGGCCATGAGAACCGCGGCCACTGAGTACCATCGCACGGACTTCTGTAAGATCGATGCCAGCCGGGAATGCGCCACTTCGTTGCCGGATATCTCGCCTCCCGCCTGTATATGGAGTTGAGAGCTTTCGTGCGCGGCAAGCTGCAGGATGACGAAAGAGAACCCAAGCTCAAAAACAGTCTGCAGCGAGACGAGACTGCCGAAAGAGTAATAGTACCCCTGCTCAGGCAGGCTGAGAAACCGCGCAATCAGAAGAACGGTAAGCGCTCCGGACAGAATACTCCAGCTCCGGGCCAGAACCGAGAAGCCGACTGCGCGGTCAATCCCGAGCAAATGTCTGAAACGCCGGAAAGCTCTGGTAAGAATCAGGATCAAGAAAACGGCCTCGTGGAATATATTTGCGTAACAGGAGTCCCATCTCCGGACCGGCTCGGCAGATTCATTTTGAAAGGCGGGCCTGCGGGAGAGCCCCTACGTAGGAAACACAGTCGAGACACCGGCAAATGGTTTGGTTCAGTCCGTTATTAAAGCGTTCCACTGGATAATTCCGTTCGCACATCAGATTCTCGTCTGGAGGCCCGTGGTCGCTTCAGGGAGAGAGCCCGGCGGAGCAGATAGAGTTTCAGGGGGATTTCCGAATCATCTTTCATGCGCCGGAGACCAGCCTGCAGAAGCGCGACGATGATGCCAACGATCAGGCCGGCGAAGGTAACCACAAGTACGATCAGGCCGCGCTTGGGGAAGGATCGCTTGTCGGGAGGAATGGCGGGATCGACAACCTGAATAAGCGAGCCCTGCTTAGCCTCGTCGAGCTTAGCGACCTCGAACTGCCGCGCCAAGATATCAAAAATAGTCTCGTAGTACTTTACGTCGCGCAGCTTGCGGATGTATTCGAGACCTGCTTCAGGAACCCGGCCCTTGGGGACCATGAGTTCTCCACTGGAGCCGTCTTCAGAGCCGCCCAGCTTCGCCAACTGCGCACGCAGGCTATCCAGTTCTCGCTGTGCCTGCACCAACTGGGCGTTTTCGCCGGTTGCATACGTCTGTATCCCCTGAATCTGCACTTCCCTGGATGTAATCTGCGCACGGAGTGCCGCTCCCGATTCAATAAGGGCACGCGCCTGGCTGTCAAGTTGGATCACTCCCGTGGTCTGCTCCGTCTGCTTGAGCGCCTCTTCGGCGTTTGCCAGGTTGTCCTTGGCCTGGTCCAACTCCCGCTCGAAGAAGAGCCTGCGCTGGGAAGCTTCGGTGATGGCGAGATGCTGAGACAGGTTTCTAAATTGATCGACGTAACCGTTGGCGATGTCAGCAGCCCGGCGCGGATCGCGATCCTCCACCGAAATACGGATCATGCCATCCTTGCCGCTGCCGTCTACAGATGTGTGACGCTCGAAGCTCTTGCGCGCATCGGAGAGATACCGCTCGCGGTACTCCTTCATCAGGCCGAATCGCTGCACCATCGCATCCTCGACTGTGCGGCTTTTCAGCATGGCGACAAACATGTCGTTGGGATTTTTGAGGCCGAGACTACCACCGGCCAGCGCGGCCATGCCACCCATGGAGCCCAACTGCGAGGCCAGCGCGGCACTCATCGAGGAGTTCTGCTGAGGAGACAGCAGCGTCACAGTGGCGGTGTAGCGTACAGGCAGAAGCAGCGAGATCACGATCGCCAGGATCGCGAAGACCGCAGTGATCCAGAAGACGAGGAACTTCCGTTGGGCGAGAACGATAAGAAGATCGAGCAGGGAGATTTCGTCGTCCTCCTTTGCGTTGCGCCCAGCGGGCGCGGCGGAAGGAGAAACGGCGGGCTCATTCAGTTCGGAAAGCGGAGTTTCGTTCGTCATCGGTTCCTGCCGGATCAGGGGACTGGCGCGCCTCCTATCTGCATTCTGCAAAGAGGAGGCTGCGATTCCCGCTATTTGAGCACGCTCAACGCCGCGGCGCCCAGTGCGAATTGGGAGAACATCTGCGACCAATCGGTAAAGCCGCGCAGCGCGGACGGCTTGAAGGTCTTTTCGGGAACCATGATCGTATCGCCCGGATAGATGCGCACGTTATTGAACTCGTTGCCCCATATGGATTTGTTCTTGTCGCGGCTTACTACTTCGCCGTCGGCGCGGATGACGAACTCATGGCCCCGGTCGGCGTCGCGATTGGGTCCGCCAGCCTGTCGAAGGTACGTCCCCGCTCTGCGTCCGGGCTGATAAAGAAAGGAATTCTGATCGTACACGGCACCGATCACATTGACGGTAGCCGGAACGGACGGGACGACAAAGCGGTCTCCGTCCTCAATTGGGATGTCGGGGAGGCTGTCGACCCCACTGCTGTTGGGTGTGAATCTCAAAACGATACGGCCGGTAGCGCGAATTTGCCGGAGGCTTGCAAGAAGATCCCGTTCGCTGCTCTGGGCCGCTGCGCCACTGGTCAGATCCTGCGTCGAACTCGCCGGAGACGACGCCAGAGCCAGGTTGCCACGCTGGATTCCCATGCTCAAGGTCTGCACATATTCATCAATTCGGGCCTGTTGCACAGCGCGGGTCGACAGACGGTCAAACTCCGACCCATACAGGTAGGCATTGGGCGTAAGCCCCCCGGCGCGCTCGACCAAATGGTGCAGGGTTTCTCCGGGCTGGGCCGTGTAGACGCCAGCATGGATAAATTCGCCATCCAGCGTAACCGATTTGGTCTGGTGCGCGATGGGCACGCGGATATCAGCTTCGGAAAAGACGGAAACCACGTCCCCGGCCTGCAGCTCGAGATCCTGCGAGGCGTCGTGCTGCAGCACGAGCTTGCCCAAGTCGAACGGAATCAGAACAGCTTTCAAGGTCTCGGGATCGAGGCGTTGGATGACGGCATAGTCCCAATCGATCTCCGGCGCGAACGCTCGAATCTCGGTTCGTTGCGCTGGAGCAACGACGCGAGAGGAGAATCCCGCCTGCTGGGAGGCCAAGGAAGTGCTGCTGCCGCGCTGCTGTGCACTTAAACCTTGACCCTGCTGCAACCCATTTTGGCCCGATGCGTCCGGCTCTTCCGGAGGGGCAGGCTTGAGTGTAACGGCTTGGTTTTCCGCGGGCTGGCGCATGTCGGAGAAGCCAGGCGTAGGTTCAAACTCTGGAACGGGCAGCCCAGCCTGAGAGCGCTTCCACCAGTAATTCCGCGTCATCAGCGATTCCTTGTCGGGAATCAGCTCGCTGATGCGCATACCAGCATGCCAGGCAAATCGGCCAGGGTTCGCCGTGTTGCCCCGCAGAATGACGGTCTTCCGATAGATAGGGACAATGGAGAAGACGCGCACCAGATCGCCGTCCACCATCGGAGTGGCCAGGCCGCTGGCGTCGTAGGCCACTTCCATGGCGTACCGGTCTCGATGATCCTCAATGCGCTCGATTGAAACGCGCGCCTCCGAGGCGACCGAGGAGACGCCTCCGGCATTGGCAAGAAGACCGGCTAGCGACTCATTTTCCTTCAACTCATAGATTGCCGGATTGCGCACGCTGCCGGTGACTGCAGCCTGGGGGCCCACCGCGGGAATCAAGATGACATCACCGGACTGGAGCTTCACGTCCTTCGACTTGTCGCCGCGAATAAGCAGGTCATAGAGGTCGAATTCCGTGACCAGTGCGCTGCCGCGGCGCAACTGGATGCGCCGCATCGAGCCTTGCACCGAGGGCCCACCGCTTGCGAAGAGCGCGTCGACCAGTGTGCTTAGGGAACTGACCGTATAGACGCCCGGACGTCGCGCCTCTCCGGAAACATAGACCTGGATGGCTCGAATCTGCCCCACATCCACGGTGAGATCGAAGTTGCGATAAACTCGGCCGACAGCGTCGCGCAAATGCTCGCCCAGCGCCGAGAAGGGCATACCCGCCACATGCACCGGGCCAACCTGGGGCAGAAAAACCTCGCCCGAGCGGTCGACGCGCACGTTGGTCTGGAAGTTCACCTGTCCCCAGGCACGAATGCGCAGCTCGTCGCCGGGCCCAATGACGTAGTCAAGTGGTACCGGAGTCAAGTCGAGCGGCGCAAAGGTAGACGGTACGCTGCTGAACAGACTGGCACCATAAATGGGTAGCGTCTGGCCGGAAGTGGAGGCGACAAACTTTTGGAATTCGGTCAGCGGCTCTGGAGGAAGCGGCGTCTGATTCCGCGCGGCGTTCTGCCGTGTGAATTGATCGATATCTGAATAATTACCATTGGGGTTCCGAGGCGAATTGCCGAGCGCCCCGGGCAGAGGAGAGCGCGTTTGCAGGGACGGAAATGAGGAGTTCTCTTGCTGGCTCTGCCCTTCCCCCTGAGAGGAGTCCTGCTGACTTTGCGGATAGCCGAGATTGCTTTCCTGGGAGGTATCATCCCGATTGCCGCCCTGAGAGGACATTTGTGCATTCAGGGCTGTCGCCAGCGAGGAAATTAGGATAAGCATCCCGATCTGCCCGATCTTACGAATCCGCAGCGCGGGACCATCCTGAACAAGGTTCGAGTTGCAGCCTCCGATAGACCTTCCGCACTTAAAGAAACTCATATGCCAAGAGTCTAGCACAAGCCAAACTCCGCCTCATCAGCAGGTCAGAGCAGCAATTCAGGGTCCGGTTTTAGGATGCCGCGTGCCTGGTCCGTTCCCATGTTGAGCCCTCTGCGACAAACCCGTTTCGCAGTCAGAGCGACCCAGCCGGTGAGGTTTTTATTTACCGGTCTTGATGGCGACGCAAATGTCAGCCCGGGATTCCTTGATAGGATGATATTGACTAGAATAATAACATTCTTCTCACTTTAGTAATCTTCTTGCAAACAGCTCAACTCTGTTTTCCGTCCGTTCGGCAAGCAGGGTGAGACAGTAAAAGGGGCACCCAAGGAGGGTTGGACTGCTCCAGCGGCCCGCCGGTACCGGCAGGACTGTGGTTATCCGGACACACAATGGGGTGTGCCGCCATTAATTCTTTTATAAATACCAAGCGCCTGCCCGGCCGCAATTGAATGCGATAAAAAGGCTTAGGTTTGCCAATTTGTAATGCTGGGCCGAACCGAGTCTGCTATAGTTTAGGGAATTGCTTACATGACCAATCGTCTCTCAACAATGTGCATTGCCTTGGAACAATGAGCAACGAAGATCGAGGATCCTGTCTCTCTGGATCGACAGCGGAGGAGAGGCAAGCCAATCGGCGACATCAACAGCAACGCATCCGACTAGACAGCGTTTTCATTCCGCAGAAGGGGAAACGATGAGCTTTTACGGTGTGGGGGCCCAATTGAGCGTCAGGTCGTTTGTCTCGGGCATTTTTAAATCCACAACTATGAATCGACCCGCGCGGCGCCCTCAGTACAGCAATGTGGATTTGGCCGAAGGGCCGGAGCCTGTTCGAAAGGCAACATCAACGGCTCGTCCTTTGTCCTATTTGGTCATCAAGCGCCTCAGTCCCTGGTCGCAGTCGCGCGCCAAGCGCGTCTTCGACTGCGCTTGCGTTGTGCCGGTCCTGCCTCTGCTGATTCCGATCTTGCTGCTGATCGCGCTGGTGGTGCGTTTGACATCGACCGGTCCCGTACTTTTTTTGCAGAAACGCGTAGGGCGTCACGGCCAGACCTTCACCATCCTGAAGTTCCGGACCATGATTCATGCAACGGACAAAGCGCATCATGCGGTCACCACAGCCGGCAATCAGCGCTTTACATCCGTAGGCCCGTTCCTGCGCCGCTGGAAGCTCGATGAGCTGCCGCAGTTGCTGAATGTGCTCGCCGGGCATATGAGCCTGATAGGCCCCCGTCCGAAGATGCCGGAACATATGGTGTCCAATCTTCCCTGCCGGCCGGGAATCACGGGCGCGGCCACCATCGCCTTCGCTCGCGAGGAGTCGGTTCTCGACCGGATACCCAAACATCATTTGGAATCCTACTATCACATGGTGGTGCTTCCCGCCAAGCGACGGCTTGACGCGGAGTACATGGCCCGGGCAACGTTTTCTTCCGATCTCAAGCTCATCTTCAACAGTGTGTTGCGTCGCTGGGACAATTCTGTGATGGAAGAGCTGCTCAATACCGGGACGTTTCAGGAAGAGGACCGAATGCTGCTTTCCCGAACGTCCGATCAGAAAGCCGTCTCAACCGGCGTGCCGATGCTGCCCAACGTCGATCGGCCTGCTTCGGCCGAGCAAGCCTCGGCTTTCTGACCGATTCCAGCCGCAAACGGAGCCCGGCTGAGGAGTACTCAGCGTGCAGGGACATCTCCGTCTCTCCACGCTGAACGGAATCCATTCGACAGTCGCTCTTCGCGCCCGAGTCGAGCCCCTCTGGGTGGAAGACTTTTTTGTGTGTGTCCAAGAAACCGCTTCAAAATGGGACTTATCTCGCTTTCTTGGCCCCGCCAAGGCCCTGCCTGGCGCGCCTTGTTTTTGGAATTGAAACGGATGCAAGAAACGGACCCCGCAAGAGCAACTGGGTACATACTGATTAGCATCTGGTCGAGTAAAATAGGAAATCCGACTGAGGTCGGTGCTGCATTTTGTTTTTTTGTTGAACGGTGATCCTCTCGTAGGCTGGAGAGGTTTTGTCCATCCTCGACCCTTCTCGCGCAACGAAGAAGGATTGAAAGCGCAATAGCAGCCGCATGATAGGCTGCCGTCAGGTGTTCGCTTGTTCGTCAAGAAGGCCATTATTACCGCAGCCGCACGGTCGCAGCGGGAGCTGCCGCTGCAGACGCTCGTTGACGGCGACGGCAACAAGAAGTCGCTGCTTTGCATCCTGATCGAACAGTCACTTGCGGCCGGCGCGGAAGAGATTGCCGTGGTAGTCTGGCCCGGCGATGAAAAAGCCTACGCGCAATCCGCCGGGTCGTACGCTTCGTCGGTCCGGTTCATTCCTCAGCCCGAACCGCGCGGCTACGGCCACGCCATCCACTGCGCCCGTTCGTTCCTGAACAACGACCCCTTTCTGCACATGGTGGGCGATCATCTCTACGTGAATGCAGCGGCGAAGCCTTCCGCCCAGCGCCTGGTGGAGCTTGCGCAAAAGGAACGCTGCTCTGTGAGCGGGGTTCAGCCTACGCGCGAGGGGCTGTTGTCACGCTACGGGACGGTGGGCGGCAGGCGGGTTCCGCCACGCAGCGATCTCTTCCGCGTCGAAACGGTGATCGAAAAGCCCACGCCCACCGAAGCGGAACAGCGGTTGCTAGTTCCCGGCATTCGCGCCGGATACTATCTCTGCTTTTTCGGCATTCATGTGCTCACGCCGGCGGTAATGGAGATCCTGGATTGGAAGCTGGCAACCGCTTCCGACAGACCCGTGACGCTGGTGGATGCATTGGCCGAACTCGCGCGCCAGGAACAATATCTGGCCGTGGAGGATACGGGACGGCGCTACGATCTGGGCGCGCCCTACGGCCTGCTGATCGCGCAACTCGCACTGGCCCTGAACGGCCGGGACCGCAGCGAGGTGATGGCTCAGATGCTTGAACTCTTCGCCGACCGCGAACTGGGAGCCAACGGCGGAGGCGCATCCTTGTGAGCCGCTTTACCGGCGTCATCACCGGCGATGGCGGCCAACGCGATCTGCCGCTGGATTGTTGTGCGAGGGGCTGGACCGCGGCGCACTGCTGACCGAATGCGGGGAACTGGACGACTTTCGCCGCAACTGCGACAACCTCTACGAACGTGTGCGCGCGCTCTTTTTTCTTTACGCTATTCATCGCTTTCACATGCCCCGGCTGACGGCAACGGCCGCGCCAACGCTCATCCCTTTTTCCGGCTTCGAGAATCTGCTGGAGCGCCGCTTTGAGGAAGCGATCGACATCTTTCTCGCTGCCCAGGCCGAACTGGGCGCCAGCGCGGCCATCTCCAGCGCGCTGGCCGCCAGCTACCGCGCGCTCGGCTTTCAGACACTCGCCGACCAGGTGCGGCGTAGCGTGCGGAGCGTGCGCGGCAACCAGTGGATGTTCCGCGCCGGCCACACGGACGACTATCCGCTGCACCTCCGTCCCGAGCTGCTTGCCAGCGATCCGGTTTTTCCCATTCTGCGCGAGGCCACGCCCGTCCGCATGGACCTGACGCACAGCGGTTGGAGCGATATTTTCTTCCTTGGCATGGATTTTCCCGAGGGCGCGCGGGTCCTCAACGTCTCCATCGATCTGGTGGTCCGCGGCGCGGGCGAGTGCATTAGCCAGCCGAGACCGCCGGTGGAGGCGTGGTTCCGCGTGATCGACGAGCCGGTCATCCGCTTGACCAGCATCGATCTGCACGCGACCGCCGATGTGTCCTCCATTGCCGAGGTCTTCGACTTTTCCAGCGATTACCTGGGCCTGTTGAAGGCAGGCGTGATCGCCAGCGGCATCATTCCGCCGGGAATCGAAGGCGCCACGCAGCCGCTGGCCGCCTTGCTGGAGCGTCTGACGGGAAGGCCCGGCTGCGGTATTGAGATCGTCAGCAAGGTGAACGATATCCCCAAAGGCTCGCGGCTGGCTGTTTCCACCAGCTTGCTTGCCTCGATCATCGCCGTTTGCATGCGCGCCACCGGGCAGATCCATTCGCTCACCGGAGGGATGGGAGAAGAGGACCGGCGACTGGTGGCCGCGCGCGCGATTCTGGGGGAATGGCTGGGCGGAAGCGGCGGTGGCTGGCAGGATTCGGGCGGCGTGTGGCCGGGCATCAAGCTGATCCACGGCGTGCGCGCAGCGGAGGGCGATCCCGAGTTCGGCATCAGCCGCGGGCGCCTGCTTCCCGATCACAGAATCTTCAGCGAAACCGAGATCTCTCGCGCGGCCCGGGAGAAACGTAAGCGTCCTGAGTTCCCCTCTGGCATGACGTCGGGTATTGGGCTGACCATTTCGTTATGGTTCATGAAGAGGAAGCGGGAACTGAACGTCGCGTTCGCCGGTGGCGGTCGGTTGCGGA
>JBEKTO010000080.1:0-10893 GCA_049515995.1 Occallatibacter sp. | reverse complement strand
ACGAAGAGAGGGGGAAGATTGGCCCCGTCCCTTCGGGTTGCGGCGAAAAACGGGCCATCCTGCGTTGTCGGCCTCGACCTTGGAACCACCAAAGCCTTCGGCCTCCGCCTTGTCTGGCCCGTTTTTCGCGCGCAACGCCATCCACCTGGGGAGTGTGAACAGGCCCTAATACCGGCTCACCGCCGGATCGACCTCCGCCGACCACGCGTCGATGCCGCCGCGCAGCGACTGCACCTGCTCGAAGCCCTGGCCGCGCAGCCAGACCGTCACGTTCATCGAGCGGATGCCGTGATGGCACACCACCACCAGCCGTTCTTCCGGATCCAGTTCCTGGTGGGCGCGGCCGGGCACCTCGCCCATGGGAATCGGCACGCTGCCCTCGATCCGCGCCGTGGCAAACTCCCACGGCTCGCGCACATCGATCAGCCGAACCTTGTTTTCGCGGTGCAGCGCCGCGGCCTCGGAGGGGGAAATCTCGTAATCCAGCATGGCTCCAGTTTAAGCCGGCTCACCCCGCCGGCTGGAAGCCATGCCGCGCCCTTACCCCGCACGGTACTCTTAGAAGAGATGCCTCCTATCCTCAACGCGCAATCCATCACCAAACAATTCGGCGCCACGCCCCTCTTTCGCGATATCTCCTTCACCGTCGACGACGGTTGCCGCATCGGCCTCATCGGCCCCAACGGAGCAGGCAAGTCTACGCTGCTGGCCATTCTGGCGGGCCAGGTCGAGCCGGACTCGGGCGAACTGGCGGTGCGCAAGCGCGCCCGCGCCGCCTATGTGCCCCAGGACTCCCGTTTCGCCGCCGGCCTCGCCATCCGCCAGGTGCTGGAGAAGGCTCTGGCCGCCGCCCACGTCAACGAGTCCGAACGCGAGGGCCGTCTGCGCGAGCTGACCGGCCGCGCTGGCTTTGCCGACCTCGACGCCGAGGCGGCCTCGCTCTCCGGCGGATGGCGCAAGCGGCTGGCCATTACGGAAGCCATGGTCATCGAGCCGGAAGTGATGCTGCTGGACGAGCCCACCAACCACCTCGATCTGGCCGGCATCGAGTGGCTTGAAGAACTGCTGCGCAGCTCCTCCTTCGCCGCCGTCACCGTCAGCCACGACCGCTACTTTCTCGAATCCACCTCCAGCGAGATCATCGAGCTGAATCGCGTCTTTGCCGACGGCCTGCTGCGCGTGAAAGGCAACTTCAGCCATTTTCTCGAAGAAAAGCAGGCCTATCTCGAAACCCAGAGCCGCCAGCAGGAGAGCCTGCGCAACCAGGTGAAGACCGAGATCGAGTGGCTGCGCCGCGGTCCCAAGGCCCGCACCACCAAATCCAAAGCGCGCATCGACTCCGCCAACGAGATGATCGGCCAACTGGCCGCCATGGACTCCCGCACCACGGTCAACTCCGCCGGCATCGACTTTGAAGCCAGCCAGCGCAAAACCAAACGCCTGGTCGAGTTCACCGATGTTGCCTGCGACGTGCCCGGCGGCGACACCGCCGGGGAATCCGGCCCAGAAAGTGAAAACCGCGCCCGGCGCCTCTTCACCGGGCTCAACTTCGTCCTTGCCGCGGGCATGAAAGTGGGCCTGGTGGGGCCGAACGGCAGCGGCAAAACCACCCTGCTGCGCCTCTTGCGCGGAGAAATCGAACCCGCCGCGGGCGCCATCCGCCGCGCCGACGCGCTGCGCATGGTCTACTTCAGCCAGATGCGCGAGCTGGACGACAGCCTCACGCTGCGCCGCGCCCTGGCGCCCGAAGGCGACTCGGTCATCCATCAGGGCCGCGTGGTGCATGTGGCCAGTTGGGCCGCCCGCTTCCTCTTTACCGGCGAGCAGCTCAATCAGCCGGTCCGCAACCTCAGCGGCGGCGAAAGAGCGCGCGTGCTCATCGCCAAGCTGATGCTGGAGCCGGCCGACGTTCTGCTGCTCGACGAGCCGACCAACGATCTCGACATTCCCACCCTCGAAATCCTGGAAGAAAACCTCCTCGACTTTCCCGGCGCTCTGGTCCTGGTCACGCACGACCGTTATCTGCTCAACCGCGTGGCCTCCACCGTCCTGGGTCTCGACGGCCGCGGCCACACCGGCCGCTTCGCCGACTACGCGCAGTGGGAAGACTGGATCGCGGAACAGGACGGCCCGGAGCAGGACAAAGCTGGGCGAAGGTCGGACGGTTCAAGCTCCACCCAGCGAACCGGAGCCGAGACGGCAGCCACTTCGGCCGCCAGAAAGAAGCTCTCCTACCTCGAAGCCCGCGAGTTCGCCGCCATCGAGCAGCGCGTCGAGCTCTCCGACGCCCGCCTGGCCGCCGCCCGCGACCGCGTCGAGGACCCCGGCATTGCCACCGACGCGGCGGCCCTCCAGCAGGCCCTCAAGGAACTGGACGACGCCCAGCACGAGAACGACGCCCTCTACGCCCGCTGGGCCGAGCTGACGGAGAAGGCGGGATAGGGCGGTTCAGCCCTTGACCGCCAAGCCTTTTCTTTCCCGATTTCTCCGTTGATAACGATATCGGCTATAATTCGCTCCGCGAAAGGAATGGGCTTTCACCATGCGAATCAAACAACTTGCCACTCTTGTTCTACTAGCTGCCTTGGGCTCCGCGGGCTGGGCGCAGGCCGCTCCGGAACCAGTTAACCCTCACGCAACCCCTGAGGCGCGCGCCTTGCTCGCCTACCTCTACTCCATCTCCGGCAAGGGCACCCTCACCGGCCAGCACAACTATCCCAACGTCGGTTCGCGCTGGACCGACATGGCTTACGACCTGACCGGCAAATATCCCGGCCTCTGGGGCGGCGACTTCGGCTTCTCCGCCGGCGACGACAAGGATTCCGTCCTCTCCCGCCCGGCCATGATCGAAGAGGCCAAGCGCCAGTACCGCAACGGCGCGGTCGTCGCCCTCACCTGGCATGAAGTCAGGCCCACCGAGGACGAGCCCGTCACCTTTCGCGACAGCGTGCAAGGCAAACTGACGGATTACGAGTGGCAGGAGCTGCTCACGCCCGGCACTCCCCTCTATAACCGCTGGTGCGCCCAGGTGGATGTGATCGCCGGCTACCTGGCGCAACTGCGCGACGCCCATGTGCCGGTCCTCTTCCGGCCCTATCACGAGATGGGCGGAAACTGGTTCTGGTGGGGCGGGCGTCCGGGCAAGAACGGCTCGGCGGCGCTCTATCGCCAGATCTACGACCGCTTCGTCAACGTCCATCACCTCGACAATCTGGTCTGGGTGTGGAACGGCAACGACCCCGGCAGCAAGGGCGAAGCCTTTGCCGACTACTATCCGGGCGCCAACTACGCCGACGTGGTCAGCATTGATGTCTACGGCGAGTTCAAGCAGAAATACTACGACGACGCGTTGGCTCTGGCCGCCGGCAAGCCCATCGCGCTGGCCGAGGTAGGCGAACTGCCCAGCCCCGAAGTGCTCGAGCAGCAGCCGCGCTGGACCTACTTCATGTCCTGGAGCGAGTTCATCCAGGTGGGGAACCAGCTTGACAAGGCCATCGCCGCCTACCACGGTCCGCGTTCGCTCAATCGCGACGATCCGCGGCTGGCCGGGCCCATGGCCGCCATCCGCAAGGCCACCGCCGAGCGCACCGCCGCCGCGGCCGACGTCGATCCCGTAAGCCACGGCGCAACCGCCGAGGCCAAGGCCCTGCTGACCGCCCTCAAGGCCGCTCCCCAGCGCGCCCTGCTCAGCGGCCAGGAAAACGATCCCGCTGCCCCCTCTGCGGCCACCGCCGCGGTGGTCGAGGCCACCGGCAAGCAGCCCGCGATCTATGCCTCGGAGTTGAGCGGCGCGGAGGCCAACAAGGCCGTCGTCAAGCAGGCTATCGCCGCCCATGCCGGCCACGCCCTGGTCAGCCTGAGCTGGCGTCCGGCCCGGCCAACAGACGGCGCGGCGGCCAGTGCGCACGGCTTGCTCTCCGATTTCGAGTGGAACGAGTTGCTCACGCCCGGCAGCGCCCTGAACAAGCGCTGGTGCGATCAGGTGGACGAGACGGCCGCAACCCTGAAGGAACTGGACAAGGCCGGCGTCGCAGTGCTCTGGAATCCCTATCCCGAGTCCAACGGCAAGGAATTCTGGTGGGCCGGCCGCAAAGGAGTTCACGGCTCCAGCGAACTCTATCGCCAGCTCTTTGACCGCCTTGTGAATCGCGATGGGCTGCACAATCTGGTCTGGACATGGGAAGCCGCGGCGCCGAGATTCCGGCAAGACGGCGATCCGGAATCGCCCACCGACTTCTTCCCTGGCCTGCTGTATGCGGATGTGCTGGAAATCCGGCTGAACCGGGTCGACCCGCGCTTCCCGGCCGGCCGCTTCCTGGAGCAGACCGCCGCAGGCAAGCCTTTTGGCGTCGAGCTTTCCGGCGAAATTCCTCCGCCGGAAGCCCTGGCGGACCACTCCGGCTTTGCCTGGTTCCTGGCCGCCCCGCCAACGCCGGCAGACTCCACCGTGCGCGCCGAGGCCCTGCGCAAGCTCTACGCCGATCCGCACATCGCCTCGCTCGCCCCGGCGCAATAAGCCGCTGGGAACCGTTCCGGCAAAGAGAAGCCGGAACAGGCGTTTGTGCATGGTAGAAAGTAAGTTGCGGGATCATCGCCCATCCTCGGCCGCCAGGCCGGGGACGGGCGATCGCATCGCCTGCCTCGAAAGCCGCCATGGAGAACGCAGTCAAGGTCCTGATTGTCGAAGACGAGCCCCACGCGCTGATGGGACTCGCGGAGCTGATCTCCGCCTGGGGATATCGCACCGAAACTGCGCGCGACGGCATCGAGGGCTGGGAGAAGGCGCTGGCCTGGGACCCGGCCATCGTCGTCACCGACCTGAAAATGCCGCGCCTCGATGGCATCGGCCTGCTCACCCGGCTCTCTGAAGAGGGCACCGGCCTCAACGCCAATCTGGCCGTCGTGGTGCTCACCGCCATGGGCTCCATTCAGCTGGCCGTCGATGCCATGAAGCTGGGCGCCTACGACTTCCTCCAGAAGCCCGTGGACGCCACCCGCCTGCGCACCATCCTGGCCAACGCCACGCGCCAGCGCGACACCGAAATCGAGCTCGAAGTTGCCCGGCGGCGGCTGCGCGAAACCGGCGTGCTTGGCGCCATGGTGGGCAGTTCCCGGCCCATGCGCGAAATCTTCGGGCTGATCGAACAGATTGCGCCCTCCAACGTCTCCGTGCTCATCACCGGCGAAAGCGGCACGGGCAAGGAGTTGGTGGCGCGCACGCTCCACGAGCTAAGCCCGCGCAAGACGCGCCCCTTTGTCGCCGTCAACTGCGCCGCCATTCCCGAAGCCCTCATCGAAAGCGAAATCTTCGGCCACGAGAAGGGCGCCTTCACCGGCGCGGTCGAACGCCGGGCAGGTTGCTTCGAGCTGGCCCAGGGCGGCACGCTGCTGCTCGACGAACTGGGCGAGATGCCGTCCGCGACGCAGGCAAAATTGCTCCGCGTGCTGGAAGAGCGCAGGTTCCGCCGGCTGGGCGCGCGCGCCGAGCAGGAAGTGGACGTGCGCGTTCTGGCCGCCACCAACCGCGATCCCGGCGAGGCCGTTGCCCAGGGCCACTTGCGCCCCGATCTCTTCTACCGGCTCAATGTCTTCAATATCCACATGCCGCCCCTCCGCGAACATCTCGAGGACCTGCCCGCCATGGCCGAAGCCATGCTGGACGAGATGAACCAGAAGCACGGGCGCAAGGTCTCCGGTGTAGCCGCGTCGATGCTGGACCGGATGAGGTCCTATGACTGGCCCGGCAACGCCCGAGAGCTGCGCAACGCCATTGAGCGCGCGGTGATCCTCTGCCCCGATGGCGCGCCCCTGGATGTCGGCCATCTGCCTCCCGGCTTTGCCAGGGCGCAGGCCGCGCCCGCCCAGGCCCTGGATGCCGGCGTGGTCTCCGTCCGCGTGGGCGCCACCGTCGACGAGGCCGAGCGGCTGCTCATTCTCCGCACCCTCGAAGCCACCGGACAAAACAAGACCCGCGCCGCTGAAATTCTCGCCATCAGCCTGAAAACCCTCCACAACAAGCTCAAGGAATACAACCAGGCCCGCGAGGAACACCGCGCCTGATCCCCATGCGTCTCAAAACCAAACTCGTGCTGGCCATCACCGCCCTGGTCTTTCTCATCGCCGGGCTGCTCTCGCTGGTCTACGTGAGCCAGTTGCTCCACGCCGCCGTGCAGCAGTCCTACGAAACCAACCGCATGGTGGCCAATCAGGTGCGGTTTGCCCTGCAACTGGCCCTTGAAACCGGCCTCAAGGACCGCCAGGTCGATCCCAACAACCCCGCCCAGTTGCGCGAGCTAACCGCCGAGGCGGTGCGCGAAAGCGCGGCGCTGCAGGCGGTGGTCGATTCCATCAACCGCTACTCCTTCACCGTCTACGACATCAACATCGGCGACAGCCGCTTCACCACCCTGCTCAGCACCAATCCTGAAAACGAAGACAAGCCGCTGCCCGTCCGACCCAACTATAACCAGCTCCTCGCCGCCAATCCCGTCCAGTTGATGGGCGAGGTCTTCGGCCCGCCCAGGGTCTTCGATGTGGTGGTCCCGCTGGAGCGCAACGGCGAACCCTTTGCCACCGTGCACGTGGGCGTGCGCACCACGTTCCTGCGCGCCGTCTATGCTCCCTGGCTGGCCGAGGCCCTCACGCTCACCGGCTTTGCGCTGGGAGCCGCGCTGGTGGCTGCCTTTCTGCTCAGCAATCTGGCCCTCCGCCCCATGGAAGAGATCAGCCTGCAGCTCGACTACTGGACCGCGGCCAGCGAGGAGGCCAACGGAGAGAGAGAGACTCCCAGGCAGGACATGGCGGCCCGCGTCTCCAACAAGATCGAGATCATCGGGCAGCGCATGAGAAACGTCGAAGAGGTCTTCTCCGCACTGAAAGAGAACCTCGATCAGTTTCTCGGCAACCTGCAGGACGGCATTCTCCTCTTCACCGGGGACGGGCGCGCGGTGCTTGTCTCCCAGGCTGCCCGCCGCTTTCTGCCCGTCGAGAAGGACAGCATCCTCGGCCTTCATGCGCGCGAAATCTTCAACCGCTCGACGGTCCTCGGCCGAACCCTCGGCGAAGCCTTCGATGCCGGCGACACCCTGGTGCAGGAAGAGATTCTCACTGAAACCGGACGGCGCATCCAGGCTTCCCTGGACTTTATCCACGACGACCGCACGCGCGAGGGACTGGGCGCGCTGGTCACGCTCCACGATCTGGAATCGGTCGAGGAGATCGAGTCGGAGCTGGAGCTATCGCGGCGCATGGCGGCCATCGGCCGCCTCACCTCCGGCGTGGGCCACGAGGTGAAGAACCCCATCAACGCCATCGTCGTCCACCTGGAGTTGCTCAAGACCAAGCTGGGGGGCGCCAGCGCGCCGGCCGTCCGCCATCTGGAGGTGATCGACGCCGAGATTCACCGCCTCGACCGCGTGGTGCAAACCCTGGTGGACTTCACCCGCCCCGTGGAGCTGCAACTCTGCGAACAGGATTTGCGCGCCGTGATCGGCGATGTCCTGACGCTGGCCGCGGCAGAGCTCTCCACCCGTAACGTGACACTGGTCAGCCACGCGCCGCAGAACCCGCTCATGGCCAACGTCGACGCCGATCTGATCAAGCAGGCGGTGCTCAACGTGATTCAGAACGGCGCACAGGCCATGCCCAACGGCGGCAAGCTCGAAGTGATCCTCGAGGAAGACAGGAAGACTGCAGTTTTGCGCATCGCCGATGAGGGTTCCGGCATCCCCGACGAAATTCGCGAGAAAATTTTCGATCTCTACTTCACCACCAAAACCGGGGGCAGCGGCATCGGTCTGGCCATGACTTACCGAATTCTCCAGTTGCACCATGGGAGCGTCGAATTACAATCGAATCTAGGCCGTGGCACGGAGTTCCGGCTGCGAATTCCACTCGCCGCCACGGATTGGGGACGCCGGCATCTTCCGCCGGCGAGCGTTCAAAGCGAGAAAGGGTTTGCGGGATGAAATTGCCTGCCAGGATTGCCGCGTCGCTGTTGCCGTTCCTGCTGGCAGGGTGTATTCACAAGACCAATTCGTCGCCGGCTCAGCCTCTTGCCCCGCCCCTGAATCCCCCGCCCAAGCCTACGACCTCGTCTGTCGAGCTGCCGCCCTCCGCAGCGACCATTCCCAACCCGCCTCCCGCGCCAGAAACCAATGCCAGCGCACTTCCGCTGGAGACGCCCAAGCCGGTGAAGCACAAAAAGCCGGTCAGCAAGAATACCCAGCAGGCCTCGAACGGAAGCCCCGGCGTGAGCGCCATCGGCCAGCTTTCCTCGGGCGACCCCTCCGATCTGCGCCGCCAGACCGAGAGTTCCATCGCGGCCACCGAGCGCGGCCTGAACGGCATCGGCCGCAAGCTCGGCGACCAGGAGCAGAAGACCGCCGCGCAGATCAGGGAATACCTCAAGCAGGCCCGCGCCGCGCTCGTTTCCGGCGATGTGGACGGCGCCCACACCCTGGCCGCCAAAGCCAAAGTCCTGCTCGGCGAACTCAGCAGGTGATGTGTAGGGACTAAGGGACTAAGGGCTGAGGGACTGGGGAGTCCAGGGGCACGCGCGCGACGGCAAGCGCAGACTGCGGATCGCAGTGAGTTGAACGTGTGAAGCGGATCGTATCGTCCACGTGCGGGAAGCGCAGTTTCTCGCCAGGCTTTGTACGTCGATCTCAGTCCCTCAGTCCCTAGCCCCCTACCGTTCTCCCCAGCTCAGCTTGCTGCGCAGCGCCTCAAAGAAGCCGCTCTCGCTCAGCCGGACCAGGTTGACCGTGTGGCTGGAGCGCTGGCAGCGCACCTCGTCGCCCAGATGCAGCTCGACGGCCTTCTGCCCGTCCACGGTGAGCAGCGCCTGGTTCGGCACGGCCTCCACGCGCACCGTCAGCAAGGCGTCGCCGCGCACCACAATGGGCCGCAGCGTGAGCAGATGCGGGCACACCGGCGTCACCACCAGCGCATCCACGTCCGGGGTCAGGATGGGCCCGTTGGCGGCCAGCGTATAGGCCGTCGAGCCCGTGGGAGTGGAGACGATGACGCCGTCGGCGCGGAAGCGGGCCACCATCTTGCCGTCCAGCTCCACGGCAAAATCTCCCATGCGGGCGATGTCGCCCTTTGAGACCACCACCTCGTTCAGCGCCTCGTAACTGCCCTGCGGCTCTCCCCCGCGCCAGACGGTGGCGTGCAGCATGGCGCGGGCGTCCAGGGTGTGGCAATCGCTGCACCAGCCCTCCAGCGTCGAATAGAGGTCGCCCAGGCGAACCTCGGTCAAAAAGCCGAGAAAACCCAGGTTCACGCTGAGAATCGGTGTGCCGGTCGAGGCAAAGATGCGCGCCACCGACAGCAGCGTGCCGTCCCCGCCCAGTACGATCACCAGTCCCGGCGCCCACGAGGGCATCTCGGCCCGGTCCATCGCCGGAGCGGCCGTGGTGAACTGGCCGCCCTCCCGGTCCACCAGTGGATCGAAGTCGTGCTGGCGCAGCCAGCCGATCAGCTCCGGCAGCAGCCGGGCCAGCTCTTCCTTCTGCGGTTTGCAGACAATCGCAACGCGTACCATGCGGTCCCAGTGTAACGGATCGGGCTCGGAACCGGACCCGAATGCTTAAACGGCAGTGGGGTCCATTTCCCGATGGCCGGTCATCCGGCCAGCGTCACAAAGACCTACGATCACCCAGAACTTTGTCCATTGCCACGTATATTACCGACGCCTCGATCAAGACTATCGGAATGACAACCAGAATCGTTCTAAACGGAAAAGTTGAACGAATCATGTAAAGAAATAGGCCATGCATGATAATTGCCGACGACATGCTGCCCCAGAAGACACGACGATTTCTTTCCGGCCATAGGCCCAGGAATACAGGTACGAAGACCATGATCGTGTATAGCGTCATCTGAATGACCGCTGCGTATTGCGGCCAAACGCCAACAGCCAAAACACTCGAACCGCCAACGATGATGCAGAATATCGTGACAAAATGCTTCTTTTTCATGCGGCTCTTCTCGGACATCTCATCGATAGGCCCCTATATTTCCGTTGTAACTCTCTACGGGCGGGTGGCCCGGGTCTTATGGATGTTAACTTGCCGCTACTTGGGGTGCCCCGGGTCTCGTCTTTGAGACCCGGGATAGTACGGACCTCAACCCATCCTCCTTCAACCACAATTGGACACCCGCAACAAATCCTCCTGCTCCCGCTTCCACCCTGTCCAGAACGACTCAATCTCAACCGCACCCTCGCATCCCGTTGCATAGTGCCGACAGCTCGACCATTTCCAATCCTCGGGTTGTGCAACCAGCTTTCGCACAACCGGGTTGCGATGCATATAGGCGAGCTTCTCGCCCACCTTCTCCTTGGACCAGATATTGAAATCGTAGTATCGCGCCTGCCAGAAAGGCCGCTCCCGTTGCCGCACTGCAACCGATAGCTTAAGCGCCTGAATCGCCCGCGCCAAACTCCCGGTCCCCGGCTCATTCACCAGCAGATGCACATGCTCCGGCATCACCACATATCCAAGAATCGCCCAGCGATACCGCCGCCGAATTCGTTCCAGTGCGCACTCGAACAGGTCGCGGCCAGCCCCTGAGCCAAGATGCGACTTGCGCCGGTAACAACTGAAGGTGATGAAATGCAGTTGCCCCGTCTGCTGGTAATGATGGAGTTCGCTGGGCATTTGGGATTAGCATACGCCGGAAGGGGCGGCGGGGTGAGGTTTGTACCCTCCCAGGTCTCAAAAACGAGACCTGGGGCACCCATGATTTTTGTGGTCGCCCATCAGGAGCCAACAAACTACCGACCTCCGGTCCGCAGTTGCCGGGTGACGAGTTGGTCAGGCTTCCCGAGGAAAACCTCGCTCGGAAGGTACCGCCGCAACTCGCCGCAGAGGGGGCACTCGACGGCGA
>JBEKTO010000079.1:0-11191 GCA_049515995.1 Occallatibacter sp. | reverse complement strand
ATCGGCCTTGCTGGCATGCGGCAGGCGTCCCAGCGGATATGAACCGAACAATCGGCTGGCGGGCATGCGAAGCTAATCGCTCCGCATACCGCAAATCTTTCCAAACGATGTTTCCAAGAGGCCGCCCTTCCCAGCGACCCAGGATGGGCAAGAAAAATCCACTTCCCTGGAGGCAGTATGACCAAGAGGTCTATCCGTGTCTATTGCATGATTGTCCTGATTCTTGCCGGCGCGCGCCTTGTCCCGGCGCAACAGCTCGCCACGCTCAGCGTTGCGGTTAGCGATCCTTCGGGCCGAGTGTTGCCCAACGCGCGAATTGAACTGACGAGCGAAGATACCGGCGTGACGCGCAGTCAACTGACAGATCGAGCAGGGCAAGCGATACTGCCCGGACTCGCCGCTGGAGACTATTCGCTCACTGTTCAAACAGATGGTTTCAGCGCCTACAAGAGGGCGTTAACGCTGAATGTGGGTCAGGTCGCCTCGGTTACGGCGGAGCTGCGTCTTGCCACTGTCAACCAAACCGTATCGGTCACCGACTCGAGCACAACTGTGGAAACCGAGAAGACAGAATCGAGCCAGGTCATCAACCCCCACCAGATTGAGGAGTTGCCCACTGCGGGTCGGGATTTCATCGATTTTGTACTGCTGACGCCCACCGCGAATGTGGGGCGCAGCACCGCGACCGCCGCGCAGTCACCTTTTCTCGAGACGGTTCTGCAGTTGAGCTTCGGCGGACTCCGGGAGACGCACAGTTCTTTCTTTGGGCTCGATGGCACGGACTATTCCGTCAGCCTTTCGGGCGTCCAGCGAGTGAGTCCGTCGCTTGATTGGGTACAGGAGTTCCGCGTGGTCGATGGACCATACACTGCCGACAACGGACGCAATCTCGGCTCGGTGGTCAACACCATTACCAAGTCAGGCAGCAACGATATTCATGGATCGGCCTACGAATACTTTCGCAACGGCACGCTCGATGCGACGAATCCCTTGTCGGCGCCCGGCTTCGATACCTTGCGCGCCAACTTGTTCGGCGCGGAGGCCGGCGGGCCGATACGCAAGTCGAAGGCCTTCTACTTCACCGGGTATGAAGGACAGCGCCGGGCCGCGTCGCCAACTTACTCGGGCTTCATACTTGGCTGTATCGATACTGCCGGCTGCATGGGTCCGGGCACGCCCAGCATCAACCAGGTCAAAGAGTCGTTTGCCCTCCAGCCAGAGCAGCTTGGATCGATTCTTCAGATCGACGACTACGATAAGGCAATTGGGAAGTTGACTCATGTCTTCAATGAGAACAGCATCCTCAACGCGGGCTACCTGTTCAACAACGACCGCAAGCTGAATGCGCCCACCGCTGCTCCCGGCCAGGGGCTGCCATCCACTTACCGCGACAACCCGGTGCGGGACCAGACGGTGTTTGCCAACTACCTTCATCTCTTCGGTCCGCACTGGACCTCTGAGAGCGTGGTGGACTACGGCAATCGCCTCTTTCACTTGACGCCCAAGGGCGCGGGCTTCGAGCCGACGCTCGACGTCTCCGACACCCTGGTGAGTGGCGGCTTCACTGGCAGCGTAAGCTACTACAGCGAGCCGCACTTTGAGTCCCAGGAGAACCTGACTTACATTCACGGGGCGCACTCCTTCAAGTTTGGCGGAGGGTTTGAGCCTGTCTGGATCGCAGCGGACACGACGTTCTTCAGCCCCGGCGCGGCGATATTTACCCCGCAAAGCTTCTTTGGCACCAGCGAATTCAGTGGACCGCCGTTCGGGCCGGGAACCGCGGTTCAGTTTCTGTTTCTTGAACCAAGTTCCTATTTCGGCCAGCAACTTCCGGCGCGCCCAGTGCCGTTTTCCGGCGGACTCTATACCGGCTCGGCGGCGCCTCAATTTGAAGATGCAACGAACTTGAAATTCTGGCACCGGCTCTTCAACGCATACGGGCAGGATCAGTGGAAGGCCACTCACAATCTGACGCTGACCGTTGGCTTGCGCTACGACGTCGACATTTTTCCATCGGCGCAGGATGTGCGCGTCGTGGGCAAAATGCAACAGAGCAACAATGGCAGCGTTCAGCCGCGTGTTGGCATCGCCTACTCCTTCGATGGAGGCAAGCGCGTGATCCGCGTGGGAGGCGGATTGTTTACCGGTCCCTGGGACTACAGCGACCTGATGGTCGGCTGGCAAGGCGCATCGGCCTTCACGCAGATGAACAACCCCTACGTGCCTGATTTTTCCGATCCGGCGAATGACGTTGTGGGTCTCGGCGAGTCAGGCATCGTTGGCGTATCCGGCCCCTTCGGCGCCACAGCGGCATTGAAGAGTTTTGCGTCGTCGGGTGCCTATCCTGCGCCTTCGGCACTGCAGCAATTCCCGCTCGGCTATATCCAGCGCAAGTTTCCAAATCCATACGCGGAGCACGCCAGCCTGGAGTTTGAAAGCCAGCTCGGGATGGGTTGGACAGTTACGGCAGGCTACCAGTTCGTGCACGGTCTCGATATGCCCGTCTACTTGAGCGTCAACGGCTTGCCCAACGGAAACCTCCCCGATGGCCGCCAGGCGTTCGTCCCCGCGGACCCGCGCTTTGGCTTTGCGCTCATCGCCACGCCCTCCGGCTATTCCGTCTACAACGGCGGAACGCTCAGCCTGCGGAGAAACTTTGCCAGCCACTATAGCGTTCTGGCAAATTACACGTACTCGAAGTCCATTGATTTAGCCACCGACGTGCAGCTTACCGACACGCCCCAGGATTATCTGGACCCCAATCAGGATCGAGCCATTGGAGACAACGACATCCGGCATCGCTTCGTGCTTTCGCTCATGGGCGAGAGTCCGGGCGAGTGGCCGCTGTTCCTGCGCAACTTCAAGCTGTCCATGCTCAACACGCTGCAAACTCCGCGCTACTTCTCCATCCTTGCCGGCTTCAACGTGAATGGCGACGGTTTCCCCTTCAACGATCGCGTCGGTACGTCGGGGCGCAACTTCTATCGCGGCGACTCATATTACAACAGCGATCTCCGCCTGCAGCGTGTCTTTCACCCCTTTGAGCGGCTATCGACCGAGGCGAGTTTCGAGGTCTTCAACCTCTTCAATCGGGACAACGTGCAGGATATCGATCAGGTCTATGGAGCTGCCGATTTTGCTGGCCCCGTGCCCCGCAAGTATGGCGACGGCATCACAAGCCCCGCGAATCCAACTTTTGGTTCGCCAACCTTCACCAGTCCCGCGCGCCAGATGCAAATCTCGCTGCGCCTCAACTTCTAGGAGAGAGGAATCCGATGGCTCATATCGCGATTGAAGAAGGCATTCCGGGCATTCTTGGTCCCATGATGTTTCGACCTGAAACGACGAAACCCTTGCGAGAACTCGCTGAAGTTCTCTTGCGAGGCGACAATACGCTCAGCAGCGCTGAGCGCGAAACGATCGCAGCCTTCGTCTCTTCCCGCAACGACTGCAGGTTTTGCCAACTGTCACACAGCGCGGCCGCGGCGGAGCATCTGGGCGGCGCTGAGGCTCACTATGCCCTGATCGATTCTGTGAAAGCCGATTTCGAGTCGGCAGACGTTTCACCAAAACTCAAAGCGCTGCTCGCCATCGCAGGCAAGGTGCAATTGGGCGGCCAGCATGTGGCGGCGGAAGATGTCGCCGCTGCCCGCGCACTCGGCGTTTCCGACATCGAGATACACGATACCGTTCTGATCGCGGCCACGTTTTGCATGTTCAATCGCTACGTAGACGGCCTGGCCACCTGGCAGCCCGAGGACCCGCAAGAGTATAGGCCCATGGGCAAGCTGATGGCGCACTCGGGATACACGCGCACCCAGTGGGAAGCAGATGCCACGCCGGCTACGCAGCGATAACCCTTGGACGCGGAATCTGATGACACTTCGATTCCTGCCTGCCAGCCAAGCGCTGAGAAACCGGGCATGGATGCGGCGCCGCGCCGAAACCATCACGTCCCGCGGACGCCGCTCGCGTCAGCCCACCCGCAGCACCATCTTGAGCGTGTCGCCGGGCGTGCCGGTCATCCTGTCGAAGGCCTTCTGGCCCTCTTCCAGCGGCAACTCGGCCGTCCACGGCGAAAGGTCGATCTCGCCGTCGGCAAGCAGTTTGAGCGAGCGTTCAAAGTCCACCGGCGTGTAGCCGAACGACATGGCCACGCGGTGCTCCTTGCGAATGCTGGTCACAAAGTGGATCTCGCTGCGTTCCTTGGCCATACCCAGCAGCACCACCAGCCCCCCCGGCCGGCAGAGATCGAAGGCCGCCTGGCGCGCGGCGTCGGAACCGCTGGCATCGAGCACCATATCCAGGCCGTGGCCGGCAAACCGGCTCGCTTCCGCGCGTCCCTCTTCGGCGGCAACGTTCACCGCCAGCGTGGCGCCCATGCCGCGAACCGTCTCTAGCCGCACATCACTCACATCCTGCACCAGAATCTCGCGCACTCCCATCCGCCTGGCCGTCAGCACGGCCAGCGAACCCATGGTCCCTCCGCCCACAATGCCCAGGCGAAAAAAGGGCAGCGGCGCGGCGATCCGGAAGAGGTGAACGATATTCGCCAGAGGCTCGGCGACCACGGCCCTGGCGTCGCTCAGATGCTCGGGAATCTCGTAGACCTGCGATTCCGGGATGGCGACAAACTCCTGAAAGCACCCGGCGGTCCGGTCCATGCCCAGCAGCCGCCAACTCGAACATAGGTTCTGCGCTCCGCTCAGGCAGGCTGTGCAGCGCCCGCAACTGATCAGCGGATTGGCCACCACACGCCGGCCGTCCGGCTTGCGCCCGACCAGTTCGTGGCCCAGCACCATGGGTGGAATGCGGCGGCGGCTGTGGCCAAGAAATCCGGAGATATCCGAGCCGCAAATACCCGCAGCCGCGACGGCAATCTCACATTCTCCCGCGGACGGAAGAGGACGGGGACGGTCCTCCATCGCCACATGGCGTGGAGCGGTATAAACCAGTGCTCGCATCGCTTCTCCTTGATCGGTTATTTCATCCCGCCCGCCTTTCGATCGAGATGGACGGCATTGTCATTTTATGAGACAACACCTTGAATCGGCCCCTTCAACTGCTGGCTGGGACGTTCATCAAAAGTCGAAGCGGCTGTAGAGCGGGTTTTGGGGGCGGTTGTTGTCCTTGCTGACCGTTTCGCATCCCCTGGTTAAGAAAGATGCGAAGGAGCGCGTAATCTATCTGGAGGGGGTCGCTTGGAAACGGCCCCTCGAACCCTGGCGCTGGACCGAATACGTCCCGCGATTCAAGAAGCCGCAGGGCGCACTGGCGCATCTTGCTAATAGGAACCCATGAATCCGACCGATCAAGCCCGCCAGACCGCCTTCCAGGAAACCCTCCTGAGCGCACGCCGCACCATGCTCTTCAGCGAGATCCTGAAGCTCGCCGTGGACAGCTTTCGCGCCGCCAAGACGCGTTTTGCCCTGACCGCGCTGGGCATGGTCATCGGCACCGCCTCGGTGATCCTGGTGGTCACCATTGGAATGACCGGCAAGCAGTATGTCATCCAACTGATTCAAAAGATCGGAACCAATTCGGTCGAATTGGAATACGCTGGCGGCGGCGCCACCGGTGCGGAGCGGGTGCTCTACAACGACTTCCTCACCCGCGAAGACGAAAGAGCCGTGGTGGCGCAGTTGCCCGGCGTGGTCTACTCCTCGCCTGTCCTTGAGATGCACGACCGCATCAGCTTCGGCGGAGGCGTTGTGAAGGATACGCTGGTGCTGGGCGTCAGCCCGCAATACGAGCACATCCGCAACCTGCTGGTGCCAGAGGGCCGCTTCCTCGACGAGACCGACGACTCAGCCCACATCAAGTGCGCCGTGGTCACAGAGATCTTTGCTCACGAGATGTTCGGCAGCTCCGACGCAGCCGTCGGCCAGACCTTCGAGATCAGCGGCATCCCCTTTACCATCATCGGCGTCTTCAAGGAGAGCGTGGACGACATGGGGCAGTCGGAGATCGCCGACCAGACCATCCTGATTCCCTATTCCGTGGCCCGCTACTTCACGGGAACAGAAAACGTGAAGCAGATTTACTTCTCCATGCGCAACATGGAAGAAGTGCCCGACGCCGCCAACGAAATTGTTCGCATTGTGCAAGCGCGCCACCGGCCGAACTCAGTCTACAAGACGCAGACACTCAAGGAGTTGCTGACCACCGCCGCGACCATTGCCAATGCCCTGACAGCAGTTCTGGTGCTGGTGGCCGCCGTCACCCTGGCGGTGGGCGGCGTGGGCATCATGAACATCATGCTGGCTAACGTGCGCGCCCGCATCCGCGAAATCGGCATCCGCAAGGCTCTGGGCGCCACCTACCGCGAAATCAAGCTCCAGTTTCTTGCCGAGGCTATTATCATTTCGCTGACCGGCGGGTTGGTTGGCACACTGGTCGGGCTGGCCTTGCCGCTCTCCGTCCGCCTGTTCACCGACTATGACCTGCCCATCTCGCCCTGGTCGGTGGTGATCGCCCTCACCGCGGCCACGCTGGTGGGTGTCATCTTCGGCACCGTTCCCGCCACCCGAGCCGCCCAGATGGACCCCGTGGAGGCGCTCAAATATGAGTGATCCCGAATTTCTGCCTCCTTTATCGAAATCCATCCCGGACGATCCTCCCTCAAAGGGTCCGAGTCTCACGCTCCTCTACTCGCTCATCGCCCTTGCCCTCGCCGCGGCCATCGGCTTTGCCCTCCTGATTGTGGCGCCCTTCTACCGCCGGCGATAGCGTGGCGAGCGGCCCCTGCGCACAAAAACGCTTCAAATTAAATAGCTTGACTCGCTGCGGCGAATTACCACCAGAGAGGAACCCCGCGCTGACTGCCAAACCATGCTCCGTGCCCCATCCTTGCCGTTATTCTGAGCAGAGCGCAGCGGAGTTGAAGAACCTGCTTCATGCAATTCTGGCGAAAGGGCGGGAAACGACAAAGCCCATTCGGCTCTGTGCATAAGGAATGCAGCGAAGGAGCTGTATTTTCGCAGGCGGAGTTTGGATCCATCCCCGGCGGGTCAATTTGAACCGGCTCCCAACGATGCCCGTTCGGCAATCAGCACCGGAATCCCATCCATGATTGGATAATCTCGGCCGCAGCCCGCGCAGATCAGCCGCGCTTCGTCCAGCCGCAAAGCGTCCAGGCAGACCGGACAAGCCAACTGGCCGAGCACGGCCGAATCAAACGAAACAGAATCGTTGGAATCGGCAGGCATCGGGGCTGTCACTGGATGGTCGCATCGGGGTTGGCCGTTGGTTCGGCGGAAACTGCGGAAGCCTCCACGCCGTTCGCAGGACTCGCTGCGACACGCTTCGGACGGCTGGCAAGCTCCTCTTCGATCCGTTTGGTGGTGCCGGCCTTGGCAAACTCGTACGCCACGCGAATGCCGTTGAAGATGGCCCGGTCGTTCGAGGAGCCGTGCCCGATAATGCACACTCCACGCACCCCGAGCAGCGGCGCGCCGCCATACTCCCGGTAATCCAGCCGACGACGGAATTCGTTGAAGGCCTTCCGCGACAGCAGCGCTCCCACCTGGGCGGTCACGGTACGGGTGAGCGATTCGCGCAGCACTGCGCTCACAAAGCGCCCCACTCCCTCGCTGGTCTTCAGCGCCACGTTGCCCACAAAGCCGTCGCAGACGATCACGTCGGCCAGACCGCTGAAAATATCGCGCCCCTCCACGTTGCCGATGAAGTTGATCGGCAGCGCCTTGAGCAGCGGAAAGGCCTCGCGGGTCAGATCGTTGCCCTTGGTCTCTTCTTCGCCGATCGAGAGCAGGCCCACGCGCGGCTCGGCGATCTTGAGCACGCTGCGGGCGTACATTTCGCCCATCACAGCGAACTGTTCCAGATTGTGCGCCTTGCAGTCCACGTTGGCACCCACATCCAGCAGCAAGCACGGATTTCCCGTCGAACTGGGCATCGGCGTCGCCAGCGCCGGACGGTCCACTCCCGGCAGCGCGCCCAGCACCATCTTGGCCGTGGCCATGGCGGCTCCGGTATTGCCCGCGGTCACAAAGCCCGCCGCCTGGCCCTCGCGGACCAGCTTGAGCCCCACGCGCATTGAGCTGTCGCGCTTGGTGCGCACAGCATGTGCCGCCTTCTCCTCCATGCCGATGCGTTCCGAGGCATGGTGAATGACAATGGGCAGGTCTTCGTTATCGAGATGCTCGTCCAGCAGGTCGCGCAGCTCCGCCTCGGGCCCAATCAGATGGACCCGGACAGGCAAAGCGCGGCAGGCGAGAATCGCCCCGCGAATCTCCGCTTCAGGAGCTTTGTCCGTACCTACGGCATCAAGCGCAATATCGATGAGCATGGGGGCTCAGGCTACTTGGCGACTTCTTTGACTTCGAGAACGGCACGGCCCTTGTACGCTCCGCACTTGGGGCAGGCGCGATGGGGCAGCTTCTTCTCGTGACAGTTGGGGCACTCGGAGAGTCCCACAGCCGTCAGAAAGTCGTGAGAGCGGCGTAGTGCGGTGCGGCGCGTCGAGTGGCGCCTTTTCGGATTAGGCATTTTCGAATTCCTTTCGTGTCCCCGCCCGCTTCGTGCCCGGCTGGCTCAAAACACGCGGGACATGAGCCACGCGGGAGTTTTAGCTGCCTTACAGCACTGGGCAGAGCACCCTCAATTCACCTTGAGGTTGATTGCTTTCAGGACTCGATCCGGCTGCGGAGCCCAGCCAGCGCCTGCCAGCGGGGGTCGCTCGGACCCTCTTCGCAGGTGCACGTCTGGCTGTTGCGGTTCTCACCGCAGCGCGGGCAAAGTCCCTTGCAGTCCGGCTTGCACAGCGTTCTGACCGGCAGGGACAAAAGCACCTGTTCGCGCAGCACATCTTCAAGCAACAGACTGTCCTTTTGATAATAACCGATTTCCGTTTCCACTGCTGTAATCGACCGCTCCGGCGCGTCGGAATCCGCCCCCGCGGGCCGGAAAATCAGGTCGAACTCGGCCGCCAGCGGAATCTCCACCGGCTCAACGCAGCGCGCGCACGGAACCCGGAAGCTGCCCGAAAAGCGCCCTTTGAGCCGGATATCGGCCACAATATCCCTGGGACCGCGGTGCTCGTGCAGCACTTCAGCCTGCCCGGCAGTGGCCAGTTGCCCAGCCTGCTCGGCCTCATCGCCAAAATCGACCGCTCCTGGAGCCAGTTCCAGATCGAATTCGATCGGTTCCCGCTCCAGCTCGCTCACTTTGAATTCCATGCTATGAGCCTACGGCGCAGTCACCCGCCCGTCAATCCGGCAGTATTCGGGGCGCCCTATTCCAGCCGTGAAAACAACGGGGCGGCCGCATCTGTGCAGGTCGTAAGGTTTACTTGATATCAGCCATGCCGAAGACATGCGGCGTTGGGCATCCTCCGCGCCGAAAGCGCGGTGGACAGCCTCCAGCCGGAAACCTCCGGCCGGTTCCGCTGGACCCGGTGATCGGGCTCACTCGAAACTTCCCCATCGGCGACGAACCGACCACTGCTGCCGAGGAGGTGGTCGCACAAGTCTGGGCCACGGGTTCGCGACCCTTGGAACGCGGAGGGACGGCTGCATCCTGGCTCAAGAAGGTTAACTTATGAGACACCGACCGGCGCGACCGTCAACCGCCCAGACCGCGCCTTGCCGAAGCTTTTCCTCCGCCGTGCATCCCTTTCAGTCGCGCAACGGCGAATGAAAGGGAAGCCGTCAACTCTGCATAACCGACACCCCAAGTCCCGCTCAGAATCTAGACTTGGGGCAATGTGCCTATGTGGATCAGAACTTAATTGGTGCATCAGTATGCTTTGCCTTATCAATTTCCTGTTTTTTCGCATATCCTGCATCGCCATTAGGGAATCGTATTGTTGTTTTGTGAATGCGTACAACTCCTTTTCATTGAAGAGAGCCACAGAATAAGAGAGTGCCAGTTGCCTATTAAACTGATTTTCCTCAATGATAAAGTCCAATCCAACCCCATTCAATCGATTGATGGAATCGAGTATTGGCGTATTGCGATCTGATCCCCTTAGCGCGAAAGTTAACTGCTCTGCTGCTCCCGTTATACGATTCCTATTTGAATCATGGAAAGTTCCATCATAGTATGCAATATCACGATAGCTTGTAATAAGTTTTCCTTTGGAATCATAGCGCCATGTAATGTATCTGCTGGAACCGTTGGATGCTCCCTCGATGCGTAGGAATGATGCTGAATATTCTGGACCATATTTCTGAAGCGCGTTCTCCTTTACTGTTTGGACTAAAGGAGATTGCCCAAAAGCACTCCATAATGAAACGCCAATAACGTGTTCACTTCCTGGCGTTGGGCTAAAGAAAACCGTTACTTCCAATGGGTTTGAGTCATGGCTAGAACTGATTGGCGCTGATGCCCAGCTACATTCTGATCGATTTGTCATGGCTGCAATGATGGTCACGAGGACGCGGTCATGTACGTTTTTCTTTGCAGTACAATCATCGGTAAATCCAAGATCACCAAAAGTTACAATCTCTGAACCACCATTCAACTGGTTGACTTTGTCCATCCAACCAGAAGTTACAATATTATCGGTATATCGTTTTTTCAGAAGAGGCCAGTTTGCGAACTTTTTGAGAGCAGCGATTGCCTCATCAGGGGTCATCCCAAGTCGCACACCAGCGACATCGAGAGGCGGTCCCACTGCGGCTAAGTTGGCTTTGCTGGTCGAAGACACCGGATTGGAAAAACGACCATTTCCGGCGGTAGATTGTGTACCGGAGACGCTTGAATCTTCCGACTCCATGGCCTCCGCCATTGCAGCCAAAATCGTGTTACCATCAGGCTGTGATCCTTTAGGCGCGGGAAATTTGAGAGTGCCCCAGTAAATAGTTCCGTCAATGGGGTCACTGATTAATTCAAGTTCAAGAGACCCTTTATTATTGAACTGACTTTTAGTGATCCAAACTGTTTCGCCTGCTGAAAAAATGCGTGCTGAGCCATTATCGATCATACGTTGCAAGAGCGATGGAAATTCCGGCTTGATGGTGCCATCAACATAGCTGTTTGCATTTGGAGAAAGCAGGGATTTCCTTCCAGGAGTTGCCGCCACGAGACCAAGGCCATCTTTGCCGAGTATCACTGCTGTCCGGTTAAAAGTCGAACAGAATCAATTGGTTGCCAATATCGTCTAAGTCGTTATCGTTGTCCGTTTCCTGAAGTGCCTGTAAAATGGGCGTTTTCTCGAATTGAGTTATGC
>JBEKTO010000078.1:0-11817 GCA_049515995.1 Occallatibacter sp. | reverse complement strand
GAAGGTGCGGAAAACCCTCATCAACACTGGCCAATCGCCCGATTCAAACCAAATTCAAGCAGATGAAAGAGCAAATTCCCAAGGAACGAGCCCACAACGAGGGAATTTCAACAAGTTCCTAGTGCAAAGAAGATGAACATCAGCAGCAAAAGACGCTTGGCCGAGCGGGGCGCGCCGGCAAACTCGTGCCAGACGAAGACGCCCCAGCAGGCCGAGACCATGGTTGCGCCCTGGCCGATGGAGTAAGAGACAGCCGGACCCACGAGATGGGCTCCCGAGGCGACAAAGTTGACCACCGCGCCGGTGCACCAGACGGCTCCGCCGAGCAGTCCCGCGAGGTGCCAGAGTCCGGGCGCGTTCCAATAGCCGGCGAAGCCGACGGGCGGCTTGCCGTCGAGAGGCTTGAACATCAGCAGCAGGTTGGCCGGGAGGGTGGAGACGAGAACGCCGAGAGCGAAGAAGTAGGCAACGGCGTAGGGGCCGGGGGCGGGATTGCCCTGCATGGGGCTGAGGGCGTGGGCCACGAGCGGGTAGAAGCAGCCCATGAGCACGCCGGCCACCAGGCTCAGGGCGATGCCCCGCGTGGTGGCGGCCTTTGCCGATCCCTCGCGGCGGCGATAGGCCGCGGCATCCAGAACGATGGCTACGGCAACCAGCGCCACGCCGCCAAAGAGCAGCAGGGGATTGCCGGCCGGCCGGACCAGATAGCTCGAAACCGCGCCCACGACCAGCGCCAGCCCGATCCCCACCGGGAAGGCGACCGCCAGGCCGGCCACGTCGATGGCGGCAACGAGCAACAGATTGGCGACGTTGAAGACCACGCCGCCAAAGGCCGCGAAGAGAATGGCTGCGAGCGGCGTCTGGGCCGCGTCGGTGAGGAACGCCGGCCCGGCGTGGCCCAGGCTGCCGGCGGTCAGCCCCCAAACGATAGCGCCCAGCGCCAGGCCAATGGCGTAATCCCAATAGAAAAGCTGGAAGCGAAAGCCTGGGCACATCTTGAGCGTGTTGGCCCACGAACCCCAGCACAACATGCTCAGAACCATGAGAAGAAGCGCGGCTTGGTACGTTGCGGGAAGAAGCATCTTCGTAGCCCCCGTTCACGCTGGATTGTATGGCAAACAAGGAACCATAACGCGTGAGGGCATGGGGGCGCAAATGCTGGGGTCTTATGGTCGTCTCCGGTTCGGCGACAATCCGCTTGCAGCGTCCCGTTTGCGTAGCAGTCGGTGCGCCTCCCTTTGTTTTATCTGAGCATGAGAAACCGCACTAGAGTCATCGCAAAGGCAAACATGAATCCATAGACGAAGCTCTCGATCGGCATGACCTTCCTGCCATAGTTTCGCAGCAGGCGACCCAATTGAGACATCACGAAGCCGGTAATCAGTGGACTCGCTATGATGCTTACACCATGTAACCGGGACGGATGCACAAATGGATGCGGATACGCGACTACACTCAAAAAGCCGACCAACACCCCGAGCATTCCAAGGGCAAAAGTCGTGGCGATGGGATAGACATCAGAAATTGTTTTGAAGAGTTTGCCGATTGCTCGAGTCAGAAGCGAAGCCAAGCCTTCACACGCAATCTCGAAGACTGCCTCGAAGAGCACTTCGCGATTGCTCCTATTACACCGGCCAGAAGTTCATCCATCGTCTATGACTTTGATTCAAGGAGAGTATATCCTTCACCAGTAACCTTTCGAATAGTTGTTTCTGCATCACCGGCAAACCCGAGATTGATCCGGTGTGCTGTTCCCCTAACCTCAAGTGGCTGGGCAGGGCTCTGCGGACCAGACGATCGATTACAGCCTGGCTGCCTTGACCGCTTCGGTGAGCGCGGGAACCACTTCAAAGAGGTCTCCGACGATGCCGTAGTCGGCGATTTCGAAGATGGGCGCGTCGGGGTCTTTGTTGATGGCCACGATGCACTGCGCGCCTTTCATGCCGACCTGGTGCTGGATGGCTCCGGAGATGCCGACAGCCAGATAGAGCCTGGGCGAAACGGTCTGGCCCGAGCTGCCGACCTGGCGCTCCAGGGGCAGCCAGCCCGCGTCGCAGATGGGCCGCGAGGCGGCCAGCTCCGCGTCCAGCGCGGTGGCCAGTTCTTGAACGAGGGGAATGTTTTCCGCCTCCCTGATGCCGCGGCCCACGCTGACGATCCGCTGCGCCGAAGCGAGATCCACCGTTTGCGCCGAGCCGCGGAAGGGCTCGGCGGGCTTGGTGCGAATCTGCGCCGGATCGAGGGCGGGCGTGAAGAGGGAGATTGGGGCTGGCTGCAAGTCCGCCGTCTCGGAGAGTTCGGCACGAAAGGCTCCGGCCTGCACGGAGACGAAGCAGGGGCCGCTGCCGGTGTGCCGGTAGACGCCGTTCAGGCGGCCTTGCAGCAGTTGGCGCGTGAAGACCGGGCCGTCGCCGATGGCGACCACATCGCCGATGAGCGCCTCGCCGAAACGGGCCGCCAGCGCCGGCGCGTAGTCGCGCACCTGGTAGCTGTGCGGCAGCACCACGTGCGCGGGCCATTCCTTTTGGATGAGTTGTTGCAGAGCTTGAGTGAAGCCGTCCGCCGTGTACCGGGCGAGGAGCGGGTGCTCGACGCGCAGCACTTTGGCGAGGGGCCGGGCAGCGATTTCCGTTGCGAGGGGTTCGGTCTCTGCGCCGAGGATGATCGCGCTCACCGGTTGGTCGAGTTGCGCGCCCAGCCGCTGCCCGGCGGCGACCGCTTCCCAACTGAAACGGCTGATCCGGCCGCCCCGCTCCTCCAGAACCACGAGAATTCCGCTCATAGGACGCGCACCTCGACTTTCAGCTTTTCGACCAGCGCCTCCGCGGCTTCTTTTGCCGTGCCGGGCAGGATTTGCGTGGATTTTTGTTTTTGCGGCAGCGCGACGCGCTCCAGCACCACGACCGGCGCGGCATCGACGGCCAGTTCCGCAGCGGTCACGCGGCGCACCTCCTTGGTTTTCGCGCGTTTGATGCCCATCAGCGTGGCGTAGCGCAGCTTGTTGCCGCCGGACTGGATAGTGAGGACCGCGGGTGTGGGCAGTTCGACGGTTTGGAACCAGCCCTCTTCGAGTTCGCGCTTGACCTTGAGGCCGGTTTCGGTCTTTTCCACGTGCAGGATCAGGGAGGCGTGGGGCAGGGCGAGAAGTTCGGCCAGGATGACGCCGGTCTGGCCGAGGCCGAGGTCTTCGGATTGAAGGCCGGTCAGGATCAGGTCGGGGCTTTCGGGCTGGATGGCCGCGGCCAGCAGCTTCGCCACGCCCAGCGCATCGCGCGCGCCGAGATCGTCGCAGCCGATGTGGATGGCGCGGTCGGCGCCCTTGGCCAGGGCTTCGCGGAGGGTTGTGCCGACGCGCTCCGGGCCGGCGCTGACCACGATCACTTCGCCGCCGTGCTGCTCCCTGAGTTGCAGCGCCTCTTCGAGCGCATAGGCGTCGGACTCGTTCAGCGTGAACTGGAGGTCGGATTCTTCAATCCATTTGGCCTGAGCGTCGATGCGGAATTGCGCATCGCGCTCGGGAACCTGTTTGATGGCGACGACGATCTTCATGAGGGAGACTCCGGTTCATCTTAGCTGGAACTGCCTTTTGGCAGTCCCCGAGCGGCTAACTGGGCGATGTCAAGCAACTGCGGCGCGCCCTCGCCTGTAGCTGAGAGGGCATCGCGGAACATGGTATTGCAAAAGGGGCAGGCGGTGGCTATGGTGGCCGCCCCGGTGGCCGATAACTCCGCGGCGCGGACGTGGCTGATGCGGTTGCCGGTTTCCTCGCCGAGAAAGGCCAGTCCGCCGCCGGCCCCGCAGCAGAAGCTGCGCTCATGGTTGCGCGGCGCCTCGACTAACTCGCCGGCCAGAGCCGCCACTTGGCGCGGTTCATCGAAGACATTGCGATAGCGCCCCAGATAGCAGGGATCGTGGAAGACGATGCTCTCCGAGCCGGAGCCCTTTTGCGGGAGTTTGCCGGCGTAGCGGGCCAGGAATTCGCTGTGGTGCTCGACCTCGGGCGGGGCGCCGTACTCCTTCCAGTCTTCCTGGATGGTGCGGACGCAGTGAGGGCAGATGGACACGATCTTCTTGACCTTGTTCTGCGCCAGGATTTCAAGATTGGCCTCGGCCAGTTGCTGGAAGAGCAGGTCGTTGCCCAGCCGGCGAACCGGGTCGCCGGTGCATTTTTCCTTGCGCAGCACGCCGTAGCTCGCGCCCAGGTAATTCATCACGCGGGCGAAGTCGGCGACGATTTCGCGTCCCTTGGGGTCGTATGCGCCCATGCAGCCCAGCCAGAGGCAATACTCCTGCGTCCCGTCGAAGAGGGGCAGTTGCTGCTTTTCGATGAACTTGTCGCGTTCCGTGGGGCTGATTCCCAGCGCATTCGAGCCGCGTTCGAGAGCGAGGAAGAGCTTGAAGCCGTGGGGGTCGTCCCAGGCGCCGGTGTTGACCGCGCCGCGGCGCAGGCCGACCAGGATGGGCAGGTGCTCGATGCCCGCCGGGCACTGGTACTCGCAGGCGCCGCAGGTGGTGCACTGGAAGACGGCTTCCTGGGCGTTGTACTTGCCCAGCAGGGGCTCTTCCGACGCCGGGCCAAGGTCATTCAAATAGCCGCGCAGGCCGAGAACGATTTCTTTGGGGTTGAGCAGCTTGCCGGTGTTGGCGGCGGGGCAGTGCTCGGTGCAGCGGCCGCACTCCACGCAGGAGTAGACCTGGAGGCTGACCAGACGGGTGAGGTCCGTGCCGGCGACCAAGCCGAAGTCTTCGTCGCCGACGAGGGGCGGGATTTGGCTGAAGCTGCCGCGGGAAAGAAAGACGGTGGCCGGGCTGAGAACCAGGTGAAGGTGCTTGGTGTGGGGGATGAGCGGCAGAAAGACGAGCAGGGTGAGTGTGTGCAGCCACCAGAGAACGCGGGCCGAGGGGTCGGCGTCGGCGACGAAGAACGAGGCCAGATAGGTGGCCATCAAAGCGAAGATCAGGAAGGCGATGACGCCGGACTGGTAAGAGAGTTTTGCACCGAGCCACTTGGGACGGAGGAAGAAGCGGCGGATGAAGAGCCCCACGATTCCCGCCACGCAGGTCAGGGCGAAGACAGCGGCGCAGTAGAAATAGAAGCGGCCAAACCGGCCGGCGGGCGAGAGAAAGCCGATACCGAGGCCAACGGCGCAATGGTTGAGCGTGACCAGGGCGAAGGCGCAGAAGGCCCAGAAGACGAAAGCGTGCGCGAGGCCGGGGAGCGGGCGCTCGCGAATAACCTTGGCCTGGAAGAGCACCTCCCATACGAAGTCACGGATGCGCCAGCCGAGGGGGAAGAGAGGGAAGCTGGCGTCCTTCTTCGATTTCAGGATTTTATTGAGGATTTTGCCGAAGCGGCGCCAGAAAGCGCAGGCCGACGCCAGGGCCAAGCCTGTGAAGAGCAGCTTCTCAACGAGGGAGAAGTGCTGGGGTTCGGCCAGAGTGGGGAGAAGAGCGATCATAGGCGAACGAAGCAAAGATACACGATTGGCTGGAGGAATGTCGCCGGTTGCGCCGGATCAGACGGTCCACTGCAAGCACAACTCGTAGCCATCGGGGTCTTTGAAGAAGAGCTGCTTCATGCCGAAGGGGCGAACAACTGGGCCTTTCACTGCAATGCCGGCGGCGCGCAGGGAGTGGCAGGCTGCGTCCAGGTCCTGGCAGCCGATGTAGATCTGGGTGTCGCCGTGTGCGGCGATGCGGGCGGGATCGGGCGCGGGAGGGCGGTGGCTGCGTTCGTAGGCGGTGTTGAGCATGAGATCGGCATCGTTCAGGCGCAACCAGCACCAGTCGAAGTGGCCATCCGCTTCAGGCACGGAGCTCTGGACGATCTGAAAGCCCAGCACATCGCGATAGAAATGGAGCGAGGCGGGCATGTCGAAGACCGCAAACAACGGGCAAAGGCCGTGCATGTCGATGGGCATGGGGTCCTCCTCAGCGCAAGGAATGAGTCAGGTGACCGAAACGCAGTTCCTTCGACTGCATAGGCCGCAAAAAAGCGCGTCCTGCTTCACCAAGGATGACAGCATTCTATTTCAGCAATCTACAAAATGGACCATCATCACAAAGGACTAGCAGCGCACGATCTTGGGCGAGTCGATGCCTTTGGTGGCGTTCCTTGTATCCACGACCAGTTGCGACTGCGCGACGATGGCCTTGTAGTCGTAGTCGGAGTGGTCGGTGACGATGACCGCCGCGTCGTACTGGCCGAGGTTGTCGAGCGGGGTGTTGGTCATGTTCAGGTCGTAGTGGCGTCCGTGGCCGACCTTGGGGAAGTAGGGGTCGTTGTAGGCGACGAGGGCGCCTTTTTCGCGCAGCAGTTCGATGATGGTGAGCGAGGGAGACTCGCGCAGGTCGTCGATGTCGCGCTTGTAGGCCAAGCCGAGGACCAGGACCTTCGATCCCTTGAGGGATTTCGAGTGTTCGTTCAGCCCGGCGGTAAGCTGGTCGATGACAAAGTAGGGCATGGCGATGTTGACTTCTCCCGCCAGTTCGATAAAGCGGGTGCGGAAGTCGAACTCGCGGGCCTTCCAGGAGAGATAGAAGGGATCGATGGGGATGCAGTGGCCGCCCAGGCCAGGACCGGGATAGAAGGCGTGGAAGCCGAAGGGCTTGGTTTTGGCCGCCTCGATGACCTCGTGGATGTCGATGCCCATCTTCATGCAAAGCTGCTTCAATTCGTTGACCAGCGCGATGTTGACGCAGCGGTAGATGTTCTCGAGCAGCTTGGTCATTTCGGCGACCGAGGGACTGCTGACGGGGACGACGCGGCGGAAGATGGAGCCGTAGAGGGCCGCGGCCAGTTCCGAAGCCGCCGGGCCGCAACCGCCCACAACCTTGGGAATATCGTGGCGGGCCACGGTCTCGTTGCCGGGGTCTTCGCGCTCGGGCGAAAAGGCAACGTGCACGCCGGATTCGTCGGCGCGGCGCGCGGCCTTCAGTCCGCGCGGGTTGCCCGCTTCCAGCAGCGGCACCACAACCTCTTCGGTCGTGCCGGGGTAGGTGGTGCTTTCGAGGACGATCAACTGATCTTCGTGGATATGGGGCGCGATGGACTTGACCGTCCCGGTGACGTAGCTCAGGTCGGGCTCGTGGTGCTCGTTGAGCGGCGTGGGCACGCAGATGATGACCGCGTCCATCTCGTCGATCTCGGAGTAGTCGGCCGTGGCGCGGAAGCCGGCCTTCTGGGCCTGCTGGATCTCGCTGGGCAGGATGCGGACAATATAGGAACCGCCCGCGTTGAGGGTTGCCACCTTGTCCGCCGCGATATCGAAGCCGGTGACGCGAAAGCGCTCGCCGCTGAAGAGCAGCGCCAGCGGCAATCCGACATATCCCATGCCGACGATCCCGATACGGGCCTCGCGGGTCTCCATCTTGCGTTTGAGCGTAGCCAGGCGGTCTTCGGTCGCAATCGTCATGCATTGGATTGTAAAACCTGCGGCGGCACTGTGCTCAATCGGTTCATGCACGCGGGGTTGTACTCTTATAAAGGAGCGGGCAAAGTTTCCTGTGTCCGTTGGAATCTGTTTGAGGAGCAATTTTGGCTAGTTACCTGGTAACTGGAGCCGCCGGCTTTATCGGCCGCTCGATTGCAGCGGCACTGCTGGCGCGGGGCGAAACGGTTCGCGGTATCGACAACTTCATTACCGGCAAGCGCGCCAACCTGATCGGCCTGGAAGCGATGGAGTTCATCGAGGGCGATCTGGCCGACCCAGCGACCTGTGCGAAGGCCTGCGCGGGCGTGGAAATCGTCTTTCACGAGGCGGCGCTGGCCTCGGTTCCGCGTTCGGTGGCCGATCCCGTGGCGACCAACGTGAACTGCGTGGACGCCACGCTCAATGTGCTGGTGGCGGCTCGCGCGGCCGGTGTGCGGCGGGTGGTGTACGCAGGGTCTTCGTCCGCTTACGGCGATACGCCCACCCTCCCCAAGCACGAAGGAATGTTGCCCAACCCGATCTCTCCTTACGCGGTGGCCAAGCTGGCCGGGGAGCATTACATGCGCGCCTTCGCCCGCGTCTACGGGCTGGAGACGGTGGTGCTGCGCTACTTCAATGTCTTTGGGCCGTACCAGGACCCCACCTCCCACTACTCCGGGGTGCTGGCCATCTTCTGCCGGCGGATGCTGGCGGGAGAGCAGCCGACGATCTATGGCGACGGCGAGCAGAGCCGCGACTTCACCTACATTGACAATGTGGTCCACGCTAACCTGCTGGCCGCCTCGGCCCCGGCGGAAAAGGTCTCGGGCAGGATGATGAATACGGCCACCGGCGCCCGGATTACGCTGAACCAGACGTTTGAGATACTGTGCGAGTTGACCGGTTACAGCGGCAAACCGGCCTACGCTCCGTCGCGCGCAGGCGATATCCATGACTCGCTGGCCGACATTGGGCTGGCTGGGGAACTGCTGGGCTACAAACCGCAAGTCGATTTCAAGGAAGGCCTACGCCGCACCGTCGAGTGGTACAGAACGGGCGCGGCGGCAGCATGAATACCCCAGAAAATCTGCGAATTTCCACAGGCCGTTCTCTTCGTCGATGGAATCTATTGACGAATTGCTTCCGATGAAGCACACTGTCGGGGATTTCCTCCACAGCATTTTTTCGATTTGTAGGTCGGGGATCGCCCTGTGGGGGAACTCTTGGGACTGAGGTTCCCAACCCTTGCCGGACAACTTCGCAGCTCAGCACGATTCGTCCTGCGAGCCCGATATGCGGCCCAGGACACCTGTCAGCCGGCACCACTCCTCGACCTCCCTGCGCGAGCTTTGGGAGATCTTGCTTCGCCGCCGCCGTCTGGTTGGCTCCGTGGTGGGAGGGTTGCTGCTGCTGTGCATTCTCTACTGCCTGATCGCTCCCAACCAGTATGAGGCCAGCGCCCGAGTCGCGATGCGCACAGGTCCCGCCTCGGCACTGAGCCTTGAAACCTCGGAATCCCCGGTTTCGGCATCTGTGCCCTCCGCGCAGATGCAACTGGAGACGCTGGCCAATGTTTTTCGCAGCGACCAACTGGCGTGGCGGGTGATTACCGATCTCAAGCTCTACCAGGAGCCGGGGTTCATGGGCCGTTTCCCTTGCCGTTTTCCGTGCCGATTTCCCCAGTTTCGCCCCGACGCTCCCGACGTGGAAGCCAAGGATTGGCTGCTGGAGCGGTTTCAACGGCGGCTTCATGTGCAGAGCCTGCCGCGCACGCTGCTGATTCAGATCCGTTTTCGCACCAAGGACGCGGCGCTGTCGGCAGCGGTGGTGAACGGCCTGATTCACGCCTATGCCCAGCAGGAGAGCGAATCGCGCGTGCAGGCGACGGTCGAAGCCTCCGGCTGGCTGGAGAGTCAACTGAAGGAGTTGAAGGCCCGCGTGGAGCAGGACCGGCAGCGCTTAACGGCCTTCCAGAATCAGCATGGCCTGCTGAGCACGCCGGAGACCCTGGCCAACGGGAAGCCGGGCGAGACGCAACACAGCTCCACGTTGCTGGAGATCGACGAGTTGGGCCGGCAACTGGTGGCTGCCAGCAGCGAACGCATTCTGCGCGAGGCCGAATACCGGGCCGCCGCGCAGGGCGATCCGGAGGTAGTGATCGCATCCGATTCGCGCTTGCAGGCCGAGAGCGGCAGCTTTGCGACCGCGCTGCTCGAACAGATTCACGCACGGCGCAGCGAACTGGAGCAGGAACAGGCCCGGTTGAGCACAGAGCACGGCCCCAATTTTCCGCGCGTGGTGGAGATTCGCCGGCTCCAGGAGGATCTCGATCGGCAGAAGCAGGTTGAGGACGCCAAGCTGGTGGATCGGTTCAAGAGCGCCTGGCAAACCGCGGTGGATCGCGAGCAGTTGGTGCGCGAGAGCCTGGGCGAACGCACCGGCTTTTCCATAATGCGTTCTCCTCATTTTTACAATTCATTGACGAATTGCTTCAAACAGTGCAATCTCTTGGTAACATCCTCTGCGGTAGCTTTTCAATCGGAATCTCGATATAGTCCTGACCTTCTGGTAGGTGAATGAGATGCTCAGCTTGCTGAAACCCGATTCAGATGAATCCGGAATCGCCGTAGAAGTTCCGCAAAAAGCCGTAACAACGACTCAAATCAGGGTAGGCCAAGAAGTGGGACCGTCAAGGGGTTTTAGGGCCCGCTTAACCCTGGTGTTGCGGTTGATGATCTACCTTCCGTTTTGGGCGGTTGTCCTGGCGGTGTTGATAATGGCCGAGATTGTGGTGGCAATATATGACGACAGGGCGGCTAGGAGAATTTCCCACTAGAACTGGGCAAATTGCGGGGCGAGTTTCGGCATGACCGAGCTTTCCGAAAGGTACGATCCGACTTCGCGGGTTACAAAGGGTCCTACGCTAAGTGCGCAAAAACGGGAACGGGCCTCCCTCCGCGCTGGAGTCCCATGCGCTCAAATCCATCGTTCTGCTCATTCGCATCGAGGACCAGACCTTTTATGGGGCCTTCCTACTACCTGATACAAGGATCTGTACAAGGTGCTCCTCGTTTAGGTCCGAAGTAACATTCGTCGGGCCCCAATGGGAGCCGCATCCTGGATAATCGAGCGGCAATACCTGCGAGGCGATTCCCCGTGCACGCATTTCAAGGCTTAGTTCAAGGATATTCGGGATACAGGTCAGAGCTGTTACAGCTGTGTCTGTCTGATATCGCCACCGTTCGAGTAGGCGTTCGCAATCACCGCAGTTCGGCATCAGATAGACCATTGCTCCGATGCTGCGGACGCGGCTCCTGACCCTGTTTATCCTGCAATCCGGGTCACATGCCATGCATGTAACTTCTGTGCCGCAAATATCTGCCTGACAGTTAAGCGCGTGAGCGCCCCTCAAGCACGCTGGCACCAGGACAGCCTTTTGTGGCATGCCCTCGCAATGTTTGCGCTGAGCCCGGTTCATGATTTCGGCTGCGACCATACCAAGGTGGTATTCGGCCTGCACCTTGCAGCAGAAGCCCCGATCTTCCCGCCAGCCTCGCTTCGGGTATTCCTTGGTCAGGAAACCCTTTACGTCCTGTGTGTAGGACCCCAAAGTCTCGTTCGACTCGCGCAGGAACCAGCGGAAAAGTTCTGCGATGGAATCAAGATACACTTCCGCCTCGGCTTCCGGGAGCGAGCTAAGAAAGATTCGAATGCCGTCGAGGCGCATAGTCTCTTGATTGAAGTTGCCTGTGGCTATGAGCCACTCGATCAAGTGAGGTAGCCGCGCCAAGCTGTCCGTTGGTCCCGGCCGTGATCGCCGCTTCTTTGATCGGACAGCGGCCTCCAGAGGTTCCCCGACTTTGCCTCCCATAAAGAACCTGGAAATCATCGCCGACAGAAGATTGGCGATGGGTCTCATCGACCAGTATCTTCGGCCCAGCCATTCGAACTCCAGCGCCAGGGCTATGGCCCAGTCGGGCGTGTTCTCAGCCACGCCCGCATATCTCCACTGGGCCAGACCTAGCGCCAGTAAATCGATGGCATATTCTCCGCTGCTGCGCGGAGGTTCCCGCTGCGCTGTCTTTAGGTCGCGGCTGTAAGCCGCAATCAGAGCCGCCGCCTGCAAATCTACCTCAGCTAACAATTCATCCGCAAAGCGGGCCACATCTGCGTAATACTGATCAGAATATTCTCCGCCTAACCGTAGGCTATATACGGGATGCGCCACGTCATCAAGCGGGCCGATTGGTGTCACTTTGGCGGGACAGGTCGACGACCCTTTTATTAGGGCGTGTTCACACTATTTTGTTATAATTGGAGTTAATGGAGATCACGGCCGAGCAGTACAAAAAGATCAAGGATAGCCTGCCGATTCAGCGTGGGAATGTGAAGCTGCAGAACCTCG
>JBEKTO010000077.1:0-11960 GCA_049515995.1 Occallatibacter sp. | reverse complement strand
GCTGAAACACACACTTCCTACGACCGGTCGTGTCCACTTGAATCGATCGTGGACACATACGGCCTTATCCATCACAAAACCCCAGCCCCGATCAAGACGGCCAGAACGTCACGCTTACGGTGATGGTGAAGCCGAGATGATGGATGTAGAAGGCCGCCGCTCGCGCGGGGTCCGGCGCCTGAATCAGGATGTCCGCACCAAAGCAATTTGCCATGTTGCCTCCCTGGCAGCCCAGATGGGATGAACGCGCGGCTCCGGGAAGGACCACGGCCCCCAAAGGACGCTCTACTTCTCCGCTTCGCCTCGATGTTTCACGGCGCTCTGCATCAGCGCCGGAAGGGTTCCGCGGGGAAAGGCCGAGGACTGGCGCACGACGAGCCGCGTGGGAATGTGCCATTCGGTCTTGGCGGCCTTGGGGTGGTCCTGCTCGATGCCCGCGCGCAGCGCTTCAACCGCGGCCGTGGCCAAATCCTTGCACGACATCTGCACTGTGGTGAGCGGCGGCAGCATGAACTGCGCAAGATGAATATCGTCGAAGCCCACCACTGAAATCTCCTGCGGCACGCTGTGGGTCGTCCGATAGAGCCCATGAAGAACGCCGATGGCGGTCATGTCGTTGGAACACATCACGGCCGTAGGCAGTTGGGCAAGCGCGGTCAGGCGCTCCGCGGCTTCGATGCCGCCTTCCATTGTGTGGCTTCCCTCGATCATGTGCTCGGCGGGAACGGTGAGCCCCAGTTCGGCCATGGACTTGAGAAAGGCGTCGCGGCGCGAGGCAGCGGAGCGCAGACGCAGCGGACCGCTGATGAAGGCGATGTTGCGATGGCCGAGCGCGGCCAGATGCTGCACAGCCTGGCGGATCCCCTCGGCATAGTCCACCTTGAGGACGCGGATATTGGGCAGGTCCGGCCCGGCATCTACAAAGACCAGCGGGAACTCGCGCTCGACGAGCTTCTGAACCAGGTCCTCCTCGATGCCGAAGGTCATCACGGCGACGCCGTCCACATTGCGCTGCAACATGCGGCGAATGAGCGACTCGGTGCGCTCCGGCTCGTAGTTGGTCGAGCCGATCAGCACCTCGTATCCCTGCGCCACGGCCAGGTTTTCAAACTCCTGCACCAGCTCGGGAAAGAATGGATTGGTGATCTCGGAGACGATGAGCCCCAACATGCGGCTGCGGCCTGAAACCAGAGCGCGCGCCTGGGTATTGGGCAGGTAGCCTACCTCGTCGATCGCCTTCCAGACGCGGCGCGCAAGTTCCGGATCGACGGTGGGAATGCGGTTGACCGCACGGGAGACGGTGGCGATGGAGACGCCGGCACGGCTGGCCACATCGCGGATGCTGACGGCTCCGGGCCGCCGATTGGGAGGATTGTTCCTGGGGACACTCACGGGTAAGAAGATTGTACGCTTTCCCGTTGTTTCTCAACCAGGATTGCGAGAGAAAATGAGGGCAAACAACCAATAACTCCTGCATTTGAGCGGATTGCCCGACGACAAGCAAGACTCAATCTGCTTCGCGCAAGGGTCCGGAATGCCGGGTTTTGGAAAGCGTTTGCTGAAGAAGTGAATCTATACCTGGAGAGAAAATACTCAAGTAATCCGATTTACGAAGCGGTCTTCAAGGGATGGGTCTGGCCGCCGGCGGCGATCTCCAAACCATGCCGGACGAGGGCAACGATGGAGGCAAGGCTCTCTTCGGCTCCGCGCCGGCTGCCGGGCAGATTGACGATCAGCGTGGTTCCCTTGAGGCCCGCGACGCCCCTTGAAAGCCATGCAAAGGGATTGCGTTCGGCGCCGTGGAAACGCATGGCTTCGGCCAGGCCGGCGGCTTCGCGATCGATTACCCGGCGCGTGGCCTCAGGTGTGCGGTCGCGAGGGCCCAGTCCAGTGCCGCCCACGGTCAGAACCAGAGCCGCGCCCTGCTCGCACCACCGCTCCAGGGCGGCGGCAATCGCATCTTCGCCGTCCGGCACCAGGCCGGTCTGGATCTCTGCCTCTGGCCAATGCTGCCGCAGCAGCGCAACCACGGCCGGGCCCGCAGTGTCGGTCATCAAACCCTGCGAGCACCGGTCGGAGATGGTCAGTACGGAAAGAAGCATGAGGATGATTGTAGAACCCTATTGCGCCGGCAGGACCTTGATGGTCCTGAGCCAGGTTTCCACGCCTTCTGGCCATGCGGTAACCGGGAGCGCGGTGCGGCGCAGGCCGTAGCCGTGTCCGCCCTGCGCATAGATGTGCAACTCGGCCGGAACTTTGGCGTTCTTGAGCTGCTGGAAGTAGACCACCGCATTCTCGACGTGCACCGGATCGTCTTCGGCCTGGACGATGAAGCTGGGCGGCGTGTTAGCTGTGGGATGGATGTCGGCATTGGGCGCGAAGTTCTTGTCCGGGAGGGCCAGATAGCCGGGATAGACGACGATCGCAAAGTCCGGGCGGCAACTGAGCTTGTCCGCATCGTCAATGGGCGCGTAGAGACGCTCGTCGAAGTGGGTGCTGAGCGCGGCCACCAAGTGACCGCCAGCCGAGAAGCCCAGCACGCCGATGCGGTTGGGGTCGATCTTCCATTCAGCCGCATGCAGGCGCACCAGACCCAGCGCGCGCTGCGCATCCTGCAAAGCGGCCGGCGACTTGGGATAAGGACCGGTGCCGGGGACGCGATATTTGAGAACAAGGCAGGCGATGCCTTTGGAGGTGAGCCAGTCGCAGACTTCCGTGCCTTCCAGATCGATGGCCAGGATGTTGTAACCGCCTCCGGGAAAGACCACCACGGCCGCGCCGGTGCTTTCGCCTTGGGGCACGTAGAGGGTAAGAGTGGGCGCGGAGACGTTGCCCAGGCGAATCAGCGGCTTGCCGGCGATCAGGTTGTCCTTGGGAGTGGTTGTATCGATTTCAGCAGGCGGATTGGCGGGCGCGCCGGGAGCCGCTCCAGGCCAGACCGCAATCGTGGGATGCTCGGCCGACGGCGGCCAGGCAGGCCTTTGAGCCAAAAGGCTCGTGGAAAATGCCGCGGCGACGGCGAAAACAAGAACAGCTTTCATCCTCATGCGAAGGGCCTCCCGACAAGAAAAGATCGCAGTGATGATCGCAGCCCGAGCCGCGTCGATGCAAATGGACGCAGGAAACCAAACCGACTCGTCAAACAGGCGGCGCGGCTGACACTCCAGCCGCGCCCCACTGAAAACACTTCGATTGCTAAGTTGCGCACGCACAGTTACGATGCAAGCACAGGTACATCGTTTTCAACTATTTAGGGTTTTCGCCCTTCACTTCCTTGCACTCGGCTTGCGTCCGATCTTGATGCTCCCGATCATAAGTGATCGGTATTGTGGGCTCTATTCCTCCCGCGCGGTTACCTCGGTCATGAATAATTCCTTGAGACTGCGTAAATAGGTGTACATTGGACTGTCCGAGAGTCCAAATGAGAATCCCGGTCTACAAGCGCTTAGCTGGAACCGGCGTGCTCTACTTCCTTGCGGGCATGGCAGGTTTGGCAGTGCCATTCACGGCTGGCAATGTCTCCCCGGTCTGGCCTGCCTCCGGGGTTGCTCTAGCTTGTTTGCTTCTCTTTGGGTGGCGCTGCTGGCCTGCCATCTATCTCGCTGCGTTCCTGGTCAATTATCTCTCGCATCTTCCTTTGTTGGCGTCTCTGTGGCTGGCCGGAGGAAATACAGCCGCAGCGCTGGCAGGCGTCTTCCTGCTCCACCGCATTCCCGGGTTTCAAAGCTCGCTGACCCGCCTTCGCGACATGCTTGGACTGATGGTGCTGGCGGCGTTACTCAGTTCGACGATAAGCGCATCCATTGGAACCGCTGTTCTGCTTTCCTCCAGCGTGAAGCCATGGGCGACAGAGACTCCTTTATGGTTGATGTACTACCTGGGTGACGCCATGGGCATTCTACTGGCCGCACCCTTGCTGCTTTCGCTTCGCGAGTTGGTCAAATTGCGCTCCGCCGCCCGAATGCTGGAACTGGCTGGGCTGCTGCTCCTCACGAGCCTGACCAGCGTGCTGCTCTTCGATGACCACCTCTATTTTGCGACTCGCCATACCGTGCTGGCGCTGCTGGTTTTCCCGTTCGTCTTGTGGGCGGCAATTCGGTTTGGAGTTGCCGGAACCGCTCTGATCAATGCCGCTATTGCCGCGGTCGCGTTGCTCGCGACCGCGCACGGCATGGGACCCTTCTCAAAGGATCTGCCTTTCACCAATGCTCTCCTGCTACAGCTTTTCTTTGCCACCCTGGCTGTCTCCGGACTTCTCTTATCGGCTGTGATTGCCGAACGGAAAGCGACCGAGGCAGAGCGGGAATATCTCATCAGGGAACAGGCGACGCAAGAAGCGGAGCGGGAAAGCGAAAAACGCTATCGCCAGATTGTGGAGACGGCCAACGAAGGCATCTGGACCCTGGATGCCCAGGGCTGCACTACTTTCGTCAACCGCCAGTTTGCCCACATGCTTGGATATGTGCCGAAAGAAATGGCAGGAAAAAGCGCTCTCGAATTCTGCCCTGAAACTCCTCATCCTTCTCTTCTGAAAGTTGGCACGGGCGAGATCCGTTTGCGCAAGAAAGACGGAGAAAAGGTGTGGGCAAAGATAGCAACGTCTCCGATTCCGGATGAAGAGCAAGGGACCGATGGCATGGTGATCATGCTGACCGACATCACAGAAAGCAAGCGGGCGGAGGAGCTGATCCGCAAGCGCAGTGCGGAGTTGCAAGCGGTGCTCGACAACTCGCCGGTGTTGATCTATATGAAAGACCAGGCTAGCCGCTACCTCTTTGTCAATCGCCGCTGGACTGAGTTGTTCAACATCCCCAGCGAATTCGCCAAAGGGAAGACGGATTTCGAACTTTTTCCCGAAGCTGCGGCTCGCAAGTTCACGGACAATGACCGGGCCGTCGCGGAGAGCGGCCAGACGCAGGAGTTCGAAGAACAGTCGCTGCTTCCGGACGGCCTGCACAGCTACCAAAGCATCAAGGTTGCGCTCAGAGACAACAACGGCCAGTTTCAGGCGCTTTGCGGAATCAGTACCGACATCACCGAACGCAAGGCGAAGGAAGAGGCACTGCGCCAAACGCACCGGGCTTTTCGAGTATTGTCGCAATGTAACTCGGCAGTGGTTCATGCTACCGAGGAGCAAGCTCTGCTGAATGAGATTTGCCGCATTGCGGTCGGTCCGGCAGGCTACCTATTTGCCTGGGTCGGTTATGCCGACAACGACGAAGCGCGCACCGTGCGTCCGGTTGCATCGGCCGGCCCCGCTGAGGGATTTCTGGATCGCATCCATGTGAGCTGGGCCGACAACGAGTATGGGAGGGGAAGCATCGGTCCCGCCATCCGCACGGGAAAGCCAGTTGTTGTGCGCCATCTCAGCGACCAGCCGACATTTGCTCACTGGTTCAATGAATTGGCTCCCCGCAATTTTGAGTCCATTATGTCGGTGCCCTTGCGCAAAGGGGACTCTGTTTATGGAGCTTTGGCAATCTACGCGCGGGAACCCGATGCTTTCGACACGTCGGAAGTCGCGCTCATCGCCGAGCTCGGGGAAGATCTGGCTCATGGCATCGCGTCATTGCGCGCGCAAAACGAGCGCGCCGAAGCCATTGCAGCTTTGGAGCGGGCACGAAGCGAACTGGAGGATCGTGTGCGCCTGCGCACCGCCGAACTGGTGGAAGCCAGGGACGCAGCGGAGTCCGCCGACCGGCTGAAGTCCGCCTTTCTCGCCATCATGTCTCACGAACTGCGGACTCCGTTGAACTCGATCATCGGATTCACGGGAATCGTGCTGCAGGGACTTGCAGGGCCACTGAACGACGAACAGGAAAAGCAGCTGGGAATGGTGCAAAACAGCTCGCGGCATTTGCTGGCGCTCATCAACGACGTTCTGGACATCTCCAAGATCGAGGCGGGCCAACTGGATGTTTATTGCGCATCTTTCCCCATGCTCCCCGTCCTTCAGAAAACGGTGTCCGCAATCTTGCCTTTGGCCGAGAAGAAAGGGATCACGGTGCGGACAGAGTTTTCACCGGAAGTGGGCGAGATAACCAGCGATCAGCGACGCACGGAACAGATTCTGCTGAACCTGCTGGGCAATGCCGTCAAGTTCACCGATCAGGGAGAAGTGGTTGTTCAATGCCGGCGGGACAAGGAATGGATCGTCGTCACCATTCGGGATACGGGCATAGGCATCGACCCGAAGCATCACGAGAGTATATTTGAGCCTTTCCGCCAGGCGGACACTGGCCTGGCGCGCAAGCGCGAAGGAACCGGATTGGGTCTCTCCATCTGCAAACGGCTGGTGGATCTCCTGGGGGGATTCATCTCAGTGGAGAGCGTTCCCGATCAGGGCAGCACGTTCACCGTTCGACTACCTCTGGTATGGGACAAGACTCATGAAGAACACCGTTCTGGTGATTGAAGATAACGAGCAGAATCTCTATCTGGTGCGCTTTCTGCTGGAAATGCACGGATTCCTTGTTCAGGAAGCCCGGGATGGAAGACTTGGAGTGACCATGGCCAGCGAGTTGCAGCCGGATTTGATCCTGCTCGATATTCAACTCCCCATGCTCGACGGCTATGCCGTGGCCAAGGAAATCCGCAGGTATCCCGCTCTTCGCGATACGCCGATCATTGCAGTAACTTCGTATGCCATGGTGGGGGACCGCGAGAAAGCTCTGGCCTCGGGTGCGACAGACTATATTGAAAAGCCGATCAACCCGAGCACCTTTATCGACCAAATCGCCAAGCACTTGCCTTTGTAACTGGTTATCTCTGCGAAGGAAATGAGACGATCCCATGCAAAGAATCCTGATCGTGGACGACAATGACGAGAACATCTACTACTTGCAGGCATTGCTGAGTTCCACAGGTTACGAGGTAATTACGGCCAGAAACGGCGCTGAAGCGTTGGAGGCGGCCTTGGCCGATCCACCGGAGTTGGTCATTTCCGACCTTCTCATGCCGATCATGGATGGCTTTACTCTGTTGCGAAGATGGAAAGCGGACCGGCGGCTCAATCGGATCCCGTTTGTCGTGTACACGGCAACCTATACCGACGCGAAGGACGAGCAGCTTGCACTGGACCTCGGCGCGGACGCCTTTATCGTCAAACCTACAGAACCCTCTCCGTTCATCGCCCAAATCCGCGACGCTCTGGCGAAGGCCGGGCGAGGAGATATGTCTCCCGCGAATACTCCGGTGGGCGAAGAAGCGGGTTTGCTCCGGCAATACAGCGAGGTCCTCATCCACAAGCTGGAGTCAAAGGCCCTCCAACTGGAGGAGGCCAACCGCACACTGTCGGCACGGGAAGGACACCTGAGGGCCATCATTGAAAACAGCCCGAATTGCATCACGTCGATTGCCCCCGACGGAACGGTCCTGACAATGAACGAGGCGGGCCTGCACATGATGGAGGCCGACAACGCAGAGAAGATCGTCGGCCAGAGCAGTTACCGGGCGGTTGCCCCGGAGTATCGCGACGCCTTTCGCGATCTGACAGAGCGTGTCTGCCGCGGCGAATCGGGGATGATCGAATGCGAGATCGAGGGATTGAAGGGTGCGCGGCGCTGGCTGGAGATGTACGCAGCGCCTTTGAGGGATGCGGCCGCTAACTGCACCGTACTGCTGGGACTCGCACAGGACAGGACCGATCGCAAGCGGGCGGAGAGTGTTCTGCAAACCACCCTTCATCGCTTCTACTCCATTCTCTCCAACTTGTATTCCGGCGTCTTGCTTGTAACGGATGAGGGGAAGGTGGAGTTCGTTAATCAGGCATTCTGCAACTTCTACTGCCCAGGGAATGCACCCGACAGCCTGGTGGGGTTGAACGCCTTTAAAACGATCGAAAGGATCAAGCAAGTCTACCTGCATCCCGATGAGTCCGTCGCCCGCATTGAGGAGATTGTCAGTGAAGGCAAACTGGTGTTGGGCGAAGAGATTTCGCTGCGGACAGGGAAGGTGCTTCTAAGGGATTTTGTCCCTCTGACCGTAGGTGGAGAGTCGTACGGAAGGTTGTGGGTTCACACCGACATCACCGAACTCAAGCGGGCGGAAGCGGCGCGGGCGGCAGACCGGGAAAAGCTGGATGTGGCGCTGGCAAGCATGACGGACGCCGTCTTCATCTCCGATGCCAGCGGTCAATTCATTCATATCAACGATGCTTTTGCCACGTTTCACAAGTTCAGGAACAAGGAGGAGTGCGCAAGGAAGTTCTCCGACTATAACGAGATTCTCGAGATTTCCACGGTCGATGGAGAGTTGGTGCCTCCCGCTATGTGGTCGGTGCCAAGGGCGCTCCGGGGCGAGACAGGCACAAATATCGAGTATTTCCTTCGCCGCAAAGACACAGGCGAAAGCTGGGTTGGCAGCTACAGCTTCAGCCCCTTGCGCGACAAGGAGGGCGCGATCATCGGCTCGGTGGTGGTGGGCCGCGACATCACTGAGGACAAGCGGGCCGAAGTGCGCATTCGAAGGCTCAACCGCGTCTACTCCGTGTTGAGCGACATCAACGAGACCATCGTTCGCGTGAAAGATACTCGGGCGATGCTTGAAGCCGCCTGCCGCATCGCCGTGGAGAAGGGGAAATTCCGGATGGCATGGATCGGGATGCCCGATCCTGCAACGGGGGTACTGAAACCTATCGCATCCAGCGGTGCGTCCAGCGATTATCTCAAACGGGTAAGAATCGATCTTCTGGAGCAGAAGACTGCCACCGGACCCGCGGCACGCTGCTTCCATTCCGGAGAACATCAGGTCTGCAACGACATCGAGCACGAGCTTTACCGGACTTGGAAAGACGACGCTTTGCAGCTCGGGTTCCGGTCGCTGGGATCCTTTCCACTCCGCTGCGAGGACCAGGTCGTCGGCGTTTTCAATCTCTATGCCAGCGAGTTGGCGTTCTTCGACGAAGAAGAGGCCAAGCTGCTGAACGAAATGGCGATGGACATTGGCTTCGCGCTGGAAGTCAATCGCCGCGAAGAGAAACGAAGGAAGGCGGAAGCGGAGTTGCGTTGGCGAACTGCCTTCTTTGAAGCCCAGGTGGAATCCGCTCTGGACGGCATTTTGGTCGTAGACAGCCAGGGAAAAGAGATTCTCAAGAACCGGCGGCTGGTTGAACTGCTGAAAATTCCCGAGCGTTTGCCCGATAGTCCCGACGATGCCCAGCGCAAGTTCGTTGCGGCTTCGGTAAAAGGCCCCGATCAATTCCTGGAGAAGATCGACTATCTCAACTCCCATCCCGAAGAAATTAGCCGAGATGAGATTGAATTGCTGGACGGAACAATACTGGAGCGGTATTCCTATCCGGTACGGGATAAGGAAGGAGTTCATTTCGGACGGATATCGACCTATCGCGATCTCACAGAGAGGAGGCAACTTGAAGAACAGTTCCGGCAGGCGCAGAAGATGGAGACGGTCGGCCAGTTGACCGGAGGGATCGCTCACGATTTCAACAACCTGCTGACCGTGATTCTGGGTTGTTCCGAGTTCATAGGAGACGAAGTTAAAGAGAATCCGCGCCTGAGCAAGATGGCGGGCATGATTCTCGACGCGGCCCGGCGCGGAGCGGAATTGACCCATCATATGCTGGCTTTTGCGCGCCGCCAAGCGCTGCAACCTCGGCCAGTCAACATCAACCAATTGCTTGTGGCGATACAGAGCCTGCTGCACCGCACTTTGAGGGCGGATATCGATTTGGAGATCGTCCAGAGCAAGGCGGAATGCGAAGCGATCGTCGACTCGGCACAGCTTGAAAGCGCGCTGCTGAACCTTGTGCTGAACGCCCGCGACGCCATGCCCAACGGCGGAAAACTTACCATCGAGGCGGATAACACAGTGTTGGACTCCGACTATGCGGCACAAAACCCCGGCGTCACGCCAGGGCAATACATTCTGATCGCGGTCTCCGACACCGGCTGCGGCATCGCCCCTGAAATCCTGGACCGCGTCTTCGATCCATTCTTTACCACCAAGGAAGTTGGGAAGGGTACGGGCCTGGGGCTAAGCATGGTGTACGGCTTTGCCAAGCAATCCCAGGGCCATATAAAGATCTACTCGGAGTTGGGGAAGGGCACATCGGTAAAGCTGTTTCTTCCCAAGACCAACCAGATGGGCGAGACGGCCAATCGGTATCCAACTTCGATTGTCGATCTTCGCGGCTCAGAGGTGATTCTTCTTGTTGAAGACGACAGTGCCCTGCGTGAATTTGCCAAGTCCCAGCTGGTCAGCCTCGGGTACCGGGTCCTCGAGGCAACAAATGGCAGAGAAGCACTGCAGATCATCGGGGAGCACGCGGGAATCGATCTTCTCTTGACGGATATCGTGATGCCGGGCGGGATGAATGGCCGAGAATTGGGGATGGAGGCATGTAAGTTGAACCCAAAATTGAAGGTGTTGTATTGCTCCGGGTATGCGGAAAACGCGGTTCTTCACGAGGGACTGCTGGACAGGAATGTACAGTTCTTGAGCAAGCCCTACACGCGTGGGGAACTGGCGAGAAGAATTCGCTCCATACTTACCGAATGCTCGTCCCCACTTGAAGAAGAGGGATCCAATGCCTAACAGACGCATTCTCATTTTGGACGACGATGCATCTGTCGGTCAGACAATCCAATGGATTGCGGAGAGCCTCGGCTTCGAAGCGGAGTTTGTAACTCGCCCAGAGGAATTCTTCTCGAAATTGGTTGAGATGAATCCGGACATCATCACGATTGACCTGGTGATGCCAGAGCTCGACGGCGTCGAAATCATGCGTCTCCTGGCGGAGCGCAAATCGAGGGCCAAGATCATCATATCGAGCGGAATGGGCACGCGGGTGCTTGACGCCGCCCGGCGATCGGCGCAGGAGCACGGCCTGGGTATCGCGGGTATCATTTCCAAGCCGATTTCAAAGGACGCTCTGCGACAGCTCATTGGCGAAGGAAGCGAGTGCGATCAACCGCTATCTGCAGAAAAAGAATCCGGGCGCGGCAATGAATTCGAGATTACGAAGGCGGACCTGCAAAATGCGCTGGATCGCCACGAATTTGTGTTGGCGTATCAGCCGAAAATTGAATGCATGAGCGGCGCGACGGCCGGGCTGGAGGCGTTAGCGCGTTGGCAAAATCCCGACATGGGGATGGTTATGCCGGACAAATTCATTCCAGTTGCCGAAGAAACCGGGCTGATCGATGACCTGACCGCACAGGTCTTTGACCAAAGCCTGGAGTGGTTCTCCGGCGCTTTTCCGGAATCCAATCTGCTCTTGTCTTTGAATCTCTCCGCGAAGAGTCTCGTGGATATTCAGTTGGCCGATCATCTTGCCACTCTGTGCCAGCGATTTAAAATCTTACCTGAACGTATAGTTCTGGAATTGACCGAGACCAGCGCCATGGTCGATCCAATCCTGTCTCTCGATTTGATGACGAGAATCCGCATGAAGGGCTTTCAACTGTCGCTCGACGACTTTGGCACCGGATATTCGTCGATGATTCAACTTGTCAGACTGCCTTTCTCGGAGATCAAGGTCGATAAGTCGTTCGTATTGCTTGCCAAGCAAACCAAGGAATCGCTCAATGTGATCAAATCGATCGTCGATCTTGGCCACAGCCTCGGTCTCCGGGTCACGGCGGAAGGAGTCGATGACCTGAGTACTCTCACTTACCTCAATACCCTGGGGTGCGATCTAGCACAAGGGTATTTCATTGCGCGCCCCATGTCGGGAGAAGCCGCCCGCAGTTGGGCGCAGCAGAGGATGTCTTTATCGGAGTCATAAGTCAGATGCAGCTTCAAATGAAAGTTTCCCTGCCGATTTACGAGTCCGGTGAAAGTAAATCGTGCCTAAGACAGGATCTTTGCCAACAAATATGGGAATTCCGGCTTTGTAGTGGGTAGGCTGCGGCGTAGAGGGCTTTTCTGGCAGAATATTTGCCATGCAGGATCACGAATTGTACGCGGCGATATTGGGCATCCAGAGTCCTTGGCGAGTG
>JBEKTO010000076.1:0-12258 GCA_049515995.1 Occallatibacter sp. | reverse complement strand
TTCCTTGTCCAGGGCTAGCCCCGATTGCGCACCAGCTTCCACCAGCAGGCTCTGCTCCAGCGGCTCAGGCTGAGAAGCGAGTGGGCCCTGCTGCGGCTTGGTGGCGGGCGGCGTCAGCAGTTTGCGATGCAGACGCACCGCGTCCTTTTCGCTCTCCGGTGTCCAGCGCAGCACCACGCCGTCCTTGCGCACCTGGGCAGCCAGGCCTTCCACGGCGGCGGGAGCTTCTCCGGCCAGCACGACGGCGGCATTCGACAGGCCCGCCGAGCGGCCGTTGCGGTTCTTCAACTCAACAAACCAGGCCAGGGCGCGAGGCGTGCCGGCGGATTGCGTCGCTGGCAGCGTCTCAGTGAAAGCGCCTTTGGCTCCGGGAGCGAATGACAGCTCAGCTCCTACCGGATCGCAGGCGCCCGCGCCGTCCTTGCGGCAGACGCGCACTGCGACATTGCCCTTCAGCAGCAGCTTGTCCGTGTTCTTCTTGGGCATGGTCCAGGTGAGCAAAACCTGATTGCCCGTGCGGCTTGCGGCCAGGTCGGTCACGCGGTCCGGCAGGTTGAGTGAGGGCGGCTGCGGCGCACCCGGCGTTCCGCAACCGGTGACGAGCAGCCCGGCCGTCATTCCCACCGCCAACGCAACCGTCCGCGCGGCCCATACCAATCTGTTCATTACGCCCATCGCCCTACCAGTCTACTGGAGCCGCCTGAGTGGGTAAACGCCGACATCCCAACGCGGGCGCGGCGTTGGTCTGGCGATAACGCGGGGCGCTACAATGGGCCGTTCATGAGATGCCACAAACCGTTGCCCGCCAAGACCGAACTCAAGGACCATCGCAACGAGGCCGGATTGGGATTCTAGCGCTCTGAACCTAGTAATTGAAAGGAATCCATCCGCGTGTTGATCTTCGCCGCCATTCTCGCCATCTTCGTCTATGGAATGATCGCAGCCATGCTGGGCACCATCCTGCCCGAACTGTCCGATCGTTTTCGCCTCACTCCGACGCAGAACGGAACCATCGCCTTTGCGCAAGCGCTGGGACTGATCGTTGCCTCGGTCGGAGTGGGTCCGCTGCTCGACACGCAGGGCGACAAGCTGGGCCTCATTCTTGGCCTGGCCTTCATCGCCATTGCTCTCTTTGCGCTGCCGCGATCCGGAGGGTTCCGCAGCATTGTCTTTCTTCTGTTTCTACTCGGGGTTGGGGGCGGCATCGTGGTGACCGGCGCCAATGCGCTGGTGAGCGGCATAACCGAAGCGCATCGCGCCATCGCGCTGAACCTCGTCAATCTCTTCTTCGGCCTCGGCGGACTCGCCACGCCCTTCATCTCAGCCAATCTCTTCAAGCGGAACTGGATTCGCCTCTGCTACACCGTCGCCACGCTCACAGTGATTTCCCTCATGTTCCAGGCGATCACAAAGATGCCAGCTCCGTCGGGAGCCGCGGGCTTTGTCCTAGCCGATGCGGGTCCCGTGCTTGGCCGGCCGCTGCTCTTCCTGCTCGGGTTCTTCCTGTTCCTCTACATCACCTGCGAAGTTGGCGTGTGGAACTGGCTCCCGCGCCACTTGATTGCGCAGGGCATTCCGGAATCGCGCGCGCTCAATATCCTCTCGCTCGGATTCGCCCTTGGACTGCTCATCGGCCGTGTTGGCGTTACGCCCATTCTCATTCGCGTGCCCGCAGTCGAGGTCACCCTGGCGGCTTCCATCGCCATGGCCGTCAGCACATTTCTCATGCTCAGGACCAGCAAGCCCAGTGTCGCTTTTGTACTGGTCTTTATCGCAGGACTCTCGATGGCTCCGGTCTTCCCCACCACCCTGGCGATCGTGGGCAGTGCCTTCCCGCGCATGACCGGCACCGCTATCGGCTTTGTGATTACCTGTGGATGGGCGGGCCTCGCCGTCAGTTCGCGGCTCATCGGTGCCATCGCCGGTCCCGATCCGCTGCGGCTGAAGAAAGCGCTGCTGCTCATTCCCGCATCGGCAGTGCTGATGGCGGGAGTCGACGTGGCCATCTGGTCCGCATTGCGGTAGGGCTGGCCCAGGGCTCGTGAAGCGAACGCTGAGGACGGACCCGGGGGTTCGTCCTCAGCGCATTCTCGTGCATCATGCAGGCATTGGCTCAGTCCAGGATTCTCGAATCCCCAAGTCCACTCGGGCAGCCCGGGAGTTAGCTCTCCGCGATCTTCTTGCCCAGGTAAGCGCCGTGCCCAAGTCCCATCAGGATCATCAGCGTTGTCCCAATGTCGGGTAAGCCCAGATTGCAGGCAGTATTGCCGATTTTGGGATCAAAAGGAGAACAATTGGGACAGTGGATTGTTGCGAAGACCTCGGAGAGGAAAACTCCGATCGCAATCACAGTCCACAGCACCAGTTGCACCTTACCCAAATCGGGTGTGCCGTTGTCGTCGCTGAAGATGCCGCTCTGGCTCGGCGGGGGAGCCGCGACTGGGACGCCAGCCGCGGCAGCTCCGGCGGCAGCGGCGTCATCGTTCGTCTGGGAACCGACGGCGATGGATTTGGCGCTGACCGCGGTCACCACGCTCATGCCCATGGCGATCAGCAGGTTGGTGGGTATGCCGGGCAAACCGTCGTGGTAGCCGCTGCTGAAGCGAATCTGGAAGATGGCCAGAAACGCAAAGACTACAGCTGCGGTCCATACCAGCATCTGAAACTTGCTGGTGCTTGGCCTTCCGTCCTCGCCAATGACCAGCGCCCAAGGATGCTTCCTGGTAGCGATGAGAAGAATCAGCCAGAACGCTGCCAAACCGGCTAATCCCGTGAGATAAGACATGGCTTGCTGCATGGGCATCAGTTGTCTCCTTGTTGGGCGGCCGGGAAAGGCGGGAGCGGCAACCGCTTTCGCGAGACGAGGCGATTGCATCCAGTCCTGGCATGGACCGCGTAGTTGAGGATATGGCTTGCCGATTTTCCCGGCGCCGCTTTCAGCGTCTCTGCGTTCTGGGATAGGTTCTCGGTGTCTTGAGGCCGGCGGCTGGGATGTGAGAGGCGGCTAACTCGCAAGCCGCCGCACATTCATGCCAACTGCAAAAAGGACCGGGAAAGCAAGGCCAATCTGCCACGTGCCCGCGAAAGGTGTCAAGGATTTTTTGGGATTTCTTCAGCAAGCGTGGGAAGTTTTCTTCTCGGGCGGCAACGTGACCATCCCGGATTCATAGTTGATAAACAGTGTTTTTTACCGGGTAGCGGCCACGAGGTCTCTGACTGCGTGATTTCATACGTTGTCGTGGAGTGCTGTAGTATCCCACCCCAGGCGTAAAAAACAAAGGCGCGCCGAGGGTCGGGCACCCAATATTGGTGCGAATTCAAGCGGTCAAATCCCTAGAGTTTGCGCAGCCGTTCGCAGGCTTCATCGAGGTCATGATCTTTCTTCGCGAAGCAGAAGCGGAGGAAATTCTCACCGCGGCCGGGACGGAAGAAGGCAGAGCCGGCTACGGAGGCTACGCCGGTTGCAGCCAATAGATGGCGCGCTTTCTCTGCCGAGGTTTTGCCGGGAAGAGCTGTGGCATCGGCCAGCACATAATAGGCTCCCGCGGGAGTGGTGGGCTCAAAGCCGGCGGCGCGGAGTGCGCTGAGGATGCGGCCGCGCTTGGATTGGTGGTCGGCGGCTAACTGGACATAGAAGCTGGGCGGAAGCTGTTCCATGCCGGCGGCGGCGCCGTGTTGGAGTGCGGAAGGCGCGCAGACATACGTCAGATCGTGGAAGTAAGACATGGCCGCGATCCACTTTTCGCCGGCGGCCGCATAGCCGAGACGCCAGCCGGTGACGCTGAAGGTCTTGGAGAATCCGGAGAGCACGATCGTGCGCTCCTTCATGCCGGGCAGCGTGGCGGGCGAGATGTGCCGTGCGCCGTCGTAGACAAAGTACTCGTAGATCTCATCGGTGATGAGGAAGAGGTCGTGCTCCAGAACGATCTCCGCGATGGATTCGAGTTCGGCGCGGGTGAATACCTTGCCGCTGGGGTTGGCGGGCGTGTTGAGGACCATGGCGCGGGCGCGCGGGGTGATGGACGCGCGGAGAGCATCGATTTCGAGGGCAAAATCGGGTTCGGCCAGTGGGACCAGGACCGGGTGGACGCGCAGCGAGCGAAGAGTGGAGACGTGGTATCCGTAGAAAGGCTCGAAGAGGAGGACTTCGTCGCCGGGATTGAGTAGAGCCATGACGGCGGCGTGGAAGCCGCCTGTGGCGCCCGAGGAGACGAGGATTTCGCGCTCGGGATCGTAGTCGAGGGCATAGTCGCGGCGCTGCTTGGCGGCAATGGCATTGCGCAGGCGGGCGATACCGTCGAGGCGGGTGTAGATGTTGTGGCCGTCGTGGATGGCCTGGATGGCGGCTTCCTGGACGGGTGCGGGAACGGGCGTGTCGCAGACGCCCTGGGCGAGATTGATGCCGCCGATCCGGTCGCACTCGACGCTCATGGCGCGAATCTCCGACTGAACGGCGGTGGGAGCGAGATGGCTGAGGGCGAGACGCGAGACGGCTGGGGCGGTGGGCATGATGCGCTCCTCTGTCTATGATGCCGCATCCTTGGGGAATCCGCAGAATCCGGCCTGGACCGGCTTGTGCAGAAAGCGAAGCGGCGATCGAACGCTGGCTTGCGCTGTGCTTTGGCGGTTGCCCCTGGGGCCCCTGCCGAAACAAAAAGGCCGCCGTTCCGAAGAGCGACGGCCTGGAGCCCGGCATGGGTTGCCGAAAAGAGAGTACTTACTTGGTTGAGGCGGTGTGGGTGTAATAGAAGAGCGTGTAGGCCTTGATGCTGCCGTCGACCTGGGGCACGCCGAAGACCTTCACTGGTACTGTCGCCAACAAGTTGCCGGCCACCGTGCCCAGCGTGGTCGAGTTGCTGATGTCCTGCGGGGTGATGGTGATGACACCGCCCTGGCGGTCCACCTGATATACCAGGGTGGCGCTGCCGCTGGCGGTACTCAGATCCACCGTGACCGGGACGGCGGCCGGGGTGTTCGCCGCGGCGTTGGCGGGCAAGGGCACGGTGTAGGTGAAGCTGTCGGTGCTCGAGGAGAAGGCGCTGGCGATGGTTCCCAACGGCGCGGGAACCGGCATCAGAATCGTCCAATCGGTGGCCCAGGCATCGGTGGCGGCGGAATCGTTCCAGACCGCATGGCTGAAGCCGACAGGTTTCAGGATACCGACTTCTCCGCCAAAGTTGACCGAGCCGCCGGTCGCGCTCACGAAATCGCTGACCGAGTTGGTTCCTGTGTCGGGCAGAGTTGGGAACCCGAAGTTCCACCAGAGGAATCCGTTCACCGCTGCTCCGGCCGGGGTGGTGTTGGCGGTGGTTAACGAAATGTAGGGCAGAGTCCCGTGATAGTCGTCTTTGCCGCCACGGCCGTCGGCCATAGCGAACTGGCGCGTGTAGTCGAAGTCCGTCGTGGTGGGCGAAGTGATGGTTCCGTCGTACCGTGCTGTATCGATTTCGACGGAGAGCGCAACCGGGGGCGTGGCGGTGGAGAGCGGATCGGTGGTCACGTTGACCTTGAATCCGCGGGCTAGATTGGGCAGGCCGCCCGGCGTCGTGCCGTCGAAGAACGAGGTGCCGGTGCCAATCACCGTGTTGCTCGACTGGAAGAAGAAGCTGGTATTCGGCCCGATGGCGATGGCCTTGGCGCTGCCGTCTTCTGTGGCGACATGCATCACGTTGGTCGATGTATTGACGTGAAGCACATGGCCTTCGGGATTCTGCCACACCTTGTCGAAGCTGCTGCTGGCCAGGATGCGGTCAGCAACCAGCGTTCCATTGGCCTGGTAGCGCGCGGCGATGCGCACATAGAGATTGGGCAGTTCGGAGGCCACGGTGGAGAAGTTCGCGATGGTTGTTGGGACACTGCTGTTGTCGAGGTCGAAGAAGAGAGTGCCATTGGTCGAATCGGCCAGGATTGGAAGGCTCGCTGTGCTCACCACTGTCGCCGTTTCCGGGCTGGTAATCGGATGCACCGGGAAGGCCCGGTCAATGGTGATCGAGGTGTTGTCGGAAGAGACCGAGGCTACCTGGCCGTAGACGTGGCGGAGGAAGAGCCTCGTCATATCGGGGCGCGGATGGTGGCGCACCGGCCCATTGAAGTTAACCGCCCAGGTGGGCGCGGAGGCGCCGGCCGGGTCGTGCTCGACAATGAGGGCCGGGTGATTGAGGTTGAATTCCAGGTCCAGCGCATTGCTGGTCGCGTCGGTGACCGTGAGCGGCGTGGCGAGGTTGATGGAGAGCGGAACGGTCGTATTGGGAGCGGTTCCAGTAGCTCCCACGATGGCGATCTGACTGCACGGCACGGTGGTGCCCGCGGGAAGATCGAAGCCCGATTCAGGATCGGCGGCAACGACCAGGGAGACATCGCAGGCGGTTCCGGTGTTGTTGGCGCCCAAAGTCAGGTTGACGGAGGAATAGGTGCCCACGGGAACCGTGGCGTTGCCCAGGATTTCGCCGAGCTGGTCGAGTTGCACGAGGTTGATGACCGGGGGCGTAGAGGGCGCGGTATAGACGTTGACGGCCGTTCCTCCGCCCTGCGGCACCAGAGAAATGCTCAGCACCTTAACCCCGATGGTCGCCCAATCATCGGTGGCGTCATCGCTGAGCACTACGTTGACTGTTCCCGTCTGGGCCGGTGTTACCGGCGTAATCGGATTGGACGTTGTGGTTGAGCCGCCACCGCTGCTGCAACCCGCCATGGCCAGAAAAGCTGCCGCAATGGCGCCTGCGAAGACAATTCGAAGTCTGGAATCCATTTTCTACTCCTTTGGTTTTTGGGCAGCCGTAACGGCAGCCGCTCCTACTTGCCGTTCTGTTCCTTGCCGATCATCTCTTGCTCGCAGTTTGTCTCGCGATTGAGCAGACGCGGAATAGCCGGGTGAGCCAACCGCTGTCCCTGGCCAAATCCTCTCTATTCGTCGCTCATTTTGTCTGTACCCTTTTCGGGCCAGGCTTGCGGCCTAGCGGTCGCGCGCCTGGCGGGGATCGACCAAGGCAGCTCCGGCGTCTAGAGCTGTGCCAAAAGTGGAAGAAGCGGATCGCGCCGTGGCGGCCACGACCATCGGGCCGCAGAAGGTGAGGATCGTGAACTGAAACGCAGAATTCTTCACGGTTTCGTCAGACACCCCTCGCGAAGAGAAGTTGCGGGAATGCCGCTAAATAAAATCCGGCCGATTGCGAAGCAGAACCGACAGGCTAAATGGGTCTTATCGGTAGAATGGGCATCCGTGTCCAAGATTTTGGCAGCAAACAGTTTGGCGGGAGTGTGATGCCGCGCCGCGAGCACCATTTCTCGAATGCGCGGCTGGGAGCTTAGAGTTGAAGCAGGAGCAAGGTGTTACTTTAGCCCCTTTGGGAAGATTTCAATGCATGAGCTTTCGATCGTTTCCAGCATTGTGGATACGGTGACCGAATCGCTGGCGGCTTATCCCGGCGCGCGCGTGGTGGAGGTGCGGCTGCGGGTCGGGGCTCTCGCGTCGGTCATCGAGGAGTCGCTGCAGTTCTGCTACGGAATCGCCGCGGAGGGGACGTCGCTGGAGGGATCGCGGCTGGTGGTCAATATCTTGCCGGTGGTGATGCACTGCGCTCCCTGCGGCCAGGATGTGGAACTGGAAGGCATCCAGAGCTTTCGCTGTCCCCGGTGCGGCGAACCGGCCATCGATCTGCGCCAGGGACGGGAACTGGAGATCGAAGCCATCGAGATCGACGAAGTAGATGAGGTTGAGGAGAAGGTATGACGACCAGGATTGTGGAACTGCGGCGGGGAATTTTGAAGAAGAACGACGAACTGGCTGCGGGGCTGCGGGCAAACTACGCAGCGGCCGGCGTGCTGGTGCTGAACCTGGTTTCGAGTCCTGGAACGGGGAAAACAGCCTTTCTGGAACGGACGCTGACGGAGTTGCGTGCGCGCGGCGCGCGCGTGGCGGCGCTGGTGGGCGATCTGGAGACCGACAACGACGCGCGCCGGCTGGCATCGAGTGGCGCTCCGGTGCGCCAGATCAATACCCACGGGATTTGCCACCTGGACGCGGAGATGATCGGCAAACACCTCGAAGGATGGGAACTGGGCGAACTGGAGTATCTGTTTATCGAGAATGTGGGCAACCTGGTTTGCCCGTCGAGCTACGATCTGGGCGAGGCGATCCGGGTGGTTCTGCTGAGCGTGACCGAGGGCGAGGACAAGCCGCTGAAGTATCCCACGATGTTCAACTCGGCGGATGCGGCGGTGATCACGAAGATGGACATTGCCGAGCCCTGCGGTTTCGACCGGACGGCGGCGCTCAAGAACATCAACGAGATCCGGCCGGGAATACGCATCTTCGAGACGTCGGCCAAGACCGGAGCGGGAATGGACGAGTGGCTGAATTATCTGGCTGAAGCGCGGAAGAGGCCGGGGCACTGAGTTTGTGCTTTCCCGGTCTCCCAAGCGGACCTGGCTCCCTCGCACAGGCTGACGGCTAGGAAACTTTTGCGCAAAACCGCCCGTCTGGTTGTCATGTGCGGCTGCCTGCATCGGATTGCCGCTCGACCGTACAAATTAACCACGAGGTTTAGTTCGATGAAGAGGCTTTTGTGTGTAGGTGCAGCAGTGCTGATGGCGTTTTGTGCCGCAACTGCTTTTGCGGCCGATGTGACGGGCACCTGGTCTGGGGATATGAAAACTCCCGATGGGAATAGCTTTCATATCTCGTTTATGTTCAAGCAGGACGGCGCCAAGCTGACCGGCACGGTGCAGGGTCCACGGGGTGACCCGATCGAGATCGCGGACGGCAAGATCGATGGTGACAAGCTGTCGTTCACCGTCTCCTTCAACGGCATGACGATCCAACATGAGGGCGTCCTCCATGACGACGAGATCAAGCTGACGACCAAGACCGATCAAGGAGACTTTCCGGGCGGCGAGATGACGCTGACGCGGTCAAAATGACCTGGGAACAACGGCGTTGAGCCGGCTGGGGTTCGGTATTTCCAAGGCCTGTTCGCACTGCCTGTCTGTTTCGGCGGTGCGAACGGGCCTTTAGCGTTTTGCCCAGAAAAGTGATTTAAATCACACTATACGCAACGGTCGACGCGGTATAACGTAAGAGCCATGTGCTTAGCGATTCCAGGAAAAGTGGAAGAGATCACCACCGAGGGCGGGCTCCGGGTGGGTCGGGTGAACTTTGGCGGGGTGGTCAAGAGCGTTTGCCTGGACTACGTGCCGGAGGTCGAGGTGGGCGACTACACGATCGTTCACGTGGGTTTTGCGCTGTCGAAGATCGACGAGGAGACGGCCGAGCAGACGCTGGCCGATTTCCGCGCCATGGGCGTGCTGGACGAGGAGTTGGGCAGCGAAGAAGAGGCGTTTGCGCGGGCCGCGAAGGCGCCGCAGTCGGCTTGCCCCGACGGAAGCTGCTCGGTGGAATCCCCCAAGAACGTCGTCCATTGAGTTTTTTGTCTCCCACCCTAGCCGCAAAGACAAAGGCGCGGCGAGGGTAGGGCACCCGGCATTTGTATGGATCGGAGTCCCTCCAGTAGATGAAGTACCTTACCGAATTCCGGAACGGCGAGATTGCGCAGCGGATGTCGCGGGAGATCCATGCCATCGCGACGCGGCCATGGAAGATCATGGAGGTTTGCGGCGGACAGACGCACTCGATTATCAAGAACGGAATCGACCAGATGCTACCCGCCGGAATCGAGATGATTCACGGGCCGGGCTGCCCGGTGTGCGTCACCCCGCTGGAACTGATCGACAAGGCGCTCGCCATTGCCGCCCAGCCGGGCGTGATCTTCTGCTCCTTCGGCGACATGCTGCGGGTTCCGGGCACCGAGGGCGATCTCTTCCAGGTGAAGGGCGCGGGCGGCGACGTACGGGTGGTCTATTCGCCGCTCGACGCAGTGGAACTGGCGGTAAAGAACCCCGGCAAGCAGGTGGTCTTCTTCGGCGTGGGCTTTGAGACCACGGCGCCGGCCAATGCCATGAGCGTACACGTGGCCAAGCGGCGCGGGTTGACAAATTTCTCTCTGCTGGTTTCGCACGTGCTGGTGCCGCCGGCGATTGCGGCCATCCTGGAGTCGCCGGGCAACCAGGTGCAGGGATTTCTGCTGGCCGGCCACGTGTGCAGCGTGATGGGCTACTGGGAGTATCCGCCCCTGGCCGAGAAGTACAAGGTTCCGCTGGTGGTTACCGGATTTGAGCCGCTGGACTTGCTGGACGGGATTCGCCGCGCGGTGGTGCAGTTGGAGGCCGGGCGGCACGAGGTGGAGAACGCCTACGAACGGATCGTCAAATACGAGGGCAACCAGGCAGCGCAAAAGCTGCTGGCCGAGGTCTTCGAGGTGACAGACCGGGCGTGGCGCGGGATTGGCGTGATTCCCAAAAGCGGCTGGCGATTGAGCGCGGCCTATCGCGAGTTCGACGCCGAAGAGCGCTTTCATATCACCGGCATTCATACCCAGGAGTCGGCGCTCTGCCGGGCCGGGGACGTGCTGCGCGGAGCCATCAAGCCCGCCGAGTGCGCGGCTTTTGGCAAAGAGTGCACGCCGCGGCATCCGCTGGGAGCCACGATGGTTTCCAGCGAAGGCGCTTGCGCGGCGTATTTCAACTATGGGCGCTTTTTGTCGGCCGAAGAGCTGGTGAGCGCGGGATCGGGGCTGACGCATGGCTGAGCACGGAAAGACCGGTGTGCCTGATTTTTCAAATTGGAGTTGTCCGCTGCCTCTCGTTGGCTACCCGACGATCGTGATGGGACACGGCGGCGGCGGCAAGCTGGGCAACGAACTGGTGGAGAACCTGTTTTTGCCGGCCTTCCGCAATCCGGCCCTGGAAAACCTGGGCGATGCGGCGGTGCTCGAGCTGGCGGGCGGCCGGCTGGCCATGAGCACCGATTCCTTTGTGGTGCAGCCCTTGTTCTTTCCCGGAGGCTCGATCGGCGAACTGGCGGTGAACGGAACGGTGAACGATCTGGCCGTTTCCGGAGCCGTGCCGCGCTTTCTCAGCGTCAGCTTCATCCTGGAAGAGGGATTTCCACTGGCGCAACTGGCGGCCATTGTTGAGAACATGGCCAAGGCCGCGGCCACAGCCGGCGTGCAGATTGTCACCGGCGATACCAAGGTGGTGGAGCGCGGACACGGGGACGGCTGCTACATCAACACGGCGGGAATCGGCCAACTGCGGACGGGAATCGCGGTCGGCCCGCACCGGGCGCGGCCGGGCGACGCGATTCTGGTTTCGGGAACCATCGGCGACCACGGCATGGCCATCATGAGCGTGCGCGAGGGGCTGGAGTTCGAGAGCCAAATCCGCAGCGACTGCGCGGCGCTCAACGGGCTGATCGGCGAAGTTCTGGACGCGACCGGAGAAGCGGTGCACACCATGCGCGATCCCACGCGCGGCGGACTGGCCTCGACGCTGAATGAGATTGCACAGTCCTCCGGCGTGGGGATTGCCATCGACGAAACGAAGCTGCCGGTGCGGCAGGAGGTGCAGTCGGCCTGCGAACTGCTGGGGCTCGATCCGGTGTACGTGGCCAACGAGGGCAAAGCGGTGTTCTTTGTCGCGCCGGAGGCTGCGGAACAGGTGCTGGCCGTGTTGCGAAGCCATCCATTGGGCCGCGAAGCCGCGCGCATCGGACAGGTCACCGCACAGCATCCACGGATGCTGGTGGCGCGCACGGCAATGGGCGCCAACCGCGTAATTCCGATCCAGATCGGGGAGCAGTTGCCGCGCATTTGTTGATTGTCTTCGACAAGCATTCAACACAACCAAGACTTTGATGGAGCGTCTTCCGCCTTGACCGCTACAGCGGTTCTCCCATTGCTATACTCCAAAGCCATGCTGCCGAGTGGCATTTTCCTTAAGAAAAAAACACCTTGCGAATAGCCGCCTGGGGTATGTGGATGGGAGAACCGCCCCAAGAGCGAGGCAGAGACGGCATTCCGCATATAAATTAGCCTTCGCTCATCGCATTCTAAGTACCGTAGTCAGCCCTTTCCCATAACAATCGAACTGGCCCCACTCAGGGGCCGCCTTTCTGCGCCGATGCATGAGAGGGAGCACAGATGCCGGGAGATCATCCCACGCTCTGACGCGAACTCCTCGTCCCGAAAGGCTTCCAATGCTGAGTCTGGTTAAGGTTCGTTCATTTGCAGCCATGGCTTTGGCTCTAGGAACTTGTTGAAATTCCCTCGTTGTGGGCTCGTTCCTTGGGAATTTGCTCTTTCATCTGCTTGAATTTGGTTTGAATCGGGCGATTGGCCAGTGTTGATGAGGGTTTTCCGCACC
>JBEKTO010000075.1:0-12406 GCA_049515995.1 Occallatibacter sp. | reverse complement strand
CCCAGGCCAGCCCAATACACGGGTCCAGTCGCTCTCCCTCATGCCAACCAGTGTAGACAAAATCGCCGAATTCCAAAATGCCCGTCAAATCTGGGCCCCTTACAGATTCCTGCGCAGAGCCGGCATTCTCATCTGCGATGTATACTCCTATGCAAAGTTCGGTTCAGGAAAGTTATCTAGATATGCGCAAGGGAAGGATCATTCGTTATCTTCACTCGGTCTGTGCGGCCCTGGCTCTTGCGGCCTTGCCGCTGAGTGCGCAGCAGGATCAAGCTGCTCTGAGTTTCGAAACCGCAAACGGGCAGAGTACGTTTCACATCGGAGAGCGCATCCCGCTCAAACTGATATTCAGCAGTCCAAACGACACGGACTATCTGATTTCTCCACTGGTACGCGGGCGCGGCGATGAGTTCGACTGCAATCGATTCGAAGTTGTGAGCCCTGCCGCTGGATGGTCGGACCCTCTGGCGATGTACTTTAAGCAGGACTTAATCCGAACGGGGCATGGCTGGGCCTCGCCACCATTGAAGAGGTCCAAGCCAGTTGAAGCATCTGTTGATTTGAATGAATGGGTTCGTTTTGACGAGCCGGGCGATTACACCGTGATGGTTACAAGCTCTTGTGTTTTCAAAAGCAACAGGTCACCAGGCTTTTCGCTTTCGAAAACGATCACGTTGCATATTGTGCCAGCAACGCCGGAATGGCAGACCGAGAAATTCAAAATGATCCAGCCTAGTTTGGACCTCCTTGACCACCCGGAACGCCGGGGCGCCGGTGAGCCGTTTGAAAGCGCAAGAGCCGACCTCAAATATCTCGCGACTCCGGCAGCTATTGATGAAATGACTTCAAGGCTTCGGTCGGAAAAGTACAACTTCGCTGACCAGTGCAGCATAGGGCTGATGGGTTTGCCGCCAGCGATGCGCCAGACGGCCATCGCCTCGATGAACAAGAGAATCGAAGAGCCCGATTTCCCCATCAACCACTGGTTCTTCTCTACCTTGTCGTTCCTGCATGTAACTCCAGGTTCGGAGAAAGAGAGCATTCGCGAGCAACGCGAGGCGATCAACCCGGTAATCTGGTCGGCGATCTTCTCGGCCGTCACGAAGAAAGAGCCAGTGGCGAGGGCGCAGACGGTGCAAACCCTGCTTGCCTATGGTCAAAGCATCTCGACTCCAGAAGTGAAAAAGCAGATGGCTTCGCTACTGAGGCTTTCGTTTCTCGATCTGGACAGCCGCAATCAGGAGGACGATCTGGTTGCAGAGTGGGATCGATTGAAATCGCCGAAGTTTCTACCGGTCTTGCAGAAACTTGCCCGTCTGCCATTAGATTATCCCGATGACTTTGAAGTTGGATCGTATACACGGCAGGGATTGAAGGGACTTGCCTTGAAGCGTTGGTATGAACTCGATCCCGAGGGGGCCCATCGCGAGATTATGGCGCAGATCGGTTCTGCCTCACCCACCCTCGCGGCGCAGTCGATTTCATTTCTACCTGAGGAGCGGTTCCCGCAGTTCGAACCGCTCTGGGCGCGTGCGCTCTTGGACACGACTAGCCAGATGCGCGAGAGGGCGCTTGGATCATTGCTTGTCCGTTTTGGCACGGGAGCCGCGACGAGGCAGATGATTGCCAAGGCGAACGCCAAAGACGATCTCTGCGATGGGCACATTGTGGCGCTAGCCTATCTGGCGCGTTTTAGTCCTGATGAGGCGAAAAATCGACTAGCACGGGAGTCCTCAGGAAAATGCAGTCATCATCTCTTAGAATTCATCTCGGAATTGACCCAGGCGTCTGTTCTTAACGATCAGGCAGTCGAAAACCTCAACAACAAAGATCCTGAAATTGTGCGGGATGCGCTCCAATACCTGACTTCCTACGGAAGGAAGAAAGACGAGGCCCCGCTTTGGCGCCGCTACGTAGAATGGACGGCTGAGTACGAGGGAAAGCCGGAGATGCTGGACCGTAGTGATCGCGACTATTTCAAGGGTTTTGACAACTGGGAAATTGGCGAAGAGATTGGCCGTGCGCTGATCAATAACCAGGGGTGGTTTGCCGATTCTGAACTTATCGCACGCGTATTGAAAAGATGCGTCGGTGAAGAGATGTGCAAGAATCTGAGGGAGAGTGCCGATCTCGCGAAACCACCTTATGAAGTGGACCTGCCAGATCTGGCATTGCCTTCAGACGATCTAGTCGATCAGAATATTGTCGTGGCTCGTTACCAATGCCGCTCTCTCAAACTATTTGAAGCGAAGGTCAGCCAGTTTCCTCCCAGATCGCGGTTTGTTTTGGAGCGATATTATCGCCCATCCAACAGCGACGAGCGGAAGCTCGAAGCTCAGGTTCGGGCTATTATCGAAAAGCACGGTATGTCCCTTGAGATTTCGCAGGAGTGAAGGTTCGAGGAATTCTCGCCAATGAACCTTGTCCGGCGAAGGGTAATCCAGAACAAGTTCTCAACTGGCGTCAACAAGCCACGTGAATCACTGAAAATGGTTTGCGTGATGAATCTTGGATCAGGACCGGTAAACGCCGTTCCGTCCTGACATCAACTGGCTCCCTTCCGTTTCGCCAATTCGCACCCCCGAACGCCCATTGCAGAAAATATCCTCAAAAAGCGCACAATAGAAATAGAGAGGAAGAGCGGCGAAACCGCGCCGCCGGACTGCGGACCATGAAAAGCATCGCTCAAACTGTGCCCGCGTTCCCGCCGCCAGCCCGGACTTTCGCCCGCCCCACCCCGGCCCAAAAAACTTTCCCCCCCCGTTTTTGACTGTGAAACTGTGAAACGGCACCTAACTCCAACAAAATAAAAGGCAAATTTCGCTGGCTCCACAGTTACACAGAAACTGTGGTCCTGTGTAACTGTGGCTCGCGCGCGCCGTGCGCGTGCTAACTAGCCGAATCGGCCAGCCGCCTGGCCCGCCACAGCGCCCCCTCCAGGGAGACCGCTGCCTCCCGTCCCACCGGCATCCCCGGCGCGGCGGCGTGCAGCCCGGCGAAGAACGCCTCCCGCACCAGTGTCATCTTCTCCACCACCCCGCCCGTCCACGCCACCGGAACCTCGCCCGCAATCCCGTGCTTGCGGCGCAGCTTGGCGCGCACCAGCAGCACATCCTCCACCAGGTCCGCCGCCGCCTGCCGCAGAACGCCCAGCGCAACCGCATCGCCCGCCTCGGCCAGGGAATGAATGGCCGGCGCCAGCGCGGCAAAATCCGGTCCCGGTGTGCTGTCGCCCAGGTTCACCAACTCTTCCAGCGTCGCCGTGCCCCAAATCTCGCCCACCGTCTCCAGAACGCGCGTCGGCTCCTCGCGGTCATGCGCCTTGAGCGCCCGCCGCACGGCGTGCAGCCCGATCCAGTAGCCGGAGCCCTCGTCGCCCAGCCGCGAACTCCACCCGCCTGCGCACTCCCGGCTGCCGTCCGGCGCGCGGCCAATGGTGTTCGATCCGGTTCCGGCGATCTGCAAGATGCCCGGCCCTCCCTGGAAGGCCGCGTCCAGCGCGATCACTTCGTCGCCCACCACCTCGGACCGTTCGACGCCAAAATCCCGAAAGACGGCGGTGATCCACTCCGTCGTGCCGGGCATTGCGGCGCTGGCCACGCCCGCCGAGGCGGCGCGCACGCCGGTCACGCCAGCCTGCGCATACACGTCCTTGAGCAGCGCGCGCAAATTCTCTTCGGCGGCCTCGGCGCCCACCCGCAGCCGCTTGATGGAGCCGCTTTCCGCATGGGCCAGAACCCGTTCGCCGTCGGCGATCGAGGCGCGGGTCCGCGTCCCTCCGCCGTCAATCCCCAAAACTGCGTTCATCGCGCGCTTGCTCCTTTATTTCGTTCCATCGCCGCCGCCGTCGCGCAGGGTTCCGGCCAGAATATTCAGGCTTCCATCCGTCTTGGGCGGTGTGAGTCCGAGCAGGTGGGCCAGCCAGGGATACAGATTGACATTCTCAAACGGCGCCACGGTTTTGCCCGCGACGATATCGGGACCGGCGGCAAAAAAGCTGGCCTTCATCTGCGGCATCATTTTGGGATCGAAGCCGTGCATGCCGGGGATAGGCGGCTGGTCGGGTTTGCCCGCTGGCGGAGCATGGGCGCGGATGGCGTAAGGGCCTGTGGTGATCACCACCGGATCGCCCTCGCGCGGATTCTGGCTGTAGTTGAGGCCGGCGGGCACGTCCTTGCGGCGATAGACGACAAATTGCGGCGAGGCCTTCTTGAGCTGGTTGTAAACGCGCGCCCGATCCTCCTCGGTCTTTCCATAAAGCAAAGACCCGGCGGTCTCAAACCCGTTCAAATCGGCGAACTGGTCCAGCGTGACCCAGCCGCCTTCCACTTTGACCATACCGTGGTCGCTGACGACAACCAGATCGATGGGTAGTCCGGTCGCGTCGAGGCCGGCTTTCAGCTTGCCCACCAGCCCGTCCATCTTCAGCGCGGCGGCTTTGGTCTCAGGAGCGTCGGGGCCGAATTCGTGGCCCTCGTGATCGGGCTCGGGATAGTAAAGGGTAATGAAATGAGGACGGTCCTCCGCGGGCAGGCGGAGCCAAGCCAGTACCTGCTGAATGCGGGCCATATCGTCGGCCTTGTCGTCATAGTGCAGGGAATAGGTGGGCCGAAAGCCGGCGATCTTAGCCTCGGAGCCAGGCCAGAACAGGCAAGCCGTGCGCATCCCCTGGCTCTCAGCCAAACTCCACAACGGGACGCCGCTATACCAGCTTCCATCAGTTACGGCCTGGGAATCCGCGATGGCGTAGCGGGCTAGCCGGGCTGGATCGTAGAAGCTGTTGGCAACCAGGCCATGGTGCTCGGGATAGAGGCCGGTCACGATACTGAAGTGGTTGGGAAAGGTCAGCGAGGGATAGCTGGGCAGCATTCCCTCCGGCGCCCAGACGCCCTGCTTCCCGAGAGCCAGCAGGTGGGTGGCGCCGTCGCGTTTGGCATAGTCCCAGCGGAAGCCGTCGAGCGAAACGAGCACCACGTAATGCTGGCTTTGCGCGCTGGCCGAATTGGGCCCGTTCTCGACATGGATGACCGGCAGAATCTGAACCGGTCCCTGCGCAACCGCCGGCGGCTGGGCAGCCAGGCCGAGCCCGAAGGCCAGCGCAACCGATGCAAGAACCGTCCGGCCCCAAACACGAAGACGCATCGAAAACACCTCCGCACCAGCTTATCGCAAAGTGTGCAATGGAGCTTCGAGGGCGACCGTTATCGGATCGAGGGCTCTTGGGCGTTCATGTCACCTTTATGAAAGACATACGCTCCTGGGATAGAATCGGGGCTGAGCATGGAACTGATCCTCAATCTCGCGGGGCTGTTCGTAGCCATGGCGCTGGTGGGCCTTTGGCTGCGCTGGGCGCCGCGCGCCGGCGTGGACCGGCGGACGCAGATTGTCGCTCTGGCACTGCTCATCCTGATCCTGTTTCCCGTGATCTCGGTGACCGACGACCTGCTGGCGGCTCAGAACCCTGCCGAAACCGACTCGTGCGTGCGCCGGGATCACATGGTCGCCAACGCGAACTCGACGTTTCCCGCGGCTGCCACTCTTCCCGAACCTCTTCTGGCCGAGCTTCCCTTCGGATTCTTGCGTTTTGCCGCGCCTGGCGCTCTCCCTGCGCCGGTGATGGCCTCTCCGGCCCTTGCGCCCATCGAAAACCGGCCTCCTCCCACGGCCTGATCTCTCGCTTCCCTTTTCCTGAACGATTAGCCTCTTCTTCCTATGTCAGCCGTACTTGGCGCGGCGCAAGGGTCGATCGTGAAGCGAATCTTTCCATTTGGGTCTGCTCCGGCATTCGCAGCGCCGTCTGCTTCTGCCGTAGGACGGGGGCCATCCAATGATGCCGCATTCCTTCCCGAAGCAATTCCCCACTCACCTGCGCTTGCTTGAAACCGGAGAAACCACTCAATGATCCGCGCACTCGTCGATTTCGCACTGAAAAACCGTTGGCTCGTCCTGGGCGGGGTGGTCGTACTCACCGCATGGGGCATCATCTCGTTCCGCAACCTGCCCGTCGAAGCCTATCCCGATGTAGCCAACAACTATGTGCAGATCATCACTCAGTGGCCCGGCCGCAGTGCCGAAGAGATCGAGCGCCAGGTCACGGTGCCGGTCGAGATCCAGATGGCGGGCATCCCTCACCTGACCCACCTGCGCTCCACCACGCTGGCCGGCCTCTCCAGCCTGATGCTGATCTTCGACGACGACGCCACCAGCGATGTGAACCGCGAGCACGTGCTGGAGCGGCTCAGCCAAGTCAACCTGCCGGCCAATCTCGTTCCGCAGATGGGCACCGACTGGAGCCCGGTGGGCCAGATCTACTGGTACACACTGGAGAGCACCAACCCCGCATACGACGTGATGGAAAAGAAATCACTCGAAGACTGGTTCCTCGAAAAATCCTTCAAGGGCGTCAAGGGCGTGGTGGATGTTTCGAGCTTCGGCGGGCCGACCAAGGAGTACCAGATCAAGCTCGATCCTGAGAAACTGGTGTCTTACGGCCTTTCGATAGGCCAGGTGGAGCAGCAGATCGCCGCCAACAACACCAACGGCGGCGGCAGCTTTATCGAGCAGGGCGCGCAGCAGATCAACGTGCAGTCGGTGGGCCTGTTTCGCAGCGTGCAGGACATCGAGAAGACGGTGGTGAAAACCCAGAACGGCGCGGCCATCCGCATCCGCGACATCGCCACCGTGACGCAGGGGCCCAAGATCCGCCTGGGCCAGATTGGAAAAGCGACCCATCGGCCAGACGGCGTAATCGTGGATAACCCCGACACCGTCGAGGGTATCGTGTTGCTGCAGAAGGGCGACGACTCCGATCCCGTTCTGGAGGGCATTCACAAGGAAGTGGACGACCTGAACACTCGGATCCTTCCCAAGGGCGTCAAGGTAGTTCCCTTCCTTGATCGCTCCGATCTGGTCAAGTTCACCGTGGAGACGGTCGAACACAACTTGACCGAGGGCGTGATCCTGGTCTCGATCATTCTGTTCTTCTTCCTGGGCAACGTGCGCGGCGCCATTATTGTTGCGCTTACCATCCCGTTCTCGCTGCTGTTCGCCTCGATCTGCCTCGACTTGAGCCACATTCCGGCCAACCTGCTTTCACTGGGCGCGCTGGACTTCGGCATGGTGGTGGATGGCGCGGTGGTGATGATTGAGAATATCGTCCGCCATCTCTCGCACCAGGACGATACGCGCACGCCGGGGCAGAAGATTCGCGAGGCCGCGCACGAGGTGCAGCGGCCGGTCTTCTTCGCCATCGGCATCATCATCAGCGCCTATTTACCCATCTTCACGCTGCAAGCCGTCGAAGGTCGGTTGTTCAAGCCGATGGCCTGGACGGTGGCCTTCGCGCTGCTAGGAGCGCTCACCTTCTCGATGGTCATCGCTCCGGTTCTGGCCAGCATACTGTTCCGCAAGGGCGCCAAGGAGTGGCGGAATCCCCTCATGAACTGGCTCATCCAGCGCTATCGCGTTGCGGTTCGTGCGGCCATTCTCAACCGGTACGTCACGGTTGGCATCGCCGCCGTTCTCTTCGCCATCGCCATTTTCCTCACCTTCGGCGGCGCCATCGGTTCCGAGTTCCTGCCGCACCTGGACGAAGGCGCCATCTGGGTGCGCGGCACGCTGCCGCCCAGCGAGGGCCCCACCGCCAGCATCGACTTCACCAACAAGGCGCGGCTGGTCATGGCCTCGTTCCCCGAGGTGACCCAGGTGGTCAGCCAGACCGGACGCCCCGACGACGGCACCGACACCACCGGCTTCTTCAACACCGAGTACTTTGTCGACCTGAAGCGCAAGGAGCAATGGCGCCCGGTCTTCCACCAGAACAAGGAAGAGCTGATCGCAGCCATGGACAAGGAACTGGAGAAATTTCCCGGCGTGATCTGGAACTTCTCCCAGCCCATCAGCGACAACATGGAGGAGGCCGTCTCCGGCGTCAAGGGCGAGCTGGCCGTGAAGCTCTACGGAGACGACCTGCACACGCTGGAGGAGAAGGCCACCGAAATTGAGTCCCAGATGGCCACGGTCAAGGGCATCGAGGATCTGGGCATCTTCCGCATCATCGGTCAGCCCAATCTGAATTACACCGTGGACCGCGACGCGGCGGCGCGATGGGGCATCAACGTGGCTGACGTGCAGGACGCCATACAGACTGCGGTCGGCGCCAATGCCCTGACCCAGGTGCAACAGGGCGAGGCGCGCTTCGACGTGACGCTGCGCTATCAAAAGCAATACCGCGACACCCGCGAGGCGATCGAAGACGTGCGCCTGCTTTCGCCCTCGGGCGAGCGCGTCTCGCTGGCGCAGTTGACCCAAATCTCCGCCGACGACGGCGCCGAAGAGATCTATCGCGAGGGCGGCCAGCGGTATATTGCCATCAAGTACTCGGTGCGCGGTCGCGATCTGGGCTCGACGGTCGAGGAAGCCATCGGCAAGGTCAATCACAACGTGAAGTTCGCGGCTGGCTACCACACCGAGTGGGCCGGCGAGTACGAGAGCCAGAAGCGCGCCGACAAACGCATGGCGCTGGTCATTCCCATTACCGTACTGGTGATCTTCCTCATCCTCTACACCATGTTCCGCTCCTTCAAGTGGGCCATGCTCATTCTGGTCTCTGTTGGCATGGCCTCGATCGGCGGCCCGCTGGCGCTCTTCCTCACACATACCAACTTCTCGGTCTCCTCTGCGGTTGGCTTTCTGGCGCTCTTCGGCGTCTCGGTGCAAACCGGCGTCATCATGCTGGAATACATCAACCAACTGCGGGCGCGGCGCAAAGGAATGGAGGTATCCGACCAGGAGCACATCGTGGAGGCAGCCATCGAGGGGGCGGTTCTTCGCCTGCGGCCGATCATGATGACCATGCTGGTGGCCACGCTGGGGCTGTTGCCCGCGGCGCTCTCCCACGCCATCGGCTCTGACTCGCAGCGGCCCTTCGCCATCGTGATTGTGGGCGGCCTGATCGCCAACCTGGTGATCGGCGTATTCCTGCTGCCCACACTCTACGTTTGGGCAGCCGGCGACAGCGATGTGCTGCCTGCGGTGGAAACCAGCGAGGAATTCTGAGATTCTGCGAGGGCTGGCAACGGCCAACAGAAAATGAGGGCGCGTGCGATGGCTCGCGCCTTTTTCCTGAAATTGAATCGCGGGCCGTTTAGCGGATTCCTCCGCGCGAGAGGCTGGCGTTTGTGGTATACGTTTCCTTATGTCCCGCCATTGTTCATTTCTCGCCGCTCTTTTTGCCGTCCTTGTCTTCGCCACAACCCTCAGCCAAGCACAGAACCCCGCGCCCACACCGCCGATGGGGTGGAACAGTTGGGACGCCTATGGACTGACCATCGACGAGACCGACTTCAAGGCCAACGCCACGGTGCTGGCGGGGATCAAGCAGTACGGATGGCAGTATGCCGTGATCGACGAGGGGTGGTATATGGAGAATCCCTTCGGCGGAACGCTGACTGAGAAGAAGTATCTGTGGGACGGAAACGGAATTCTGATTCCCGTGACAAACCGCTTTCCGTCGTCGGCTGCCGGAGCGGGTTTCAAGCCGCTGGCCGATTGGGTCCATGCGCAGGGGCTGAAGTTCGGCATCCATATTGTGCGTGGGATTCCGCGCCAGGTGGTGAAGGAGAACCTGCCCATCGCGGGAACGAGTTTTCATGCCGTGGACGCGGCCGACACTGGCTCGCCCTGCCCGTGGGATGAAGGGAACTGGGGCGTCGCCGACAACGCCGCGGGCCAGGCGTATTACGACTCCATGATGAAGCTGTATGCGAGTTGGGGCCTGGACTACATCAAGGTGGACTGCATCAGCGACCATCCCTACCGGCCGACGGAGATCCGGCAGATTGCCGAGGCTATCAGGAAGACGGGGCGGCTGGTCGTGCTGAGCCTTTCGCCGGGGCCGACGGCGGTGGAGCATGCGGAGTTCGTGGCCAAGTATGCGCAGATGTGGCGCATCTCCGACGACCACTGGGACGTTTGGACCGCGGAAAAGAAGCCGGCGGATGGGGAGTTTCCGTTTGGCGTGCGGGACGCGTTCGACAGGTTGGCGAAATGGGCGCCCTATGTGAAACCAGGCAACTGGCCGGACGAGGACATGCTGCCCTGGGGATCGCTGACGCCGCATCCGGGATGGGGTGAGCCGAGGCAGTCGCGGGAAACCAAGGACGAGCAGCGGACAGAGTTCACGTTGTGGGCGATTTCGCGGTCGCCGCTGATTCTGGGCGCAAACCTGACCAAATTGGACGATTTTACGCGATCGCTGATTACCAACCAGACGATGCTCTTCATGAACCAGAATCTGACTTACAGCCATCCCGCGGATACGGCGAACCTGCCCGGCTTTGAACACGCCAAGGTGTGGCGGGGAACGATCAACGAGCCGGGGGCAAGGGTTTACCGGGAGTACTTTGCCTTTTTCAACCTCGACGACAAACCGGTTACGCTGCGCGCCACCTGGAAGCAGCTTGGCCTGGAGGGTGGTAAGCATCAAGTCCAGAATCTCTGGACTGAAGACAACGGCAAGGATTCAAAGGGAGTGAGCGTGACCTTGCCGGCACACGGAAGCACGGTTTACGAAATCCGTTAGGGCAGGTTGTGCGCGAGGGCCGGCTCCATGGATCGGCGAAGGTTTCTCGGTGGTTTGGCGGCTGTTTGGATTGCGGCCCAACGGTCGGGACATGCGGCTGCTTCAATCGGCCAGCGGCGCGGAGTCTGCTCGGGCACAGGTGGGCGTCACGGTGGGTTATGACCCGGTGTGGACTCATCTGGCCTATCCTGGCGGCGATGTGCCACGCTCGACCGGCGTCTGCGCCGATGTGGTGATTAGCGCGGCGCGCGACGGATTGGGACTGGACCTGCAGAAACTTGTTCATGAAGACATGGAGAAGAACTTCGACGCCTATCCGGCGCGCAAGGCCTGGGGATCGAAGCAGCCCGATGCGAACATCGACCACCGCCGGGTGTTGAACCTCGAGACGTATTGGACGCGGGCGGGAGCACGGTTGTGGGCTGCGGAAGCTCCGACGCCCGGCGATGCGTTTCCCAAGCCGATCGAGGGGGGCGACATTCTTACTTGGCTGCTGGATGCGCGGCTCCCGTACGTGGGAATTGCGGTAACCGCCGGCCAACAGGCGCGGGTGGTGCATAACATCGGACGCGGAGCGGAGGAAAGTCCGCTTGAAGCGTTTTTTGCGCACCGCGCGACCGGGCATTATAGCTGGCCGGTGGACTCTTAGTCAGAATTTTCCCCTGGGCGGCATTCATTTCCATCGCCCCAGGATGCGAACCGCGCACCGTCCGTTTGTGCGAAACTGTTGTCTCCGGCAGACGGGCCTAAGATCTGTGGCTGTAGCTGGGAGGATTGTCCGATGCCTCTTTTGCGCTCTGCTTTTATCGCACTTTCGAAGAATCGATTCTTGCGCCGCTTCGGCGAGCGCTCCAGCGTGGGCCGGCGACTGAGTTCGCGCTTCGTGGCCGGCATGGAGATTGAAGATGCCCTGCGCGTGACCGAGGCCGTCAACAAACAGGGGATGGCCGTGACGCTGGACTCGCTGGGCGAGAACGTCACATCGGCCTTCGAGGCGCACCGGGCCGCAGAGGTTTACCACCAACTGGTCGACGCGATCGCCGCGCGCAAGCTGAATGCCAACATCAGCGTGAAGCTGACCCAGATGGGCCTGGCACTCAATCCGGCGCTGGCAGGAACCATCGCCGGGAGCCTCGCCCGTCATGCGCACACAACCGGCAACTTTGTCCGCATCGATATGGAGGACTCGCCGCTCACCCAGGTCACACTGGACATCGTGCGGCGGCTGCACGCCCGCCCAGAGCTGCATGGGGCCATCGGAATCGTGATCCAGGCCTACCTCTACCGTTCGCAGGCTGATATTGAACAACTGCTAGCCGACGGCATTCGCGTGCGTCTGTGCAAGGGCGCGTACCAGGAACCCGCTGAAGTCGCTTTTCCGCGCAAAGCCGAAGTGGACGCGAACTTTATCCGTCTGAGCCGGATGCTGCTTGACAGCCCGGTCTATCACGGCCTGGCCACGCACGACGAGGCCATGATCGCCGCGGCCAAGTCTTTTGCCGGCCAGCACGGGATCGAGTCCAGCCGCTTCGAGTTTCAGATGTTGTTCGGGGTGCGCCGCGACCTGCAGCGCAAGCTGGTCCGCGAGGGCTACAACGTGCGGGTCTACATTCCCTTCGGCCGCGAGTGGTACCCCTACTTCATGCGGCGGCTGGCTGAGCGGCCAGCCAACGTGCTGTTCCTCGCCAAGAACCTGCTTCGCGCCTAGGAGTGTGTCTGAGTAAGGCAGAGATTTTGTTGAAGCTGGGTTGAACAGCGGCTTGGAAGCTGGCAGTCTTTAGGTATGGCGAAAGTCTACCGGCCGTATTTTCCCGAGCAGGATTT
>JBEKTO010000074.1:0-12680 GCA_049515995.1 Occallatibacter sp. | reverse complement strand
CTTCTTGACGGCCTTCTTGGTGGGCGCTTTGGCTCCAGACTTTCCGCCCTGCTGGCCGCTGTCGCCGGAGCTGGTGACGCCCTGCTTCTTGGCGGCCTTTTTGGCAGGCGCTTTGGTTCCGCTCTTTCCGCCCTGCTGGCCGCTGTCTGGATCGGAGCCGGGGCTGGTGACGCCTTGCTTCTTCGCGGCCTTCTTGGCAGGCGCCTTCTTCTTTGCGGCCTTTTTCACAGCCGGCTTCGCTACGGGTTCTTCCACGACTACGATCACAGCCTCCTCAACCACTCCCTCATCGTCATCCGAAGAGGTCAGTATGCTGGAGGTTTCGACTTCTTCATCTTCGTCGTCTTCAAAGTCATCGTCGTGATCGGGGTCCAGTTCCTTCGGCTCCACATCGGGATTGCCGTCGTCCTTCGCGTACATCCTGAACACTTCTTCCATCCCATTGCCTCCAGCGGCTCGCCGCTGCCGTTGTTTCGGTTCGCTTCTTCGCGCAACGGACAAATGTGCTCCGCTTGCGGAAGCCATTGTAGCAATAGCATGTACGCAAACGCTATGAAAAGACAAGTATGTAATGAGCTACCTGCCTATTTTTTTTCGCGTGTGGAAGACTTACGCTTTGCCGCGGGCTTCTGTGCATGGGAGCTCTTCGCTCCCGATGCACCGCTTTTCTCCGCGCTGTGCGCGCTCTTGGAGCTCTGCGAGCGTTGTTTCCTCGATGCGGAGGGGGCGCTCCTTTTCGTAGCCGCGCCGTTTTTCTTTTCCGGCGCTGGTCTCGCGGACTTTTGCGTTGAACCCTTTGCCGAGGCCGTTTCATGCGTGTCTGTGCGCGGCTCGGCAGACGATGCGGAAGACGCGCCGTGGCGATGAGAGCGAACAGCGCGCGGCGCACTCACGGGCTCGCCCACATGCAGGCGGCGGCCCGGCGCAACCTTGACGCCGTCGATCTTGTTCCAGCGGCGCAACTGCGTGAGCGAGACGCCGAAGCGGTCCGCGATGGTGACCAGCGTATCGCCCTTGCGCGCGGTGTAGAGCATCGTGGCGCGCGCGGAAGGCGCCGCAGCAGGGGCCACCGGCACCACCAGCGCCTCAACACCCTGGATGCTGTCGCTTTCGCGCAGTTGATTGGCCGCGGCAAGGTCGGTCTCCGAGACGCGATACTCATGCGCGACCGAGGCCAGCGTGTCTTCCGCAGCGACCTTGTGCAAACGCCATGCATTGCGCTTCGACTCGGGAACGAGAGCAATGCGCTGGGCAAAGAGCGTTGCGGTGCCGGCGGGCAGATGCAGATCGAACGAGACATCGGGCGGCGTAAGCATGCGCAGCAGGCTGGGGTTCAGCGCCACCAGCTCATCCATCGGCGCGCCGACGATGTCGGAGACCAGCCTCAGATCCACGGAATAGTTGATGGTCACCGTGTCAGTAAGCACGGGCGGATCGAGCGTTACTTCGTCGAAGCCGTACTGCGTGGGATGATTGGCGATGATGATCGCGGCCAGGATTTCGGGGACGTAGACCTTGGTCTCCGCGGGAAGATTGTTGCGCTTGTAGAGTTCCCAGAAGTCAGCGTAGCCGGTCTTTTGCACGGCGCGCTGCACATTGCCCGAGCCCCAGTCGTAGCCGGCCATCGAGAGATACCAGTCGCCCAACTGGTTGTAAATGAACTTCATGTAGCGGGCGTAGGCGCGGGTGGATTTTTCCGGATCGAAGCGCTCGTCCACGTAGGCGTTGCGAACCAGGCCGTAGTTGCCTTGGGGCATGAACTGCCACATGCCGCCGGCATGAGAATGCGGATTCATCGCCCGCGGATTGAAGCCCGACTCTGCCACCGCCAGATAGATCAAGTCCTGCGGCACGCCCTCTTCCGCCATCACCCGCTGGATCATCGTCTTGTAGCGGCCGCCGCGCTGGAAGGAGTGAAGCAGCGTGTTGTGACCGCGCTGCGTGTTAGCGAAAAAGTTGATGTAGGCGGCCACGTAGTCGTTGACCACCAGCGGGAGGTCGGATTTGGTGGTGGCCAGTTCGGCCTGGGCCTTGGCTACGATCTTGGGATCCACCTCGAAAGTCACGTCGCTGGCCACGTCGGCCGGCGCGGGCTCTTCCTTGGGCACAAAGCCGTTGCCTTGTTTGAGGGCCTCCATCTCGAGGGCGTTCACTCCGTCTACGATGCGGTCGAACTCGTCCTGCAACTGCGCATTGGTCTTGATGTCGATACCGCTCGACAGCATCAGGTCCACGGCGCGGTCGAACTCGGCCTTGGCCTCGGGCAATTTGCCCTTGCGATAGTCGGCGTTGCCCCTGGCGTATGCGTCCTCGACCTGCTGGATGATCGCCTGGACGCGCCGCTGCTCGAGCGTGGGCGGAGGAGGTGCGGTTGGAGCGGCTGAGGGAGCTTGCGGCGGCAAAGCCGGCGCGGTGGCCTGCGGCTCATCTGCCGCGGAGGTGCCCGCCGGTTGAGAGGGATTGCAGCCGGCCAGCAACAGAGCCGGGAGGGCGAACCCGAGAAGACGATACCGATTCAAACGTATGTGCATAATGAAGACGGGCCGCCACGGCCAGGATCAGGCCGCGAAAGACGCTATGCCGATGATAAGCTATGCCATGGAGGCAACGCGCGCAGGACGGCGCAAACGCCCTCTTTCGCCAAGCCCCACATGGACGCACGCTTCCTTAGAAACTTCGCAATTATCGCCCACATCGACCACGGCAAGTCGACGCTGAGCGACCGTCTACTGGAACTGACGGGCTCAGTGACCGGCCGCGAGATGCAGGCCCAGATCCTGGACGACATGGACCTGGAGCGGGAGCGCGGCATCACCATCAAGGCCCATGCCGTGCGCATGATGTACAAGGCCCACGACGGCAACACCTACCAGCTCAACCTGATCGACACGCCCGGCCACGTGGACTTCAGCTACGAGGTTTCGCGCTCGTTGGCCTCCTGCGAGGGCGCTCTGCTGGTGGTTGACGCCAGCCAGGGCGTGGAGGCGCAGACGCTGGCCAATGCCTACCTGGCCATCAACCACGGCCTAGAAATCATTCCTGTTATCAACAAGATCGATCTGCCCTCGGCCGACATCCTGCGCACCCAGGAAGCGATCGAAAAGGCTGTGGGATTGGACGCTACCGACGCCCTACCGGTGAGCGCCAAGACCGGTGCGGGCGTGGCCGAGGTGCTGGAGGCCATCGTCCACCGGCTGCCGCCGCCCACGGGCGATCCGGATGCGCCGCTGCAGGCGCTCATCTTCGACTCCTGGTTTGACGCCTACCGCGGCGTCATCGTGCTGGTGCGCGTGATGCAGGGAACGCTGCGCAAGGGCCAGCGCATCCGCCTGATGTCGAACGGGAAATCCTTCGAGGTAGAGTCGATGGGCGTGCTGATGCCCAAGCCGGTGGAGATCGGCGAGCTGCGCGCCGGCGAAGTGGGCTTTTTCGCGGCCACCATCAAAACCGTAAGCGACACCAAGATCGGCGACACCGTTACCGACGAAGCGCGGCCCGCGGCGGCGCAGTTACCAGGCTTTGAAGACATCAAGCCTATGGTTTTTTCAGGGCTCTACACCGTGGACTCGCACGAGCACACGCTGTTGCGCGACGCGCTGGAGAAGCTCCGCCTGAACGACTCGTCGTTCTTCTTCGAACCGGAGAGTTCCGTGGCGCTGGGCTTCGGCTTTCGCTGCGGCTTTCTCGGCCTGCTGCACATGGAGATTATCCAGGAGCGGCTGGAGCGCGAATACGAGCTGGATCTGATCACCACCGCTCCCGGCGTGCGCTACCACATCACGCTGACCGACGGCAGTGTGGTGGAAGTGGACAACCCTTCGCGCTGGCCCGAGCCTACCAACATCGACATCATCCGCGAACCGGTTATCACGGCCAAGATTCTCACCAACGAAGAATACGTCGGCGGCATCTTCAAACTGGTCGAGGAGAAGCGTGGCAAGCAGTTGAACTTCGAGTATGTGACGCCCACGCGCGTGATGCTCACCTACGAGCTGCCGCTGAACGAGATCGTGCTCGACTTCTACGACCGGCTCAAGTCCATCTCCCGCGGTTATGCCTCTCTGGACTATCAACTGGCGGGCGAATGGGAATCGCCGATGGTCAAGCTCGACATCCTGGTCTCCGGCGAGCCGGTGGATGCGCTTTCCATCATCGTGCATCGCGACTTTGCCTACGAGCGCGGCAAGGCGCTGGTCGCAAAGATGCGCGAACTGATTCCCCGGCAGCAGTTCGAGGTGGCCATCCAGGCGGCCATCGGCGCCAAGATTGTGGCCCGCGAAACGGTGAGCCCGCTGCGCAAGAACGTGCTGGCCAAGTGCTACGGCGGCGACATCTCGCGCAAGCGCAAGTTGCTGGAAAAGCAGAAGGAAGGCAAGAAGCGCATGAAGCGGATCGGCAAGGTCGATATCCCGCAGGAAGCCTTCCTGGCCGTCTTGCGGGTAGGCGAGGACGCGCAGAAGTAAGAGGCGTGCATTAACACAATAGATACTTTAGTCACCAAGCATTCATGGGAGATTGTGGGAAAGTCCCAAAGCCGGCGCAGTTCGGCGCTCTCTGGCTGCCTGCGGGCAGCTCCAGATGCGGATGGGGTTTCTATCTGATAAATAAGGACTTGTTTTCTCTATCAGAATTGTGCCGAGGTTGGCAAGAGGGAAAAGTGGAATTCTGGCGGCCAATTGCCAAAAGTATTCCACAATATTTTCCACAGGGTGGGCGCTGAAGCCGTGGATTTTCTTTGCAGGTGGCCAACCTTTTTCTTCATTCCTTAACAAGCTCCGGTGCAAGCACAAGAGGCCCCGTCAGACGGGGCCTCTTATTGCTGCATTCGCCACGGCGCTAGTGCGCTGCGGGAGCCTTGGGCGCGGGCTTGGGGGCCGCGGGCGCCGCAGCCGCCGGTTGCGCCGGAGGAGCGGGCACGCCCGACTTGGCGTTGTAGGCGTCGATCACCGGCTTGGTTATGACGGTGGAGTCGCTGGCATAGAGCACGGCACCTTGCTGCTGGGCCACGTCCAGAACGAGCGTGTAGCCCTGCTGCTGCGCGTAGCTGGCCAGGACGTCATAGACCTTCGAAGCGAGGCCGTTGTACAGCTCCTGCATCTCCTGCTGGAAATCGTTGCGGGTGTCCTCGACGGAGCGCTGCAACTGCTTTTCCTTGTCGTCGATGGTCTTGGCCTTGCTGTTGCGCTCGGCGTCGCTCAGCTTGTCGCCCTGAGCCTGCAACTGCTTCTTCAGATTCTCAATATCGTCGTTGAGGGCCTTGAGCTGCGCTTCCTTGGGCTCGTACTTCTTTTGCAGGTCGGCGAAGTTGCGCTGGCCCTCATTGGTTTGGGCCACGGCGACCTGGAAGGCGATGACGGCAATCTTGGCGGGTCCGGCGGGCGCAGCGGCGGGGGCGGCCGGTGTTTGGGCGGCGGCGCTCAGGACTAAGCCCGAGGCCAGCGTGACAGCGAGTGCAAGCGAACGCTTCATACGAGTGTAAGACTCCTTCGGAATTCCTGTGTGGCCGTCCGCGTGTCAGCGCAAGAACGAGCCGGTGCCTCCTGAGAAACCTCGTGGTCTTTTGGGGGGCTTCGCACCGGTTGGTGCAGAGGCAGAAAAAGACACGGATGGAGACGTCAGCAGGAACTAGATGGATTATAGGAGGGCCGGGTAGGAGCGTCAAACGCGCAAAATCGCAAATTCCGGCATGGGCGGCGGCGGTGTTCGATCTGGTGAGCAAGACAAAGAGAAAGGCCTCGCCGGGCGGGGCCTTTCCTCTCAATTCTCGAAGCTCCAGGTCTCTGACTGCTGATTATGTCCGTTGCAATTGAGTGCCGTGCTTCCCCAGGTCAAAAATCGGGATCTCGGGCACCCAACATGGGTACAAATACAAGCGGTCAAAGCTCTAGTGAGCCACAGGCGGCTTGGGCGCAGCGGCTGCCGGTTGCGCCGGCGGAGCGGGAATGCCCGACTTCACGTTGTAGGCATCGATCACCTGCTTGGTGATGACGGAGGAGTCGACCGCCCAGAGCACGGCACCCTGCTGCTGAGCCGCGTCTAGAACCAGCGTGTAGCCCTCTTGCTTGGCGTAGCCGGAGAGAACGTCATAGACCTTGGAGGCCACGCCTGCGTACATCTCCTGCATCTCCTGCTGAAAGTCGTTGCGCGTATCGTCGATGGAGCGCTGCAACTGCTTTCCCTTTTCGTCGATGGTCCTTGCCTTGCTCTTGCGCTCGGCTTCAGTCAGCTTGTCGCCCTGCGCCTGCAACTGCTTTTTCATGTTATCGAGATCTTCGTTGGCGGCCTTGAGCTGGGCTTCCTTGGGCTCGAATTTCTTTTGCAGGTCGGCGAAGTTGCGCTGGAATTCGTTGGTTTGTCCCACCGCAGCCTGGAAGGCGATGACCGCGATCTTGGCGGGGGCGGGAGCGGACGGTGTTTGGGCAGCGGCGCCCAGGGCAAAGCCCGAGGCCAGCGTGACGGCGAGTACAAGCGTGCGCTTCATGCGAGTTTGAAACTCCTTCGGAATTTCTGCGAGGGCTGTCTGGAATTCAATGCCAGATCGTGCCCGTGCTTAGAAAGTGGTGGAAACGGTCAGGCGGAAAGTCTTGCGCGGCTCCCGGAAGAGGTAGCGCGATCCGTAGGCCTGCAGCGATTCCGCATACGTGTAGTCGCCCGCGCCGCCCGGCGGGAACAGGTCGCGGGTAATCAGCTCCGCTGAACAACTCCCTACATTGCCGCCAATCAGAACCGAGTTGCAGTAGGGCCTCTCATACAGGCGCAGCGGGTTGTAGGCATAGTAGAGGCGGAAGGGCGCGTTGACCACCGGCATGATGACCGAAAGCTCTGCGCCGGTGGACATGCGGGGAACGAAATTGGTGCCAGAGATGGGCCGGATATTCCGCTGGAATCCGACCATCGAGCCCGGAATGCCGCCCTGGCAGGAGCCATTGTTGTAGACCGGGCAGCCATAGAGCGGCGCAGTCAGCGAGGCAAAGCCCTCGGGGCTCTGCTTCAACTGGCCTTTGTTCAGGGCCGTGTCGATGCCAAAGTCGTTGTAGAACGAGAAGGTGACGGGGCCGGCAATCGGAATGCGGTACTCGGCATTGGTGGTCAGGTTGGTATCGCCGCCAATGGAGGCCACGCCATAGACCGGCAGGGGCACCTGGATGCACTGATTGTCTTCCGGATTGGTCGGGTCGCGCGGAACACACGTGCCGTCCGGATTGGTCAGCTGGAGATTGACGCGGTTCGGGACATAACCGTACGGCGTTGCCCCGCGGATGTCGAAGCCACGCAACTCGCCCTCGCCGCCGGAGTAGAAGCGGTTGTTAGGCGGAGCCACATCGCCGCCAAATCCCTGCACATAACCCAACTGGGCGCGAAGGCCGAGGACGTTGCGTCCGGTGGGCGAGGGGATCAGGTAGTGCATCGGCTTGAATTCTTTGTAAGCCACCAGAGGCGAAATGTAGCGCACGTTGCCGCCGATGCCGGCCACCTGGAAGACAGCCGTGTATTCCTTGCCGCTGCGCGGGCGGAGAGGATTGTTGATGGTGTTGTAGACGTAGCTGAACGAAGCCGAGCTGTTCACGATTCCAGCCAGTGCATTGGACCCCTGAATTCCGGACCGGAAGCTGATGGTCTGGAAGAAGGTCTGCGAGGCGTTGGAGAACGCGGTGATCGACGACTTGGTCAGCGAATAAGTCATACCCACGCGCTGGAAGGCGTGGCGCCGCAAGGGGTAGCTGACCGAGAAGTTCAAACCCGTGGAGGCCTGATTGTAGTTCTGGGTCAGCGACTTCTGCGCCGCGCTCAGGTTCACCGACGCGCCCGTGGTGGTCTGGTAGTTCTTGGCGGCGTTGAAGTCCTGCTTGGTGTTGAAGAGCTGGAAGCCCACGTTAAGCGGGCGGTTATGGATATAGGGCTGGGAGAAGCCGAACATGAACTGCCGGCTCACGTTGCCCAGGTTGCCTTGCAGGCTGAGGGTTTCGCCCAGACCCAGGAAGTTGTTGGTCTGGTAGTTCACGCCCAGGAAGGCCCCGGAAAGGCCGCTGATGCCGCCGTTCAGGCCGATGGAGTTTTTGCCCTTCTCCTTCACCTTGAGGAGCAGGTCTACTGTGCCGGCATCGGGGTCTTGGTGGGCTTCGGAGTCCTGATCCACCTTGAGCGGCTCGAAGTATTCCAATTGGTTGAGGCGCAGCAGGCTGTACTCCCAAAGCTGGGAGTTGTAGACCGAACCTTCATCCAGCATCAGCTCGCGGCGAATGACGCGGTCGCGGGTGATGGTGTTGCCCTGGAACTCGATGCGCGAGACGTAAAAGGGCTTGCCTTCGTCGATATCGATGCTGAGCGAGACGGTCTTTTTCTGCTCGTCGAAGATGGGTTTGGGAATGGCGCCGAAGTTGATGTAGCCCAACTGACCGTAAGCCTTTTTCAGATTCTCCAGCCCTTTACCGATCAACTCGGCATCGAACCACTCTCCGTCCTTCACCGCGAAGGTGCCGCGCAGAGCCCTGACGTTGGTGACCGCCTTGTTGCCGGTGAAAGTGATGGTGCCCAGCCGGTAGCGAGCGCCCTCTTCGATGGGCATCAGGATGTCGATGCGCTTTCCCTTGTTGGGACGGAAGGTTAACAAGTTCAGTCCGCCCTGATCGCGGATCTGTGTCTTGGGCTCTTCAATCGCGGCGTTGTAGTAGCCTTTGTCGCGATAGGCCGCGCGCACCCGTTCCGTATCTTCCTCCAGCTTGGAGGCGTCGAAGGTCTGTGCAAAAAGATTCTCGAAGACGATCGAATAGGGAATGCCGATGGGCTTCAAGTTCTTCATCGCGCGGCGCAGCACCAACCCGCTCAGGTGCTGGTTGCCGGTGAACTTGATTTCGCCCACCTTTACGGTGGGGCCTTCCTTGATGTTGAAGTTCACCTGCACCGAGGCCGGAGGAATGGTCTTGATATCGGGCTTGACGATGGCGAACTGGTGGCCATGCTCGGAGAGAATATCCTTGAGCACGGTCACGGCGCGCATGATCTTGGTGGGGTCGTACTGGCTCTCCACCGAGATGCCAACCTTCTCCTTCTTGAAGCGGTCGAGCACGTCAGAGACGGAGACTGAGTTGAGGCCCTTGTAGTTGATCTCGCGGATGGTGGGCTTTTCCCGGACAAATACGTTCAGGACGATGCCCTTCTCCGAGTCCTCGCGCTCGATGCGCAGATCTTCAAAGTACCCGGTGTTCCACAGGGAGTTGAAGTCGCGCTCGACCGAGACCGGGTCGTAGGCGTCGCCTGGGTGGGTAAAGAGCCGCGCCAGCACGGTCTCTTTAGGGATACGCCGGTTGCCGATGACACGAATCTGTTCGACGGTCTGCGGCTGCTGGGCCAGGGCTGCGCCGGCGGTGAGCGCCAGCGTCAGCAACAACATCACGCGCGCCAAGCGGATTACGGTCCGCGCGGCGCGGGAGATGCAAGTGTGCTTTGCCTTCACCGGGCTGGAGCCAAGCGGCGAGCAAAAGTACTGGTGCGGTCCAAGGTTCGGCTTCACGGGAAGAATATGCACACCCTCACTGCTGAAAATCTGATTCTGCCTTGAAGAAAGACTGATTATATTGGACCGTGGTCACCCCGCCCAAACCGGCGGACTGCTTTTCGGCTCGGAAATCGTGTCTTTCCCAGTGTTTCCCTGCCGCGCTTGGCCCCTGCGGACGCGGGCAGGCCCCTGTTGCCACCCCAAGGACAAAAAGCCGTCGCTGGGGACCCCGGTTCAACTACCCCGGCTATTTGGGACCCAACCCACAGTCTACCGGAAGCAGATGGGTTGGGACGTTCTTAGCCACCCTGGCGACGAAGACTCGTCGCTGGGGATCCCGGCTTTGCATCGTACACCCGCCTCGCAGCATCCCTCTTAGACGCAGGCAAGGCGCACATGGCATCCTCTGCTGACGAAGGTTTCCCGATGATTGATGACTCGCAGGGGTCGGTTTATGAATTTTCGGCTCCGCTGTTGGACGGGCGCGCGATGAGCTTGGCCGAGTTCCGCGGCCGGGTCCTGCTGATCGTGAACACCGCCAGCAAATGCGGATTCACCCCGCAATACGCGGGTCTGGAAGCGCTCTATCGCGCCTCAAAGGAGCGCGGTTTCACGGTGCTGGCCTTCCCCTGCAACCAGTTTGGCGCCCAGGAGCCGGGCTCGGCAGAGAAGATTGGCGCATTCTGCGAAAGGAATTTTGGCGTGAGTTTTCCCGTCTTCGGAAAAATAGACGTCAATGGCCCAGAGGCCCATCCCCTCTACCGTTTCCTCAAACGGCAAAAGCCCGGAATCTTCGGCACCGAAAGCATCAAATGGAATTTCACCAAGTTTCTGATCGACCGGACGGGGAAAGTTGCCGGCCGCTACGCTCCCAGAACCAGGCCTGAAGCCATGGCCATCGCGATTGAAGCGCTGCTCGATCATTCGTAGAGACTTTGGCCTGTTCACAGGCTGCTGAAAAGGCTGGGTTTCGGAAAATTCCCCGCATTCCGCGCCTTTGTCCGCGTACCGTATCTCTCTGCGGTATGCTTTTCCATATCGTGCTCGAATGCCAGCCTGCCCCGCAAAGCAGACCGGCGTTTCAAGAAAAGCCAAATGCCGGGAGACAGCGATGCGCCAAAATCTTCCCATGATCCTGATCCGGGTGATCGTGGGAGTGGTGTTCCTGACCGAGGGCATACTCAAATTTGTGCTCCCCAATGAACTGGGCGCCGGACGGTTTGCTCTGATCGGCCTGCCATTCCCTCATTTGCTGGCTCCGCTGGTGGGTGGCATGGAGATCCTTGGCGGCGCGGCGATTCTGCTCAACCTTTATGCCGGCGACGCCGCGCTGTTGCTGCTGGCCGTCATCCTGACGGCGTTGATGACCACCAAGCTGCCCATTCTGTTCGGCCGGCCCCTCGGTCCGTTTGCGCTGACCAAGCTGGCCCACTACGGCTGGTTGAGTTTTCTCCACGAGGCGCGCATCGATCTGAGCATGATCTTCGGCTCACTGGCCATTCTCATCGACTCCGGCCTGCGCGTGGGGCGCAAGAGGCGCTGGTACCAATCCAAGGAGCTCTAGACGATGGGCGTACTCTCCGGCAAATCTGCGCCGGGTGAGATGGGCGAAATTGTCCGCCTGTTCCTGCGCCTGGGCTTCACGGCCTTCGGCGGCCCGGCGGCGCACCTTGGGCTGATGGAGAGCGAGACCGTGGAGCGGCGCGGATGGCTGAGCCGCGAGCGCTTTCTCGACCTGGTAGGCGCCTGCAACCTGCTGCCGGGTCCCGGCTCGACCCAGGTGGCCATGGCGCTGGGCTACGGCCGCGCAGGCTGGATGGGGCTGGTCACCGCCGGCGTGTGCTTCATCCTGCCCGCCTCGCTGGCCACGCTCGCCCTGGCCTGGGCCTATGTGCGCTATAGCAACCTGCCCCAGGCCCAGGGACTGCTCTACGGCGCCAAACCGGTCATGGTCGCAGTCATCGTCCAGGCGATTTTGAAGCTGGGCCGAACGGCCTTTCGCAGTTGGGCTCTGGCCCTGACCGGACTGGCGTGCTTTGCCGCAGCCCTGGCTGGCACGCCGCCGCTTGCTGTTCTGCTGGCCTCGGGCGGCCTGGCGCTGCTGGCGGCCGGCCTGCGCTCGCGTTCGCAGACGGTTGCCAGCCTTACGTGGGTGCCTCTAGGGCTGGGCGGCGTAACGGCCGGCGCCGCCGGACTGACTTCGCTCTTCCTCGTCTTTCTGAAGCTGGGCGTAGTGGTCTTCGGCTCAGGCTACGTGCTGCTGGCCTTTCTCAAAGCCGACCTGGTGGACCGGCTGCACTGGATCACGGAGCCGCAATTGCTGGACGCAATCACCGCCGGCCAGGTGACGCCCGGACCGGTTTTCGCAACAGCTACTTTTCTCGGCTACTTGCTGCGCGGCTGGGCCGGTGCTGCCATGGCCACCGCGGCCATCTTTCTGCCCTCGTTCGCGATGGCGGGCCTAGTGGGAGCGCTGGCCGGGCACATCCGCAAATCGAAACCGGCCGCCGCTTTCCTGGACGGCGTGAACGCCGCCTCCGTGGCGCTGATGGCCTCCGTTGCCCTCGCACTGGGACGCGGGGCGCTGGTGGACGGCTTTGCCTGGGCCGTAGGCGCGGCGAGCGGGGCGCTGCTCGTGCGCTACCGGGTAAATGCCACCTGGCTCATTCTCGGCGGAGCGGGCCTCGGCATTCTCGTCCGCGGATTGGCCTAGTAGTGCGCCAGATTGCCGATTGGTTCCAACAGAATCGGCATGGTGGCAGAGCTCAGCGAAGTCGAGAGGCTTCACTGAGCGCAGCCAAAGTGGACCTGCGGCCACCTTTGCGATACTTCGTCGTAACCCAATGGGCCCAAATCAGCACGATGAATTAGGCAGCGTCCTTCCCGCGCTCTTTTCTCGGAAGAAGAAGTCCTACTCTCGCAACATGATTTCAATTCGGATACGACGACTGTGCGCAAGTTGTTGAAAGAGAAGGACTGCAACAAATGATTTGACAATCGTATTCGATCCGGGATAAGATCGTGATGGTTACTATTAACCCACTGGAGGTACTTCATGCGACGTCACTGCTGTCCGGGTAAAAATGGCTTGAGTTACATTAAATCGTTGATTGCATAATGGATAGACTTATGTGAAGCTGGGAACGATTTGAAATTACTTTGGCTCTTCTGGCGGCAAGCGTCG
>JBEKTO010000073.1:0-13410 GCA_049515995.1 Occallatibacter sp. | reverse complement strand
GCCGGTGTTGTAGGCGCAGAAGCTGATTTCGCCTTCCTGGGTGGCGTAGGGGATGATGCACTGCTCGGTGCGGCGGAAGTCGTAGTTGAAGAGGTCCTGGAACCACATGCCGGCGATGAAGAGGAAGTTCCAGCGGTCCTGGCGGCGGCGCTTGATGTCTTCCAGCGTGCGGTCGCCCTTTACGCTGCCGTAATCCTTGCCGGTGGCGTTGAAGGTCTTGTCCATCTTCTTGAGCATGTCGGTGATCTTGAAGTGGGTGGGCGACTGGAAGGGATCGTAGTTGCGCAGGAGGGCGAGGGCGAAGCCGATGACCGACATCCACTTGCCACGGGCGGCGTCGTTGACCTTGGCCAGGTCCTTGGCCACCTTGTCCATATTCAGGAAGGCGGTGACGGGGGCGGCTTCCTTGGTTTCCTTGTCGATCATCAGCGCCATGCCGATGCCGCAGTCGGGGTGGCATCCGCAGGAGAGCTGGCCCCACTCGGCGTTGGGTCCGTGAATCAGGTCGGCCCAGTCGGAGAAGGTGCTCATAAAGCTGATGGGGAACCAGTCGCGGTTCGGTTCGCCGAATCCCATCTGATTCTTGATGTCGTGGGCCATGTGGCTGAGGGTGTAGCGCTGCGCCAAGCGGCGCTCATCGGTGATGTCCTCGTCGCGGCCGGTAAAGCTGACCGGCTGGAAGCTGAGGAAGCTGATGGTCTTGGGGTTGTCGAGGGCGAACTGGATGATGCGGCCCACCTGCTCGTTGTTGATGCCGTTGATGATGGTGGTGACCGGAACGATCTCGACGCCGGCTTCGTGCAGGTTGTTGATGGCCTGGAGCTTGACGTCGAAGAGGTTGCCGACCTTGCGGTGCGAGTTGGCGGCGTTGCCGATGCCGTCGAACTGGAGGTAGACGTAGCGCAGGCCGGCTTCGGCAGCGGCGCGGCAGAGTTCCTTGCTCTTGGCGAATTCGATGCCGTTGGAGGCGGCCTGAACGCTGTTGTAGCCGACCTTGCGGGAGTAGGCGATGGCGTCGAGGAAGTAGGGCGAAAGCGTAGGCTCGCCGCCGGAGAACTGCACGCTCATCTGGCGCCGCGGCTTGAGGGTTGCGGCGTTGTCGAGCATGGTCTTGATCTCTTCCCAGGTGAGCTCGTGGACGAAGCCGACCTGGTTGGCATCCATGAAGCAGGGATCGCACATCATGTTGCAGCGATTGGTGAGATCGATGGTGAGCACCGCGCCGCGCCCGTGGGTGACGGTGGAGGTGCCGTGGTGGTGGAGCTTCTCATCGTTGTGGGCGCGCACGTCGCGGCCGGGGAAGTTCTCTTGCAGGTGCTTGGTGAACTCCGGGTCGACCGACATCAGATCTTCAAAGTGGCCGTGCTTGGGGCAGTCCTTAACCATAAGGACCTTGCCGTCGCGCTCGATGATCTGGGCCTTGATTTCGCCCACCTTCTCGTTGAGCAGGACTTCATGGGGCAGCTTGCCGTCCAGAATCTGCTTGCGAATCTCGGGCACGCACTTGGGACAGAGCGAGTCCGTGGTGCGCGGCCAGCCCATCGGCGGCTTCTCTTTCTCGTAGCTCTTCAGGAGCGGCTTTTCGCTCCACTTGGGAGTAAAAGAGGGGTTGGGGCTGATGCGGTTCACCCGCTCAAAAACCACCCACGCGCCCTTGGCCGCGTAGACGACGGCTTTTTCGGCGTACTTGACTGCTTTCGACATACGGTGCAATCTCCTCGATAAATTGGTCGCTGGCTTACGGACCACCCCAGCGACGAAGACCTGTCGCCGGGAAGCCCGGCTGCTCGCCCGGCCCGGCCGCGCGGTTCCAGGAATGCATGGAAACGCGGGCGCTGAATTCCAGCACTAGGGTAACCGGGTGTCCCGGTCAACCCAAAGGCAGAGCAGTGAATGGCGGAATCCTCCGCTGAACGGCAGCCAGACCGGGGCGAACGGAGAGACTTTGTGAGGCATACCATCGTTCGCCCGATCTCTCCACAGCTCAATGCCTTAGGTGCGGCTTTCGCCTACGGCGTTGAAGGGCCGTCGGTTCTGGCGACCTGGTTGATGATGCGCTGGATGACGACGATCTGGACGTGGATGTGGCGGGCTACGTCGGGGAGGAACTCGGAGACGAAGTTGTCGATGGGGGCGGTGGCCAGGCCGGTGCCCCAGCGGGCGGCGCTGGCGGGCAAGTTGGTTTTGCGGCCCGGCACGTAGAGGTTGCTGACTTCGTCGCTGGCGGCCGCGCCCACGATATAGGCGTAGTTCACCATTCCCTTGCCGTTGTCGCCCTGGGTCCACACCACCTGGTAGAAGGCGTGCGCAATGCGGCGCTGGAGGGTGGCGCTGGGCAGGCGATGGTAGTGCGGGTCCTGGTGGACGATGGAGGGAATGAGAAAGGTGGCGAAGAACTCGCCGGTGAGGTCCTGGGTGAAGCTGACGCCGACACTGCGCCCAAAGCCGCTCATGCCGGGACCGTCGGGCGAGTCGGGGTCGGAACCCACCGAGATGGCGGAGCTGGCCAGGATGGTGACGAGGTTAAAGGGATCGGCCAGATTGCGCACCGCCAGCCAGGCTTTCTCACTGGGCGTGAGCGGTTTCACCTGCGGTCCGTTGGTGAAGCGGGCATACCAGTTGACGACCGGCAAGAGGGGCGGGCAGGGCGGAAGCTGGAAGCCCGATTCGAGGCTGGCGTCCGCTGCTCCGCTGCCGGAGCCGGAGGCCGCTACCGCCCTGGCCGCCGCTGCGCCAGCCAGCGCGGCGCCGGCGCGCCAAACCGGGCACGGCCCTGGCGCAGGCGCCTTGGCTGGGTGCAAAAACTGCGGCTGAGGGGCGTCCGGCAACGAAGGCTCGGGACCGGCGTTCTCTATCGGCCCGGCCCACGCGGGCCAAGAGCACGCCGCAAGCAGCAGCGCCAGGAGAGCAAGCTGCGTCCTTCGCATCCGGCGAGAGCCGTCGGCGCATCCGCTTCGATTGCAATCTGCCGAGCCACTTTCCAAGAACCGGGCCCTCGCTGGTTTCAGCTTTGGTGGCACATTTTACCTGGGCGACGCCGGCCCGCACCCGGAGGGGTGAGGAAAAGCCAGCGCCGGGAGAACCGCAAAGAATGTCCGCTATGAAAGTCTGACGCAGATTTTACGGGAAAGGTCATATGCCGAGGTAGCAAAGATCCGCGACCCAAACCATCCAGGTCAAAATCGGCAAAGTTACTTTCGGTATTGACCATTGCGGCACCTCCGGCCCTTCCGTCATTGACGCGCCGCGGCGCGCCCCGCAGACTGAGGGCAGGTTACTTGCCAGCGGTTACTTTACGGAGGTTACCTGTCATGGGCACTTATCCCCCTCCCGGTCCCGGAGCAGGCGGCATAGGCCAGCGGATTGAAGAGGCCATCGAACTGATCGAAATGGAACTGCGCCACACCGTCGCCTATGTCAACGACGCTGTGATTCCACAGGTTCGCACAGAGTCGATCTCCGCGCTGCGCAAAGTGGCCGATACGCTGCGGAATCTCGCCGACCGGTTCGACCAGCCGCAAGGGCCCAAGGACCCGCGCCCCTGATGACCGCACATCTCTGGTTGAGCAATGGCCGGCGGTCGGCAGGATGGGTCTGGCTGGCTTTCGCGATCATGATCCCGCCGGTTCTGGTTCTTACCGGCTGCGGACATAAGAACAAACCTGTTCAGCCGCCCGTGGAAGAGACCGCTCCTCCCGCGCCCCAGGCCGCCGCTCCGGTTGCGCGCGCGCCGCGGAGCACGCAGCCCGCGCGCATTCCCCCCACGCCGGCGCCGGAGGGCGGGGTCGATGCGGAAGATCTGGATTACGTAGCGACGCACGCGCCGATCCGGAGCGAGGAGGGCCTGGCGACCTGGTATACCGCGCCTTACAAGGGACGCAAGGCCGCCAACGGGCAGATTTTCAGCGACCACGCCCTTACCGCGGCGCACCGCACGCTGCCCATGGGTTCGCTGGTCGTGGTGACCAACCTGAGCACGGGCCAGTCCAGCGCCATGCGCATTACCGATCGCGGCCCGTTTGTGGACGGAAGGATTCTGGATCTGACCATCGCTTCGGCCAAAGCCACGGGGATCTACCGGATGGGCACGGCGCGGGTCCGGCTGGATGTTTACCGCACTCCCAAGCCGATCGAGACGGGCGGCCGCTGGTGCGTGCAGATCGGCGCCTTCACGAGCGAACGCCGGGCTCTGGGGCTGAAGGAACAGCTCCTGCGCAAGTACCCCAGTTCCAGCGTGATCGAGTTCCCCGGCCAGGACAGCTACTGGGTGCGTATTCGCCCCCAGGGCGACAACCGCGAACAGGCGGAGTCGATCGCCCGGCATCTGCGGCCGACCGAGGGCGAGGCGTTTCTGACCCGGCTGGACTGAGCTTCTTCACCGTGCGACGGGAAAACTGAATTTTTTATCTCGCAGGCTCCACGGAAAATCCCGTAGAATGCTGCCCATCCTCGATTTGTTCCCCGTCCGGCCCTCATGATCGCAACAGGCTGTACGCCCTGCTCAGCGCGCTCTTAGCGGAGACTGAGGCAGCGAGCGCACTGCACGCACAAGCGGAATCAACAAAAAGGAGGACGAAATGGCAAGTGAACAGCCGAGAGTCCGGCAAAACTACTGGGCGATTCTGGTGGCGGCGATCGCCTGTTTCCTCTTCGAGGCCGTCTGGTACTCGATCTTTCTGCAACCATGGCTCGACGGCATCGGCCGTACGCGGGAGTGGCTGATGAGTTCCGCCGGCTACAATCCGGCTCTGCAATTCAGCACGGCGCTGGTCTCGGCCGCCGTGATCGCCACCGCCATCTCCTGCGTTACCCAGCTCACCGGGCCGCAGACGGCGCTGCGCGGCGTCCGGGTGGCGGCCGTGCTGTGGTTCGGACTGGTGCTGACCACATGCGCCACCGAATATGTCTTCGAGGTGCGCACCTTCGCTCTGCTGGGCATCAACTGCGGCTTCTGGCTGCTGGGGATGTGCCTGGAAGGCGCGATCGTCGGCGCTTGGAAGAAAAAGGGCTGAGAAGCTGTTTGGAATGGGGCGTTGAAGGGACGGGTTTTACAGGCTGTGGAAAAGGCATGTTGAGCTTTATGCGGGGGATTAAACCCCCGCCTCCTTCCGCATCGAGTTTTCCGCAGCCTGCTTACGGCGTTTTCTGCAATGGTGCAGCACTTGAGGGCCGGCGAACTGCGCGCGTTACTTCACGGTTTCCTTTGCATTCGGCGCGAGCGGCTCGACCTTGAAGTTGTCGAACTCGGCGTGGGCGTACGCCAGGGTTCCCAGGCCAACCATGCCTTTGGCAAAGCTGGCGTCGGAGATCGTCTTGACGGTCACGCCGTCGATTTGCGCCGCGATGGTTGAGCCCTGAAAGGCGAGGGAGAGATGGTGCCAGCGGCTGACGCCGAGGGGGCTGACTTTGCCCTGCGCGAGCACCGCTTCTTCCTCTTTGACATCTTCCTTGTCGCCGCCCTTATTGGTGGTTTTGAGCAGGTACCAATCGCCGGTATCGGCCACCCGTAGCACGTAGGCGTTGGGCACATCCCAGCCGCTCATGCCAGAGAGGCGCCCAAGGAGATCGGCCGAGCCCGGCTGCTCCAGCAGAACGTCGCTGGAGACGCGGTAGTTTTGCCAATCGAGATTGCCCACCATCGTAAAGGGGCGCTGGACGGTCCGCTTCCATGAGGTGGGCTCTTCGGGAACCACCTGGCGCAGGCAGATGCCGGAGCGTCCGGCGGCGCATGGCGCGGTCTCGAAGCCTCCGACCATATCGGAGAAATATTTTGGCATTTTGCCTTCGGGATAGCTCTCGAAGTTCTCCGCAAAAGGAAGCGCGAGGGGCGCGGAGGCGGGAGAAACGGCATTGCCCTTGGTCTGGCCGGTGGTGGTGGTGACGCTGTAGACGCGGCCGGGCTCAAGATCGAGCGAAAACTCGCCCGCGACGGGATGAATGTCGGCCTGCCGCACAAACCAGTCGGAGGGATTGGATGAGTTGAGATTGGTGGCCCAGAGATGGAGGGTTTGCTGGGGGAAGCCCGCAATCTTGAAGCGAGCCGTTTCAGTGCTTTTGGCCTCGGCGGTTTCAACGATCAGGCTGAAGTTGGCGTTATCGGGCGATTTGAGGGCGACATAACTGCCGTGCGCGCCGGTCGAGTCGGCGGCGAAGAAGCCGGAGGCGCTGTCGATGTAGCGCCAGCCGGGCTGGGTGAACTGGGAGGTGTGTGCCATGACCCAGAGGGACGGCGTGACGGTGTAATGGCCCGACCAGGGCTGGTTGCACTTGATAAAGCCGATGTCGTCGTAGGGCAGGTTATCGTACATGGCGCTGACGATGGGCCAGTAGACCGAGGCCGTGACGCGGCCGGCGGCATAGTTGCGATTGATGTTGCGCGCGATTTCGCTGTAGGGCGGCTTTTCGTCGAAGTGGGCTTCGCTGTCCCAGAGCGGCTTGCCCAGAGCCAAGGCATCGGGCGTGGGATACCCTCCCCAGCCGGGACCGTGCACACCGACCACATCGATTGCGTCGTTGACCGCCGGGTCCTTTTTCATCTCCGTGGCGATGTTCCAGAGCTTGAGCTTCTCCCAGTCGTCGGAGGCGATGACTTGGATGCTGGAGAAGCCGTTGGCGCGGAGGGCGGCGCGGAGATCCTTGTAGAACTGCAGATCGTAGCCGCGCTCGTTGCGTCCGCCCACATAGTCGATGGTCAGATGATGATCGGACTGGGCATGCTTGAGCCACTTGATCGTGTAGTCGATCATGTCGTGGGACCAGTAGTTGCCATTGCCCACCCAGTGCGGAGCGCCCCAGGGCAGGGCGACGAGCTTGATCTGGGGATTGCGCGCCCTGGCCTGCTCCATCAGCCACCACTCGTAGCCGCGCTGGTAGTTCTCGTCGGAGCGGGTATGCATGTGGCTGGCTTCGGAGCCGTCGGTGGAGTCCATGTCGGCGCCGATCTCGACTTTGAATATCTGCATGCTGGCGCCGTAGTTCGGCTTGAAGAGGTAGTCGAGAATCTGGCTGCGGTAGGGCTCCGGGTAGTCGATGAGCAGGCGGGAGTTGCCTCCGCCGCCGCTGATGGCGCCCACGCCGTCGAAGACCCGGCCGCTGCCGGCGCGATCGATGACGATGGTTTGACCGGATGCGGGCAGGGAGGAAAGAAGAAGGCCGAAGCCGGCCAAGGCAACAAACAAGATCGCTCGATTTTTCAGCGATGAAAGCATGATCGAATTCTCCAGAAAAAACTCGTTGGGTCTGCATCCGCGCTCAGGCCGGATGGCGACAACATCCCCTTCTCAACGCAAGCGATAAGTTTTCGCCACGCGGAATAAAGGGACGATTGGCCCTTGACAGAGTAGCAAGATTTTTTCCTCGCGGCAGGAGCGGAGGCTTGCGATCCCGCCTAATTTTTGCCGTCGCCGCCCCGCTTGCGGAAGACCACTTTCAATTCCCGGCGCCAGTGCTCGGTGAGGGCGATCAACTCCCACTCGACCTGCGGGGAGAAGGAACGCAGCACCGGCTCATTGGCGGGATGAATGCGAAGGGCCGGAGCAGCCAGGAGCAGACGCGGCGGAAGCGGCGAAACCTCCGCGCCGGCGAAGTATCCCTGGCGTTCGAAGGCCGACAAAGGCCGGCTGCCGTTGCCCGCGCCGGGCTGACGGTCGGCGTTGAGCGCGCGGACGCGAATCCAATAGTCCAGCGCCTGAAGCGGAAGATGCAGATCCTCATCGGCTTTGAGTTCGATGACAGCGAGCCGGCCGTCGCGGTCGAGCGTGAGCATATCGAGCAGACCGCGGTCGCCGGCCGAGAGCGCCGGGACCTGGGTATAAAGCAGATCGCCCCGCAGACCCGGCAGCAATTCGGCGATTCCGCCTCGCAGGCGTGACTCCAGCCAGCGCTCGGGTTGCAGGCGGAAGAGCGGATCGGTATGCGTGCCGTCGGCGTGGCGGCTCAGGAAGAGGCGCGCAAAGAGATCACGGCAAAGCGGCTCGTTCTCGGCCGTCAGAGGTGTTTCATTGGCGCCCGCACCGAAGCTGATTTCGTCTTCGCGGGCAAAGGAGTTGGCGGCGAAGCCGAGGCGGACGCGGGCGAATTCGAGGCCGTGCAGCAGCAGTCCCACCTCGGTGGCAGAAGTCGGCCGTACTTCGACCCGTTCCCTGGCCGCGGCGGGAACCAGCGCCAGCAGGTGATCGATTCCGAACTGGCAACGCTCAACGGCCGCCGCGGCAGAGAAGGCGTGAACCAGCCGCGCGTCCAGGTTGCCGATATCGCGAAAGTCCACCGGCGCAAGTTCTTCGCTCCGTTCGTCGAGGGTAAAGAGCTGGAAGTCGGCGGCGGCGTGGTTGAGCCAGGCCATGCGTTCGGCGGTCGTCCGCCAGGCCCCGGCCGGCACGACCACCTCGAGCCCGCCAAAGTGGCGACGGCCGTCGCCGTGCTGCCGGCAATGGTCCAGCCAGAGGATTCCCAGCGTCAAGATGCCGTCCACGATGGCCGCCGACTCCGCCTCGCCCACGCCGATGACCGCATCGGCAGCGGTCCCGCGCAGCAGACGCCCGCGCACATAGGCCGGGCCGAAGCTGTGCTCCAGATCCATGGCCGAGCGCAGGCCGTCGATCTTCGCTCCGAGGAAGCTCCGCGTGAGAGCGCGCTCCAGCAGCCGCTGGTAGTTGCGGCGGGCGGCTTCGCGAGCGGTGGGAGTGCGGCGGTCGCTGGTGGGCACCAACTCGAGGGCCTGAGGCTTGGCAGCGCCCATGCGGCGCGTGGTGAGGCGCAGGCATTGCGCGCGCTCCTGCGCGTCGATCACGGTGCGGATCACGTTGCGCTCCTCGCTCCAGAGCTGGAGCAGGCAGCGGCCATGCGACTCGCTCACGGCGTAGCGGGCGGAGCGCATGTCGAAGAGGACGCGACCCTCCTCGAGCAGCGCGGCGGCCGGGTGGAAGGCGAGATATTCTTCGATGCTTTGGGCCAACTGGGCCGGAGACGCGGCAACTTCGCTCGCGGCCATGCGGCGCGGCCTACCAGCCCTGGCGTGCGCGCAGATTGACGATGTGCGCGGTGTGGTGGCGCGAGTGCCAGTCGTACATGGCGAGAGCCTCGGCCAGAGTCTGACGGCCCCGTTCGGGGTGGTTGTAGCCCTTTTGGAAGTCCTCTTCGGTGAGGGACTCCAGCAGCGCAACCCAGCGCCCGTGCAGCGCTCCGATCAGCGCGAGAGAGCCGTCGATGGGCAGGCGGCTGTCGGCCAGGCTGGCCCAGGCGGCCTCGTCGTAGGGCTTGATGGTGGGCCACTCCTCGGTGAGGGCGAGCTTGCAGCGGATGAAGGCGTTGGAGTGGCTGTCGGCCAAGTGATGGACCACCTGGCGCACGGTCCATCCGCCTTCGCGGTAGGGCGTGTCGAGCTGAAGAGAGTTCAGACCGCTCACGGCGGCGCGCAGACGCTCGGGCAGCAAGCGCATGGTTTGAATGTGCGTGGCGCGGAGTTCAGGCAGGCTGCTGGCTGGCGGGCTGAAGCGGCCGATCGGATAACGAAGTTCGTCCAGGTCTGTCATGGCGCGAACCATACCATGCTTTCACGGTGCCTGAAACGGAGTTGAATGCCCGGCCCCGGCGATGACGCTGCCCAGGGGCCGGGATTGGTTCTAAACGTGGTGATGATGGTGGTGGTGGTGATGATGGTGCACCGGGGCGGCGAAAGCCGGGGCGGAAAACACCATCAATAACAGGGCAGCAGCAAGAATCTTTTTCATGGGAAGAATGTAGCACGGGTCCGGCGGCGATGGAAGAGGGTGGGACGGGCCGCACCAAAAGAGGAACGGGCACACGGCGGAGCGTCCCGGTGCGGGCGCCGGGTGTGAAAAGCCGCGTAAACTGGAGAGACGATGAACAATCCGGCAGCTTCCCCGCGCCCCAGTCACAAGCGATATTTCTTTGAGAAATTCGGCATCACCGACCACATGCTGGAACGCTGCCTGGGCGAAGCGCTCGCGGCGGGCGGCGATTATGCCGACTTGTATTTTGAATCGGTTACGGCCACCTCGCTGGGAGTGGATGAGCAGATCGTGAAATCGGCCAGCCAGGGCACCAGCGCCGGCTGCGGCATCCGCGTGCTCAGCGGTGAGCGCACCGGCTACGCTTATACCGACAATCTGAGCCCCGAGCGGCTGCTGCACGCCGCGCGCACGGCCGCGCTGATCGCCTCCGGGCCGGCCAAGCAGACGGTACAAGGGTTCGTCGAGGCGCCCGTGGCCGATCTGTATCCGGTTCCGCTGGGCGGCTACGACCTGGATCTGGCGGCGCGGCTGGAGCTGATTTTGCGGGCGGATCGCGCGGCCCGCGCCTTCGATGCGCGGATTGTGCAGGTGCGGGCAAATTACTCGGAGGAGCTGAAGCGCATCCTGATCGCCGCCTCCGACGGCGCTTTTGCCAGCGATACCCAACCGCTGTGCCGGCTGAACGTCTTCGTCATCGCCAAGGAAGACGCGAACACCACCAAAGGCTCGGCGGGCGGCGGCGGACGGGCGGGACTGGATCAATTCTCCGGCTCAAAGAGCCCGGAAAGCCTGGCGCGGGAGGCCGCGCGCGGAGCGATTTTGCAGCTTGGCGCCGTGCCCGCGCCGGCCGGCGAGATGGAAGTAGTTCTGGGACCGGGCTGGCCGGGTGTCCTGCTGCACGAGGCGGTGGGCCACGGGCTGGAGGCCGACTTCAACCGCAAGAAGACCTCGGCCTTTGCCGGGCTGATCGGGCAACCGGTGGCCAGTTCGAAGGTCACCGTGGTGGACAACGGAACGATCGCCGGAAGGCGCGGCTCGCTCAACGTGGACGACGAGGGCTCGGCGACGCAGGAGACGGTGCTGATCGAGGGCGGCGTGCTGCGCGGCTACCTCACCGACAAGCTCTCCGCGCGGCTGATGGGCTCGGCCAACACGGGGTCTGGCCGCCGCGAGAGCTACCAGTGCATCCCCATGCCGCGCATGACCAACACCTACATGCTGGCCGGCGACGACGCCCCCGAGGACATTATTCGCTCGGTCCAGCGCGGCCTTTACGCGGTGAACTTCGGCGGCGGGCAGGTGGACATCACGAACGGCAAATTCGTCTTCTCGGCCTCGGAAGCCTATTTGATCGAAGACGGCAAGATCACTGCCCCGGTGCGCGACGCGACCCTGATCGGCAACGGCCCCGAGGCGCTGAAGTACGTCTCCATGGTGGGCCACGACCTAAAGCTAGATGAAGGCATCGGCACCTGCGGCAAAGACGGGCAGAGCGTGCCGGTTGGCGTGGGCATGCCGACGATCAAGCTGGACAAGATGACCGTGGGGGGCACGGGAAGGTAATCCTACAGCAGCTTTGCCCGCCGTTGAATTGTGTTGATCGGCACTGGTTTTGTTACTGTTGACCCATGCCCGATGCCGCTTCTCAATCCGAAATGACCGCTCTCGATCTGGAATCCCTGGCCGCCGATTTCGTCGCGCTGGCCATGAAGGCAGGCGCAAGTGACGCAGAAGCCGTGGTGCGCGAGGGCGACGAATTCAGCGTCAACGTCCGCATGGGCCAGGTGGAAACGCTGAAGGAGTCCGGGTCGCGCGGCCTGGGGCTGCGGGTGTTTCTGGGTACGCGCTCGTCTACCACCTCGACCAGCGACCTGACGCCGGAAGGCATTCGCCAACTGGTGGACGGCGCGATGGCCCTGGCCAAGGTCACCGAGGAAGACCCCAACAGCGGGCTGCCGGAGACGGGCGAGTTCGGCTCGCTGGCCAGAGACCTGCACCTTTATTACGATGATGTCTACTCACTGGAGGGAGCCGAGCGCATCGAGTGGGCTCGGCGGGCGGAAGCTGCGGCACTGGCGGCAGACCCGCGCATCACCAACTCCGACGGAGGCAGTTTCGACGCCTCGACGGGGCGCAAGGTGCTGGCCAACTCGCGCGGCTTTGTGGGCAGCTACCGATCAAGCTACGCCGGGGTGTCGGCGGCGCCACTAGCCATGGACACCAACGGAACCATGCAGCGCGACGGCTGGTGGTCGGGCGCGCGGTGCTTCGCGCACCTCGAATCACCGGAGGCCGTAGGCGCCGAGGCAGCAAGGCGCACGCTCCGGCGGCTGGGCGCTCGGCGCGTGACAACGCAGCGGGTGCCGATTGTCTTTGCGCCGGAGGTGGCGCGGTCGCTGATCGGCTCGGTCTTCGAGGCCGCCTCGGGCGACTCGATCTGGCGCAGTGCTTCGTTTCTGGCCGGGAAGCTGGGCGAGCAGATCGCGGCGGCAAGTTTGACCATTGTGGACGACAACACCATGCTGCTGCCCACAGGCGCGGGCGGCTTCGGGACCTCGCCCTTCGACGGCGAAGGGCTACCCTCGCAGCGCACGGTTGTGGTAGAAAATGGCGTTCTGCGCAACTACCTGCTCAACACCTATACCGCACGCAAGCTGGGGATGAAGTCTACCCACAACGCCTCGCGCGGACTGGCTGGCACGCCGGGGATCGGCTGCGGCAATCTGTATCTGGAGCCCGGCATCCTGACGCCGGAGCAGATCATCTCCGATGTGCAGGCGGGCTTCTACGTCACTAGCCTGATGGGGTTTGGCGTCAACGTGGTCACCGGAGACTATTCGCGGGGCGCGACCGGCCTGTGGATCGAGAACGGCCAGCTTACCTACGCCGTGGAAGAGGTGACCGTGGCCGGGAACCTGGCCGAGATGCTCAAGAACATGACCGCCATCGGCAACGATCTGGTCTTCCGCGGCTCGGTGGCTTCGCCGACGCTGCGCATCGATGGCATGACGATTGCGGGAGCGTGAAGGATTGAGAAATTCGGTTAGGTTAGTGTTCTGGAAGGGCACAACTTTAGAGGCTGCGGAAAAACCCCTGATGAGTCGAGTTTTGTAACAGGGCACGACTTCAGTCGTGCCGCAAGATGCTGATAATAAACGATGGGCTTTAGCCCATGCGGCGTTGCGCTCTTTTGAATGCGGCTGAACTTGGTCGCCTAAAGCACATCGCTTTTGCCAAGATTACAGGCCTTGCAAAGAGTCTGGAGATTATCTTCGACTGTTTCGCCGCCAAGACTCCAAGCCAGGATGTGATCGACGTGCAGCTCAAGACCAGGTGTCAAAGCTGGGCTCGCTCCACACGCTCGACATGAGAAGTTATCTCGCTTCAAGATGTGAAACCGGAGCCGCAAGGAAGGATCGCGACTTGTTCGATGCCCACTCGCCGCCTCAATTGGGCTTGGAGCGCTCTTGTCTTGAGAGTTTGCAAATTTGACGAATTCTTCAAGAGCCTCTATCCAAGTACTGAAGTGCCGCTTACAGTAGTGTCCGGTTAGAAGTCGAATAGAATCATTTGGTTATCGGAGAGGCTATTGTCGGTTCCGTCGAGTTTCTCGCCAAGGGCGCATAAAATGGGGGTTTTCTCGAAAACGGATACGCTC
>JBEKTO010000072.1:0-13485 GCA_049515995.1 Occallatibacter sp. | reverse complement strand
GCTCCACATAAGTCTATCCATTATGCAATCAACGATTTAATGTAACTCAAGCCATTTTTACCCGGACAGCAGTGCCCGCAGGCATATCCTTACAAATGCGAAGAATGCCGCAGGGATGTTCTGTTTGGTGAAACGATTTCATTTCTCATTATCGGCGAGGAAACGGATGAGTATTCCACGGTTGCCGAAAAGAGGGGCAATCAGATTTGCACGGTCAAACACTATGCAAGTTGTCCTCAATAAAATGGTTGATATTTCCCAATACCGTGCTCCCATATCTCGATTTCGAGATATGGGATAGAACTCCCCGAACTGTTTGGAATCTTAGCTCCCAGTGCCTTGAGCCTTACGCAACGAGGCAGCACGCCGCTTGGCGAAGTGCGCCTCAACCTGTTCGTGAGGAATGCCGGGGCGCGGATCGTCCAGAGCTTCCTGCACCTTGATGCGGAAGTGTGCGTCGACATCCGCCAGCAGTTCCTTTCCCCTTGCCGCAATGGTCTTTTGCGCGTCCGCCGGAAAAGCGGCGATCACTTCTTCGACCGGAATGGGTTTGTACATCGCTGCTACTCCTTTGAGCGGCTGCCGGCCGCTCTTGCCCGCGCCACAAACTCCCGCACCTTGGCGGGGTCTTTCTTGCCGGGCGCGGCTTCGACGCCGGAGGCCACATCCACGCCCCAGGGGCGCAGCGTGGCGAGGGCTTCGGCGACGTTGGCCGGATGCAGGCCGCCGGCCGCAATGAGGCGCGTCCGCGCTCCCGTGCTTTGGAAGAGGGTTTTCCGGGCGAGTTCCCAATCAAAGGTCTCCCCCGTGCCGCCGACGGCTGTGGCCGTGCGGGAATCAACGAGGATTGCGTCTACGGCAGGGTCTTGAAAGCGTGTGTCAGGGGCTAAAGCCCGCGTTGTTTCTGCGCCACTTGCGGCACCCGTTCGGCTCCGCTCAGGGCAGGCTTTGAAGCCGTGCCCTGATACAAAGCCGTCTCTTTCCGCGGACTGTTGAACGTCAAAGTGCACGACGCGCAGAATCCGCAGCTCCGGCCCCAGGCGGTCGCGCAACTTGGCTGGCAAATCTGGCGCGGCCTCGAAGTGCAGTTGCACGCCGGTGAGGCCGCAGGCGCGGACCGTGGCTTCGATCTCGTCGAGCGCGGCATCGACGAAGACGCCGATCTTTTCGACCGTCGCCGGCAGATGCGGCGCGATGGCGGCGACCTGCTCCACCGTCACCCGGCGCGGGCTAGGCGCAAAGACGAACCCCAGAGCATCGGCACCGGCTTCGACGGCCAGCAGCGCATCCTCCAGCGAGGTGTTGCCGCAGATTTTGATCCAAAGTCTCATAGGCGGCTTACGCTAGTTGGTTGACTGAGAAGGAGGCGCGTCGGCGAAGAACGGATTCAGCAGCCTCACACCCGTACCCGCAAAATGGCCCGTGTTGCGCGTGACCACGGTGAGGTCGTAGACCAAGGCGATGGCGGCAATCTGCCGATCTACGATGTGCTGATCGTTCACCCTCATCAAAATTCCCCACGTCTCGGCGCATTCCAAATCGAAAGCAAGAATGCGCGGGGCAAATTCATCCAGAACGATCTGAAACCACGTCTCCAGCATCAAAGCTTGAGGCAGATCTCCGCGCTGCCTTAGGCCTTCGATACCGCTGCGAAGTTCGCCAACCATTTGTACCGGCAGAAAAAGTTCATGCTCCGTCCGATCCAGAAAGCGCACAACACCCGGATCGGCCTTTGGTCCTTTGCGTCTCTCACTGAGCACATTCGTATCGACGAGGAACATGGCTAGCCCCGGCTTCGTTCAAAATCCGAGTCCAGGCCGACATTGGGTATGGAAGCCAGCACCTCATTGAATGAACGCTTCCTGGGCTGGGCCAGTGCGGCTTTCAAGATCGCCCGATGCTCGGCCGCGGCGCTGCGCCCGTTGCGCGCTGCCTGCTCCTTCAGCGACTGCACAATTGCTTCTTCAACATTGCGGACTACAAGATTGGTCGGCATCCTGGCCTCCCCACGATTGCAATGATTGCATTCTACTCCTCTTTGCAATCATTGCAATCGTTTCAATGAGCGGCAGGCTTTGCCGCGGCTCCCGCCAGCAGGGCAGCCAGCGCGGCACCGGGATCGGGCTGGCGCATCAGGCTTTCGCCGATCAGAAAGGCGTCAAAGCCCGCCGCGCGCAGGCGCGTCAGGTCCTCGGCCGTCGAGATGCCGCTCTCGGCCACGCGCACCACGCCGGCCGGAATCCGCTCCACCAGTTCGAGCGAGGTCTCCAGATTCACAGCAAAGCTCTTGAGGTTGCGGTTATTCACGCCGATGGCGTCCGCGCCGGCCTCGCCCAGCGCGCCGAGCACGCGGTCAAGCTCCTCGCCGGTATGCACCTCGACCAGCACATCCAGCGCCAGTCCGCGAGCCGCCTGCGAGAAGCGTTTGAGTTCCGCGTCGGCGAGCGCGGCGGCGATCAGCAGGATCGCGTCGGCGCGGTGGGCGCGCGCCTCGACGATCTGATACTCGTCCACCATGAAATCCTTGCGCAGGCAGGGCAGAGGGACGGCGGCCGAGGCCAGTTCCAGATTGCGCAGGCTGCCCTGGAAGAAGGGCTCATCGGTGAGAACGGAGAGCGCCGCCGCGCCGCCCTCACGGTAGCGCCGGGCCAGCCACTCCGGGTCGAACTCGGCGCGAATCAGCCCCTTGGAGGGGGAAGCCTTTTTGATCTCCGCAATGACGGCAGGCCCTTTTGCCGCCTGCAGCCTTAAAGCCCGCGCCCAGCCGCGCGTCTGGCGCCCAGCCGCCCGCCGCTCCAACTCGGCCAGGGGCACGCGCGTTTTGCTGGCCGCCACCGTGGCCCGCGTCGAAACCAGAATTGTGTCCAAGTGAGTCGACATACGCTGGGTTGAGTATACGAGGAGCGAAGCCCAGGGCTCTTCCAATCTGCCGCAGTTCCGTACAATCCGGCGGTCCGATTCTGGTAGCATCCCTCTTGGAGACTTTTCCCAATGGACGCTCTTAGCAGCGCGGGCCTTGGCGCCCGGCGCAATGAAGATATCGCACTCGACCTGCTCAAGTTTGTATCCGTCACGGCCGGCGTGGGCCGCCCCGCGGCACCCTCGACCGGCTTCAGCGGCGCTGCGGTGCCCAAGCCAGAGGAGCATGTAACCCAACTGCTCGAGCTCTACAGCCGCTGCCTGAAGGCCGTCGAAGGCAAGGAGCCGGAAACAGAGGCAGCAAAATAGCCGGCGAACCCATCGTACGCGTTGCAGTGGCCGGGGCCGGCGCCTTTGGCAAGAACCATCTTCGCGTCTATCGCGAACTGGAGACGGCCGGGCTGGGCGTTGCGCTGGTCGCGGCCGTTGAGCCGAACCCGGCGCGCGCCGCAGAGACAGCGGCCAAGTACGCGATCCCGGTCTTCTCCAGCCCCGATGAGCTTCTGGCCGCCGACCTCAAGCTGGATGCGGCCACGGTCGCGGTCCCCACGGTGCATCATCATGCGGTCGCTTCGGTTCTGCTGGATGCGGGTTTGGATCTGCTGGTGGAGAAACCCCTGGCCGCCACGCTGGCCGAGGCCGACGATCTGCTCGATCGAGCCGGCAAAGGCAAGCGTATTCTGCAGCCCGGCCACCTGGAGCGCTTCAATCCCGCGGTGCTGGCCGTGGAGCCGCAACTGCGGCGGCCCATGTTCTTCGAGTCCCACCGGCTTTCCATCTTCACGCCGCGCGCGCTGGACGTGGACGTGGTGCTGGACCTGATGATCCACGACCTGGATATCGTGCTTACCTTCGCCAACTCGCCGGTGCGCGAGGTGCGCGCCGTGGGCCTGCCGATTCTGTCGCCCAAGGTGGACATCGCCAACGTCCGCGTCGAGTTCGAATCTGGCTGCGTGGCCAACTTCACCGCCTCGCGGGTCTCCACCGAGCGGGTGCGCAAACTACGCTTTTTCGAGCCGCGCCAGTACGTTTCCATCGACTATGCGCGGCAAGACCTGCTGGTGATCCGCATCGAGGAGAGCGCGGGCAAGGCTTCGCCGGCCGAACTGCTTGCGTCGCTGCCTGCGCAGGTTGCCGCAATGCTGCCGCCGGGGATCGCAGAGGGAATCGCATCGGGGAAGATCGACCTCAAGAAGATTGACCCGGCAACGATTGCACAGTTTGCCGCCATCGCGAAGATCGATCCGTCGGTGATCGCACAGTTCGCCAGTCCTGTGGAATCCAAGGCGGGCTTGAGCTTCTCCAAGCCGACTGTTACTCCCGGCGAGCCGCTGCGGTTGGAGATTCTCTCGTTCCTGGATGCGGTGCGCACGCGCCGCGAGCCACGGGTGACTGCCCGGCAGGGCCGCAATGCCCTGGAACTGGCGCTGGAGATTCAGGCGTCGATGGCCGCCCATGCCCATCGCGCCGGCCTCGACGACTTTTTCGAAACCGGCGCGTAGGGTCTGCATGCGCCCGATTCCCGATCTGGCCAATGGATATACTTGAGATTCCGAGGCCCGATCGCCATGCCCGTTCGCTGGATGAGTGAAGAGGATGCCCGCGCGTTTCTTCGCGCGGGAACCGAAGGCCGGCTGGCGACCTGCGACCAGGCCGGACAGCCTTACATCACCCCGCTCAATTACTTCTATCGCCAGGGAAGGATCTATTTTCACTCCAAACTGAACGGCCGAAAGCTCGACAATATCACCGCCAACGGGCGGGTCTGTTTTGAGGTGAGCGCGACTGCCAAACTCACGGTTTCGCCCGATCGTCCGTGCAATTGTTCCACCCGCTACACTTCTGTCCTGGCGTTTGGCATTGCCCGTATCGTCTCCGACGACGCCGAAAAAGCGGCCTTGCTCAATCTGCTGGTGGAGCGGTACGCCGGCGGCATGGCCTTTCAGCCGGTCGAAGAGAAACATGCCGCCGGATGCGCCGTTGTGGAGATTTGCGTGGAGCAGATCAGCGGCAAGATGAACATCGATCCGGAGTAGTCCGGTCTTCGCGGCGCAGGCGAGAGCTTTTACGCAATTCCCAGCACACGGTTCAAGAAGCCCACAATGTATTTCCAGACCAGGTAGTAGCCCACGAGTGCGGCCAGGAAGCCGGGTGCGATCAGCGCATAGGGAACAGGGCAAGCTTGGAACCATATCTCGCCATGGGAACCGAATTCCAGCACATGAAGGCAAGTGGCCACGGTCGCTCCCACGGGCGCCATGAGCAGCGGAAGAATCGCTCCGTGCAGGCCGATGGGCAGGTGGGTCCACTCATGCGAAGCCAGGTAGAGCATGTTCCACAAGCCAAAGAGCGAGGGCACCACGGCCATGGGAAAGATCATGGCCTGCTCGATCGGTACCGGAACCTGAAGCACGATCCGCACCACGATGAAGACAGCCAGAAGCAGCGGCAGAACCAGCGTGGGCAGAAAGACTCCGGCGAGATAGGCGCGAAGATACGGATGAGTATTCATAGAGTTCTCCTTGTTGGCGGGCGGCAGCGTCCGCGCGGTTAAAGGTAATAGAGAAACACGGGGATCGACGCCGGAAAGAGAGCCGCATACGCCACGAGGCCGGCCAGCAGCGCCCAGTCGAGCCAGGTCCGGTTGATGATGCGCGGCGCGGCAGAACTGGCGTCGAGGCGCCGCAGCATCGCGGGCCACAGGTCGCGCTCCGGCTCGCCTTCCATCGGCGGCAGCGCTTTTTGCAAGAGTTCTTTCATGCGGTTCCGATCGTTTTCATTCATGGCGTAATCCCCTGGGTTGCCAAATCTTTTCTGAGCAGGCGAAGCGCGCGAAAGATGCGCAGTTTGACCGCCGTTACTGAGATGCCAAGCGCAGCGGCCACATCTTTCTGCGGCAGTTCCTCCACGACGGCAAGAATGGCGGCAATCCGCAGCTTGGCCGGCAGCCGTTCGAAGGCCAGCGCGGTCTTGCGCCGGATCTCGGCCGAAATGGCCGGGTCGGCAGCGGCCGGAGCGGGCAGGTCGGGCGGCAATTCGCTCTCCGGCCGCCGGGCTCGCAGCCAGTCGAGTGCAGCGCGGGTGGCGATGCGCCGGGCCCAGCCCTCGAATCCGTGCGCGGGCTCGAAGCGTGCGTGAGCCTGATGGATGTGCCAGAAGGTCTCCACGGTCAGATCCTCGGCGGCCGACGGGTTGCGCACGATGCGCAGAATCCAGCCGTAGACGGCGCGCTGATGGAGGCGGAAGAGCGTTTCGAAAGCGGCCTCGAAGGCTTCCGGGCTGCCTCGCCGGAAGTGGTCCAGAACGCCGCTAGATCCGTTGCCCATCCGCCTTCCCCTTCTATCTACCCTTACGGTCCGGCACGGAGAAAGGTTACATCCAAAAGACCGCGGAGCCGGCGGCGAAGGCGGCGAGCGCCTGGAATACGACTCCGCCCGCAACCCGATCCGGCAGAAGATACCACTCAAATAAAGCGATTTTTCATTGATGAAACTGGGATTTCCTGTCCTCCTTGACAGCGGCCTTCGGGCGCATTAGGGTTGGCAGGCGGAGAGCGGGCAAGGATTTCGCGAGGAGAGTAAGCGCGGAACGATTGAGCCCGCCCGCGAGGGATGCGATGAAGAACTTTGGATTGCGAGTATTTGTAACGGCCTTGGTTTGCTGCGGTGTGGCGTGGGCGGCGGGAGCGCAGGATGCGCAGAAGCCCGCGGATACAAACCCCGTCTATCTGAACCCCAGCCTGCCGGCGGAGCAGCGCGCGGCGGACCTGGTGGGCCGCATGACGCTGGAAGAGAAGGCCACGCAACTGGTGAATCAGGCGCGGGCCATTCCGCGGCTCAACGTGCCGGCCTACGACTGGTGGAGCGAGTCGCTGCATGGCGTCGCCGTGAATGGGACCACCGAGTTTCCCGAGCCGGTCGGCCTGGGAGCCACCTTCGACGCGCCGGCCATCCATGAGATGGCGGTGGTCATTGGCACCGAGGGGCGCATCAAGCATGTGCAGGCCGTGCGGGCCGGGCACAGCAACATCTTCGAGGGGCTGGACTTCTGGGCGCCCAACATCAACATCTTTCGCGATCCGCGCTGGGGACGCGGCCAGGAGACCTATGGCGAAGACCCCTTCCTGACCGCGCGGCTGGGCGTGGCCTTTGTCACCGGCATGCAAGGCGACGATCCGCGCTATTACCGCGTGATTTCGACGCCCAAGCACTTTGCCGTGCACAGCGGCCCCGAGCCTACGCGCCACACGGCCGATGTGACGGTGAGCAAGCACGACGAACTCGACACCTATCTGCCCGCCTTTCGCGCCACGGTGACCGAGGCCAAGGCCGACTCCGTGATGTGCGCCTATAACAGCATCAACGGACAGCCGGCCTGCGCCAACGAGTTCCTGCTCCAAGATCAGTTGCGCGGCAAATGGGGCTTCAAGGGCTACGTGGTTTCCGACTGCGGCGCGGTGCGCAACATCTTCGACGGCCACCACTACAAGCCCACGCAGGCCGAGGCCTCGGCCATCAGCCTGCAGCGCGGCATGGACAACGAGTGCATCGACTTTACCACCAAGGTAAAAAACGACAACGACTACAAGCCATATCTCGACGCCGTGAAGCAGGGCTTCCTGAAGGAGAGCGAGATCGACGTTGCGCTGACGCGGCTCTTCACCGCGCGGATGAAGCTGGGCATGTTCGATCCGCCGGAGATGGTGCCCTACACCAAGATCGACGAGGCTTTGCTCGACAGCGACGCCCATCGCGCCCTGGCGCGCAGGCTGGCCAACGAGTCGATGGTGCTGCTGAAGAACGACGGCGTATTGCCGCCGAGAACCTCGGGCATCAAGATCGCCGTGGTGGGTCCACTGGCCGATCAGACGCGTGTGCTGCTGGGCAACTATAACGGGATTCCTACGCACACCGTCTCCGTGCTCGAGGGCCTGCGCGCGGAGTTTCCCGCGGCCGCCATCACGTATGTCCCCGGCACGCAGTTCTTGCGCAAGGACGCATCCGCCGTACCGGCGGGCCTGCTGACTACGAACGGCAAGCCGGGCGCCAAGGCGAGCTACACCCGCCAGGACATGCAGACGGAACCAGACAAAAAGCCGACGCCGCTGGCGATCCGCACCGAACCGGGCATCGACGCATCGGCCGCTCCGCTGCCACTGGAAGTGGCCGGGGTTGCGCCGCTGGCCATTCGCTGGGAAGCGATTCTAACTCCGCAGGAGACCGGCGACTACAACCTGGGCATCGAGGGCGATGGATTCTTCCGTGTTTCGCTCGACGGCAAGGAAGTGACTTCGGCCTGGGAGACCAACGGCGTCGAAACCAAGATGGGCCACGTGCACCTGGAAAAAGGCAAACCGGCGCAGTTGCTGGTGGAGTACGGCAAGGGCGAGAAATTGAACGCAGCGGCCCGGCTGGTGTGGAGCAGGGCTGACCTCAAGCCCAGCCCCGAGGCGATTGCCGCGGCCCGGGACGCCGATGTGGTGGTGGCCGTGGTGGGAATCACCAGCGAACTGGAAGGCGAGGAGATGCAGGTGAGCGAAGAGGGTTTCAAAGGCGGCGACCGCACCAGCCTCGATCTGCCCAGGCCCGAAGAGGATCTCCTCGAAGCCGTTGCCGCGGTTCACAAGCCATTGGTTGTGGTGCTCACCAACGGCAGCGCCCTGGGCGTGAACTGGGCCAAGGATCACGCCAATGCCATTCTCGATGCCTGGTATCCCGGCGAAGAAGGCGGCACGGCCGTGGCGCAGACGCTCAGCGGCCACAACAATCCCGCCGGCCGGCTGCCGGTCACATTCTACAAGGATGTGAGCCAGTTGCCGCCCTTCGAGGATTACTCGATGAAAGGCCGCACCTACCGCTATTTTGAAGGAACTCCGCTGTATCCCTTCGGGTACGGACTGAGTTACACGACCTTCTCCTATAGCGGACTTACGGTTCCTCCCAACCCGGTGCCGGCGGGCGCCCCGGCGATCGTGGAAGTTACCGTAACCAATACCGGCCGCAGTGCGGGCGATGAAGTGGCCCAGCTCTACCTGGCCTTTCCCGATGTGCCTGGCGCGCCGCTGCGGGCTCTGCGCGGTTTTCAGCGGGTTCATCTTGAGCCTGGGTCCTCAGAGAAACTGCGCTTCGAGCTTCAGCCGCGCGATCTGAGCATGGTCACCGAAGCCGGCGTCCCGATCGTGGCGGAGGGCGAGTACTCAGTCTCGGTCGGCGGAGGACAGCCGCACACCGGCGTGCCGTTCTTGACGCGGAGCTTCAAGGTGAAGGGCAAGCTGACGCTGCCGGAGTAGTTCACCGCCGATACAAACAAGAGGGGCGCTTCCATGGTTTGGAAGCGCCCCTCTTGTTTTATCCGCACGATCGCTTATTCCGCTGTGGACTTTGCCGGCTCTTGCATCATTTCTCTCATCTTGAGATAGACGGCATTGGTCCAGCCGAAGCCGATGACATTCACCTTGTAGCCGGTGCTTACCTGAACGTCGGAGTTACCGGACACCACGTTGTACTTCTCGCGGATGGTGCCGTCCTTGGCAAAGCCGGCGTCCACGGTGGCGTCGAAGACGCGGGCAATGCGCCGTGCGTCGTCGCGAAGGCCCATGGCCTCGAGTCCTGCCACGGCGATCCAGTTTGCCGGCGCCCAGCCGAAAGGCTCATCCCACTGCATTCCGGAGTTGAAATTGCTCATGGACAAGCCGCCGGGGCGCTCGAAGAGGTTGAGTTTCTTGACGATCTCCGCCGCCTGTTCGCGGGTTGCGACGCCGGCCCAGAGGGGATAGAGCGACGTGATATACGCATAACTCGATGGCTTCGCATGGACAAAGTCGAAGTCCGCAAAGACGTTCTCCTTGGGCCGCCACAGATAGCGCTGGATGGCCGCGTCGCGTGCCTTGGCGCGCCGCTCCCAGCGCAGAGCGTCGTCGGGCCTGGCCAGCAGATGGGCGAAGTGAGATAAGTCGCGCTCATAGCGGTAGAGCAGGCTGTTCAGGCACACCGGCGCGTAGTGGTGCGTGTCGCCGTCAAAGGAACCGAAGCGAAAGCTGGGGTCGAAACCGGACTCGCGCATGGCGCGATCGCCGAGATAGAACTCGCGGCTGAGCCGGTAACCCGCTGCCCAGGCCCGTGCGCAGACCACGCTGGCACGCACGTCGCAACTGGTCTGCTTGAGCCGGGCCGCTTCGGCTGCATCGGGGTGCTCGGAGCCTTTCACCAGATAGCCTTCGCCGCCCTCCCTGGGATGCGCTACCAGCCAGCGGATTACGTCGGGATAATAGGTGCTGTCGTCGGCCATCTCCGGCACCGGTCCAGTTCCGTAATCGAAGAAGCGCGTCAGTCCGGTCGTGCCGGCCTTGTGCTCCGGCCGCGTCCAGGTGGAGTAATCTTTCTCCGCCAGCGTATAAGCGCGCTCCAGCCAGGCCCTGGCCTCAATGCGGCCCGCGGGAGTGGATGGAAAGCTGGCCGGATTCTCATAGACTGCGCGGATCATTGAAGTGAGAAACGGCGGCTGCGAGCGGGTGAGATAGTAAGTGCGATTGGCGTTGAGCACCGCGCCGTAGTGCTCGATCTCGAAGAGGAAGTTATCCACCATGCCCTTGGCCAGAGCTTCGCGACGATCGGATTCCAAGCCGAGAACGATGAAGTAACTGTCCCAGCCATACATCTCGTTGAAACGGCCTCCGGGAACGACATAGGGGTTAGGCAGATAGAGCAGCCCGGCCGCGGGCAGCTCCTTGGGGCGCACGTCGCCCAGCTTCTCGATGCGCCGCGGCAGCGAGACGACCTTGACATGGCACTGCTGCTCGACGGCGGCAACTTCAGCGGGCGCGGGAGTTTCGGCGGGAAGATAGAGCACCGGGTTGGCGGTGATCTTGATATCGGCCAGCGAGTGGCAGTCGGCCGTGGAGCGAGTGAGCGTACTCCATGCCGAGTGGATGTAACTCAGGGTTGCTTCGGGATTGGGAGCGGAGTCGCGGGCCGGCGCCGGATGAGCGCCCACATCCTGCGCCCGTGCGCTTGAGCTTGCGATTGCGGCGACTGCAAGGAACAGCAAGGGAAACAGTTTCATCTGGAACTCCATCGTGAACGGCTCTGATTCTCTGGAGTGTATCGCACGGAATGTGGCTCTTGCCCGCTCCGGGAACAGTTTTTGCGAGCGCGGTGTCTACACAGGCACAGTGGTTCCGATTGGGATGAACGGAGTGCCGGCAGGGTCCTCGGCGACAGGTGATTGTCGCTGGGGTGCAGTGCCTTAAACCCCGCTCCCCGCGCCCAGCGCGCGCAGAGCGGAGAGGCCGCCTGCGCCCGTGCAAGGCTTTCCTGACTTCCGGCCGGCGCGGCTGAATCGTGAGTTAGGGAGGCAGGCCATGTTTGAAGACTCCACCTTTGAATGCATGGGCAAGATCCGCACGCGCAGCCGCGGCTGGATGATCGCAACCTTTACCTTTAACGGGGCGATCCTGCTGGCGATGGTCGTGATTCCACTGATCTACCCCGAGGCTTTGCCGCGCCAGGCCATCGCTTTCCTGCTGACCGCGCCGCCGCCGCCGGCTCCTCAAGCGCCGCCGCAGCAACCGGCGCACGCGGTCCACGGTGGCTCCCAAATGGTAGGCGGGCAGGTTTTTGCGCCGCGCAGGATTCCTCCCGGCATCTTCATCGCCAGCGGCCCCGAACCGGCCTTCACGCCGGGCATTCCGGGAGGGCTGCCGGATACCGGCATTCCCGGAGGCACAGGGAGCGTTCTGCAAACCACGACCATGCCCCGCGTCGTTCATCCGGAGGTGAAGGCTCCGGTGCGCGTCTCTTCCGCGGTGGAAGCAGGACTGCTGATTCAGAAGACCATCCCCACCTATCCGCCTTTGGCGAAAGCCATGCACATCGAAGGCACGGTGGTGCTGGAGGCCTCCATCTCCAAGGCCGGAACCATCGAGAATCTGCACGTGGTCAGCGGTCCGGCGATGCTGCAACAGACCGCTCTGGACGCCGTGAAGACCTGGCGCTACAGGCCTTACCTGCTCGACGGCGATCCCGTCGCCGTGGAGACGACGGTGAACGTAATTTTCATTCTGGGGCGGTGAACTGAACTGCGCGGACGGAGCTTGCGCGGAGGCCGGCGCCCGTCGAGGTTATTGATCCGGCCCGATTGGGTTGCGACAGAGAACTCAAAAAAACAACCGCAGGTCCTTCGACTTCGCTGCGCTCCGCTCAGGATGACAACTTCGCGGTGGTGCAATCCTTTGGGGCCGGATCAGGAGGAACTGCCGTTGGCCAGCTTTTCGCGGGTGAGTTCGTTCCAGGTGGCGATGGCGTCCGGCATGGGTGGACTCAGAATGCCGGGCGCCACGCCGTCGATCACCTTTTGCGGGTCCACGCTGCCCTGCTTGTCGCGCAGGATTCCCTTCACCCAGCCCACAGCGGCCAGGCCCTTGTTTCCGGTGAAGGTCTGCTCAATGTAAAACCAGCGCTCATCCCAGCAAACCAGCCGCGAGGTGAGCGAAAAGGCCGAAAACAGCGGCAGGGAGCGGCGATAGGTGATCCAGACCGCGCCCACCAGCGGCTGCCAGCGGGAGTGAATGATGTGGTCGAGCAGACGCGAGCGAGCCAGCATATGGGTGCGCGCGTAATCCATGATGTTGAGATAGCGCGCGTTGTTCATGTGCAGATTGATGTCGATGTCGTTGGGCAGGACGCGCATGCGCAGCCGGTCCTCGTCCAGAACGCTCATGGGGGCAAGCGGCCGGATATGCTGGCGGATGGCCAGCGCGGGAATGCGGACAAAGCTGATGAAGTGCGACAAGGCGTGCTCCCTGGTCTGCGAGGCGATCTGGCTTCAGTGTAGAAGACGGACCTTCGATGCCATGAGCGGATAGCGAGAGTTAGCGCAATTCGCGACGAGTGCATCGAGTAAGATTCTCCGAAGGAGAAATCCTCGGATGGGACGGTGTCTTACGGCTGAAGAGGTCGAACAGGAGCATCTCGATGCGATGGGGCCCGATTTGGGTCGCTTCTACGGTTTGCTGGCAAATGAGTGCACGGCGCTTCATCTGGAATGGGCCGAGCACAAAATTCTTTTCGGCACAAATCCAGAACGAATCGATCTGCTCAATCGGGCCGCTCCGGTGTTCTTTTACCAGCTCCAGAATACTCAGTGGGAAAGTGCTCTTCTGCGGGTCGCTCGGTTGATGGACCCGCCCAACTCAGGAAGGAACAAAGAGAACGTCACGCTGCTGAGATTGCCGGAACTGGTTAATTCGGCAATCCGGATAAAAATCGAGATTCTGCTTAAAGTTGCTCAGGAGAAGTGCGCATTTTCCCTTGATTGGCGAAAGCGAAGGATTGCTCATCGTGATCTTAGCCTTGCGCTGAAGGAAAGCGCAAAGCCGCTTGAAACAGCCAGCAGGCTGTGCGTTGATGGCGCCCTTCAGGCCATTGCTGCAGTTCTAAATGCCGTTCAGTAGTGTCCGGTTAAATCCTATTGCTCCGTCTGTAACCCGTTCTTCCATCGCGAGTTGTGGCGATTTTCGTCTGTCCACGATTTGAATTGGGTCTCGCCCTTTTACCCTGCCAGCAGTGA
>JBEKTO010000071.1:0-14836 GCA_049515995.1 Occallatibacter sp. | reverse complement strand
TCACTTCGCCCATTTCAGGAGAGCTATGAAATACGTCAATCGTGAGATGAAGATCGACCAAATCGTCGGGTACTTCAACGAGAAGAAGATGGCTCTGCGCAGGAATCTGTAAGGTGCCCAGATTTGACGGGCGTTTTGGAATTCGGGGATTCTGTCTACACTGGTTGGCATGAGGGAGAGCGACTGGACCCGTGTATTGGGCTGGCCAGGGTATAAGGTTTACCGCCACGAGATCGATGAACGAGCCAAGACGCTGAAGCTGTGGGTACGGCGCAAGCGAGGGCACCGGCAATTGGCGTGCTCTGGCTGCGGGCGATCAGTGAGTACCATCGCCCAGACCTATGAGCGGGAAGTGCGCGACCTGCCCTGGTCGGAGTACCGGACCACAGTTGTGATCGAGCTCTATCGGATTCGTTGCCCGGACTGTGGCGTGAAGGCAGAGAAGGTTCCGCTGCTACCTGGCAAAGCGCCCTTCAGCAAGCGATTCGAGGATGCCGTAGGCCAAGCCTGCGAGAGTTCCGCGGCCAGCCGCGTAGCGCGGCAGTTTGGGCTGGCGGCGAGCACGGTTCGTGCCATCGATCAGCGGTATCTTTCACGTTGGGCCGAGACGCGGCGCAAGCCGGCATTGCGGCAGATGGGCGTGGACGAGATCTTTGTTGGCAAGAAGCAGAAGTTCATCACCGTGGTGAGCAACCTGGAAACAGCTGAGCCGCTATGGTTTGGGCCGGAGCGGAAGAAAGAGACTCTAGACGAGTTCTTCGCCAAGCAGTTGAGTCCCTTTCAGCGCAGCGCGGTACGGGCTGCCTGCGTGGATATGTGGGAACCGTTCCGCCAGAGCATTACTCAGTGGTTGCCGAAGTGCAGAATCATCTACGACAAGTTCCACATCATGAAGCACGCCGGAGCGGCCGTGGACGAGGTGCGCCGGGCTGAATTCTTTCGCAAAGGCGGACCGGCACGGGAGTTGGTGAAGGGCAAGCGCTGGCTGCTGCTGACGCGCTGGGTGCATCTGACAAATCACAAGAGGCAGCAACTCAATGCCCTGTTTGCGCTGAACCGCAAGGTGATGAAGGCCTACCTGCTGAAAGAGAGTCTTGACCGGTTGTGGTGCTATCGCTACGAGGGTGCGATGTTGCGCTACCTGAAGAGCTGGATCGATCAACTGCGCTGGCAGCGGCTCAAACCTATGGAGAAGCTGGCCGACATGCTACTGAGCCACCTGGAGGGCATACTGAACTACTGCCGGACCAAGGTCCCCCTTGGAGTCGTCGAGGCGGTGAACGGCAACATCAAAGCCCTGCAACCTCAACTACCTGCTGCTGAAAGCGCAGCGGCTGGCCGCCACAAAAACCCAACTCGTCGCCTTCCAGAAAGCCGCGTAGAAAGCTGACTCTTACAGATTCTCGTCAAGAGCCGATAAAAGAACGCTTCGGTCGCTGCGTTCCGCAAACCCGAAGGAGCGCCATCCCAATTGATTTGTCCCGCCTGTCCGGTGTGTATAGTGCCCCTCTGGGCACCAGCTATTTGGTCTTTTTCCAGTTGCGACCATAAGTTGCCGAGATACTGGTTGAAGTTCAAATTGCCGACACCGTCAAGTGCCCGACGCACGTAGGGCAGAATCCACGAGAGGGAATACGTTGGCTGGGTCATCTGGTACTCCTGCGGACATCCCGGAAACAGTCAACCGGGTTGGTCGTCTCAACAAATCATAGGGCATCCTCTTCCCAAACGCCGACTTCCAAAACCATGAGCAGGAGACCGCCCATGGAAAACCTTCAAAACCTACACGTCATCAATGCTCGTCCTGTCCCCGACCTAGCCACGGCAACCGACAACTGGCTGGCAGCACGGGACAATTTCAAGTTGCTGCCCAGCAATGAAAACCTGCACAACTATGAAGCCACCCGGAACAACCTCGGGGTTGCGTGGAGTGAACGGTACCCCGACGCCGCCGACACGCCGGGGGCGTTTGAGTTGTACCGGCGTGGCCTCATTGCTCCCGCAGACGAGTAGCCGCCAATGCGAGTGGAGCCGGTGCCTGTTAGGCTGTCATATCCCAGCTCGGACTGGTACTTTTTTCATTCGCTTGGCACAGGGTCATCGGCGGCAGCATAAAGCATCGAGGGTCTCCTCGTTTCGTTCAGCTTGTCAGCTAAGCGTGCGGCCCGGAACTCAGGTCGGTTCCACGGGAGTGCGAGTGTACAGTCTAGGTTCGCGGTGACCGGCGAACTGGAGAGGCAGGGCATCGTCGTACTGAACCTTAAGAGCCATGCTTGAACTGAGCGTAATTCCAAAGATAATGAGCCCTTTACCAAACTGGGCTGCATATACGAAGAAATCTTCTTCCTCCATATACCCCGACTTATAGATAAATCGCTCACCGTAATTCTTGATATTGATTCTGCTTCCCACGGTGTGATTTGGCAGGAGTTTCGAGAAATACTCCGATAGAATGTTGGGACTGCTTTGGATTTGGTATACGCCACTCTGAAACGTGTGAGCCTTGGTCAGAGACCTGCCGGTGTCGCGATAGTACAAGGCGTGTGTGAGTTTTCTTTGTAGCGTCGGCAATGATTGCCGGAATTGAATATTGGTTTGCACTGAGACCGCTATGGGACGTGGGGTGATAATTGAGCCTACTTTGTGAATTGGGACTGCGGTTGATAAATCAGGCAGGGCATCCGGGTAGTTCCGCGCAATCGCATCGCGCAGTTCAAGTAGTCTTTTGTTATCACGAGCAGTCCGATTTGATTGATTGAAATCGAGTAGTTGAGTGTAGAAGCCGCAAATTTGGTCGTCTCTCTTGGAACCTCGATTACACGCACTGCAAGCTGGGAATTCGAACCCCTCGGGGAAGAAGTCTTGATGAAAACATGCCTTGGGAGGAACGTGGTCAATTTCAACAGAGGGCACTGTCCCGCCGCAAAAGCAACAGTAGGGATGGTTGGTAAGGAAACGCTTCTTTCGTCCCGATTTCGCCATTATTTGCCTCGTGCCTTCAACATCCGATAATGAAAGCTTACGCTCAATCTACTCCTAGAATCCATCCTTCAATCTCGGCGATGCCAAGTTCCTCCGGCGTCAGCGGTGGTTTGAAGCAGCCGCCCAATGAGCCATCGTGGTCCGCACGTTGCAGCTAAGCCGTCACGGCGTATGCAGCTTGTTCATCGCCATCCCGGTCATCTCTGGGGACCGCCGTGTCCACAATGATGGGTAGACCTCGACCACTACAGCTCAAAAATCGTCGTCTTCATCATCAGCAGCCGGATACAGGCATTTGAAGCACCGATAATGCTCGTCTCTGCCCTCGGTCGTTTTGCTCGGTGGCAGGTGCAAGGCATCCATAATCTGCCCGACGACATCACGCCGACTGAGGATGCACTTGTCCCCGAGGAGATAAAAACGCTGCTCTCGACCGTCGAAGACAACGCGGCCACGCGGCGGCTCCTCGTATTCAACCTCGGCTGGCACTTCTCTATTGCGCCGAAGCCGCTTCCAGTGGTCGATGTGGCTGGTGGGATGTCCCAGTGCAGAGCCATAGGGTTCCGCCTTGGAAAGCGGCGTGGAGTCGATGACAAGTTTGCCGTCAAGGAGCCAGAAGATGCCAACGCTGGGCTCTGAATGGGCGAAGTTCTTCATTGCATCTCCTCTGACGTGGCGTCAGGCGACGACATTATCAGCCTCGGCGTCCCCGTTGCTGTCAGTATGGAAATAGTAGCTGTCCACAGCCGAAAGAGTCAGACGGTGGGCTTTTCGCCTGCGAAGTGGATACGGTCATCTGGCTGGAACACGCCAGTCATATATCCTTTGCCCCGCGCTTTTCTCACCGTTTCGCTTTCTATGCCACTTTTTGACTCGTGCCATACAATGATTAATTGTGGCTTGAAGTCAATACGTTCCTTCTCTACTCCAGTCGCAGCAGACAGAAACTCAATAAAATCGTCTTGAGAAATCGCCGCTGCTTCCTTGGCCGCGTCTAGTTGACAAATCAGGCGGGTTAGAAGACGGTCAACCTTCAACTCAATGAAAACGGGGAAATACCTGTCCGCTTTTCTGCCAAGGGCGATTATGTCTGCCCGAATATCGCCAGCCGAAAACTCATCGGTGACAAAGAACAGTTCATCAAAAACATGGTCGAAATCATCGAAACAATGGTGAAATGTCAAATCGTGCAGTAGCGCCCAATGGATTAGGGATGCTTGGATTTTGTGCTCCGGCTTCGCGTTTTCTTTTCCGTTGGCTGGTCCGAAGTGGGCTGCTGGATTAGTGTGCTCCACTGAGCGAATTGCATTCTTAATTTTGGTCGTTCCCAGTAACGTTTTTCCGTTACTCTTAATGAGGCGTCCGCAAGGATTATGCTGGCAAATTGAAATCGGACGGAATCCAGCGCCATTAATTCGAACATAAACAAAGTCCCCGGCAAGCCTGTTGTGTACCTCTAGCTCCTCTCCTCTCCACAGTTGGGCGAGTTTAGCCCTGTTCTTAAGGTGCTTCAGCCAGTCAGTGCTCTTGTTCTTTTTTCTGCCGCTGGCCCCCGTTTTGCTTTTACTCGGCGACGACGGGATTGGCGAGGGAGCCGATGCCTTCGACCGTGATGGTGACGGTTTCGCCGGGTTGGAGCCAGCGTTTTGGCGTGCGGCCCAGGCCGACGCCGTTGGGCGTGCCGGTAGAGACGATATCGCCGGGCACGAGTGGCGTGATCGAGGAAAGATACTCGATGAGCTCGGGGATCTTGAAGATCAGCTCGCGGGTGTTCGAGCTCTGGAGGATTTCGCCGCCGATGGAGAGGGAGATGTCGAGCGAGTGCGGATCGGGGATTTCGTCGGCGGTGACGATCGCGGGGCCGATGGGGCAGAAGGTGGGGAAACTCTTGCCCATGGACCACTGGGAGGTGGCGAGCTGCACGTCGCGGGCGCTGACGTCGTTGACGATGGTGTAGCCGTAGACGTGCTCGCGCCATTGGGCAGCGGGAATGCGATAGCCGCCCTTGCCGATGACGAAGGCGAACTCGGCCTCGTAATCGGGCTGGGTGGAGTTCTTGGGCAGCACGATGGCCTCGCCGGGGCCGACGATGGCGGATTGCAGCTTGAAGAAGACGACCGGCGTGCTGGGGATGTCCATGCCCGATTCGATGGCGTGATCGCGGTAGTTGAGTCCGATGGCGAAGACGCGCGGCGGATTGGCCAGCGGCGTGTGGAGATGCACCTCATTGAGCGCAAAGTAAGGATGAGTGTCTTTCGTCTCAGCGGACGTGCGGCCGGAAGCGACGAAGTCCAGAACCGTCGGGTAGCTTGGCGGTCCGATGTAGGAGTAATCTTCGGAATTCGATCCTGTGATATCCGACCACAAGAGGCCCAGGATATGAGGCTCGCGAAATTCACCGTGGTGTTCCATCAGGAGCCCGGCTTGAACGGTGGAGTCATAGGCGGAAAACGAAACCAGCTTCATGGCGCCCTCCTGGCGGGGGAAAGAGTGAAGGAGCTTGCGGCGGTCATGCCGCGGTCCAGCCGCCGTCGATGGTGAAGAGCGAGCCGGTGACGAAGGCGGCTTCGTCGCTGGCCAGGTAGCGGACCATGGAGGCAACCTCTTCCGGGCGGCCCAGGCGGCCGACGGGCTGGCGGGCGCGGAGCTCGGCGCGCACTTCTTCCTTGTTGTCCTTGTGGAATTTTTCGAGATAGCCCTCGACGAAGGGCGACTGCACGGTGCCGGGGCAGATGGCGTTGACGCGCAGAGTTTTGGGATACTCGACGGCGAGCTGGCGGGTCATGGCCAGCACCGCGCCCTTGCTGGCGCAGTAGGCGAAGCGCTGCCGGATGCCGACGAGGCCGGAGACCGAGCCGATGTTGACGATGGCGCCGGCGCGCTCGCCGGCCGCGGCCAGAAGAAGCGGCAGAAATGCACGGGTGACCAGATAGACGCCGCGGACATTGACGTCGAAAAGGCGGTCGAAGTCCTCCGGCTCGGTGGTTTCGATGGAGCCGACGTGGCCGATGCCCGCGTTGTTCACGAGCAGATCGAGGCGGGCGATTTGGGCGACGGCGGCGGCGACGGAGGCGCGGCTGGTCACGTCTAGATGAATCGCCTGAGAGTTTCCGGCGGCTTGAGCGAGAGCCTCGGCGGCGGCGAGATCGATGTCGGCGATCCAGACGAAGGCCCCGGCGCGGACCAGTTCCTTGACGGTTGCTTCGCCGATGCCGCTGGCTCCGCCGGTCACCAGGGCGTGGCGGCCGTCGAGACGAAAGGGCTGGGCCTGCGGCGCGGGAGATTCAAGCTGGGATGGATTTGGGCCGGTCATGGAGAGAAGCCCGATTGAATTCAGCGGGCAGGGGAAGTATACCGTGCGAAGAGGATGACTGGGGATGGATCGATCGAGCGGGCGTGGAGTGGGATTCATGCGCATGGTTCGGGAGCGGGCGTGGAGTGGAGTTCATGCGATCCCACCCTTTCGCCAAAAGAGGCGAAAGGATGGGGCACGGAGCGTGGTTCGGGAGCGGGCGCGGAGTGGATCTCCGGCTGTAACTCGCGGCGGACGAGTTAGTTCATGGGCAGATAGATCAGCTCGATGCCCTTGCCGTTCTTGGGGTCCTTGTTGCGGGAGTACTGGCGGCTCAGGTCGTTATCCCAGTGCTCCGTGACGCCGAGGCTGGTTACCGGCTTGCCGTTCTGGCGGTACGCGGTGCCCGATGGCGGATGATCGGCAAGAGCTTCCTCCTGGAGATAGTCGTCGGCGTTTTCGCGGATCATGATGCGCGGATGATTGTTGGCGTCGAGGTTGTTTTTGGTCTGCGAGAGGAGAATATCCAGGCCGACCGAATCGAGCGCTACTCCATCCAGCGAGGCCAGAATGCTGGAGGGCCAGTCGGTGTTGGCGTAAGGCTCCACGCGGTTGTTGAAGGGCGCGTTGGGGAAGTGGAGCGGGTAGGACTGATGGCGTCGGGCGCAATAGAGGCCGTCGAGCACGTAAAGAATGGTTTTGGCGCCGAGGTTGGGAGAGGCCGACAGATCGACGATGGGCGAGTAAGCGTGCGGGGTGGCGCCCTGGTTGGTGTTGATGGCGTAGTGCAGCTCGGGCGTGCCCTTGATGGAGCCGAAGTTGTTCTTGCCGGTCATGGTGACGGCGGTCTGTCCCTCATCGCCGCCCTCGGCGGAAGCGTAGGGATAAGAGTGAGCCTTGAGCAATGCAAGGTTCACCAGGTAGGTCGCGTCCTTGATCTGTTGGGGGATGAGCTTGGCATCGTGATAGGTGTTGGCCGAGTAACTTACGCCCTCAACCCACTGCGCCTGCTCCAGGCCGTGCGCCCCGCCGTAGCCGGGATTCTGCTGCAGCGCAGGGTCGGGCACGCCTTTCTGCACGAAGCGGACATCCCTGAACTCGCTCCAGATCGCGGTGAGCAGGCCGGGATAGATATCGCGCTGGGCGTCGTAGACGACGATGTCCGCGGCGGGCACATGGGCATGATTGACCAATTGCCGGACCATGGCCAACGCCACCTGGGGCGAGACGTTGACGACATTTCCCGGACCTTTGGCGCTGCTGTTGTTCAGATTGACCTTGACCGCAACGATTTCGCCGGCACGGTACCCCGTCTTTTCAATGCCGCGCGCGTGGCTGTTGTAGTAGTTGAAGATGGTCTTCCAAGCCTGGTCGTCGGTAGTCGCTCCGGTGAGTTGGCGCAGGGTGGTGGAGAGCATGGCGTCCACGCGGGCCTGATCGGTGCTTCCCGGCATCCACCACTGGTCGGTTGCGGATTCGATATGGCCGGTCCAGTGAGCCGCTTTGGGATCGCGGGCCCAGACTACGCGTCCGGGATAGACGCCGCGGGCAACGCCCAGGGGAACATTGCGCTGCTTGGGCTGGAAGTCATAGCGGGTGGCGATTTCAGCGGCGGCGATGGTCCTGGAGTGGGCAAACCAGAGGCCGGCGGCTACGAGCGTGAGTGCGCAGAGGCTGGCCGCGGCCCAGCGGTAGCGCCGCACCAACTGGCGCAGAGTGGCCAGCGAGAAGATGCCTGCCATGGAGGCGCAGACCCAGAGAACAAAGGCGCTGGCGACGGGGAAGGCCGCGCGCTGGCAGGGATAGGAAGCCCGGCTGGGCTTGGGAATGACGCGGAGAAGAAACCAGACAAGGGCCGCGAAGCCCACGAAAGCGGCCGATAGCCGCGTGATTTTCCCCGTATTTCCTGTACTGGTCTGACCAATTTCAATCTTCAAGCGGACACTCCTCGTTGAGCGGATTACAGAACGATTGGACCACGAAAAGCTGGGCTGTGGGGTGATTCACATCACAGCCAGGAGTGCGGATGCGTTGGGCGACGGGTTACTTTACCGGATGCGGTTGCTCGCGGACCTGCGCCAGAATGTTGAGGTAGGCGCGGGCGGTTTCGGTGATCGTCTCCGGGGTCCCGGCGTCGATGGCGGCGAGGTTGACCAGGTCGCTGCCGACGCCCAGGGCGCGGGCGCCGGCGCGGAGGAAGCTCTCGGCGGTCTGGAGGGTGACGCCGCCGGTGGGGATGAGTTTGAGGAAGGGAAAGGGCGCCAGCAGCGCCTTGAGATAGCTTGCGCCGCCCACCGCCGAGCAGGGAAAGATCTTGATGAAATCCGCTCCGGCCTCCCAGGCGGTAATGACCTCGGTCGGGGTGAGCGCGCCGGGGATGGAGAGCTTGCCCAGCAGATGGGTTCTGGCTACCACGGCGGCGTGAAAGCTGGGACTGACGACGAACTCCGCGCCGGCGCGGATGGTGTCTTCAGCCTGCTCGGCTGTTGTGACGGTACCGGAGCCGAGCAGCAGGTCGTGGGCGTACTCGCGCTTCAATTCGGCGAGAAGCTCGACCGCGCCGGGGACGGTCATGGTGACTTCGACGACGGTGACGCCGCCGGCGATCATGGCTTTCACGATGGCGTGGGCCTGGGCGACGTTGCGGGCGCGGAGGACGGGAATAAGGCCGACGCGTTCGATGGTTTCCGGTGTGGTTTCGAGCATGGTTTCCTCTATCGTGCGATGCGTGCTGATCCGCCTTCGATGATGCGCTCGACTTCGGCAAAGCTGGCCATACTGGTGTCGCCGGGAGTGGTCATCGCCAATGCGCCATGGGCCACGCCGCAGCGGACGGCCCAGTCGATGGGTTTGCCGGCGAGCAGGCCGTAGATGAGGCCCGAGGCAAAGCTGTCGCCGCCGCCCACGCGGTCGTAGATGTCGATCTCGCGCTGCGGCGCGTGGACGATCCGGCCTTCGTAGAGCGCGATGGCGCCCCAGGCATTGCAACTGGCGGTGTGCGCCGTGCGCAGGGTGCTGGCGATGAGCTTCAAATTCGGGTAGGCCGCGACCACCTTGCGCAGCATCTCTTCGTAGCCGGCGATGGGCAACTCGGCAAAATCTTCGGAGACGCCTTTGATCTTGACACCGAGCATGGCGGAGAAATCCTCTTCGTTGCCAAGCAGCAGGTCCACCTTGCGAACCAGTTCGCGGTTCACCTCCTGCGCCTTGGCCTTGCCGCCGATGGATTTCCAGAGCGACTCGCGATAGTTCAGATCGTAGGAGATGGGGGTGGAGTGGCGACGGGCTGCGTCCATGGCTTCGGCGGCTACCTCGGCCGTTGAGGCGGAGAGCGCGGCGAAGATGCCGCCGGTATGGAACCACTTCGTGGCGTTCTCGGGGCCGAAGATCGCCTCCCAGTCGAAATCGCCGGGCTTGACCTGGCTGATGGCGGTATGGCCACGGTCGGAGCAGCCGGCCGCCGCACGCACGCCGAAGCCGCGCTCGGTGAAGTTGAGGCCATTGCGGACGGTGCGGCCGACGCCGTCATAAGGAACCCACTTGAGCAAGGAGGGATCGACACCGCCTTGCAGAATGAGGTCCTCGATCAGGCGTCCGACGGGATTGTCGGCCAGAGCAGTGGCGATGGTGGTGCGCAAGCCAAAGCAGCGGCGCAGTCCGCGGGCCACGTTGTATTCGCCGCCACCCTCCCACACCTGAAACTGGCGCGTGGTGTGGATGCGGCTCTCGCCGGGATCGAAGCGGAGCATGACTTCGCCCAGGCTCAGGCAATCCCAGCGGCGAGGAGAATCGGGAATGACAATCGTATTCATGGGTTACCGACACTTTAGCGCATTGCCCCGTGGCCGGAGCGGAGTCGTCTCGGTCTCAGGTAAATCGCCTACCATGATAATGTCTTTGGGGCGAGTGCTGGCTGAGAGAAGCCAGCGGCAGGTTTCCCGGTTGGATTCGGACGACTCAAGCGCCCGCCAGGAAAAGCGATTGACGAACTCAGGAGTTTTCGATTTAAGCGGAAGAATCGCGGTGGTGACCGGCGGGACCACAGGACTGGGCTACGCGATTGCGCTGGGGTTGGCTGGCGCAGGTGCCGACGTGGTGGCCAGCTCAAGGCGGCTGGAGCAGGTGGAAAAGACAGCCGCGGAGATTGAGACACTGGGCTGGCGCACACTGCGCGTAACCAGCGATGTGTTGGACAGGGCCTCAGTGCAACGGCTGCACGATGCGGTCGTCAAGGAGTTCGGCAAGGTGGATATTCTGGTGAACGCGGCCGGAATCACCCAGAAGGGGCCGACGCTGGAATTGGCGGAGGCCGACTGGTCGCGGGTAATGGAGACCAATCTGAGCGGAACCCTGCGCGCTTGCCAGATCTTCGGCGCGACCATGGTGTGTGCCGGATACGGGCGGATTATCAATATCGCGTCTCTCTCGTCGTTTGTGAGTTTTCATGAGGTTGCTGCGTACTCGGCCAGCAAAGCCGGGGTGGCTTCGCTCACCCGGTCGCTGGCCGTCGAGTTGGCGCGGAAGGGCGTGAACGTGAACGCGATTGCGCCGGGAATTTTTCCCACGCCGTTGAACGCGAAGCTGATTCAAGGGACGCCGCGCGGAGAAGAACTGATTTTGCGCACGCCGATGGGCCGCTTCGGCGAACCGCGGGAGGTGGCCGGGGCGGCGATCTTCCTGGCTTCGGAGGCGGCTTCGTTCGTTACGGGGCAGGTGATTGCCGTCGATGGCGGCTTTCTGGCCAGCGGGGTGAATCAGTAGTGCAGGGAACAAGGAATATTAATTGGAGAACATGGAACTGGTTGCTTATGCGCCGTTGTTCCCGGCGGGGAGCGAAAGCTGCAGCAGGTTCTTTTAACGAACGGGGGCGCTTGACGCGATGAAAATTGTCGATGCATACGTGAACATTACTTCTCCGGGCAGAAACTTTGTCACTCTGAAGGTTGAAACGGACGAAGGGATCTATGGCTTGGGCGATGGCACGTTGAACGGGCGCGAGTTATCGGTGGCGAGTTATCTGACTGACCATGTGATTCCCTGTATCGTCGGCCGCGATCCATTTCAGACGGAAGATATCTGGCAGTATCTTTATCGCGGCGCGTATTGGCGGCGCGGGCCGGTTACCATGTCGGCGATCGGCGCGGTGGATGTGGCTCTGTGGGATATCAAGGGCAAGGCGCTGAATACGCCGGTTTATAACCTTCTGGGCGGCAAGAGCCGTGAGGGCGTGATGGTATATGGACACGCCAACGGTAAAGATATCGACCACGCGCTGGAAGACGTGGCGCGGCACAAGGCGCTGGGTTACAAGGCAGTTCGGGTGCAGAGCGGCGTTCCGGGGCTCTCGGCGGCGTACGGGATTTCGAAGGGACCGGGAAGATATGAGCCTGCCGAGCGCGGGCTACCCTCGGAATACGAGTGGTCCACCGAGCTTTATCTGCGCCATGTTCCCAAGCTGTTTGCGCGGGTGCGCGAGGCGTTCGGCGACGAGTTGCACCTGTTGCACGACTGCCATCACCGGATGACGCCGATCGAGGCGGGACGGCTGGGCAAGGAACTGGAGCCGTTTCACCTGTTCTGGATGGAAGACCCGACGCCGGCCGAGTTGCAGGAGGGTTTCAAGGTCATCCGCGAGCACACGACAACGCCGATTGCAGTGGGCGAGGTTTTCAATTCGATCTGGGACGCGCACGACCTGATCCGCAACCAGTGGATTGATTACCTGCGCATGACGCTGGTGCATGGGGGTGGATTTACTCCGCTGAAGAAGGTTGCCGACTTTGCGGAGTTATATCATGTCCGCACCGGGTTTCATGGAGCGACGGACCTGTCGCCGGTGACGATGGCAGCGGCGCTGCACTTCGATACGGCGATTCATAACTTTGGGATTCAGGAACTTATGCCGCATAGCGAGGAGACGAACGCGGTCTTTCCGCACCGGTATAGCTTCAAGGATGGAATGATGTTTCCTGGCGACGGGTCGGGATTAGGGGTCGATCTGGACGAGGCGCTGGCGGCCAAGTACCCCTATCAGCAGGCGTATCTGCCCATCAACCGCAAGCTGGATGGCACGCTGACGGAGTGGTAGGCATTGCATGCAGCAGCCATTGAGGAGGTAAGAGAAGTGGGTTGCAAATTACGGATGGGAATGGTGGGCGGCGGGCCGGGAGCGTTTATCGGCCCGGTGCACCGGATGGCCGCCGAACTGGACGGCAAAATCGAACTGGTAGCCGGAGCCTTTTCGCAGTCGGCGGAACGGTCGCGGGCGGCGGGCGAGAGTTTCCGGATCGATCCGGAGAGAGCCTATGGCGGCTACCGGGAGATGTTCGCGGCGGAGCGGCAGCGGGCGGATGGGATCGATTTTGTTACGATCGCGACGCCGAATCATCTGCATCTGCCGGTGGCCGAGGCCGCGCTGGAGGCGGGTTTTGCGGTGGTGAGCGACAAGCCGGCGACGGCCACCTATGCCGAGGCGCTGGCGCTTGAGGCCGCGGTGGCGAAATCGGGCTTGCCGTACGCGCTGACGCACACTTATGCGGGCTATTCGTTGGTGCGGGAGGCGCGCTCGATTTGCGCCAGCGGAGTGTTGGGGCCGATTCGCAAGATCGTCGTCGAATATCTGCAGGGATGGTTGAGCAAGTCGCTCGAGGGCACGGGAAACAAGCAGGCGGAGTGGCGCTCCGACCCGGCGCTCAACGGACCAGGAGGCTGCATCGGCGATATCGGCGTCCATGCGTTTCATTTGCTGGAATACGTGACCGGCCTTCAGGTGACGGGCATGAACGTTGCGCTGCGCACGGTGGTCGAGGGGCGACGACTGGACGACGATTGCAGCGCTCTGCTGCGGCTGAACAACGGGGCAAGCGGCGTGCTGATGGCTTCGCAGGTGGCCGCGGGCGAGGGCAACGGGCTGCGTCTGCGCGTTTATGGCGAGAAGGGCTCGATCGACTGGCGGCAGGAAGATCCCAACCGGCTGCGGGTGAAATGGATGGATGGGCCGGAAGAGATTCGCCATGCCGCGGGAAGCTATCTGAGCGAAGGCGCGCGAGCCGTGACGCGGCTGCCGGGAGGGCATCCCGAGGGATTTATCGAGGCCTTTGCAGTTTTATATCGTGAGTTTGCTGACGGGCTCATTGCCTGGCGCCAAGGCGTTGCCAATCCGCTGCCGGCGACGCTGCCGGGGATTGTGGCTGGCGTGCGCGGGATGCGATTTATCGAGCGGTGCATTGAGAGCAGCCGGAGCGAAAGCTGGGTTGAGTTTTAGGAGTGCTGTGCACTCCATTGGAGAAAAATCATGAAGACGATCAAGGGGCCGGGGATTTTTCTGGCGCAGTTTGCGGGAGATGACGCGCCGTTCAACACGCTGGCAGGGATGGCGCAATGGGCGGCGGGATGGGGCTTCAAAGGTTTGCAAATTCCGACTACGGACCGGCGGCTGTTCGATTTGAAGCTGGCCGCCGAGAGCCAGGGTTACTGCGACGAGGTGCTGGACGTAGTGGGTCAGGCGGGGCTTGCGGTGACCGAACTCTCGACGCACCTGCAAGGGCAGTTGGTGGCCAGCAATCCGGCCTTCGACGTAATGCTGGAGGGTTTTGCTCCGCAGGGTCTCGACCCCAAGGGCCGGCAGGCGTGGGCGGTGGAACAACTGCGTTGGGCTGCGAAGGCGAGCAGGAATCTGGGGCTGACGGCCCACGCTACGTTCTCTGGCGCGCTGGCGTGGCCGTTCTTTTATCCCTGGCCGCAGCGGCCGGCGGGACTGATCGACGAGGCTTTCGCGGAACTGGGCCGGCGCTGGCTGCCGATTCTGCAGGCCTTCGACGAGGCCGGGGTCGATGTTTGTTTCGAACTGCATCCCGGCGAGGACCTGCACGACGGCGCGACCTTCGAGCGGTTCCTGAGCACGGTGGGCGGCCATAAGCGCGCCAACATTCTCTACGATCCCAGCCACATGATCCTGCAACAGATGGATTATCTGGCCTTCCTCGACATTTACCACGAGCGGGTGCGGGCCTTCCACGTGAAGGACGCGGAGTATCGACCGGGCGGGCGCTCGGGCGTCTACGGTGGCTACCAGGACTGGATCGACCGGCCGGGGCGCTTTCGTTCGCTGGGCGACGGGCAGATCGATTTCCACTCGATCTTCTCGAAGATGGCGCAGTACGACTATCCGGGCTGGGCGGTGCTGGAGTGGGAGTGCTGCCTGAAACATCCCGAAGACGGCGCGGCGGAAGGCGCGAAGTTCATTCAGGAGCGGATCATTCGCGTGACAGACCGGGCCTTCGACGACTTTGCCGGCGGTGCGGCGGACCAGGCGACCAACCGCAGGATACTGGGGCTGGGATAGACGCCGCGAGTCAGCAAGTCAGCAGCGGGCCTCGTGCTTTCCCATCCTTTCCGCGAAAGACGCGAAAAGGATGGGGCACGGAGCATTTTTACTGTCCCTAAAGGGTGAGGAGATCCCCCGGCTCTGCCGGGGTGGCAGTAGCAGTTTGACATTTACGGGAGTCCATCCAAGAAACTCCAAACGTGAGCCGACCAAAGCACACGCAAAGGAGAAACTGG
>JBEKTO010000070.1:0-16547 GCA_049515995.1 Occallatibacter sp. | reverse complement strand
CCGCGCCCAGCGCGTGGTACGCATCAACGTGGACGGGCGGACGCTGGAGCTGGCCAGCCCACTTTCCGCCCCGGTGCGTGTCGAAGCCCTGGATGTCTTTCCGCCCGCTGTGCCCATCGGCCTGGCTGCCGTAGCCACCGCGCCGGGAACCGGCACCGAGGCATCCATCGACCTGAGCTGGCAGCCCGTTGCCGACGCCGATCTGGCCGGTTATGCGGTCTATCGCCGCGAGAGCGAGGTCGGCTGGCAGCGCATCTCGCCCGAGCAGCCGGTGGTTGGCCCGGCTTTTCACGACGCGCAGGTGCAGCCCGGCCACAGTTACCGCTACGCCGTCAGCGCCGTCGACCAGGGCGGGTACGAGAGCGCCCGCTCAGCCGAGGCCGAAGAGACTGTGCCCAACCCATAGCTGTCTTACGAGCGCAAGGGGAATTTCCGCATGAAATATTGCCGTTTTCTCTTTGAAAACCAGATTCACTACGGCGCCGTGGAAGATCGCGGCGGCGAGCCCTGGATCGTGGACCTGAGCTCCGCGCCGGAAGAAGATCTGGCCTTCCGCCTGGACCACGGGCGGGCCACTTCGTGGAGCTTCGATTTCGAGCCCATGTCTTTGAGTGCGGCCGAGTTGTTGCCGCCGGTTACGCCGTCCAAGATAGTCTGCGTCGGCCGGAACTATCGTGACCACGCCGCAGAGTTGGGCAACGAAGTTCCCGCCGAGCCGCTACTCTTCTTCAAGCCGCCATCGTCGCTGCTCAAGCCAGGAGGGATCGTCCGGTTGCCGGCCGCCTCGGCCCGCGTGGACTATGAGGGCGAGATGACGCTGGTCATCGGCCGCCGCGTAAGCAAGCTCAAGCCGGACGCCGATTGGCGCGCCGTGGTGCGCGGCTACACCCTGGCCAACGATGTGACCGCCCGCGATCTGCAAAAGAAAGACGGGCAATGGACCCGCGCCAAGGGATTCGATACATTTTGTCCCGTCGGCCCGCTGGTGAGCGACGAGCTGGACCCCGAGGCCGGGCTGACGATAGAGACCCGCGTCAATGGCGAACTGCGTCAGCACGGCTCGACCCTCGATTTCATCTTTCCGATTCCGCAGTTGCTGGCGTACATCACCGCTGCCATGACGCTTGAACCCGGCGATCTGGTATTAACCGGAACCCCCTCTGGGGTGGGACCGCTCAAGGCCGGCGACCGCGCGGAAGTGAGCATTCCCGGCCTTGGCGTCCTCGTCAACACCGTGGAAGCGGATGCAGACTGAGCTTCAGATCGCTCCGGAATGTATCCTGCGTTCATGCTGGTGAATCTGTAATAGCGGTACACTGGAGCTGAATGCACTCCTGCACGGAGTGCGCTTCCCCTGGAGGAATCATGCCGCAGAATCTACTCGAGCAGTTGCGCACCTATACCGTTGTGGTAGCCGACACCGGCGACATTGAGGCGATGGAGGAATTCCGTCCTCAGGACGCCACCACCAACCCCTCGCTGATCACCGCCGCCGCGCAGATGCCGCAGTACCAGCCCATCGTGGACGGCGTTCTGCTGGAAGCGCGCAAGGAACTGGGCAACGAAGCCACCGATCAGGCCGTCGCCAATCTCGCTTTCCAGAGGCTGGCCATCGCCTTCGGCAAGAAAATCCTCGCCATCGTCCCCGGCCGCGTCTCCACCGAAGTGGACGCGCGACTCTCATACGACACCGACGCCACCATCGCGCAGGCGCGCAGCATCATTGCGCAATACGACGAGGCGGGTATCGGCCGCGCCCGCATTCTGGTCAAAATCGCCTCCACCTGGGAGGGCATCCGCGCCGCCGAAGTGCTGGAGCGCGAAGGCATTCACTGCAACCTCACACTGCTCTTCGGTCTGCACCAGGCCATCGCGGCGGCCGAGGCAGGCGTCACGCTCATCTCGCCCTTCGTGGGCCGCATCCTCGATTGGTACAAGAAAGACACCGGCAAGGACTACCAGGGCGCCGACGACCCAGGCGTCCAATCCGTGACCAAGATCTACAACTACTTGAAGAAGTTCGGTTACAAGACCGTGGTGATGGGCGCCAGCTTCCGCAACATCGGCGAGATCGAGGAACTGGCTGGCTGCGATCTGCTCACCATCTCGCCGCAACTGCTGGCTGAACTCGAAGCTACTGAGGGCGAACTTCCGCGCAAGCTCGATCCGGAGCTGGTCAAGTTGGAGGCGCTGCTGGCCAAGCGTCTGGCCGAGTTGGAATCCCGCACCGCAGTCGGCGTGTAATCGTCGCACAGCCAAGCGAACGAGGGCGGCCCGCCGTGGCCGCCCTTCGCGTTTCATCCCTCCACGCCCTTTGCAATCGGCCCCGTACTCTGCCAATTAAGTTTGTCCTTCTCCTTCAATCCACTCGACTTTTCAGATAATCTCTCTGTCACAGTAAAGAAAACAGGCAGCGGCAGACGTTCCCGGCTTCACGCAAACTGCAACCGGTCGCAGCCTCAAAAGCAGGACACGGGAGGTGTGTATGCAGGCGCAGGCTCATCCACTCGAACCTTTCTTTCACCAGGCTGTCCGCAACAGTTATGAGGGCAAGCTGGGCTTGCATGATCCGGACGTGACCGACTATGTGGCCCGCCTGCTCTGCGAATTCACTGAAGCCGACAAGCTCTACAAGGTGCGCAACCAGGCCGGGCGCCCCATCGAAAAACTCACTGAGATGATGCTCGCCGCGGACCCCGTTCACGGCACCGCGCCCTCGTTCGATGCAGAGCGCGCCGTGCGCAAGCACATCGGCGACTATGCGCTCTTCGTCGCCGGTATGTATCCCGAAGCCATGGATTCCGGACGCCGCCGTCATCGTCCCAGCCTAGGCGAACTGATCCACGCCGGCAAGGAGAGTTACTTCATCGTGAGCCAATTCAACCTGTGCGAGTATGAGCAGGAAGCGCCGCTCTTTGCTCGCCTCTCCGACGGCTTCGAGCGCTACCTACTCGGCCTCACGCTGGTCCGCGAAGAGCTTTCGCCGCGCAAACCGCTGATGCTGCCGCCCTCGGTGAATTAGTAAAAGGCTGTCGTCGGATGCCGCAGAAATGCCGGATGCCCCACCTTCGGCGCGGCTTTATCGCGCCTAAGGTGGGGCACCATGAACTCTTACCGTCATTCGCTTGTCAGTTTCACTTACTCCGACCACACGCCCAACACATTTCCCACGCCATCGGAAAAGTGGAAGCGCCGCCCGCCGGGAAATTCGAAGGTGGGCACAACGATGCTGCCGCCCGCCGCCACCACCGAGGCTTCGGTCGCCTTCAGATCCGCGGAGTAGAGCACGATCAGCGGCGCGGATTTGGCTTGCACTTCATGTAACTCGCCCTTGGCGAAGCCGCCGTCGATGCCGGCTCCGTTGAAGCTGACATACTCCGGCCCCCAATCCTGAAAGCTCCATCCGAAGACGGTGGAATAGAACTTTTTTGCCCGCTCGATGTCGGTGGCGGTGAATTCGATGTAAGTGATCCTGTGGTGCTGTGCGGGATTGCTCATGGCATCTCTCCTTGGCGTTGAACTGCGTGGAGTATGGGAAAGGGCGGCGCGGAATCCGAGGCGCGGGCACACCCTTTCCAGGCGTGCTCTTGAAGCGCCCCCATCCACATTCCCTCAAGAGCCGGAGAGTGTAGGTAGAGCCCGCCGATTGGTTGCCGTGCGCGGACTCGCGAGGTACGCGGATAGGTTAGCAGAATTCGCAATCTTCCGCATCGAAATCTCCGCGCGCAGTCATCGTCCAAGCCAGACGGAAACCCCGCCGGCAATCGACCTGCCCGGCATGGCAACGCCATTGATCTCCTGGTAACCCGTATTGCTCAAGTTGCCGAGCCGGAGATAAGGATGCACTCGTCCCGCGTCATGGGTCAGCGCGGCGTTCCACACCGGATAGGCAGAGGCGTTCCACGGCGGATTGCCCGGCTGTTGATAGGGCCGTGCGATCTGCAGTGCGTTGGTCAGGGTGAAAGCGCGCCCCAGCGCAGCCGTCCATGTTGCATGAACATTCTCCACCGGATAGTTGAGCGCATATTCCGATTGCAGTCCATGCAGGGATGCCTGCGCGCCGGCGAGCCCGGTCCACGCAACCTGGATTTTCTGCGATCTTGCCGGCATCCAGGTCAAGGAACTCTCCACTCCCTGGAAATGCAAGCCGCTCAGGTTGACCGCGTTCCATTGCGCTGAAGATGTCGCGCGCACATAGTCGATGGCATCGTGCTGGCGGGAATAGAACCCGGTGGTCGAGAGCGAAAGACGGCTGGATGCCGCCCACTCCGCTCCCGCTTCGCCCGACCAGGCCGACTCAGGTTTCAGGTTGGGGTTGCCGATGGTCGTCGGATCGGAATAATAAAGGTCGGTATAGGTCGGAATTCTGAAGCCGTATCCGGCGCTGGCCCGCAGCTTGAGCCGGTCCGTGAGGCGCAGACTCCCCGCCAGATGCGGCGCTAGCGCAGACTGCGCCCCGTCTGAGAAGATCTCCTCCCGCACTCCCGCCGACAGGTTCCAGCGCTTCTTTGCGGGCCGCAAATCCAGGTCGAGATACCCCGCGCCGCGATTGCGCGCGTGCACTCCCAGGTTGTTGCTCCGGATGCTGTCGCCGTCCGACTCAAGCCCGAAGAGCAGCACCGACGCCGAAGCAACGGGAAGCGTGCGCCGCAGAGATGTCTGCCAGGAGCCGTCGATGTGGTTGTTCTCATAGACCGAAGGGCTTTCGCGCAGCAGAATGAACTCGTCGCTGTGGCGCCGGTAGCCGAAGGCCGCCACGGTACGGGCGTCCAGTTCCTGCCGCGCCGAGGCGAACCATCCCTTGGTCCGCTCCCATGAGTCGTAGGGCCCGTAAAACTGGTTCGCGCCGAAGGAGCGGTCGCTGATCGCAAAGAGCAGGTCGGTCGCGCCCAGCCGCGATCCGCTCCAGCTTTCCAGCGAGGCGTCCTCGTTGCGGTAGTCGCGATCGGTCATGAAGCCGCTGGAGAGATTGTGATTCGCGCTCAGACGGCCGCTCCATCGCGGTCGCGCCAGCGCGGCCAGAAGCGACTCTTCGCTTGAACCGAAGCTGCCAACCCCGGAGCGGAGACGCAGCGACGAGGCGGAGGGCGCGGCGGTGAGAAAGTCCACCACGCCGCTCAGAGCGTCTTCTCCGTGCAGCGTGGAACCGGCTCCGTGCAGGACTTCGACTGAATCCATCGCGTCGAAGGGAACGGGCAGATCCAGATTGTGATGCGCGGTCTGGCTGTCGTTGACGCGAAATCCATTCAACAGCACCAGGGTCTGCTCAAAGGTTCCTCCGCGCAAAACGATATCCGCCTGCCCGCCGCCCGCGCCACGCTGCTCGATAAAAATCGACGCATCCTGCCGCAGCAAATCCTGCGGCGCTTCCAGCGACAGGCTGTTGGCGGCGACAAACAACACCAGCACGGACGAAGTCGACTCCGCCAGGGGTACCGGAACCGCCGACCCGAGAACCACCATGGTCTCCGTGGGCCGGGGAAGCGTCGCGGATTGAGTCGGCGGCTGAGACGCGGGGGCGGCTTGCGCGAGGGCGGTTTGCGCAAGGGGCGCCAGCAGGAGGCAGCTCGCGATCCAGATTGCTTTTGCAGGATGCATCGTCGGCATTCTTTCCATCCTGATCGCGCCCCGGCCCATCTTCAAGGACGATTTGATGTTGTCTTAAATAGTTGAGCCGATCAACTAGAATGATCTTGCTATGCGCATCGATGCATTTCTACGAGAAAGCCCCATGTTTGCGGTAAACCGCGCGGCGCGCCGGTTTGAATCGCTCACCAGCCAGGTTCTGGCGCCCGACGGCCTCGGTTTTCTTGAGGGGCTTGTGCTGGCAGCCCTATTCTTTGAAGCGCCGCGCCCGGTCAAGCCATCGCAGTTGGCTGAGGCATTCGGCACCACGCGGGGAAACGTGAGCCATTGCGTCTCGTCGTTGGAGGCAAAGGGATTCTTGCAGAGAAGAATCGATCCCGAGGATGCGCGGGCCTATCAATTGGCGTTGAAGCAGCAAGGCAGGAAGTGCGCTCTACGCGTCATCGGCGCATTCGACAGGTTGCAGAAGGAGTTTGAGCAGGAAATTGGCAAAGTGGCCCTGAGCGAGATGCTCAAGGACATCCGCAAGCTCGAGGCGCTTTGCGCGGCCAGGTAGCGGGCGGCGAAATCCTTACAGAATGTAGCGCGACAAATCCTGATCCTTCACGATGGAAGCGACCATCTTCTTCACATACGCGTCGTCGATGAGGAAAACCTTTTCCGGGCCAGAAGCGGTCATGCGCTCCTCGTAGGGCAGCGGCGTAGAAGACTCGCTCTCGATAGCCTGCTTGAGCGTCGCGGCAGCTCCCTCGTCCGGTGCGCGGCGGGCCACGTCGGGCGCCAGGAAGCTCACATCCTCCAGCACCCGCTCCATGATCGTGTGCAGCCGGCGAGCGCCGATATTTTCGGTTTGCTCGTTCACCTTGAAGGCGAACTCCGCCATCTCTCGCAGCGCCTCGGGGGCAAACTCCAGCCGGACACCTTCGGTTTCGAGCAGAGCAGAGTACTGCTTGGTCAGCGACGCCTTGGGCTCGGTGAGGATGCGCAGAAAATCGTCGACAGTGAGCGACTTCAATTCGACGCGGATGGGAAAGCGTCCCTGCAACTCTGGAATCAGGTCGCTGGGCTTGGAAACATGAAAGGCACCCGCAGCGATGAAGAGAATGTGGTCGGTGCGCACCATGCCGTAGCGCGTGTTCACCGTGGTTCCTTCCACAATCGGCAAAATGTCGCGCTGCACGCCCTCGCGCGAAACGTCGGGCCCGTGTCCGCCTTCACGGCCGGCAATCTTGTCGATCTCATCCAGAAAGACGATGCCGCTGGACTCGACACGCTCCACGGCCGAGCGGTTCACCGCATCCATGTCGATGAGCCGGCCCTCTTCTTCCTGCACCAGGTAGTCGAAGGCATCGGCCACCTTCATCTTGCGCTTCTTCGAGGTGCCGCCGAAGATGTTGGGCAGCATGTCCTTGAGGTTCATCTCCATGTCCTCAAGGTTCTGGTTGCTGATGATGCCGAACTGCGGCGTGCCGCGGTCGCGCACATCCAACTCCACCTGGCGCTCATCCAGCTTGCCTTCGCGGAACTGCTGGCGCAGCTTCTCACGCGAGCGCTGATAGCTCTCCGTGCCGGGCAGAGTGAGTTGGCCCTCCTGAGCCGGCGGCACAGCCGGCGGAGGCGGCAGAAGAACATCCAGCAGCCGCTCCTCGGCATTCATCTCCGCGCGGTCTTCCACCTCTTCCAGGCGCTCTTCGCGCTCCATGTCGATTGCGATCTCGACCAGGTCGCGAATGATCGACTCCACGTCACGGCCCACGTAGCCCACCTCGGTAAACTTCGAGGCTTCAACCTTGAGGAATGGCGAACCCGTCAGCTTTGCCAGACGGCGCGCAATCTCCGTCTTGCCCACGCCCGTGGGGCCGATCATGATGATGTTCTTGGGCATGATGTCGTCGGCTAGGTCGGGAGGCAGCTTTTGGCGGCGCTGGCGGTTGCGCAGCGCGATGGCCACGGCGCGCTTGGCGGCGCGCTGGCCCACGACGTGCTTGTCGAGCTCGGCGACGATCTCGCGCGGGGTCAGCTCGTCGAGCGAGAGATCTTGTTCTTCGGCGGATGCGGGGAGGTAGATGGCCATGGATGAACGGAGCCGACGGAAAACAAGTCCGCTAGCTCTTCAACTCCTCAATCGTGATGCGGTCGTTGGTGTAGATGCAGATTTCTCCGGCGATCTTCATCGCCTTTTCGGCAATCTCGCGGGCGCTCAGTTCGGTGTTTTCCAGCAGCGCGCGGGCCGCGGCCGTAGCGTAGGGGCCGCCGGAGCCGATGGCCGCCAGCGGCTCGTCGGGATCGATCACGTCGCCCGATCCGGAGATGAGGAACGTCTGTCCCTTGTCGGCCACCAGCAGCAGGGCCTCAAGGTTGCGCAGCATTTTGTCGGTGCGCCAGTCTTTGGCCAACTCCACAGCCGCGCGGTTCAAGTTGCCGGCATACTGCTCCAGCTTGGTCTCGAAACGCGAAAACAGGTTGAACGCGTCCGCCGTCGAGCCGGCAAATCCGGCCAGAATCTTCTCCTGATAAAGCCGCCTTATCTTCTTTGCCGAGTGCTTCATCACGGTTTCGCCCAAGGTGACCTGCCCATCGGCAGCCATCACCACCAACCCGTTGCGGCGTACGCAAATGACGGTGGTGGAACGAATCCGGGAATGGGGTGCCGCGGTGGAACTCTGCTTCAAAGTCAAGAAAAACCTCCGGAAATCGGGCGTCCGGCAGGCCGGAACTCATTCAAGATGCAGTCACGAGTATATCGCAGCGGGAAACGTGAAGGATGCTGCATCCTGGATCACACTGCCTGGGCACCGGCTGGGATATCCTCTTAGTTGGGACCCAGGGGTGAGGTCCCAGCCTGGGATGACCTTCCTCAACGCAAGCGAATGGCAATTTGCCGCTGCAGCGGCCGGCACACTGGTGCTGGGGGCGGCGGGCGTCTGGCTCGTCTTCCGCAAGCGCCCCACCGCCGAGGAGATCGAGCGCGCGCGGCGCCAGTTTCTGGCTCAATCCGGCCGCCTCGTGGACGGCATGTTGCTGGATATTTGCGAAGTTGAGGCCCCAACCAAACACGACGCGGGACGCACCCTCACCATGTTGCTTTTCAGCTATCGCATCGGCGGCGTGGATTACGAGTGTTCCCAGGACATTACCGCCATGAGCGGCGTAGTGGATGCGGCCCAGGTGCGGGCCGGCTTCCCTTGCTCGGTGCGCTACCAGCCCGGCAATCCCCAGAACAGCATCGTGGTGGCGGAAGAGTGGAGCGGGCTTCGCGCCGGCCTTCCCGTGCTGCCCGCCTTCGAGGACCCCGATCCCCTCGATCTGAGCCACCTGCGTCCCGGCCGCGGCTGACCGGCACGGTTGGCGTCCGATACCCAGCCCCGGTTACACTTCACCTATGCATGTCCACGCGGCGCCCTCAGGACCCGGCGCGAACAGAATCAAATCCGTACTGCGCTTTTCGCTGGTGGCCACGCTCGCCTATGTCGCCGTCACCTTCATAGCTGGCCTGCGCGCCCACTCGCTGGCGCTGCTCTCCGAGGCCGGTCACAATGTCTCGGATTTCCTGGCCCTCCTGCTCAGTTTTGCCGCCGTCTACTTCCAGACCCGCCCCGCCGACCACTCCAAGACCTTCGGCTACCAGCGGGCCGGGGTGCTGGCCGCGTTCATCAACGCCGCCACGCTCATCGCGATTTCCCTGTGGATCGCCGTTGAGGCCATCCACAGGCTCTCAAGCCCCGTGGCCGTGCAGCCCCGGCTGATGATCGCCGTGGCCGCGGCCGGCGTGCTGATGAACGGAGTCATCGCCGCCTTGCTGTGGGGTGTGGCACGCGACGTGAATCTGCGCTCGGCCTTTCTCCACATGGCCGGCGACACGCTTTCAACGGCCGCCGTCATCGCCGGCGGCGCGGGCATTCTGCTCACCGGCCGCAACTGGATCGATCCCATCCTTTCGCTGACCATCGCCGGATTCATCCTCTGGTCCAGCTTCGGCATTGTCCGCGAGACCCTCAACATTCTGCTGGAAGGCACGCCCCGCGGCATTTCGCTCACCGCCATTCGCTCCGGCATGGAAGCCGTCGAGGGCGTCATCAATGTCCACGACCTGCATGTCTGGAGCCTCGGTTCGCAGTCCCGCGCCCTGGCCTGCCACGTGACCATCGCCGACATTCCTCCATCGGAGAGCGCCTGCATCCTGGCCAACCTCAATCATGTGCTCCACGAACACTTCTACATCAGCCACACCACCATCCAGTTCGAGCACACCGGCTGCGAGGTGCTCGAAGGCTGCGTCGTGCCCATCGAAGAAATGGCCGGCAGCCATCAACACGGGCACGTGCACTAAAGCAGCTTGTGGCCCTCCGCACGCATCCGCGAGGGAGACAGGATACGGCCTAACTCAGTAGCGCTGCAAGTCAAGACTGTAACTCCCGGATATGCTATCTCGTTCCTTCCCTCGCTTGGCTCTTCCCTTTTTCAAGGTTCATTTCTCCCGATTACAAAAACCTCCTCCATCCGTCTATGTGGGCAGCGATCAAAGGAGGAACACCGCGGTGACTCATCCTCAAATATGGCTTCGATCTTTCTTGCCCGGAATCATCCCATTCTCATCCTGCCTGCTATTCATCCTGGCCGCAGTCGCAGCCTCTGCCCAGCCTGACGAAAAGCCAGCTCCTCCTACCAAGTTTGAGCCCAGCATCGATTTATCTCTCGGCGTTTATGGCCAGCAAACATACGCGCGCACAGTATCATCAACCGATGTATTCGCTCTGAGCGGTACCCGCTTGACGCAGGTAACCCAGGAGACCTCTCCCTCGGCGGGCGTCCTTGCAACATTTCACCAGTCGTTCCGCCCCTGGCTCGGCTATAACATCAATATTGGCTATTCGCGTTTTTCTGAGAATTACTCGAATGGGATGGAGTTTATTCCGAATTCCACCTCAAAGCTTCCGCCTTCGTCCAGCTTCATCAAAGGGTCCCTGGATACCAACATGTATGAAGTAACAGTTGCCTCCGTGATCGAGGGGCCGCGCACCAGACGATTCAGCACCTTTGCGCAGGTGGGCGGCGGTGGGCTATTCTTCAAGCCGCTCTACAACAAGATCGGCGCTAGCGAGGAGACGCGGCCGGCATCGCTGTTTGGCGTGGGAGCTAATTTCAAGCTAACAGGGCGCCTCGATCTTCGCGCCGAGTACCGCGGGCTCTTCTACAAGAGCCCGGATTTCAATGTGCAGGACATTACGCCGGGAGTGACCGGGACAAATCAGTTCCCGATGACCCGGCTCTTCACTGTAACCAGCACGCCGGCCGTGAGTCTGGTCTATCACTTCGGCCACGCTGCCTCGACCGGCAAACCCGCGCGCAGGCCATGAAGAGTGCGGGGCGCACATACAGCGGGGACCCTGCGGGAACGAGGAGATCTGCCCAGATCGAATATCATTTGGGCAATAGGCTCGATCGATTCCTGGAGGTCCCCCGCTTGATTGACCGCCGCGTTGTCTTAACCGCTCTCTGTCTTGCCCTGCTTCTCTCCGCACCCAGCCTTGCCTGGCCTGCGCCGCACCCCGCGCAAACTATCGAAGCTGAAATCGGTCAGATTGAAGCTCTTACCGGCGAGTACACCGACCCTGTCGAGCCCGACACACCGCTCAGCGTCTACGTCCTGAACGGCAAGCTCTACTTTGAGAGCGAGCGCAACGTTCCCACAGAGCTCAAGCCCACCTCCGCCGGCGAGTATGCCATCTCCGGCTCAAAAGACACCCTCCGCTTCACGCTTGATGCCAACGGCCGCGGTGACACCGTATCTCTCTCCTCTGACCCCGTAGGCTCCGTCTATCACCGCACACGCCAACTGCCCCGCCATTACCTCTTCCACGCCTACATGCGCACCGAGGTCATGATCCCCATGCGCGACGGCGTCAAGCTCCATGCCATCGTGCTCAAGCCCGCCGACATTCCCGGCCCGCTCCCGTTCCTCATCCTGCGCACTCCCTACGGCGTGGATGGCGTCAACAGCGCCTCGTTCTTCGCCAGCCGTCCCGAGTTGGCCCGCGCCGGCTACATCTACGTGGCCCAGGACATTCGCGGCCGATTCAAGAGCGAGGGCGAGTTCATCATGAGTCGGGCGCTGGCCGACCACCACGACCCCAAAGCCGTGGACGAAAGCACCGACGCCTACGACACCGTGGCCTGGCTGCTCCAAAACGTACCCGGCAACAACGGCCGCGCGGGTTTCATCGGCACCAGCTATCCCGGTTTCCTGGCCATGGTGGCGGGCATCGATCCTCACCCCGCGGTGAAAGCCATCTCGCCGCAGGCGCCCATGATCGACGTCTGGATGGGCGACGACTTCTTCCACAACGGCGCCTTCCGCCAGAGTTACGGCTACGACTATGTCTTCGGCATGGAGTCCAGCAAGGAAGAGACCAAGGTCGACTACGGCAAGGACAAGGATGGCAAGCCCCGCGACGGCTTCGACTATTTCATCGAGCGCGGTTCCTTTACCGAGGACGTGAAAAAGTCCGGCGCAAAACTCCTGCCCACCTGGAAGCTCTTCCTCGACCACTCCGCCTATGACAGCGTCTGGTCCTCGCGCGGCGTCGAGTACGCGCTCAACGCGGTCGCCGTTCCCACGCTTACCGTGGGCGGCTACTACGACCAGGAAGATATGTACGGCCCGCAGGAGGAGTACGCCCGGTTGGAGCCGCACGACGCCAATCGCCAGAACTTTCTTGTCCTCGGTCCCTGGCGCCACGGCTACTGGTCCTCTTCCGCTCGCCATCTGGGCAATCTCGATTACACCGAGCCCATCGGCAAGGAGTTTCGCGCCCAGATCGAAGCCCCGTTCTTCGCCCACTATCTCAAGGACGAGCCCGGCGCGAATTCATCTGGTTTCAACCTCGAAGACACGGCCAGCTTCCAGACCGGCTCCAACACATGGAAGCGCTATTCCCACTTTCCGCCCGTCGAATCCCAGCCCACCAGTCTGCATCTCCAGGGCGGCGGCCTGCTCGGTTGGAGCGACTCGACAACTCAGGCTCGCACCAGCTACCTCAGCGACCCGGCCAATCCCGTCCCTTACCGGCACAGGCCCATCCAGCCCACCTACAGCCAGGGTTCGCAGTGGTTCAACTGGCTCACTGAGGATCAGCGCTTCGTCACCGATCGCAAGGACGTAGCCGTCTTCAAGCTGCCCGTACTCAAGAAGGACCTGATCCTGACCGGCGAGGTTGTCGCCGACATCTACGCCGCCACCAGCGGAACCGACAACGACCTGGTGGTCAAGCTCATCGATCAGTACCCCGATGACGCACCCGACCCCAAGATGCGCGGCTACCAGCTCATGACCAATGCCGAAATCTTTCGCGGCCGGTATCTCGATACGTTTGCGAAACCAACGCCTCTGAGGGTAGGCTCCATCCACGAGTACCGCTTCTCGCTCCATGATGTGGACCACGTCTTCAAGGCCGGCCACACCGTTCTGGTCGAGATCCAGAGCACCTGGTTCCCGCTCTACGACCGTAATCCCCAGACCTTCGTGCCCAACATCATGACAGCCCGGCCCGAGGACTACAAACCGGCCACCGTCACCATCTACTCCGACCCCGAGCACGACTCGACCCTACAGGTTCCGCTCGTGAACGCCTGCGACCACATCGAGTGCTTTTAGACGGGAGACCGGCCAGAGCAGCGGCAAAACGTCAACAGCCTCTCGAGGACGAGAGGCTGTTTCGCATAGAAGCGCTTTGTTTCCTGAATCTTGAGATGGAGCCGACGGTCAGACTCGAACTGACGACCTGCTGATTACGAATCAGCTGCTCTACCAACTGAGCTACGTCGGCCTGTTGCTCATCCGATTGTATCGTTGCGCTGGCCGAAGGTAAAGTTCAGCCGCCCAGTTCGCTGCGCAGGGCGGCTATACTGTCCGTCATGCAAGCCAACCCGGCAGAAGACTGGCAGTGGCTCACGGAACACTACCGCGCCATGAGCGACGAAGAACTCGATGAACTTGCCGCCGATTTCGTTGACCTGACCGAGACCGCGCAGCAGGTTCTGCGCAACGAGATGAGAAATCGCGGTCTGGATGAGCCCCGCGCAACCAGCGAAGCGCCCAAGAGTGCCGATCCTCCCGCGGCTCCGCTCTGGGATCTTCCCGAAAATCCAGATTCCGCCTGCTCTCCAGCGAACGACGCTGGCGGCAATGAGGAAGACGATCTTTCGCACGAGTACACCTGGAAGACGCAACTGTGCGCGTGCGAGGACCGGGAACAGGCATGGCAGATTCAAGAGATGCTGCGGCGCGCGGGAATCGAGAGCTGGATCGAGCAGCCGGGATCGCGCTATCTGATGGAGACCAGCGGTCCTCAAGTTCTGGTCGCCGCCGATCAGCTTGAGAAGGCGGTCGAGATTGCCAAAAATCCGATCCCGCAGGAGATCGTCGATCAGTCCAAAGCCGATGTGCCGGGATTTGAAGCACCCAAATGTCCGGGTTGCGGCGCCGCGGACCCGGTGCTCGAGGGCGTCGATCCCGTCAACAAGTGGCGATGCGACGCATGTGGGAGGCGCTGGACCGAATCCGCGGAGGATTTGAGCGGGAAAGCGGAGAAGGCCGGGCGATAAGAGGGCATAAACGGAAAGAGCCGCCCGGCAACAGGGCAGCTCCTTCCTCAGGGAGAATAGTTCCAACGGAGGCAAAGCCATCAGAACTTTCTGGCTGCATAGTAGGGGCGGGGGATGGGAGTGTCAAGGAGAAATCGCAGAAGAAATAAAGCATTAAAATTCAACAAGTTGCAAATCATTCTCGGCGAAAGGGACCGGGCGCATCTTCGACGGTTCTTCGCTTTTTTGCACGGGCGCAACTCCGTCATTTCAGGGTGTTTCTTAGGGTTTATGTCTAGTTTTCCACAGGTTTGAAGGGCGGCATTAACCCTTCGGATGCGGGTTGTCAACCCCTGCCAGCGGTTCCACCCATTCTTCCCGCAAATCGAGACGGATGAACTCTTCTTCGTAGACCGAGGAGACCGGCTTGCCGCGGGCGATGCGGTAGAGTGCCCGGCCGCCACCCAGGAAGAATCCCAGCAGGATGGCCGCGCTGGAGCCGAGGAGCACAAACTCAGCGATGCTCATGAGCAGTTGGCCGGTCTTGGCCACCTCTGACATCGAGGGCTGAGGAATCGAGGTCAGGTCGGCCTCAAAATGCACCGTCGCCAGCAACTTGTGGCTCTCTTCGGGAATGGCGTCGCCACTGACCAGAGCCACCAGCGGCCCGCTGCGGCGCACCTCCAGAGAGGCATGGTCGGAGTCCGCCAGCGGCTTGGGCCAGGGCGGCGCGGCCTGGCCGCCCGCCTTGATGTAGTCGCGAATCTTCGTCTCTTGCGCGATGGCCATCTGCGGCGTGGGATAGTCGACGATGGTCAGCGTCGCCGGTCCCGAGCGCAGCGCATAGTTCGCGGTCACAACCTCCGCGCCGCGATCGAAGCCCACCAGCTCCGGCGGAAGCACTCCGCCCGCGCCTGCGTAGCCCGCCGGCCCCACCGCGTAGTGCGTGGTCTGCCCGTCCATCGACTCCTTGGGAAGGTTGCGCAGGATGGGCGGCGCCAGCGCCTTGGTTCCATCGGGAACGGGAATCTGGCCGGCCAATTCGCGCAGCTCGGAGCCGGACATGGGACCGATGCGCGAGAAATTCGCATCCACCACCGTGTTGCCCAGCCAGAAGAGCACCCGGTTGTGGTTCGACGTGGCGCCCGTGCCGATCTCTTCCTTGGGCCAGCCGTTCTGGCGATAGAACGAATAAGCGCCATAGGCACCGCTGGCGTCGTGAAAGCGCAGCGCGCGCAGAGTGAGCGTTTCGCCGCTGCGCTTGTAGGTGGCCAGCGCTGCGTCGGTAAAGTCGTATTCCTTGAGTGCCGCTGCGTTGGCCGGGTCGGCCTGGGCCGCGTCGGTCACCTTCTTGGGGGCTTCATTGGAGACCCATCCGGCAAAAGAGTCCGTCAGCAGCGCCTTGGGCACAGGCGGAAGCATGAGGTGCGTGGCGCCCTGCGGAGCCGGGGTCTTTGCCGGCGCGCCCTGCGCCTGAGTCGAGAGTGAACTCACGGCCAGCGCCGCCGAACAAACCAGTATTGCAATCCAACGCATCAAGAAAACACTCCAGAGTTCAGAGTACACGGTGCCACCCCAGCGGGCTGAGATCGCTTGTTCCGTGCGGCAATCCTGTCTATTTGGACACTGGCGGGAGAGGAAAGGTTCCTGCCGCCTGGACGGGGCGCGAGGAGCGGCCGGAGCCATTCAGCGCACCGCAGAGCCAGGATGAGCACAGTTTCACTGCTTCACCGTTCCTGTGGAGCTGTGAAGTTTGCAAAAGTTGGCTTTTATTTTGAGCGACTTAAGTGCCACTTCACAGTTTCACAGCCAAAAAACGCGGCAAAAAAAAAGCGCCCCTGGCGGGGCAGCGAGTCAGCAGGACAGCAGGACAGCAAGTCAGCAAGTCAGCGAGTCGGCAGAGTTGCGGTGCGCATGGCTTCTCTGGCTGCGATGAGTTTCGCCCTTTTGCCTTCTATCTACCAGTGTGCGCCAACCGAGGGATATATTCTGCAAACCACCTGCGGTGGGGCTGGGGGCCTTCGGCGAGTTTCCACCCCACGGACGAGGACCTGTTCGTGGGGCCCCGGTTGTGTCGAGGCGGGCTGCCTCGGGGCAATCGCAGGAATCCGCTTGAATGCCGGTGAGGAGTTTCATTCCGAACCATGTGGCTGGCGATATGTCTCCATCCTTGCATCCGTCTTCATTTTCCGAGAGCGAGCAAACTGGGTTGACCAGTATTCCCTCAGGAGGCTTTGCCTAAAGGGTGAGGAGATTCCCCGGCTCTGCCGGGGTGGCAGTAGCAGTTTGACATTTACGGGAGTCCATCCAAGAAACTCCAAACGTGAGCCGACCAAAGCACACGCAAAGGAGAAACTGGATGGACCAATTGGAGAGTC
>JBEKTO010000069.1:0-14680 GCA_049515995.1 Occallatibacter sp. | reverse complement strand
GCATAACTCAATTCGAGAAAACGCCCATTTTACAGGCACTTCAGGAAACGGACAACGATAACGACTTAGACGATATTGGCAACCAATTGATTCTGTTCGACTTTTAACCGGACAGCAGTGATGCGACGTATACTCGTAGCAAGCCTACTGCTCTCCCCCATGCTCTTCACCGCAGCGGCATTTGCAAGCCCGGCCATGGACGACGCCTCTGCCTCAACCCAGCTTCTCCCGATCAGCACCGGGGTCAAGCCGGCCAAGATCGTTCACACCACCAACATCGAATTCCCCTCCGACACATTCTCCGAAACGATTCCGAACGACACCGAGGTCGTGCTGACGATGAATGTGGACGAGAAAGGCACCCCGCAGAATATCCAGATTGTCAGGTCGGCCGACAAGTTTCTGGATGCCCGCGTTCTGGAAGCGGTAAGCCAGTTCCGTTTCCGTCCCGCAATGCTCGACAAGAAGCCCATTCCGACGGACATGACCTTGAACGTCGTGGTCAAACGCTAGAGCAGCACCAAGGCGAATTGCAATCTACTACCGCATTTGCCGGCAATCCCTCCTTCATCTTGGCGGTCTCCCCGCCGCCGGGATGGAGGATTCTCTGTTTCTGGCCTCGTTTTCTATCGTTCTACGGCACTGCTTAAAAGCCAATGCACTTTGGTTTACGCCTCGCAAGGTTCGAGAAGATAGTGAATATATTGCACATCAAGGGCCAAATTTTTCTTTGTTTATATAAGGGGACTGGTGTGGGACGGTTCGCTTGTAAATGCCTCGGAAGGGGCTGGTCACATTCGCTCAGTCTTGGGATGCGAAACTCTCGGAGAATCGAGAATGGCGACCAGGCTGGCTCTTTGTGCGTGTGCCGTCCTTGAGAAGGATGACGGCGACCGGAAGCGTCCCGGTGCGGTTTGAATCGCAACGGAACGGTCGCATTCGGCCGAGCGTCGCAGAGGCGGCGAAAAATGAGAGCGACGATGCGCAAACGGAATTTGTTTGGACTTGTGGTGATTCTGGCCCTGATCGGGACGATTAGCATGCAGGCAAGGGCGCAGGAATCCTGGACCGACCCCGCGACGGGGCTAATGTGGGCGCTGCAGGACCACGTGCAGGATAGCGGGGCGGGCGTAAGCTGGAATCAGGCAAGCGGCTACTGCGCCAATCTTGACCTTGCCGGACTTTCGCACTGGCGGTTAGCCACCATTGACGAGTTGGCCGCGATCTACGTCGAGACAAAGGTCGCGGATGGCAATTACCACATCAAGGGCGGAATTCAACTTAGCGGACAGGCAATGATCTGGAGCAGCACGGCTGGAAACGATCCTGGGAAGGCGTTGATGTTCAGCTTCCTCCTTGGGGTGCAAGTCCCCTACCCACGCGACGCCTCCACCATGTCGGCTCTATGTGTGCGCCATTCCTAAGGCAAGAGACTAGATGCGCCCTTCGTCCCTTCTTCCGTCCGCTGGCTTCGCCGTAACCGGTGCGCTCGCTGCGCGCAGAGGAATCGGCTGCGCCGACGGCGGCTGGTGCATGGTGACGATGATGGCACCGGCCGGCTTTTTGCCCCCGCACTGGTAGGAGTGGGGAACACTGCCGTCGAAGTACGCAGCATCGCCGGCCTCCAGAACGCACTCCTGGTCGCCGTGGCGCAGACCCAAATCCCCCTCGAGCACATAGAGAAACTCGAAGCCCGGATGCATGTGCGCCTTCGGCTCCTGGCCCTTGGCCAACGGGACGAACTCGGCAAAGTAGGGGTCCATGTGCCGGTCCGGCACCATGTAACCGAGGCTCTCAAAAAAGTAGGCGGGAACCTCGACCCCGGTCTGCGGCAGCCTGACCCGCTCCTTGCGGCGGTGAATCCGGAAGAGAGCGCGCGGTTCGGTCTCGAAGAAATACGAGAGGTCCTTGGAGAAGACCATCGCGATCCGCGCTAGATTGCGCAGGGTGGGAACCACGCGGCCCGTCTCAAGCTGGGAGAGAAAGCTGGCCGAGAGCCCCGTGTGCTTGCCCAGCTCCACCAAGCCCATCGATTTCTTGAGCCGTAGCCGCTTGATCCGCTCGCCGATGCGCTTTTCCGCGATAAACCGTTCGGCGGTTTCGGGATCGATCTGGGTCTTTTGCAACTCTTCGTTCTGAACCAAAGCCAATTCGCTCATCCAGTTCTCCTGGGCGCACGTAGATAGGATGCGCCCAGGGGCAAATTATTGTCCAGATCAAAATTTATTGCCGCCCTATTAAATCGACATGACCCAGCAGAGTAAATCATGTTCGTCTCAGGGAAAGAAATGTCCGTCCTACCCACATGAGCTTTCTACCGGCCGGAAATCCGCAATATTCATTGTCCGGCGCATCCGGAATGCTCGGCATGGCTCTCCAGCGTGCCCTGGCCATCCGCAATCTCTCCGTGCTGCAACTGGTTCGCCGCGCCCCAGCCTCCGCCAGCCAGCTCCAATGGAACCCGGCGGCTGTCAGCCCCATTCCGAATCCCGAGCCGCTGGAGAACCTCACCGCGGCGATCCATCTCTCCGGCGCCAGCGTCGCCGCCCGTCGCTGGAGCTCCGCCTATAAACGCGAAATGACTTTGAGCCGGGTCGAGTCCACACACGCGCTGGCCACGACCCTGGCCCATCTGCGCCGGCCGCCCTTAGCGCTTCTCGTTGCCTCCGCCGTGGGCATCTACGGCGACCGCGGCGACGAGCTGCTGGATGAAACTTCAGCGCCCGGCTCCGGCTTTCTGGCCGAGCTTTGCCAACAATGGGAAGCCGCCGCACAGCCCGCCGCCGACGCCGGCATCCGCGTGGCCCATCTCCGCTTCGGCGTGGTCCTCGGTTCCGGTCCCGGCGTTCTGGCCCGCATGGCCCCCGTATTCCGCCTTGGCTTAGGCGGCCGGCTCGGCTCGGGCCAGCAATGGATGAGCTGGATCTCGCTGGCCGACGCCGCGGCGGCCATCCTTTTTGTTCTCGACACACCGTCGCTCGCCGGACCCGTCAACCTTACCGCTCCCGACCCCGTCTCCAACGCTGCATTCACCCGCGCCCTCGCGCGCCGTCTCCATCGCCCAGCCGTCTTTCCCGTCCCCGCCTTCGCTCTTCGCCTGGCGCTGGGCGAAATGGCCGATGAGGCCCTGCTTGCGAGCGCCCGCGCTTTCCCCTCCAAGCTGACCACCGCCGGCTTCGGGTTCGCCCACCCCATTGTGGACGCAGCCCTCGCCGAAGCCCTGGCACCGCGGCAATAGGCCCTGGCTCCGGCGTTATCCTAGAGAGTCCGGCCGCACCAGCCGCGAAGGAAATCTATGTCTGAAGATCTCACCGCCCCAGTTCCTGAAACCGCCCCCATCACACCCGCTCCGGTAGCCACCATCGCCACGCTCGGCCAGCACGAGGGCCAGTCCGTCACTCTGCGCGGATGGCTCTACAACCTGCGCGAGAGTGGCAAGCTGCTTTTTCCCATCTTTCGCGACGGCACCGGCACCATCCAGGGTGTAGCGCATGTGAAGAGCGTTCCTCCCACCGTCTTCGAGGCGCTCAAAGGGCTCACTCAGGAGTCCTCAGTCATCGTCACTGGCAAGGTGCGCGCCGACAAGCGCGCTCCCGGCGGCTTTGAGCTGGATGTCGAAGATCTTCAGATGGTCCAGCGCGTTCCCGAGTCCGACCCTTACCCCATCACCCTCAAAGAGCACGGCGTCGACTTTCTCATGGAGCACCGCCATCTCTGGGTCCGCTCCCCGCGCCAGTCGGCCATACTCCGCATCCGCGCCGAGATCATGCGCGCGGCGGCGGAGTATTTCGATAGCAACGGTTTCATTCGCACCGATCCGCCGATTCTGACCCCAGCGGCCTGCGAAGGCACCTCGACGCTCTTCCCGGTGGATTATTTCGGCGATCCCGCCTTCCTCACCCAGTCCGGCCAGCTTTACATCGAGTCCACCGCGCTGGCACTGGGCAAGGTTTACAGCTTCGGACCCACCTTCCGCGCGGAAAAATCCAAAACCCGCCGTCACCTGACCGAGTTCTGGATGATTGAGCCGGAAGTGGCCTACTGCGACCTCGACGGCCTGCTGGAACTGGCGGAAAACTTCCTCTCCCACATCGTGCAGAGCGTACTGAAGAACCGGGCCGCTGAGTTGGCGGTGATCGGCCGCGACCCCGCCAAGCTCGAAGCGATCTGTCCTCCGTTCCCACGTCTCCGTTACGACGTAGCCGCCGAGATGCTCAACGAGGCCCACAAGAAAGGCGAGCTGGAACAGCCCTTCGAATACGGCAACGACTTCGGCTCACCCGATGAGACCTGGCTCAGCTCGCAGTTCGACCGGCCGGTGATGGTCCATCGCTATCCAGCCGACGTGAAGGCCTTTTACATGGAACCCGACCCGGCCGACGCCCGCTACGCGCTGTGCGTCGATGTGCTGGCCCCCGAAGGCTACGGCGAAATCATCGGCGGCTCCCAGCGCGTCTCCAGCTACGAGCTTCTGAACGCCCGCATCGAGCAGCACAACCTGCCCAAAGAGGCCTTCCAGTGGTACCTGGACCTGCGCCGCTACGGCAGTGTGCCGCATAGCGGATTCGGCATGGGCATCGAGCGCGCCGTCGCCTGGATCTGCGGACTCGATCACGTAAGGGAAACCATCCCCTTCGCCCGCACACTGCACCGCATCTACCCCTAGCGGCGGCCTTCCCGATTGGGCGCGGCTCCCGCCGCGCCCCGCCACAAGGACACCCGCAGTTTTCCGGCAATCGGGTGGCCGGACTGCCTGTTTCTGCAACAAAAGTTTCTGTAACGGCACCCTACGATGCCGATAGCATAGAGACATGCTCCCCTCCAGGCTATTTGGCGCAGTGCTGGTGTTGAGCCAGCTTATGGCCCCGCGCGCGGGCGCACAGCAGTATGCCTTTCAGGAGGATGGCCAGAACAAAGGGCTGAACAGCCTGACTATCAACTGCCTGCTCCAGGACCATACAGGAGTCGTGTGGGTCTGCACGGAGAACGGCCTCTACGAGTTCGACGGCTCCAGGTATATTCGGAAAGGCGCGGAGCAAGGTCTTATCGATAGCTACATCCTGTCGATTCAAGAAGATCCGAGTGGCGAACTGTGGGTGGGAACGGTCAACCGCCTTTATCACGGCAACGAGAAGCATTTTACCGCGCTTGCGGCGCCCTCCGGGGATCTGCTCATGAGCGCAGGCCAGCAATTGGATGCGACGGCGGCGGGACGCGTACTGGCGGTGAGCCAGCATCGGCTCTTCGAGGCGGCACGCGCAAAGCTCGGCGGAAGCTGGAGCGTGGAACCCTTCTTTTCCCAAACGGCGCTGGAGGCCCATCCGCAGCTCAATACGATCAACAGTGTCTACACCGGCCGCGATGGATCGGTATGGATGGGCTGCGGCAGCGCCATCTGCCAGATGGCGGGGAAGAACATCCGCGTGTGGGACGCCAAGGACGGCGTCACCGCAGATACCTGGTCCTGGTTTCTCGAGGACTCTGCGGGAAGGCTATGGGCGCGCGGATACCGGCACATCCTGCAACTCAGCCCGCACAGCGCGCGATTTGCCAATGAGGATATTTCGCCCGCACCGGTCACCTTCAACAGCCCTCTTCTGCCCATCGTCGAGGACGCCCACCACCGGATTGTGACCCGCACCGACCGGGGACTGGCCATCTGGAACCAAGGCCTCTGGCAGACGCTGGGCGCGGGAAACGGCCTGAGCGGTCCCGGCATCCTGGCCTTGATGACCGACCGCGACGGCATTCTCTGGCTAGGCACGTATGGCAGAGGCGTCGAGCGCTGGCTGGGCAACGGCAATTGGGAAACCTGGGGCCCTGAACAGGGACTCGCGGGCAATATGGTGTGGATGATGCGCCGCGACCATTGGGGAACCATGTGGGCGGCGACCGAGCACGGTATCGTGACGCTCGACCGGGCGGGAGGGCGTTTGGTCCCGTGGCATCCCGATGCCAGCGTGCCGCGCGGGCAGGTCATCTCAGTGCAGGAGGCTCCGGACCACGGCCTGTGGTTTTCCTCTCTGTCCGGACAGATACTCCATTACGCTCCCAATACCGGCAAGATGCAGCACTGGAGGATGCCGTCCGGCACGCGAGCTGTTTGGCAGGACTCTTCGAAACGAGTATGGAGCCTGGCAAACAGCGGACTCTACGCTTTCAACCAGGCTAGGCCGGGGATCGTCAAAGTGAGCAATCCCGCGGTTCCGGATTCGGTATATTACGACGTTTGCGAGGATTCCAGTCACGGACTCTGGTTCGCCTCCCATGGCGGACTCGTGCACTTCTCCGGTGGGCGGTGGAGCAAGATCAAGGTCTTGGGAAAAGATACCTCCGACGGTTTTGCGACCGTGGCCTGCGCGGCGGACGGAACACTCTGGCTGGGTGGCGCTTCCACCGGCGTCACGCACCTGCGCGTGCAGGGCGACGTGGCCACAGCCGCCGAACCCCAGCCGCCTTCAGAATTGGATTCCGTCGAGGTCATGTTCCTGCGCTTCGACCGGCGCGGCTGGCTGTGGACCGGCAGCGGCTTCGGCGTCTTCGTCTTCAACGGGACCCGCTGGAGGCACTTCACCGAAAAAGACGGGCTGGCCTGGAACGACTGCAATGAGGGCGCATTCCTCGACGACACCGACGGAACGATCTGGATCGGCACGTCGAACGGACTCTCCCACCTGCTGCACCCCGCCGACACCTTCGACCAGAGTGCCTTGCGCATCGTCTTCACCAGCGCAATGCTGGGCAAGCAGCCCGTTCCCGCCGGTGCAGCCGCCTCTTTTGCCTGGAGCAGGGAACCGTTGCAGGTTCATGTGGCATCACTGCCCTTCGACGACCGCTCATCGATCGTGTACCGGTACCGCCTGCTCGGCCTGGAGCGGGACTGGGTTGAAACCGGAAGCCCGGACCTGCGCTATTCTGCGCTCCCAGGCGGCACCTACCGCCTCGAAGTGTACGCTGAAGACGCCGACCGCGGCATTCGCTCACCGGTTGCGGTTCTCTCTTTCCGCGTGCGTCCGCCGTGGTGGAAGAGCCTGCCCTTCCAGATGGCCGTGGGCGCGGCTCTGTTGCTGCTGATCTATGCTTTTCTGCGCTATCGCGAGCGCGAACTCGTTGCGCGCCAGACTCGGCTGGAAACGCTGGTAAGCGAAAGAACCGAGGAGCTGGAACTGGAGAAGCAGCAGCTCACCCAGGCCCGCGAAGCGCTGCGCGAACAGGCAACCCGCGATGCGCTCACCGGGCTTCTCAATCGCGGCGCGATCTTCGAGATCCTCAACCGCGAAATGACCCGCTCACGGCGCGACGGGAGCACCCTCACCGCGGTGATGATCGACATGGACCACTTCAAGGCTATCAACGACACCCAGGGCCACATGGTGGGCGACGAGGTGCTGCGCGAGGTTGCCCACCGCCTGGCCGCCTCAATCCGGCCCTACGACGCCGCGGGACGCCTGGGAGGCGAGGAGTTCCTTCTTGTGATGCCCGACTTCGACGCCGTCAAGGAACCGGATCGGCTGACCGCGGTGCACAATGCCGTCTGCCTTGAGCCCGTTCAATCCACCGGTGGAGAGATCCGCGTCACCTGCAGCTTTGGTGTGAGCATCCTCTCCGGCGACCGGGCTGTGAAGGCGGAACATTTCCTCGATCGCGCCGACAAAGCGCTCTACGAGGCCAAGCGAGCGGGAAGAAACCGGATCGAGTACGACCAGAGTTAGCTACCCGGCCGAGGCACCTTTGGGCAGATTTGAACCAGTGCATAAGCTTTCTCCGACGCTGTGCTATGCTGGGCGGAAACTTTTTGAGGACAGCAAGAAACCCTATGAAAATACTGGCAGTTGCAGTTCTGCCTGCGGCTCTTTGCGTTTGCGTGCTGGCCGCCGCGGCGCAATCTCCTCAGAACGCTGTTTGCTCGCTCAACCCGCCCTCGTTCGCCACCGACGCTCCCAATATCTTCAACGACAAGCAGGAGCAGGACCTGGGCGATGCCCTGGCGGAGATGTTTGAGGCGGAGATGCGCCTGGCGCCTCCTCTGGCCGACGATCAGATCACGCGCATTGGCGAGAAGCTGCTCGCCACACTGCCTCCCACCGGCATTCATTACCGCTTTCGCATCTACGACTCCAGCGAAATCAACGGCTTTTCGATTACCGGCGGGCGCGTTTACATCAGCCGCAAGCTGATTGCGGCGCTGAAGAACGAGGATGAATTGGCCGCTGTCCTGGCCCACGAAATCGGACACCTTTCCACTCACCAGACGGCTATTTACCTTACGCGCGCGTTTCGCATCCGGCTTCATGTCACCGAAGTGACCGACCGCGAAGATATCTTCAAAAAGGTCCATCTGCTCTACAACACGCCCACCAAATCGCACGAAGACGACAACGATGATGTGAAGCGTGAACTGGTCGCCGATGGCGTGGCGCTCTATGCCATGGAACGAGCCGGTTACGCGGTAGAAAACCTCCCCGCTTTTCTGAACGAAACCACCATGAACAAAGGCAACACCGGCAGTTGGCTCTCTGACCTGATGGGAAATACCGATGAGACACCCCTGCGCTACCGCACGGCGCTCAAGCTGATCGCCGCGCTTCCGGCCGGGTGCAAGGGCTGGCAACCGGCCGCAAATCCCGCCTTCCAGGCCTGGATGCGCACCACTGTGGAAGAACGCGTGAAGACGGTAGCCGAGGGCGACAGCGGCGACAAGCCGCTGAAACTCGACTCGCCGCTGCGTCCCGCGCTCTGGCGCATCCACTTCAGCCCCGACGGCCGCTACGTCCTCGGCCAGGACGAGGGCGGAATTACCGTCGTGGAGAAAGACGCAGCCAAGGTTCTGTTCCGAATCGACGCTCCCGACGTAAAAGAGGCCCAGTTCACACCTGACTCCCAGGGCGTGGTCTTCCACGACAGCAAACTGCGCGTCGAGCAATGGAGTGTGGCCACCGGCAAGCGAACCGCCGTGAAGGAAATGATTGTCTACGACGGGTGCGGCCAAACCCTGCTTTCGCCGGATGGCAAGACGCTGGTTTGCACCAACGTGAATGTCAGTGGCCATCTTCCGCGCATCAGCCTGCGCCTGATCGACGTGGAGAGCGGCAAGACCTTCTACGACAAGCCCACGTTTTTCGAGGCCAGCGAGTGGGCTGGGTATTATGCTATGATCCGGTTCACCCTGCAGGGCATCGAAGGCGCCAACCTCGCCACCATTGTTCTTTCTCCGGACGGCCGCTATCTGCTGGTTACGGCCGACACCAAGGTGCTGGCCTACGACTTGAAGAGCCGTCAGGAGGTCAAGCTCGGCCCAGGGATGAAAGGCCTTGAACAAACGCGCATGGCATTTGTGGGTCCCGACCAGCTTATGATTGTGGGCGAGCGCCAGCCCAGCGGCATGTATCAGGCGATGGTGCGCAGTTTTCCTGACGGGGCGCCGGTGAAGGAGACTGCGATCGGCGATCAGCAGATCGATTCGGTGAGCAAAGGGCGGTTTCTCACTGCGGGGCCGATCAAGGATTATGCCACCGGCATTTTCGACCCCGTCCAAGGCAAGTTTCTTGCAGTGTGGAAGTTTCCGGCGATCGACGCCTGGGACAACTTTGTCGCCACGGAAAACGCCACAGGCGAGATGGCGATTACGCAATTAGGCGTGCCGGGAGCCAAGCAGATCGCTCTGCCGCTGGGGCCGCTGCCCCGGCCGCGCGCCGCAGAGTTCTCCTTCGATGGCAAATATCTCGCCGTTTCGCTGAAGAACCGCGCGGAGATCTGGAACCTGGAGACGGGCGCCAAGGCCGGGCTGATCCGGCCTTTTCGCCGGGCCTGGTTCGATGAGACAGACCAGCTTTTTGGCCAGTTTCCCAAGTATCTGAGCCACGATCCGGCGGAGATCAAGATCACGCCGACGCCGCTGGCCTCGAAAGAATTGGCCAAACTGGATGAGAAGAACTGGCAGTACCGGAACCTGGAGATCGATTTCAAACCGCTGGGTAAGGAAAAGGGAACCAGCGAGCACGCCACCCTCGAAGTGAGGAAGATGGAGACGCAAGCGGTGGCCTGGACGCGCGACTACAAATACGAGATGCCGGCTTGCTGGCCGGCAGAGGACAATCGCCTGGTTCTGGCCTGGGATCTCAGTAACGATACGGCAAAGTTCGAAATCAAGAACTACCCGGAGCTGCAGCGGCAGGCAGAGGCGCTCCCGAACAAGAAGAAGGGCATCCTGATCGAGACCGTGGCGCCGGAGACCGGGGCTCCGTTGCAACAGGTGGTGGTTCCCGAGGCCGACGTGAGCCGTGGGGAGAACGATGTGCGCCGGGCGACGGTTTCAGGGGAGTTTGTACTGGCCCAGGGAGAACACGGCAATACCGCGATCTACCGCATGAAAGACGGCGCCAAGACAGGCGAGTTCTTTGGCTCAGCGGTAGCGAGCGACGCGTCTGCCGGCCTGGTGGCCGCCGTCAATCGCGAGGATGAGATTCTGCTGGTGGACGAGGGCACCGGGAAGGAGCTCAAGCGGTTCACGCTGGGGTCGCCAGTGCTGGTGGCGCGGATTGTGACGAGCGGCGAGAGGACTCTGCTGGTGCTCACCGCCGATCAGGTGGTGCACCGCATTCCGCTGCCCAAATAAAGGAGCCAGCCCACCCGAAGGCCGAAGCGGCAGGATCGCGTTCTGGCCTTCGGGGCAGGTTTGCGCGCTGGATAAAATTATCCGTACTTTATAAATATCCGTTCAAACAACTTTTTCCTTCCGGGCCGAATCTTCCACACAACCTGCGGAATCAAAGGGGTGCAAATGCGTTTTAAGGAGCGAACACCCATGAATTTATCTGCCATAGAAGTGAACAGTTTGAAGCAAGCCCCCGCAGTCGAGGGCGTGTTGCCGGTGGTGCTCAGCCGCTGGAGCGCGCGCTCCTTTGCCGATCGCGAAGTGAGCCCCGCCACACTGGCCAAGGTTTTTGAGGCTGCCCGCTGGGCCGCCTCCTCCTACAACGAGCAGCCCTGGCGTTTCCTCGTCGGCGTCCGCAACTCCGAAACCTACAACAAGATCTTCCAATCGCTCATCGGCTTCAACCAGAGCTGGGCAGTCAATGCGCCGGTGCTGATTCTGGGCGCGGCCAGCACCAAGTTCAGCCACAACGGCACCCCCAACGCCTATGGACTCTACGACCTGGGCGCGGCCAGCTCTTACCTCACGCTGCAAGCCGGCGCGCTCGGGCTGACGACACACCAGATGGCTGGCTACGACCAGGCCGCCGCGCGCACCGCCCTCGGCATCCCCGAGGAATTCGCACTCGGCGCCATCATCGCCCTCGGCTACCAGGGCGAACCCGCCGCGCTGGGCCACGAACAACTGATCTCGATGGAGATCACGCCCCGCGAACGCAAGCCGTTGAGCGAGTTCGTCTTGTCCGCATGGGACAAACCGGCAAAGCTGGCCTGACCGTAGCCCCGGACGGGGATTGTCGCTCAACTCATTTCCCCCTCCGGCCTTCGCGGTACAGTGGAGGCTGGAGGGAAGGCTTTGACCGGCAAGCGGTCAATCCGGCAAGCGCCCGTGCGCAGGAAGAGGAGACCTCCGGCCCGGCGCCTACACCTTGGCTGGCGAACGCGCCTGATCGGCGCCGCCTGCGCAACGGTTCTTGTTCTGCTGATATGGGGCGCAATCGCCCTCCAGCTTGCGCCCGTCTCCAACACCTCGCTCACCCGTTTTGACGCCATCGTGGTTCTGGGCACTCCGGCGGACAGCGACGGCAACCCGACGCCAACGATGCTTGCCCGCGTGACCGAAGCTGTCCACGAGTACGAGCGCGGAGTGGCGCCGCGGCTCATTCTCACCGGGGGAGCGGCGCACAACCGGTTTGTGGAAGCACGCGTGATGGCGCAGGCGGCCCATGCCCAGGGCATCCCGGATTCGGTCCTTTTTATCGAGCCCGAGGCGCAGGACACCCTCCAGAACACCTGCTATGCCACGCGAATCATGAAGGCGCACGGCTGGAGCACGGCCGAGGTGATCTCCGATGCCAGCCGGCTGCCTCGCGTAGGCATACTCTTCAGCCGCCTGCCGCTGGAGTGGCGCATGCACGCCGCTCCGCCGCTTTCTCCGGAATCGCCGGCTCACTCAATGGCTGCTTCATCCGTCGAAACCCTGAAAACTGTGCGCTACCTCCTCTGGTCGCGCTGGGCTGAGCACTGCGAACCGTAGCCGAAGCAATTGCCGCCCAATCTTCGTTGTCCCCTGTCGGCGTGGTCCTGTAAGCTGGATGGTGATGCGTCTCCCAGTACGATTTTCCGCCTCTCTTTTAGCCGTAGCCGCTCTGGCTCTCTCTGCCGGAACCCGCGCCCAGGCCCAGAGCACCGCCTCTCCGACCGCCGGCAATGGTACTTACATTGCCGTCGATCCGCTGGCCGGCGTGCGCTATGACAACCGTTTCGACGTCTCGCTGGGCATGGCCTACGACCACATGAAGGCTGGGCCGACCCTGCTGCAGGGTTCCAACCTCGGCGGGATCGATCTGACCGGCTCCTACTGGTTCAGCAAGCACTGGGCCATAGAGGGCACAGGCCGCGGCTACCTGGGCACCAGCGGGGCCGCGCCCAACGACCTGGGTATCAAAGGGCCGTTTGTCAGCCAGTACATCTTCGCGGCGGGTCCCGAGTTCCTGGGGCCGCATAACAAGCACGGTGCGATCATCGCCCACGTGCTGGTGGGCGGAGCGTATGGGAATTTCACCCAGGATCTGCGCGGAAATCCTCCGTCGGCGGTCGATTTTTATTACAACCAGTTGGCTCCGGCCGCGGTGATGGGCGGCCACTTCGACCTGAACCGCTCGGCGCACTGGGTTTTCCGCGTGACGCCCGACGCGATCTGGACACGCTATAGCACCAACTACACGCCCAAGGTCACCCAAAACGATATCAACTTTGCGATCTCGGTGGGCGTGGAGTACAAGTTCAAGAAGAAACGGTAGGGGTGCGCCTCTCCATAGGCGCGCCCTGCCGCGCCGGCCTGCATTTGCTTGAAGCGAGCCCAGCAGCGCCGGAATTGGGGTAGGCATTCCCGATACAGCACGGACCTTCGAAATTGACGGGTTACCCCTTTCATCTGTGTGTGTTATGCTCCATCGTTCGGTGACACTTGAAGAAGAAGTGCCAGCGGAAGACATTCTGTACCGGATAGCGGAACTGCCCCCGGGCTGACGCTCTCCAGACAGGAATCGCTGCGAAGGCAGGGACGGAATGGACATGAGAGACACACTTGGAGTATTGCTTGCGGGCGGAGCCGGCGAACGGCTCTTTCCGCTTACCCGCGATCGCGCCAAACCAGCCGTGCCGTTTGGCGGACATTACCGCATCATCGACATCACTCTCTCGAACTGCATCAACTCCGGCCTGCGCAAGGTCTTCATCCTCACCCAGTACAAGGCACTGTCATTGAACCGGCACATCCGCGAGGGATGGACGGGGATTGTAGCCCAGGAACTGGGCGAGTTCTTTGAGCTGATGCCGCCCATGCAGCGCACCGGCGCCAACTGGTACATGGGCACCGCCGATGCGGTTTACCAGAATATCTACTCGATCGGCAGCGAACAGCCGAAGTACATCATCGTCCTCGGCGGCGACCACATCTACAAGATGGACTACAGCCGCATGTTGGAGCAGCACAAGGAGACCAAGGCCGAGGTGACCCTGGCTACACTGCCCATTCCGCCCGACGAGGTTTCGCGCTTTGGCGTGGTCGAGGTGGGCAAGAACGGAGATGTCCTCGGCTTCCAGGAGAAGCCGGCTTCCACCACCTTCCGCTCGCCCGCCAACAACAACGCCGTGGATGCCTCGATGGGCATCTACATCTTCAACACCGAAACGCTGCTCAAGGCGCTGATCGCCGACGCAGAGGACCCGGACTCTCGGCACGATTTCGGGCACGACATCCTGCCCAACATGCTGGGCAAGCGGAAGATGATGGCGTACAGCTTTGTGGACGAGAACAAGCAGCAGGCGCTCTACTGGCGCGATGTGGGCACGCTGGACGCCTACTACGACGCCAACATGGACCTGTGCTCGGTTTCGCCAATCTTCAACCTCTACGACAAGACCTGGCCGATGCGGACGCGGGTGCGGCAGTATCCCCCGGCGAAGTTTGTGTTTGGCGAGCCGGGACGGTCGGGCATGGCGGTCAACTCGGTGATCACTGCCGGCGTGATTATTTCCGGTGCCTCGGTTTACAACTCGGTGCTTTCGCAGGATGTGAGAGTGAACTCCTACTCGGATGTGGACGCGAGCATTATTTTTTCGCACGTGAACATCGGGCGGCATTGCCGGATCCGACGGGCGATTATTGATCGCGATGTGCATATACCGGAAGGGACCGTGATTGGGTACGATCCGGTGGAGGACAAGCGGCGATATTTCGTGACGCCGTCGGGGCTGACGATTGTGACTCGGGATACTTCGCTGTTCGAGAATCCGGTGGATCCCGAGTTTCTACAGCGGTACTGAGAGGTTGAATTGAGTGGAATCCCAAGTCTCAGAATCGAGGTCTGGGGCCTTAGCATTCAATCCGCTCACGGACGCAGAGGATCTCGCTTCCTGCGCCACGGAACCATCCTTCAGAAACTTGCGTATAGCCCCTTATGCAATGCGTGGGTACATTAAGCTGGAGCGGGATGGGGCTGGGAACACTGATCCTCGGCCG
>JBEKTO010000068.1:0-15029 GCA_049515995.1 Occallatibacter sp. | reverse complement strand
ATACAGCCATTCCAGGCTCCTGTCTACAACTTGCGAGCGCAGATGGGCTCGGAGGCAACACTCCAAAGGAGTGTCAATGGGCCAAGCGCCCGAATCGTCGCCAGTGCTTCACTCGTAACGAAAGCCGGGTAGAAACAAGGCGCCATCGATATCCGTCAACGGCTTGCGGACCGGACCGACGGCGCGAATGGAATTCCCGTTTCCGATTCTTCTTTTTCCATTGCGAACGAGCGGAAGCCACTGGCGAATACGAAGCATCCAACGGAGGAAACGCAGATATCCCACAGAAGCGGCCCGAGTCTAGGAATGTGGTGTACTGAACGATTCCTCATCGCCTGACCGTACTCCAGGTCGGCTTGGGATGGCTGTGCACTATTGCACATTGTTAGAAGACGAGTCTGGACCGAGTGATGAATGAAAGATGTTGGGCGGCGGCAGCGTAGAAGAGAGCGGGGCCTATATGGCAAGTACGAAGCAGACGATCAAGCTGTACTGGTGTACGACGGACGATCACGACGAAGACTGGTTCATCTTTGCCGTGAGCGCCAGACAGGCGCGGGCCTACCACGAGGATTATGAAGGCTACGATAAAGGCGATGCTCAAGCTCGGCTGATCGTCTCCAACATCACCCTGAAGGAGTTCCAGAATGGAACTCCACCCTGCCATGCCCGGTTCGAGGACCTCTTCCAGATCGGTTTCCAGGACGCAGGTACCAGCCCGAATCGACGCCGGGCGGGATGGAACGGGGGGATCTTCCGGGAAGGCATCCTCGAGGCCATCATCGAACTTGGACGGCAGCAGCTGGCGGTGACGCTGCGGGAGAACGGCGGCCTGGAGTCTGGAAAGACATCGTCCGCAACGACGGCGCCGGAGAGTGCGCCCGGGGTGGAGACAAGGCTGAGACTGGTCAATTAGGAGCCATACCGGACAGCTCTGCGGAGGGCTGCGACGGCGGGTGAAAACGAGGACTGCGGCGGGGGCTGAAAACGAGGGGCCGGGCGGCTTAGCGAGGGGGTCTCCAATTAGGGATCTGCTTGAGATAGCGCACCCGATATGGTCCCCAACGAGGTCCCATCCAAGTGGCTTCTGGCAAGGTTGCTTTAGCCTTAGCCCAAACTAGAAGCGTATTCACGACCTCCTCCCGCAACGATGGATCCCGTGGAGCACCGTGAGCCAGCCAGGATTGGAACCACTTGGCACAGACCGGATACATTTTTAGCTTACCGGCTGACCCATAATCCTGCTTGAAATTGGCCGGCCGCGTCTTAAGAAGAAGAGCTGCCGGTCTGAGGGGATATTCGGGGAAAGAAGCGCCTCGATTCAGGTCCAGCTATTTCATGGCGTCGGGCAATAAGCCATGGATAACCTGGCCGAGGATCCTCTGGTCGACAAGAATCCACTTTTCGAGGACCTTCAGCATCTGCTTCAGTTGTTCCTCGCGGGGGTATGGCTTGAATTTCCTGATCTTCTTCTTCCGCGGGATGGGAAGCGGTCCGGTCCGCTCCGGGCGGGCCGGTAACAGCCATTCGTCCGGCTTGAACTCGACCTTCATTAACCGACCGCTCGGAGTTGGTGTTTTGCGCTTCCGGACTGCAAAGGTGCCGATCGGCAGATCCACCGTCTCTCGCTTGAGGAGCGCTTCCACGATCGCTTCGAAGACAACATTCACCACCTCCTCGGCTTGAGAACGGCTCAATACGTTTGGGTCCCACTGCGACTTGTCACTCCCCAGTCGATCAGGAGCGAGAACGTCCACCAGATCAATCTGCGTCAAGAGGGCCCTCGATGGATGGCCGGGGTGGAGATTCACCCGGCTTTCTGAGCTAAGGATACGCCGTGACCGGAAGCCCGGCCCATGGCCGCGGCGGAGGGCAAGAACGAAGGGCGGCGGGGGTAGTAAAGGCACTGAGGCTATAACCAGTAAATGAGACAAGGACTGGAGTCGTCCGGCGGGGTAAGGGAGCCTGAAGAGAGGGGGGCAAACCAGGTAGGGAAAGAAGCCAAGCTGGGAACCCCTGTAGAGGACAGCGGCGGGCGGAAAAACGAGGGGCCGGCGGGAGCAGAAAACGAGAGGCCCGGCGGGGGCAAGGAAGAGGGGCTGGCGGGAGCGAAAATGAGAGGCCGGCGGGGATAGAAACAGGACTGAGGTTGTAACCGGTAAAGTCACAACTTAAGACCTCTCCAAAAGCTCAATCCGCAGTTTTGAGTTCGAAACCCGATACTAGCCCGGGGGCTCAGGGCTCATTTACGACGGGCAAGTGCCAATTTACGCTCGGGAATGACCAATTCCTCGCCCTTCATGTCGTTTGGCCTACGGAAACTTCCCGAGCCGATCCCAACTATTTTCATCTCATTTTCGAGCCCTCCAGTGACCACTTTCGAAAGCCCATTCCCTGCATATCTGCAAGTAATAAAAAGGACCGTTTCGAGGCCCTCCGGCGAGCCCCTTCTGGGGTGATTCCGGCCCAGGTAGAAGGCGGCAAACCGGGGTGGGCGGAAGCCAGTCTGGGGACCTCTGGGGAGGGCTCTGGTGGGCTGCCTGGGAGGCTTGGGGAAGCCGTACCGGGATAGGGCTGGGACCGAGCGATGAGGGGGAGGGGCCGGGGTCGCCGGCGGGCGCGCGAGGTGGGTTTTTATGTCGGCGGGACGAAGGCACCTGGGTCGGCTTCCTGGGCGCGCGAGGCGGGTTTTTGTGTCGGCGAGACGAAGGCACCTGGGTCGGCCCTGGGCGCGCGTGCGCGGGATGTTTTTGTTTCGGCCGGGGAGAGGGTCCTAGTCAGCCAGCTCTCCCGCACTCCCGGTCCGGAGCCGCTCCGCATGGATCGCGCTCGACAGGTAGCGCAGGTTGGACTCAGATCCCAGGTTCTGCTCAACCATCCTGGTCAGCGACTCTGCCTCCCGGGTGACGTTGCCCTTGCCGCGGCGGCGGCCGGCGTAGAAGCGGCGCTTCATGTTCTGGAACATGGTGAGAGCGATCTTCTGGTCTTCGTAGGCCTTCTGGGCGTTCTTGATGTCGGAGTAGGTGACCTCGGTGGCATGGATGGTCTGACGGTACTCACGCTGAGCGTTATAGGTCGTGTTGCCGACAGTGGAGGGTCCAAAGCGGGGCCTTTTTATCTCTGCAACTCTACCTATCTCAGATATACTAGTGCCTGAAAGGGCCCCCTAAATGAAACGCGCCGGCTTATATATGCGAGTCTCCACCCTCGATCAGCACCCTGAAACACAGCTCCTCGATCTCCGCCAGATGGCCAGTCAGCGTGGATATGAGATCGTCCATGAGTACACCGACCGGATCTCCGGGGCGAAGGCCCGCCGGCCGGGACTCGATGCCATGATGGGTGATGCCCGCCGCGGTCAATTCGACGTCGTCCTGGTGTGGGCTTGCGACCGGATCGCCAGGTCCACGAAGCACTTCCTCGAAGTGTTGGACGAGTTGAACCGCCTGAATGTAGAGTTCATCAGCTTCCGCGAGCAGATCGACACCGGCGGCCCGCTGGGCCGGGCGGTCGTCGTGATCATCGGGGTCGTCGCTGAGCTGGAGCGCAGCCTCATCATCGAGCGTGTCCGCGCCGGAATGCGGCGGGCTCAGTTCGAGGGTCAACACATCGGACGCAAGCCCCTCGACCTTGATCGTGCCGCTATCCTTCGGGACCGGCAGAGTGGTCAGAGTCTCAGCCAACTGGCGAAGGGGCACTGCGCTTCCCGCGCCACCATCCACCGCGTGCTCCAGGCCAAAATACCGCCTGGAACCGCTGTCTCAAAAGGCCTCGAAATCTCCGTCGCCTAAACCCCAGAGAATCAAGGGCCGGATCACCCCGATCCGGCTGTTCCAAAAGGTGTGGGTTAAGAACCGCCTCCGGTGCAGGGATGGTTCCTCGGTGTCTTACGCCCAAGCTTAGAACTTCAGCCGCGCTGCGAGCTCCACGATGCGCGGATCGTACGCAGCGGTTACCTTTCCGTAGTTCCCGTTGCCCAGGGTGGTATTCGGGTTTTGCGGATTGGTGTGGTTGAACGCATTGAACGCCTCCGCGCGGAACTCAAGGTGGGCCTTCTCCATAATATCGAAGGTCTTGAACAGGGCCATATTGAAGAGCTCCTGGCCCGGTCCGCGAATGATGCCGGTCATGGCGTCGCCGTAGTAGCCGAAACCGGCTGCGGGCATCGTACCGCATGGGCCGGGCGTCGTGCTGCCTGGGCACTCGAAGGCTAACGTGTTGAACCACTGCTGGCTGGTGCCGACCTTCCAGGTCTTCGGTCCGTTGGTCGAAGCGCCCGGGACCACGTTCGGCCGGGACGCATTGCCCTGGAAGCTTGCGCTCAGACCTGGATCGATGGAATCGCCGCTGCGGAAGGTCGAGATGTCGTTGAAGGTCCATCCGCCCAGCACCGTCTTTTCCAGCAGGTTGCCGCTGCGCTGGAAGAACGGCAGCTCATAGATCACCGTAATCGCCAGCGAGTGAGGATAGTTCAAGCCCACGGTGTTGCCGTGGTACCGGTTGAAGTTATGCACGTCGATGGTGCTGTCGCTGGTGCTGTGCGAGTAGGTGTAAGACCCGCTCACGTTCAGCCCCTTGCCGATGGGATGCTTGACCTGCAGCTCGAGCCCGTTCCACCACTGCCAGAGTTCCGTTGTGTAGTCCGTCATGGAGCCGTAACCCTGATACGGCGCATAGTAATACTGGTTGTCGCCGGCAGCGCCGGAGTTTGCAGGATTGCTGTTGATCAGCGGATTGAAATCGTAGGTCACGCCACCCGAGGTGTAGTACGGCGGAACATTGATGTTGGGATTGGCCTCCTGATGCTGGATACGGCTCCCAGCTCCCGCGACCGATACGATGAAGTTGGCGGGGAATTGATGCTGCACTCCCAGCGAGTAGCTGGCTACCGGAGAAGCCTGGATGTTCGCGTCGGCCATGGTAACCGATTCGACCGATACTGGCTTCGCCGTGCCAGTCGTGCCGGCTATGTTCCAGGTCGTCGTGGAGGGGAAGACCAGGTTCGTCAGGTTCTGGCTGGTAAACACCGGGGGATTGGCAATGCAGTTGAAGGAGCAATCCTGGTTGGTGAAGATGCGGGTGTAGCTCTCGCCAAAGCCGCCGCGCAGGCTGGTCTTGCCATCGCCGAAGACATCCCAGGCGAAGCCCACATCCGGCGCGAAGTACCAGTTGTGGTTGCTGGAGAAGTTTCTCGGCAGGCCGCCGGCCGCGCCGCTGTTGTACAGCAGGCCGTTGCTATAGCCGGGGACGTTGGGCGGGATGTTGGTGACGCCGCTGCTCTCGTTCACCGTCGGCGCCAGAGCGGGATTGTAGGCCGAGGGCACAAAGTTGGTCTCGGAGTTGGGTACGCCATAGGGCAGAGGCAGATAGTAAATCCGCAGGCCCGCGGTAAAGGTCAGGTTCTTGTTGAACTGGTACCGGTCTTCGAAGTACGGCGACCAGCTAAAGGCGTGCATATCGCCGTGCGGCGCGTTGCTGGCCTCGCTAAAGCTGGATAGATAGCCAAGCTCCATGTCCGAGATCCCGAAGTCCTCATTGCATTGGGCGGATGTATTGTATGGATTGGTGCCGTCACCGCATGCGTTCGCCGCGGTCTTTTGTGCCGTGGTGGCGGCGCTGAAGGTGTCGCTAAAGGTGTAAGCTCCATTGGTCTGTTGGCCCGAAACCTGGCGCTTGGTATTGAAGACGAACGTGATGCCGGACGCCAGGAAGTGCTTCCCTTTCAGCCAGCTCCAGTTGTCGCTCACCGTATCGTCAAGATCGGAGGCGTGGGGGATGGGACGAGCGGCCTGGATGCCCTGCGACGCCGCTCCTCCGGAAAAATTCACCACCGGAGTCCGGCTGGCATAGAGGGCATTGGGATAGAAGAGGCTCTCGGTAAAATTCGGCAGCTGGCTGACGTCCGCGGTCCCCTCCAGCACCAGGTTCAGAAGGTAGATATTCATGGCTATGTTGGTGGTGTTCACCATGTTCGGGGTATAGGTCTGGGTCAGCGCAACCTGCGCTATCTTGTTGTGGGTAAAGTCAGTCTCGTAGTCTAAGGGAGTCGTACCTGGACTCTCCGTATTCTGCGAGTAATTCTGGTATTCCTGCAGGTACTCCGCCAACAGGTGGTAGTTCGGCGTGAAGTATTGGTCGAGCTTGATCTCATCGTCCCGCTGATAGGTCGTCAGCGGCTGGAGGTTGACGTAGTTGTTGGTGCTGCCCGCAGCCGAGTAGTTGGGCGCCGGATACAGGGCTTTCAGATAGGCCGCTGAACTGGTGTTGATTCTCGCGGTTGGGATCTGGTAGAACGTGCCGGTCTGGCCGTTGCAGGTGGAGACGGTCGGGAAGAGATTGCCGGTCAGAGGGTCCTTGATCGGCGAGGCGAAGCAGCCGGCGATCTGAGTCGGTGTTGGCAGCTCGCTCAGGTTCTGGCTGGGCACATGCAGGATCACATACGACTCGTCCCAGAAGAAGAAGGTCTTCTGGCGATTGGCGTTGTAGTGATTTGGAATAAATATCGGGCCGCCCACGTTGAAGCCGAAGATGTTCTGCTTGTACGGGGGGATGAGCGGCGGAGTGACGGTGAAGTAGTTCTTTGCATTCAGATCGTCGTTGCGTACATATTCCCAGACCGTGCCGTGAAGATCGCGCGTGCCGCTCTTGGTTTGCTCCAGAATCACCGACGAGCCCAGCAGCGAATACTGCGCAGAGAAGTTGTTCTGCAGCACGCGCACCTCTTCCAGTGAGTCGGGGTTTGGGGTGATCGAATTCGCGGTCATGTTGCCCGTGTTCTCGTTCCACACCCCGTCCAGCGCATAAAATGTCCGCGACACCGTCATGCCGTTGATCACCAGCACACTGCTGGTGTTGCGGCCGCCGGTCCCAAGCGCCGTGCCCTGGCTGGTATTGACGACGCCCGGATCCGAGCCGGCCACCGCCTCGAAGTTGCGGCCATTCATCGGCAGCGAACTCACCTGTTCGCCGGAGATATAGGACGCATTCTCCGAAGTCGACAGCTCCACATCGGTCGAGGTCGCCCCCACCGTGACCGTCTCGGTGGCAGCGCCGACCGAAAGCACTCCATTCACCTCGACCGTCTCTGTCGGGTGCAGCTCAATGCCGGTCACCGTGTAGTTCTTGAAACCCGTCTTGGCAATGGTAACGGAGTAGGTCGACACGGTCAGGCCAGGCGTCAGGTAGCTGCCCGCGCTGTTCGACTTGGTCACCGTGGCCACTTTGGTCGCCTCGTCCGTAATCGTCACCGTCGCGCCCTGCACTACCGCGCCGGTCGTATCCGTCACTGTCCCCGTCAGCGTCCCTCGCGTGGAGAGTTGCGCCTCAAGCGCCAGGCTGCCGCAGAGCAGCGCCACAACCAATATCCATGCCATACAACCGATGCGTCGCAACATACCCTTCTCCTCTTCGTCTCTAAGAACTCAGCGGGCTGCCGATTCAAACGCCGGGTGCATCCCCGTCGGGGGACACACTCCACCATTTACGCGTAGTTTCTCTGCTGGGAAACGATTTCGTTGGGGAAATCTAGCCCTCTGTGAACACCATGTCAAGGGAAAAAAGGAAAGTTGATGATTCGATTAAGTGCCTTTATTTTCACTTCTTTACGATTCCCGTCCAGTGGGATTTCCCGGCTCGAATCCGCCTCTCCTCCCATCCCCAAAACCCGCCTCTTACCCCCATTCGTCTTCAACTTCCCTTCGCTTTCCAGAGCATCGTTGCTCCAGACCGCACCCACCGCCATGCGCTCTATAACTAGACATGTCGATGGGCCGGAGAATGCGCCCGCGGGGCGGGTTTTAGTGTCCCGAAGGTGTCCCATAATGAGTTCTTCGACTCTGGATCTGATTTTCGAGGCGGCTATTTCGCTCCGGACAAGAGTTCCGGTCAAGGCGTGAGAAGGGGGGGCGCTCGAGTGTTACTCAACTCGAGTGTTACTTAATCTGTGGGTTATGAGACAGGCAAGGGGCGGCGACCCCACTGCGCCGGCCTCAATCTCCTTATTGGGCATTGGCATTAGGGTGTCATCTCGCTGAGCGCCCTGATGGTGGCGTAATGATCAGGACTGGCTTTCAGGGCTAGCGCAAACTCCTGTCGCGCCTAGTCTCGGTTGTTCAGCCCCAGTTGACCGAGACCGAGAATGAAATGAGCATCGGAGAGCTGGGTGCGCTGGGCCAAAGCCGCTGCGGATTGGGCTGACGTTCCGGTCGCAGGCACACTGTGCAAGATATTGAGAGCCGTGTCGATAAGTTGCTCATAAATCGTTTTGGCACGGTCCGTCTGGCCGAGCTTCTCAAGGGCCGGTGCCCGATCGTAAGGTGCGGCCTGCTCTACGCGCAACAAACAGCAGGGAACTCATCGCCAGACTAGACACCAAAACAACAGCAAAACGGTACATGCCTCGTTGCATCGTCATTCTCCGTACGAATCCGAAGCAATTGCAAATCAACCTGAACTCACTGCGAACGTATCTAAACCAGTCCGCCCAACGGCCACGGCGTCGAGGGCGCGCCTGCATCCGACGCCATAGGGTGCTGCGCAAACGGCAGTACCTTGCCGGAGTGAACCTCCAGCAGCCGTTTGTGGGTGGCCTTCGCCGCCTCCACGAGCTCCGCGTATGGCCGATCCGTCACATCAACGAAGCCGATGTTGTAGTTCTCTCCATCCATGCGTCCCAGAACGGGCTCGTCGCGCCATTGGAACCAGTACGCGCCCAGGAACCACTCCAGCGACGCGGCCTGTTCCACGTAGTATCGGTAGGCGACGCCGCGCTCAAGCTGGCTCTTCGCCTGCACCAGCCCGGCGGCCAGGCCGTCCGCGGGCACGCCGATGTGGAACTCCCCAATCAGGATCGGCCGATCGCAGAGCCGCCCGGCGTGGATGATCTGCCGCGTCGGCTCGTACTCATACACATTGATGCTGCACACATCGAAGATGCGCGCCGCGATGAATGCCTCGTCGGACATTGTGCCGCCGTAGCGTATCCCCAGCAACAGATGGTTCGGGTCGACCTTGCGTACCGCGCCGCACACCGTCTCCAGATACTTGCCGAAGCACGTCAGCACAAACTCCTTCCTGCGCGTCGCCGTGTCGCCACTGGCGAGGAAGTCCTTCAGCTTCGCCTTGGTCGCCGTCTCCGGCCCGTTCAGGATCAGGTTGCAAAGCTCGCTCTCGCGCCCATTCCATGGCGGCTCGTTGCCCACGAAGTAGCCCAGCACCAGCGGATCGCTCTTGTGCTGTGCGCACTGCGTGTTGGCCGCCGCGTCGATCTGCGCCGCGAACTGCGGCGAGTAGACATCCGGCATTCCCAGGAAGCTGGTGCCCTGGGGCCAGCGCAGCATTACCGTCGCCGGACGCCCCTTCCCGCCGGTGGTCATGCCCCACGAGTCCAGCCGCCGCACTGCCCGGTCCGCAATCGCGCCCGCGTCGTTGCCGCCGAACCCCGCGCCTCCGCCCGGCGAGCCGTTGGTCCCGGTGGACAGAAACAGGTGCCCCTCCGGATCGATAAACCACCACCGCCCGTCGATCTTCTCCACGCGGAAGAAGCCCGTCGCTTTCGCCTGCGTGTTCTTGTAGCCGCCGTACCGTCCGTAGCCGAAGTCCGCCGCACTGCCGAAGGTCTTCTCTTCGGCCGCCAGCTCCTGTGCCAATTGCTCCTTGCTCTTGATCTTGCGCGGCCAGTCCGCCAGAGCCCATTGCCCGAAGCTGTCCAGCACCGGCGCCGCCTCCAGAAACTCCGACCCCTCATCCTTCATAGCGAGATGCACGTTGCGAAGTTCGATCACCGGCCTGTTCAGTGGATACTCCATCGCAATCCCAATGGACTCCACCGTATGCAGATCCCCGAACGGCCCCCACACGGAGTACCACGACGAATTCGTCCTCCGGTTCTGCGCCGAGGCCAGGTCGTTGCCCTTCGAGTCGCGGCCAATAAAGTACTGCAACGGCACCGAAGCCCGCAGCCACGCGTTCTGTCCGAAGCAAATGATCGACACCCCTCGCGGCCCATGCGTCGTGTAGGCCCACAGAAACAGCCGTTGCGGCGAACTCATCCGCATCTCCATCACTAAATATGTATAGCCCGACAGGTCCGCTGGCGACGGCTGGCCCAGCTCCGCCATCGTCAGCTGCATCTCCGACGAGACGCCATCAAAGACGAACCGCCTCACCGCGCCCGCGGCGGACGGCATTGCAGTACCTTGCGGCGCTCCAACAGCAGACGACGTTGCACCAGCCGTTGGCACAGCGGCAAGGGCGCGGGCGCCGGCAACGGCCGGTACCGCTCCCGCAATCATCCTCATTGCCTGGCGGCGATTGATATCCATGGATTTGTCCTCTGGTTAGCCGCTCGTTTATGCAGCCGCTGCTAACCGGCTTGAATTGTATGCCAGTGAACCGATGGCCCTCCCTCGAAGGGCCACAATACTTAGCGAAAACAGATGTTTCCCCTCGCGGTTCTATACAGTCGGCAGGCCATGAACCTTGAGCGTCGCAGCATGATGGCCGGGTGGCTTCTCCGGCAGGTTATAAGCTGACTTTCCGGACATGCGACTCGAATCTCACTCAGCCGTCGTTTGACTGCCCGAATCGCCGGACGAAAGCCAGCCGCACGAGGCCGCCCGGTTCCGCGATTGTCTGCTTCAGAATGCGTCACGCCGGAGTTAGATGGGATCAGACGGAGTAGGGCTTTCCGTTGACGAGGACGTTTTCGAACTTGAGGTCGGTGACGCCGGTGGCATTGAGCTCGTCGTTCTTGATGGTGGCGTCAAAATCTTTGAAGAGGATGTTGCTAATGTCGGTTTGGCCGGGGTTGGGCCTGATGGTGCCGAAGGAGGTGTACGTGCCCTTGATGCCGATAAAGTTGATGTTCTTGACGATGGACTTGGGCGGCTCCATGCCCTGGAGATCGAAATACTGCCTCCACGGCGCCATGTTGATGATGCCGCTGGATGGGCCTTCGGAGGTGATGTTGCGGAAGGTGATGTCCTCGTAATGTTGGGGCGTGTCGGGGCGCAGCTTGAGGGTTGCGACGCGGACGCCGCCGGTGATCTTGCAATCTTCCGCGATGACGTCGTGGACGATGGTGGCCTCGCTGCCGCAGGTAAGAACGCCGCCGCCGCGCTTGAACATGCAGTTGCGGACGCGGATGTGCTCGACGGGCGGGCTATCCTTGTCCTCCATGGCGCGCGGACCCTTGGAGCCTTTGCAGGCAATGCAGTCGTCGGTGACGGAGAAGACGCAGCCATCGACGGTGACGTTGCGGGAGCTGTCGATGTCGATGCCGTCGGTGCTGGGGGCCTGCCGGTAGTCGTCGGGCACCTGGAAGTGGACGTTATGCACCAGAACACCGTCGTTGTTGTAGAGATGGCAGTTCCAGAACTGCGAGTCCTTAAAGGTGATGTCTTCGACCTTGATTTCCTTCGAGCCCTCGATGAGTGCCAGCCTGGCGCGGGGCATGCCGGTGTTGGTGAAATTGCGGTCGGCGGCCCGGTTCTTCCAGAATAGTTCCCAGATGGGCATGCCGGCGCCGTCGAGAGTGCCATCGCCGGTGAGCTGGAAACCGTCGCAGTGGGTCGCGTTGATGAAGGCGGGGGTGAAGTTGTCCATGAAGTGGCCTTCGATCCGGGTGCGTTGCGCGGGGAAGTTCGAGAGGTCGGTGGAACACTTCAGGACAGCGCCTTCGGTGAGGCGAAGGTTGACTTTCGGTTTAAAGAAGAGGGCGCCGGAGACGAAGACGCCCTTGGGGACCACGACGGTGCCTCCCCCCTTGGCGGCAAGCTGATCGATGACAGCCTGGATGGCCTTGGTGTTGACGGTGGAGTCGTCAGCAACCGCGCCTGATTTGGTAATGAGGATCTCGCGAGTGGTCGCGGCGAAGGCCTTCGCGGCGAGCGGCCAGAGAGGAGCCGAGGCGAGGAGAGAGTTGAAGCGGCGGCGGGAGTAGCGCTCGATAGACATCAGCAGAATCCTTAGGACTGGGGTCAGGGCCGAGTGATCTCAAGTCCGACTTCTGATGATCCGCTGCCGAGAGGTTTGTTGTCCATACGAGTGCGAATTGGGCGGGCTTTGCTTAGCCTCCTCAATGGATCCTGCGCCACTTGTCACGCAACCAGGTTTCAGTCATACGGACCTGCTCCGCCCAAAACTAGCTACTTGGCGGCTTCGGGACGATGCGCTCATTGACGGTTCTGGGCGGTTGGTCGCCGATCCTGGAGTTACCTTGGTTCCTGCTATACCACCCGCTGCAATCGTAGCGCACGTAAAATGTGCCGGCTCAGACGGTCGACGCAATACAGTAAGGTCTCATCTAGCGCACTGGATTTGCCTGTGACAGTCATCTCTCTGAAAAGTAGTAGCTCTAATCGTCAACTTCGATTGTCAGGTTCCTGCAGTTGGCGGGGCGAGGTGGAACGAGGCCCCACCCTGTTTCTTAACCCACAGATTAAGGAACAGCCGGATCGGGTGGATCCGGCCCTTGATTCGGTGGGATTTACGCGGCGGGTTTTTCGAGCCCTTTTGTAACAGCGGGGATTTGCTCGCCGAGCACCCGATGGATGGTCGTTCTGGAGACAAGGTAGCTCTTCGCCAGCTGTCCCAGGCTCTGGCCGTTCTGCCGGCCGCGGTGGATAGCGTCTCGATCGAGAACCAGCGCTTTCCGTCCGATGTGCCGGCCTTCGAGCTTGGCCCGCCTCATGCCGGCGCGCACCCGTTCGACGATCAGGCTGCGCTCGAGCTCGGCGACGGCGCCGACGATCACCATGATCGCTCTTCCCAACGGCCCGGCCGTATCGATTTGTTCGCGGAAGCTGATGAACTCGATGTTGAGCCGGATCAGCTCGTCCAGCACTTCGAGGAAGTGCTTAGTGGATCGGGCGATCCGGTCGCAAGCCCAGACCAGGACGACGTCGAATTGGCCGCGGCGGGCATCCCGCATCATCGCGTCCAGTCCCGGCCGGCGGGCTTTCGCTCCGCTGATCCGGTCCTCGTACTCGTTCACGATCCGATAGCCGCGCTGCTCGGCCATCTGATGGAGGTCGTACCTCTGTGTTTCGGGGTGCTGATCGAGAGTGGAGACTCGTAGATAAAGGGCTAAGCGTTTCATAATGAGGTCTCTGAGGATACCACACACATCTCAGATAGGTGAGCCATATCGGATGAAAATGACCCCTTTTGCTTCCCTCGATGACAACCTCGACTACCAGGACGTCAAGCTCAAGATCGTCCAGCAGGAAGGCTACGACGCCCACGACTTCAACCTGTTCGACGACCGTGCCTCCCAGCTGTGGAGAAAGCCCTACGTCGAAGGCGCCGTCGAGGAGCTCACCTCCGGAGACAACCGGTCTGCAGATCAGCTCCGAGTCGCCGTCGAGCAGATGATGCTGGCTGCCGGCAACCAGAACCCGGATGTCCGGATGACCGGATCCGCCGCACCCCGCTCAGGCGCCACGGTCAAGGTCGATGCCCAGATCGACAACGAAGAGGATGTGCTGCGCAACATGAGAGCTATCAGACTAGGTGCCTCTCCCCGGCCGAAACAAAAACATCCCGCGCACGCGCGCCCAGGAAGCCGACCCCGGTGCCTTCGTCCGGCCAGCACAAAAACTCCCCTCGCGCGCCCGCCGGCGACCCCGGCCCTCCCCCTCACCGCTCGGTCCCAGCCCTATCCCGGCACGGCCTCCCCAGGCAGCCCACCAGAGCCCTCCCCAGAGGTCCCCAGACTGGCTTTCGGTCAGCCTGTTTATTGCTTGCAACCATGCAGGTAATGGCCTCTAGAAAGGGGCCCGCCGAAGGGCCTCGAAGCCGTCCTGTTTATTCCTTGCAGATATGCAGGGAATGGTCTTTCGAAAGTGGTCCCTGGAGGGCTCGCAAATGAGCTAAAAATAGTTGGTGTCGACTCGGGAAGTTTCCGTAGGTCAAACGACATGAAGGGCGAGGAATTGGCCATTCCCGAGCTGTTTTGACCCAAAATTGCACCATTAATGGGGCACACGCCCTAGGGCTAGTATAGTGCTTCGCATCCCAAACAGCGGATTGAGCTTTTATGTTGTGACTCTTCCGGTTACAACCTCAGCCCTATTTCTACCCCCGCTGGCCCCTCGGGCTGAGACAAACTGCTCTTTTCTCCGCACTTGACTTTGTCAATTGAGAGGATGAAGTCGTCTCTGCCACGAAGCCGCGGCTTCTGTACTTGGCGTCTGTACTCCGTCGTGCGGAGTGGGGTATCGTGACTGGATCGGAATTCTCTCTGTCCCTGGAGGATGTATGAACCGGCGCGACTTCACCAAATTGTCCACTTTGGCCGCGGCTTCCATGCGGCTGCCGAATGTGCTGGCCCAGAGCGACGCCCCCGCACAGAAGCCGGTTGGCTATGCCGTCGTCGGAATCGGGTCGATCTCCACGGCGTTTATGGAGGCGTGCGCCAAATCGCCGACCGTGAAGATCACCGCGCTGGTGACTGGGCATCCCGAGACCAAGGGAGCGCAGTTCTCGCAGATGTATCGCATTCCTAAGAGCTCCATCTATACGTATGAGACGTTCGACCGAATTCGCGAGAACAAGGACGTTGAAGCGCTGTACATTGGACTGCCCAACAGCATGCACTGCGAGTACACCGTCCGCGGCGCGCAGGCTGGAAAACACGTTTTGTGCGAGAAGCCGATGGCTATCTCCAGCGCCGAGTGCCGCACCATGATCGACGCCTGCCGTAAGGCGGACCGCAAGCTGATGATCGCCTACCGCATGCAGTACGACCCCATCTGGCAGCAGGCGTTCGACATCGTCCGCTCCGGAGCACTGGGGAAGGTGCAGTCTTTTCGCGGCAGCATGCTGCAATCCCAGGTGCTTGGGTGGCGGCAGACGAAGCAATATGGTGGCGGCGGTCCAATGATGGACCTGGGTATCTACCCACTGAACGGTATTCGCTACCTGACGCAGGAGGAGCCCTCGGAGTTTACCGCGGTGGTCGCCACCCGGGACAAGGACGATCCGCGCTTCAAGGAGGTCGAGCAGTCGGTGGAATGGACGATGAAGTT
>JBEKTO010000067.1:0-15087 GCA_049515995.1 Occallatibacter sp. | reverse complement strand
CGCTCATCATCAGGACGCCGCCGTTGATGCTCAGGCTGGCGTGCATCAGTTTGTCGCTGTTGGGAGCTGCGTGGCGGGCCAGTTCTACTGCTCCAAAGGCCGCCTTGTAGAAGTCGATGGCGGCAGCAGCGTTGCTGACCACGATGTAGGGAATGAAGGTTGGGTTGTCGCTCATATCCGTCCTCCTGGGGAAGGTTCGAGAAGCTCAGCACGGAGCCCGCTTGGCCCGTTTGACGCGAGTTTACTACGATTCTCTGAAGATTCGTTGATTTGCTCAAGAGGATTCTCGTGCGAAAACGAGTCAGCTTCCGCCGTGTTTGCCAGCGCGAATTCGCCGAATCTCTTCCATGCGCTGGGCCAGCAGCTTTTCGCGGCCTTCCTGGGTGGGCTGGTAATAGCTGCGGCCGCGCAGGGAGTCAGGCAAGCAATCCATGTCGGCTACGCGGCCTTCTTCGTCGTGGGCGTAGCGGTAGCCTTTGCCGTAGTCCAGTTCCTTCATCAGGCGGGTAGGCGCGTTGCGCAGGTGCAGCGGCACCGGCTCCTGGCGGGTATGCTCGATCTCCGCTTGCACGGCGCCGTAGGCGGTGTAGACCGAGTTCGACTTGGGCGCGAGGGAGAGATAGACCACCGCCTCGGCCAGCGCCAGGTCGCCTTCCGGCGAGCCGAGAAACTCCATGGCCTGCTTGGCCGAGAGGCAGAGGTTGAGCGCTTCCGGCGCGGCCAGGCCGATGTCTTCGACGGCCATGCGCACCACGCGACGGGCCAGGTAGAGCGGGTCCTCGCCGGAGGCGAACATGCGCCCCAGCCAGTAGAGCGCGGCATCGGGATCGCTGTTGCGGACGCTCTTGTGGAGCGCGGAGATCAGGTTGTAGTGCTCTTCGCCGGATTTGTCGTAGATGAGCACCCGCTGCTGGACGGCTTCGCCGGCCAGCGCACGGTCGATGTGTTTGCTTTCGGCCTGGGACTGGGCCAGTTGCGCGGCGACTTCGAGGGTGTTGTAGGCGTTGCGGCAGTCTCCGCTGGAGTAGCTGGCGATGAGCTGGAGGGCGTCGTCGTCGGCGGTCAGTTCGAGCGCGCCGAGGCCGCGTTCGCGGTCTTCGAGGGCGCGGCGCAGGAGCGCGGCGATCTGCTCCTCGGCGAGCGGCTCGAGCACGTAGACGCGGCAGCGGGAGAGCAGCGCGGAGATGATCTCGAAGGAGGGATTCTCAGTAGTTGCGCCGATGAGGCGAATGGTTCCGCGCTCGACGTAGGGCAGAAAGGCGTCCTGCTGGGCCTTGTTGAAGCGGTGAATCTCGTCGACGAAGAGGATGGTGCGGGAGTGCATCTCCGAGGCCTGCGCGGCCGCGGCCATCACCTGCTTGATCTCCTTGATGCCGCTCATGACGGCGGAGAACTCGATGAAGCTGGCGCGGGTGGTCTCGGCGATGATCTTGGCCAGGGTGGTTTTGCCCACGCCGGGAGGGCCCCAGAAGATCATGGAACTGGGATCGTCGCGCTCGATCTGGACGCGCAGCGGCTTGCCGGGGCCGACCAGGTGCTCCTGGCCGCTCAACTCCTCCAGGCTGCGCGGCCTCATGCGCTCGGCCAGGGGCGCGGTGCGGAGCGTGCCTTTGGGGCCTTCGGGTTCGCCGTCGAAGAGGCTCATCGCGGCCCTCCCCGATGGCGATGGGGCTTGCCGCCGAGGGCTGCGCGCTGGCGGGAGGCCTCATAGAGCAGGACGCTGGCGGCGACCGAGGCATTGAGGCTCTCCACCGGGCCAGGGCAGGGAATGGTGATGGCGTCGTGCGCCTGGGCGGCCAGATCGTCCGACACGCCGTTGCCTTCATTGCCGATGAGCAGGGCGACCGGGACGGCCAGATCGACCCGATCGGCTGGCTGGGCCTCGCGCACGGAGGTGGCGAAGATCTTCACGCCCGCTTTCAGCAGCCGCGCAAAGCACTCCTCGGCGCTGACCGCGAGCAGGGGAAGGCGGAAGACGCTGCCGGCGGAGGCGCGGACGGCCTTGGGATTCCAGGCGCTGACGGTTCCGGGCAGGCTGAGGACGCCATCGGCTCCGAAGGCCTCGGCGGAGCGGAGGATGGTTCCAAGATTGCCGGGGTCCTGGAGCGCGCCCAGCACCACAAGCAGCGGTTTTTTCTGGCTGGGGTTGAGAATGTGTTCCCAAGACCAATCGGGCGTCTCGACCAGCGCGGCGATGGGCTGGGGAGTCTCAGTGGCCAGGGCGGAGTCGAGCAGTTCCCTGGGCAGGAGCAGAATTTCAGTCTCCTGGGGAAGCGCGAGCGGCTCCAGCAGGCGCTCGGCGCCCTCGGCCGCAAAGACGCAATCGATGCGCAGGCCGGCGCGGAGGGCCTCTTCCAGCAGCTTCGGGCCCTCGATCCCGGCCAGGGCGCGCCCATCGCTGGAGTCGCGGCCGGGGTGGGCCAGCGCGCGGCGCAGTTCTTTCAGGCGGGCATTCTGCTTACTCTGTACAATGCGGACAGGCATCTTGGCGGACCGTCTTCTCTCTAGCGCGATTCTAGTCTGTCTGCGCGCTTGTGGGCAGGCGGGCGCCGCGGTCCAACTTGCACCGAAGCTGGTGCTGTGATAGCTTCCGTCTTTGTGGTGTTCAAGCGGCAGATGTGCTCTTGTGGTCCCGGCGGTTTTTTTGCTTCAGGCGCGAAATGGCGGACTGCATGGGCCGGGGAACACTGCAACAGTAAGAACGCTCAAGGGAACTGAGGTAGACCTTCTTGTCCGCGGAGATCTTGCGCGTCCATCCCGATGAGCCTCAACCGGACCGGATCGACTACATCGTCTCCTGCCTGCGCAAGGGCGATGTAGTTGCGCTGCCGACCGACACCTTTTACGGCCTGGCGGTCGATCCGGTAAACCTGCACGCAGTGGAGCGGATTTACCAGATCAAGACGCGCCAGAAGCACAAGCCGCTCTCGCTGCTGATTTCTTCGCTGGCGCAGGCCTACGAACTGGCGCGCGACACGGACCCGCTGCTGGACAAGCTGGCGGAGCGCTTCTGGCCGGGGCCGCTGACGATCATCGTCCGCGCCGGGACCAAGCTGCCCCTGCGCTCGACGGCCAACACCGGCAACGTGGCCTTGCGCGTGCCGGATGCCGCCATTCCGCGTGCCGTGGTGGAGCGCTTCGGGCTGCCGATCACGGCCACCTCGGCGAATCTGCAGGGTGCGGAGGAGTGCACGCACGCAGCCTGCGTCCGCGACCAGATTGGCGACCGCATTCCGCTGATTGTGGATGGCGGTCCGACGGGGCACTCGCAGCCAACTACCATCGTCGATCTCTCGCTGGGACCGGGGCTCTGGGAGATTCTGCGCGAGGGCGCCATTCCCACGCATGAAATTGTCATGGTATTGCAGAGATAGGGAATAGGGAATAGGGGTTAGGGATTAGGGGTTAGTCAATCCAGAATGAACGATCAGTGTGCCAATGAATTGAATATCGGCATCTACTCCCTAACCCCTGAACCGAAGGTTCTGTATGAGGCGCCGGAAAAATCACAGACCGCGCGGGCCGAAAGACCGCAACTGGACGCTGCGCGCCGCGCTTTTTGTGCTGCTGGCGCTGGCTGTGGGAGTTGCGGGCTGGGGCCGCTGGGTCTATGTGCAGATTGAGAACTATGCCGGCCAGGATCAGGCGGCGCCGTCGGACGCGATCGGAGTCTTTGGCGCGGCCGAGTATGACGGTAGACCTTCCCCGGTGTACCGCGCCCGGCTGGACCACGCACTCGCTCTCTATCATCGGGGCATCGCTCCGCTCATCATCACCCTGGGCGGCGGCGGCGGAGACGAGTACTCAGAAGGCGCAGTGGGCCGCGAGTACCTGATGGGCATGGGTGTTCCCGAAGAGGCCATCATCGCCGAGACCCAGAGCCGCAATACCGAGGATTCAGCCCGCCGCATCGCCGTGATTGCCCGCGCCAACGGGCTGCGCCAATTGGTAATCGTCAGCGACGGGACGCATCTGTTCAGAATTCATGAGATCTGCGCCGCGGACGGCTTGCGCGTGCTTACCTCGCCGCGGCCGCGCGTGGCTGTCGAAGGCGGCTCGAGGGATTTCGATCGGATTGCCCACGAGATTCTCAGCTATACGGCGTGGCGGATGCATCTGCATTGAAGCGAGGTTGGCTGCCGCTGCGCGGCATTAGCGAGTCAGCAGGTCAGCGAGTCAACAAGTCAGCCGGGTGCGATATCTCCTCAGGGATGAGGAACGATTGTCAGCAGTCCCAGCGCGAAGATCGCCGCGCTGGCTGTCGACAGGAAATTCACACCATCGTTGTTGAGCCAGCCGCGGCGTTCCAGTGTGGCTCCCAGCAGGCTGTCGAAGAAGAGGCCGAAGACGCCGCCCGCGCAACTGACCCAGAACAGGGTCAGGCCGCCGCGCAGAGCCAGAGTTCCGGCGCAGGCGACAAGTGCGCCGGCAACAATCCCAGCCAGCGTGCCGGCTGCGCTGATGGCTCCGTCCGTGCCGGGTTCGGCCGGACGCCAAGTGGTGATCATGCGCGGCCGGCCGCCCAGCACCTGGCCCACCTCGGAAGAAACCGTGTCCGCGGCGGCCTCGGCCAGCGCCGCCAGCCCCAGGGCAAAGACAGGCTCTCCCGCGGAAGAAAACCAGCCGGTGTTGGCCAACCAGGATTGGGTGAATTCGCTGGAGACGAGCGCGGCGACGCCCAGATTGGCGGCGACCTGGGAGGCGGTGCGCCCGTGGCGCTTCTCCGCCGTGCCCAGCCGTTCCTTTTGTCCACGGCCCAGCCGGGTGGCGCAGTAAGCGAGGAGTGAGACCGCCAGCACCGGGACCAAGGCCGTCAGCCAGGGCCGGTAGGGAAAGATCGCGGTGGAAAACATGAGGCTGGCGGTGAGCACCGCGCCGGCAAAAGCGCCTCCGGATGTGGCCGCGCGCAGCTTCAGGACCACGAGCGCCAGGAGCAGGCTGAGGCCCACCGTCCAGATGGCCACCGGAGCCGATTGCGTCGCCCACCAGTGGGTTTGAAGGACCACCCCGGCGCCCGCAAAGGGCAGGACCACCAGCAGCACCAACTTCGATTGCCAGACCAACTTCATTTGAGCCACGATACATCGTAATCGCTTCCCGGCATGGCGGCTCTCGCAAGGGAAGGCTCACCGGGCATTGCGTTGGAAAGGTGCAAGTGAATCGGTTTACACTCATGATCGCGGCGTTTTCTCATGCGCCCGCGCTGCCTACGGAGTTTTCATGCAAAGGTCTTCAGCGGTACTTGCAGTTTTTGCCGGAATCGTTCTCGCCGCCGGCTCCACTCTCGCGCAATCTCCCACCCAGCGTCTGGAACTCGACCGCAAGGGCGAAACCATTGTGCTGGAGCCGTATGCGCCGAATATTCTGCGCGTGACGCTCAGCCTGAAGCACGATCCTGCGCTCGCTGCTCCCGGCTACGGCTTTGTGGCCGCGCCCGCGGCGGCCGGCTGGAGCGCAAGCCAGACGCAGTGGGCCGACACCTACAAGTCGGGCCGGATTGTGGCCACCGTGGACCGCGACCAGCCCTCGACCGAGCCGCCGGTGCAGACGCAGGTGGACATCGGCAAATACTTCAACGGCTCGGTGCCGGGCGCGCACATCACGCTGCGCACGCCGGAGGGCAAGACGCTGCTGGAGATGACCGGCTGGTCGCAGGCGGCGCCCAATACCAAGGACGGCACGGCCGATGTGCTGCGCGACCGCCGGCCGACCGACGCGGAGTTCTACACCGTGGGCGCGACCTTTGTTTCGCCCGACGACGAGCACTATTACGGGCTGGGACAGAATCACGAGGGATTTCTCGATCATCGCGGCCACGCCGTGCGCTGCTGGAACGATTATCTGGCCACGGCCGCTCCCAGCACGTGCGTGCCGTTCCTGGTGACCAACAAGGGCTATGGGCTGGTGTGGGATAACCCGTCGAAGACGACCTTCGAGCCGGGCTTCAACGAGCAGACCAAGTGGACCTCGCAGGTGGGCGACCGGGTTTCATTCTTCGTGATCGCCGGCGACACGGCCGACGAGATTTATGCCGGCTACCGGCTGTTGACCGGACCCACGCACATGCTGCCCAAGGCGGCCTATGGGTATATCCAGTGCAAGCAGCGCTACGCCAGCCAGAAGGAGGTGCTGGACGTTGCGCAGGGCTATCGCGACCGCCATCTGCCGGCCGACGTGATGGTGGTGGACTGGTTCTATTACACCAAAATGGGGCAGATGGACATGGACTCCAAGTTCTGGCCCGATCCCGCGGCCATGAACAAGCAACTGCACGCGATGGGCTTCGAGACCATGATCAGCGTGTGGCCGCGCTTTGTGCCCGAGGACCGGTACTATGCCGAGCTGCTCAAGAAGGGCTGGCTGATCCACCAGGCCGACGGCACGCCGATCAATGGATTGCCGTATGACCGGGCCGGGTCGGACATCGACACCACGAATCCCGAGGCCGCCGCGTGGTACTGGAAGACGATTCACGAGAACATCCTCGGCAAGGGCTTCGACTCGCTGTGGGCCGACGAGACCGAGCCCGATCTGCCTCCCAACGGCAGCTACCTGCACGTCGGGCCCGGCACGCAGTTCTTCAACGTCTATCCGCTCTTCCACACCGCGGCGCTTTATGACGGCTTCCGCAAGGACGAGCCAGGCAAGCGGGCGCTGATTCTTTCGCGCGACGCCTACACAGGCGCACAGGCGAATGGGGCCATCTTCTGGTCCTCCGACATCTATCCCACCTGGGACACGCTCAAGCGGCAGATTCCCACCGGCCTGGATTTCGCGGCTTCGGGAATCACCTACTGGTCGAACGACACCGGCGGCTGGCAGTATCTGCCTGGCGAGCACAAGCCGGCTCACACGCCGCTGCTGGACCCCTCGGACGCGCGCGCCAACGTGGGCCACTACGACGATTATCCGGAACTTTACACGCGCTGGTTCCAGTACGCCGCTTTCCTGCCCATCTTTCGCACCCACGGCAGCCGGCCGGCCAACGAGGTCTGGTCCTACGGGAAGCAGGCTGAGCCGATTCTGGAGAAGTATCTGCGCCTGCGCTACCAGTTGATGCCCTACATCTACTCGCTTGGCTACCAGACCTGGCTCACCGGCGCGCCGTTTATGCGGGCCTTGCCGCTGGATTTCCCCAACGATCCAAACGTGGCCGACCTGCGCGACGAATACATGTTCGGCCCCGCCTTCCTGGTGGCGCCGGTCACGGAGCAGGGCGCGACCAGCCGCCAGGTGTATCTGCCGGCCGGGACCGACTGGTACAACTACTGGACCCAGGAGCGCGTGAAGGGCGGCCAGACGATCGCGGTTGAGGCGCCCATCGATACGCTGCCTCTGTTCGTGCGGGCAGGTTCGATCGTTCCCCTCGGCGTTCCGGTAGAGAGCACCCACCAGGCGCAGGCCATTGCCAAGGTGCGCGTCTACCCCGGCGCGGATGGCAGCTTCACGCTTTTCTCGGACGACGGAACGACCTATGCCTACGAAAAGGGCGCGGGTTCCGTCACGCGGCTGCACTGGGACGACCAAAAGCAGCAATTGAGCCACGACGGAGCGGCCGCCTGGAGCGGGCCGGACAGCGCAATCGTGGAGGTCGCCGGTCATTAAGTCCGGCGCCGGCCGGCGAAACCATGAAAAACGGTTGACCGGAGCGGCCGGGGTTCGCCGCGGCGATACCCTTGCGCGCTCCGGCCGCGTCTAAGAGCTATCCGCGGTTCCGGTGAACCAAACGCAAGCTCTGGGTTGTCGTCGGCAAGAGGGATTCTCGCGCTTTCTCAAGGGGAATCTGCCTTGCGCCCACGATGCGCAGTTTGTGGAAGCCGCGGCGATGCCCATGCCCCAGTCGCCTGATTTACAATCACGGGGTAAGCAGGAAAGAACTGAATGATCCTTTTTTCCAAATATTTTGGCCAGACGCGCGCGCGGTTGGTTCAGGCGGGCGCGGCACTTGTGGCCGGCGTCCTGGTTGCCGGTTGCGGCAGCGCATACCGGTCGGTGGTTACGCCGATTACCCCCAGTGGTCCGGCCGCGCAGCCGCAGTCGTTTGCGGCGGTGGTTTCGGCCCCTTCTCCGACAACAGCCGGCATTGCGACGATCATCGACTATGCTGGCGATACGGTGATGGCCGAATCGCCCATCGGCCCCGGACCGTTCGCTTTCACGGTGGATCAGGGCGGCGCTACCGGCTACACCATCAACAGCGATGGGACGCTGACCAACTTCCAGATTTCGACCTCGCTGCAGGCCAAGAACCTGGAATTCACGACACTGCCCGGCACGGCGCAGCCCGTGAACCTGTTCTCGCCCTCGGGCGGATTGTGGATCGCCGATCTCAATGCGAACGTGGTGGACGCGCTGACCGGATATCCCGAGAGCTTCAAATACGCCATTCCCGTAGGCATAAATCCGGTGACGATCGTGGGTCCCAGTACGCTCGGCCAGCGGGATTACGCCATCAGCCAGAACTTCGATGCGCCCAGCGGCACCGCGACGAACGGCGTGGCCTGCAATATTGCCCCCACGGCCGCTCCGGTGACCGGCGTGGCGACCCCGATCGAGACCGCCAGCTACACGACCGATACGCCGATTCCGGTGGGCAAGTGCCCCGTCTACGCGGTATCGAGCCTGGATGACAAGCGGTTTTTTGTGCTTAACCGCGGCGACGACACCATCACGGTGATCAACAGCCAGAACAACACGCTGGACACCTGCAGCGGGCTCGTCAGCCAGAGCGGCCGGCAGGTTACCTGCCATCCCACTTTGCCGCTTTCGCTGAACGCCGTCGCCGCCACCGGCATCACCCCGCCCAACGGAACCAGCGGCATGACCCAGACCGCGGGCCCGGTCTATGCCGAATACAATCTGGCGACCAGCCAGCTGGTGGTGGCCAATTACGATGGCGGAACCATCAGCGTGATCGACGTGAGCCTGGACGAGTACGGCAACGATAGCGCTACCTTCGGCACCACGTATACCATTCCGGTGGGCAACAATCCCGCCAGCGTGACGGTGCTCTACGACGGCAGCCGCGCGTACACTGCCAACCAGGCCGACAGCACCGTGAGCATCGTAACCCTGTCCAGCCATACGGTGGAAAAGACGCTGACCGTGACCGGCCATCCGCGGACCGTGGTTTCCACGCAGAATTCGACCTATGGCAAGGTCTACGTGGCCTCGCCGGACAGCCCTTACCTCACCATCATCCAAACCGGCGGCAGCGACCCGGACATTGTGGACACCTCGATTCTGGTGGAAGGCAACATTGTGGATGTGCGCGTGAGCACCCAGAATGGGTCGGGCGGCAACACCAACAGCGTCAGCCGCGTGCCGGGGCACGGCGAACCCTGCTACCTGCCGCCGAGCCAGCTTGCGACAGACAACACCCTCACGCTTGCGGCCTGCTCGAAGTTGCCGTAGCGCACAACCGGAAATCGGCCCAACGAAAAACAGCGAAGGGGTCATTCCTCACCAGGAGGAATGACCCCTTCGCTGTTTGTGCCTGCGATATGCGGCGCGCAGGAGATCTCATCATGGGGGCATTCATGGGATGAAGCGCGCGGCCAGCAAGGCGTCGGGCAGAGAGGGGGCTTCATTTCGCCTGCCGGAAGATTTCAGGAGTGATTTGCGGCACAGACCGGGAGGGCCCGGCACGCCAAGCATGGTTCGGATGAGTTGCGGGTTGGAAATGCCGGAACATATTGTGAATAAGTCTTGTGCTGGGCTGAGTTCATTCCGAGGCCATTGCCGATGAAATCGAACAGGAAGGCCGCGCTGCTGACGCGGCGGCAGTTTGTGGCGGCCGGCGCCATGGGCGGCGCGGCCCTGGCCATCGGCTGCAAAGCGCGCAACAAGGGCGGCTGGGGTTTCCTGAGCGACGACCAGGCGCGAACGCTGGCGGCGATCTGCGACCAGATCGTTCCCGCGGACGATTTTCCCAGCGCCTCCGAGGCCGGCGTACTGACCTACATCGACCGCCAACTGGCACGCCACTACCGGCGGCACCGGGATGCGTACCGGGAGGGGCTGGAACAGGCGGATGCGATAAGCGGGAAGCGTTTCGGCAGGGAACTGGCGGCGCTGGCCTCGGAGCAGCAGTTGGATGTGGTGAAGGCGATCGAGCAGCAGGATCGCGTTTTTTTCGAGTTGGTGCGTAACCACACGCTCGAGGGTTACTATGGCACGCCGCGCCACGGCGGCAATCGCGACGAAGCGAGCTGGCGGATGCTGGGCCTGCCCGATCCGCCGCTGCTGGGCCGCTCGCAATACGACCTGAGAAAGGGATCGGCCCAATGAAGCGAGTGAACGCGGTGGTGGTGGGCGCGGGCGCGGCGGGGGGCATTGTGGCCAAGGAGCTGGCGGTCGCGGGGCTGAGCGTGGCGCTGCTGGAGCGGGGCAAGTGGTACACGGCGAACGACTGCCGCAAGGACGACCTGCGCAACCAGCGCACGACCGTGCTGGGCAATGCGTTCGGGCCGGAGGACGAGGGCAATCCGCGGGTCTGGGTGGATGCGAAGGGCGCGCCGCACCTGATTCTGGCCAGCGAGGGCGCCTACCAGAACGACGCCGCGTGCGTGGGCGGCGGGACGCTGAGCTACGGAGCGCAGGCGTGGCGCTATCTGCCCCAGGACTTCAGAATGCGTTCGACGTATGGCGCGCCGGCGGGGAGTTCGCTGGAGGACTGGCCCATCTCCTACGACGATCTGGAGCCGTTCTACGAGCAGGCCGAGTACGAGATCGGCATCTCGGGCGACTACTCGGGCACGCCGTTCCACGGCCCGCGCAAGCATCCGCTGCCCATGCCGCCCTTGCCGCCGGGACGCGAGTTTGAAATTCTCGAGCCGGCCGCGAAACGGCTGGGATTGCATCCGTTTCATATTCCCATGGCGCGCAACAGCGTGCCCTACAACGGGCGCGGCCCGTGCATGCGCTGCCGGTGGTGTTGCGGATTTGCCTGCGAGGTGGACGCGAAGAACGGTTCGCAGAACACGGTGATTCCCATTGCGCTGAACACCGGCAACTGCGAGCTGCGCACCGAGTGCATGGTGAAGGAGATCTTGACCGACGAGCGGGGACGGGCGCGCGGCGTGGCTTACTTCGACGCCAGGGGGCACTTGCAGGAGCAGCTCTCCGACATGGTCGTGGTTTCAGGCTGCGCCACCGAGTCGGCGCGGCTGCTGCTGAACTCCAAAAGCAAGCTGTTCCCGGATGGATTGGGGAATCGCTACGACCAGGTGGGACGCAATCTGCAAGGGCACCACTATACGGGGGCGATCGGCTACTTCGACTTTGAGACCTACGACGACATCGGGCCGGGCGCGACCATCGCCGTCAGCGACTATAACCACGGCACGCCGGGGCTGTGCGGCGGAGGAATGCTGGCCAACGAGTTTATCCGGCTGCCGATTCACATGGTCGACCGGCTGCCGGAGAATACGCCGCGCTGGGGACTGGGGCACAAGCGGGCGATGCGCGCGTGGCACAAGCGGTCGATTGTCATCATGGGACCGACGCAGCAGATTCCCACGGCCGCGGGCCGGGTGACGCTGGACCCGACGGTGAAGGACAAATGGGGGCTGCCGGTGGTGCGCTTTGAGGGCAACGTGCATCCGCACACCTTCGAGATCGGCGAGGTGCAAGCCAAGCGGGCGGAGGCCTGGCTCAAAGAGGCGGGAGCGATCCACACCTCGTTGATGGCGGGCAAGCCGGAGTCCGTATCCGCCGGGCAGCACCAGGCCGGGACCTGCCGGATGGGCAACGATCCCAAGAACTCGGTGGTGAACCGGAACTGCCAGATGCACGACGTGGACAATGTCTTCGTGATCGATTCGAGCGTGCATGTGACCAATGGAGGCTTCAATCCGGCGCTGACGATCATGGCCGTCGCCTATATGGCCTCCGAGGCGCTGGTGCGGAACTGGAAGGGCACGGGATTCCGGTCATGAAGCGAATTTTGAAGTTCAGCGGGATGGCCCTTGTTTTTGCGACGCTAGTCGCGGTGGGCGGCACGTATGGCGCATCGGCCTACTACACCTCGCAGCACGGCCAGGGCTGCGCAAACTGCCACGAGATGGGCGAGTACGTGAGCGTGGCGCATGGCTCGGCGCACCGCGACGTGGGCTGCATGGAGTGCCACGAGGCGAGCCTGGCGACCAAGCTGCGCCACATCCGGGTGCATCTCTTCGGCAGATTGCCGGAGGCTATCCGGCTGCGCGACGTGGATGTGCTGGAGATGGTTCCCAACTGCCAGAAGTGCCACCGGCAGGAGTATGCGTCGTGGCATGCGGGGCCGCACAGCGCCACCTACAGCCAAATCTTTACCACCCCGGCGCAGAACGGCAAGCAACGGTTGATGGAAGATTGCCTGCGCTGCCACGGGATGCACTTCGACGGATCGATTCGCGAGCTGGTGCAGCCGCAGAACGCGCAGGGCCCCTGGCATTTGATCCGGCCGGAGCTTGCCGATCAGCCGGCGATTCCTTGCCAGGCCTGCCACTGGGTTCACCGGCAGGGCGAGCCGGAGACAAAGCCGGCCAGCCGCATTGCGGCGACGGGCGCGGCGGTGCGCGACTCGCTGGGCTTCTTCGATCGCCGGGAGAGGATGCACTTTGCTGCGCGATCGCTTCCGATTCCGCAGCTCTACGATGGCGAGCGCGCGGTGACGATGAGCCAGGACCCGCGGCAGGGGATTTGCTACCAGTGCCACGCGCCGCGGCATCCGGATACGGGCACGGTGGCGGCGGCGAAGCGTTGGGATCGGCAGGCGGGCTCGGGCGACGACCGCACGCCGATGGGCGTGCACGAGGGCATCAGCTGCATCTCCTGCCACAACGGGCATAACCAGAACGCGACGGCGTCGTGCAAGACCTGCCATCCGCAGATGTCTCATTGCGGCATCGACGTGGAGAAGATGGACACGACCTTTGCCAGCGCGGCCAGCGCGCACAATATCCACTGGGTCAAGTGCACGGATTGCCATCAGCACGGCATTCCGAAGATGAAGGCGACGCAGGCGCAGACGGCCGCTCGCGGCAAGATGGGGTGAGGGCGTTTTTCCGCACGGCCCGCCATGCCGTACATTGAAACAGGGGAGCGCGCATCGACGATGGCGGCTACGGCGAAAATGCGCGTGGATCTTCTGCTGGTGGAGCGGGCGCTGGTTCCCAGCCGGGAACGGGCGCGCGCGATGATTCTTGCCGGCCGGGTGCTGGTGAACGAACAGAAGATCGACAAGCCGGGCACGACGGTTCCCGAGGACGCACCCATTCGCCTGCTGGGCGACGACCCGCCTTACGTGAGCCGCGGCGGGCTCAAGCTGGCGGGTGCGCTGGAGCACTGGAAGATCGCGGTCGCGGGCAGAGCCTGCCTGGACGTGGGCGCCTCGACGGGCGGGTTCACCGACTGCCTGCTGCAGCATGGCGCGGCGCATGTGACCGCCGTCGATACCGGATTCGGCCAGATCGCCATGAAGCTGCGCAACGACGAGCGCGTGCGGCTGGTGGAGCGCACCAATGCGCGCTTTCTTGCGCCGCGCGCGCTGGCTCCGGAGCAGGGCAGCGCCGACTTCACCCTGCTGGCGATGGATGTTTCGTTCATCTCGGCCACGCTGCTGCTGGGTCCGGTGCTGGCCGCGGCTCCGGGGCTCACCGAAGCCGTGATCCTGGTGAAGCCGCAGTTCGAAGCCGGGCGCGGGAAGATCGGCAAGGGCGGCATTGTGCGCGACCCCGAGGCGCACCAGTTCGCCATCGATCGCGTGGCCGATTGCGTGCGCTCGCTGGGCTGGGAGGTGGTCGAGACCATTCCATCGCCGATCACCGGCATGGAGGGGAACAAGGAGTTTCTGCTGTATGCGCGGCGGGCGGGGACGTAGTAAAGTTGGCGGGTGGTCCGCATCTCAGGGATGCTCGTTTCCCCACAGATGGGGGGCGCCCCGGATAGTGGCAAGTTAACATCCATAAGACCCGGGCCACCCGCCCACCCACCGACGGGCCGTCCGACGGATTGACTCAATGGCGAAAATTGCAGCGCGTCGGGCTTGAGGTGAGTAAAATACAGTAAAACCAACGGGCTTCGCACCAGCTTAAGAGGAGAAGCATGCTCTTCTCGGAAAGATACGGCCATACCCCCGCCAAAAGCATCATCCAAATCGATTCGGTCGACGATGCCCTGAAGAATTCGCTGTGGAGCATTCTGAAGCTTCACATCTGGGATCACGTTCATTTCTACCAATACGCCACTGTATTCAGGGCGAACCCGGAAATAGAGACCTTTTGCCAGCGGATGTGGTTCAACTATTACAAGCTTCCACTCGATACGCTAGCTAGAGAACGACTGGAATTGGATATACAACTTCCTCCGCAAGGACTTTTTCAATTGCAAATGGTTTGAGTTGTACAACTTCCTGGAGTTTATCGCGGACAACTTCCCCTACAACGATAAGGAAAGCTTCATTACGGCCTGCAACTTCTCTCTCGAGCGGGAGATCTCCGGATACCGCTTTATCGACGACCAGATCGCACCAATCACCTCGTCGCAGGAGATAGCCGAAATCGAGGCGGCCCTCGTCACCAAGAACGATCACGTGCGAACGCATCTCAGGAGAGCGCTCGAGCTTTTCTCAGATCGCAAGCAGCCCGACTATCGCAACTCTGTTAAGGAATCCATTTCGGCTGTCGAGAGCCTTGTGCAAAGATTACTGGGACAAAAAGGCACGCTTGGCAAACTTGTCAAGAAGCTCGAAACAGAATTAGGCCTCCATCCATCTCTCGGAAAGGCGTTCGACAGCCTCTACGGGTACACATCGGATGAAAATGGAATCCGGCACGCAATTCTTGAATCCGCGAAGGTCGATTTTGAAGATGCCAAGTTCTTCTTGGTCGTGTGCTCGGCGTTCGTAAACTTCGTGACCGCCAAGACGAAGTCATAGATGCGCGGGTGTCCCAGCCTCCAGAGTCCTAAGCTAACCACAAATCGGCTCTGCGCAGGAATCTGTAAGGGGCCCAGATTTGACGGGCATTTTGGAATTCGGCGATTTTGTCTACACTGGTTGGCATGAGGGAGAGCGACTGGACCCGTGTATTGGGCTGGCCTGGG
>JBEKTO010000066.1:0-16706 GCA_049515995.1 Occallatibacter sp. | reverse complement strand
CATCCGCGGTTTCCTCGGGGAGTTCCCACTACCTGAATCAGCGGCTCGTCCCTTTGGGTCTGCGATTCGGCTCGCATCCGTGCGAAGGCTTCGCACAGCGCCAGATTGACCGCCCGGGTAAACCGCGCCGGATCTTCCGTAGCGGCGGTCAATGCGGTGAACACGGAGATGGTGTCCGCGAGCTCGTCGATGAACGCATCGCAGATAGTACAGAGTTCGTCTTCGGCCCAACCACACACGCCCGGGCATCCACTAAGTTCGGTACACCCGCAAATTCGGCATTTCATTATCGTTCGCTCCCTTCCTTCAGTTTCTCCGCCAGTTCGATCCACTCGGCAAGCGCGGCGGCCGTCATAATAGCTCCGCATTCGCCGGCTACGATAGACCTCAGACGCTTCGCCACCACCGTGGCCAAGCCTTTGGCATGCGGGTTGGTAGCCTCCGCCAGCAGCGCTATCAGCCGCACGCACTCGGTGGCCGCCACGCGATCCTTGTAGGTCAGTTTTCTGGGCATCTTACTTTGCGCCTCGATCTTTTCGCGGACGTGCACGGCGGGCCCGCCGGACGGCCCGCTCGACCAGGCCGGCTGTGCAGTCGCATGGCTTTGTGGTGCCGTTGCCGCGGTCGACCTTGCCAACACCTCCGCAGCGCGGGCAATGTGACGCTTTCACTTGACCCTCCGAATCCGCCCCGGCTTGACATGCTCCGTCTCTCTCGCCGGCGGCTTCCGCAAACTTCCCTCGCCGATAGCCCGCACGGCCATCTCGTGCGCGATCTCCCGCCGTCGGTCCCGTTCGGCCTCGGCTTCGGCGACTCGCTTCCGTTCCCATGCGGGCGTCCAATAGTCGTAAGCTTCGCGGACGGTCTCTTGCCTCCCATGCGAGGCCAGTTCCACGCACCGCTTCCAGGCTTCGCGTTGCTGGGCGCGATAAAACGGATCCCGAATCTGCAGCAGGATGCTGCGGTCCATCTGGCCTTCCCGCTTGGAGATCATACCCGAGGCCTCCGCGCCGGCCGCAGAGTCTTGGCCAAGCGGCGGCGCTCCCCGCCGGGGTTCAGGTTGTAGCGCCGCTTCCTGCGATCCTCGGGCGCTTTGTGTTTTGGCGGACGGACGCGGACGTTCGGCTCTTGGGCCTGGATCTTCGCCGTCAGCTCGGCTAACCGGTCTTTGCCTACTCGGATGGCTTCATCCTCGTGTTGGATGTACCGGGTGGTGGAGAGGCTGGTGAAGTTGTCAGGCATGGACGCCTTTTCGCAGTTTGTCGCCGGCCGGGCATCCGCAGATGACAATGCCGGCGTTCCTGGGGCGCAATTCCTCGGGCAGCGAGTCGGTGTGGTGCTTGCCGCGGCCGGCGCAGAACGGGCAATCTTCCGGGTGTTCCAGGAGGTGCTGGCGCTTACGTTCCGCGGCGGCGGATTCCTCTTGCTGCCGGCGAGACTGAGCATCGTCGGCTTTCCGCGCGGCCGCGGCTGCCGCAGCCATGACACACCCAAGCAGCAGAGCCAGCGGTAGACGAAACCAGGCGATTCGTCCGCCCCGCCCGGAAACGATGTAGCGGTCTATAGAAATGATGGCCGTAGAATAAACGCACCCCAGCAGCGCCGCTGGCAGGAGGCCCCGGACGACCTGGAAGATCGCGTAGGTGCCGGATATGAATGCGAGCAAACCGGTGATCAGTATCATTACGCCAGCAGTTGTCTGGTAAAAGCGCGTGACGGGCGAGCAAAGCCGGATAGCGTCGGGATCTGTGCAGGCTAGCCACCACAGGAAATCTCGAGACTTTTCTACGACAGTACTTGGCATGTGAAAACCTCCTTTAACCGTTCAATAGAAGCTGAAAGTTCAATCACATCAACGATCCCCGCGCCGATGAGATGAGCGAGTCGTGTTGTTTCGACAAAGACCGGCATGACCTTTGGAAGCCCGAGGGTCGGAGAATTTAAACTGGATGGTGCGCCAATTGGCCGATCACAGCCAGCGAGCAGTTCATAGACAAGGTGAAGTGGCAGGACCGGTGCAGCGAGTGGTGCCGGGGAGTCGATGGGTCCGGGCGGGCCGTAATCCGCTGTCGCTGCTGGGGATTTGGGTTGACCAGACTGGCCGAGCATGGCATACACCTCGCGTAGCCAGGCGATGGCAGTCCTGCACTCGTATGGGGGGAAGTAAGGACAATCCAATTCTTCCAAGAATTTCAGGGCGGCATCCTCCGGCCGGGACTGTCTGCTGCAAAGCTCAATGAGCCGAAATAACTCCCGAGCTGTTTTCTCGACGGTCGCTGGATTCTTGAACAGGAATTCGTCGAGGACGCGCTTGGGATCAGTCTGCGCGGTGTGCCAATAGCGCAAGAAAAAAGCGCCAAACAAATATTCCAACCGGGGGAAGCGGTCGCATATCTCAGTGAAGTCCCAGGTCGCATGTCGGGTGATCGAGAGGCCGCTATTGCCAGCCTGGTGGTAGGTAAGAGGGATGGTATGCATGATGCCTTCTGGCTTCTTTCGCTACGCCGCAACTCTGTGTGCGGCGAGATAATCAGAAATAGGCGCAGTAGCGGGAGCGGTGCTCGACTGCGCCCGCACGATTGCCCGAGCCTCCGCGGACAATGACCGGGTAGGAACGTGAACGCGGGTGCGGGCAGCCGAAAGGATCGTCAACCCGACCACCCCACCGGGGCGGACACCGTCCACCAGGGCCCAATGGTTGACCAACAGGAGGCTGCAAGCGTCCGCTTTGACCTGGTAGACCGCGGTGCGGGAGGGGCCATCGAGTCTTTTTGCCAGCCGGTTTGCAAGCGATGCGGTTTCGGCCATGGTTTCAATAGTTGCGTCGTGAAAGCCGGTCGACGTGTAAACGCCGCGAGAATTCATACACGTGTTCTGGGACCTCATCGTAAGTGCCTCCTTATTTCTTGCATTTCCCATCTCGTCAATAAACGCGCCAAACGGGGGACGAAAACTGACATGGGAGCCGCGTAGAACTGTTAAGTGGCTCTGGGAAAAGAACTTAAATTGGCGAAACGTTCCGATTGCGCGCGCGGTCGCAGCGCAGTAGAATCAGAGATCCGGCAGGAGGTAAACGGGAAACCTGGTGTCTGAAGGACGGATTACGCTCCTACTGCGGGCTTCCAGTGAAGGCAACCGGGCCGCGGAAGAGGAACTGATACCTCTGGTTTACGATGAACTCCGGCGCTTGGCGGCCAGCTACATGCGGCGTGAGCGGCCGGACCACACCCTACAACCGACCGCATTGGTTCATGAAGCTTATTTGAAGTTGGTCGGTCAGAAAGTAGATTGGAAAAACCGATCACATTTCTTTGGGCTGGCCGCCCAGCAGATGCGGCGTGTTTTGGTAAGCCATGCACGCCGGCACCGGGCTGCCAAACGAGGTGGTGGAAATAAGGTTTCCTTTGACGATGCCCTGGAGGTCGCGGAGCAACAACCTCGCAATATGATCGCAATCGATGACTTGCTGAAGAGCTTCGCCGTTGATTATCCGCGGCAGGCGAAGGTCGTCGACCTACGATTTTTCGGCGGTAATACCGAAGAGGAAGTTGCCGAGATTCTTGGGGTTGCACCGGAAACGGTAATACGCGACTGGAAATTTGCAAAGACCTGGCTCAGCCATGAGATAAGATCCGGCCACGAAAACGATGCCCGATGAAGGCAAGCAGCGGATAGCGGAGCTCTTCGAAGCGGCCCGGCAGGAGAAGCCCGAGCGCCGGCGGGAAGCCTTACGCTTGGCGTGTGGCGGGGATGAGGAGCTTGTTGCCGCGGTAAGCACGCTCATCGCGGAGTATGAACGATTGGAAGACTCGCTACAAATGTCTCGGCCTATCGAGGAATTCCCGTCCTCCGAGACTCCGGCAGCGCCGACGCTGGCCCCAGAGCGCTTAGCCGCAATTCAACAACGCTTCACTGACCTGAAACGGCTAGGCGCCGGGGGCATGGGAGTTGTCTTCCGTGCCCGTGATTGCGAAACCAATGAGATCGTAGCCATTAAAGTCCTCCACCCGGAGGTCGCAGCTGATCCAGACGCGGTACAGCGGTTCCAACGAGAAACCACATTCGCGCACCTAATCACGCATCGTAATGTTTGCCGTACACACGGACTGTACCGGCTGGGCGACACACTCGTAATCGCGATGGAGTATGTGGAAGGGGAGAGCCTTCGTAGCATATTTGGGCGTGTCCATGGTGTCTCGGTACCGCAAGCGCTTAGATGGTTTTCCGAGATTTGCGAGGCCCTCCGAGAAGCACATAGTCAAGGAGTTGTTCACCGCGATCTTAAACCAGACAACATAATGATCGGCCCCAAAGGTCAGGTGAAGGTTATGGATTTTGGGATAGCTCATGCGCTAGGGGAAACCGGACCTACGGAGAAGATCGGAACACCCGCGTACATGAGCCCTGAGCAAGTAAAAGGAAAGGCCATTGATACTCGCAGCGATATATATTCACTCGGCATTCTTCTTTACGAGTTGCTGACGGGGCAGCCCGTATTCCAAGCCGACACGATTACGGCCCTATCATATATGCATGTTCACGAGCAGCCCCCTCGGGTCAGCGAATGTAACACATATCTTCCGGAGTATCTGGACGATGTGATAGAGAAATGCTTAAAGAAGGACCCGCGACAACGCTTTCAATCGGTGGCTGAGTTATCGACGGCAGTGAAGCGGGCGGAACTCCCTTCCACCCCTTCTCAAACGGTCGTGCCGCCCCATCTATCGGCACCTCGCCGCAGCGATTCCGCTCTGCTTGCTCTCGGAGCCACTGGCCTGGGGCTTTTTGTCGTTCTTGCGTATCAGATAGCGCCCGAGGCCAATCTTAGGGTTCGTTGGACAAAGGCTCAATTTGTTGACGAAGCAAGGGCCGAGCTGATGAGGCGCGGGTGGCAGCCGCCGCCACATGCCGAGGTGCACGTAGATCGAGATAGCAACGTCGATATTGGCCGCGATACGTCTGATCGGTTTAACCCTTACGACTATCTTACCTCGCGGGGTGCGTACGTGAAGGCGACCGAGCATTTGTTACGGGATTCGGCGCCGTATATATTTCACATACAGTTCAACACCGCCAACGGCAGCGCCAATGTTCTTTACGAGCCTGGCGGGGTAATTCGCCACGTAGACGTTCCCATACACGGGTGGGTACCTGAAGGTACAACGATCTCAGCGGCACAAGGTCTCCAGCTCGGCCGGGCGGACTTGCTAAACACATTTGGTGTCAATCCAGATTCCTTGCAACTGGAAGTAGGGGTGCCATATAACTTTGATGACGGAGGCCGCCACGGCTATTATGCGGAGTGGCTGAAGAGCGATCCTACGGGGATTGAAACGAAGTACGCGATGTATGCGCTGGATCGGGTAGTTGTTCTCTCGCGGTGGACCACTCCTCCTTCGGGCTACACTCCGCCGAGCACGTGGTATGGAAGGAAGTTCGACAGCAGGATAGCAGGACTCGTCATCCTTATACTGGCCTTACTCCTGCTGGTTCCTGGGGGAGGACATGCCATCATGCTACAGGCACGTGAGGTGCGTATCGTGGCTGTAGCCGGACTCATTTGGGGCATGGCGACGCCCTTGAGCATGCTGGTTGAAAAGAATTCCGGACCGCCTTCAAAAGACGCCTTAATCTCCTTCGGCGTGATGTGGGCGTTGGGTTTTGTTGTATTATCCTACTCTGTGGTTTCGTTGGCGGGTCGGCGTTGGCCGTCTCTAACGACGAGCTACACAAGCCTCCTAGAAGGTCGGGCCGCCACTCGCTCGGTGGCCGTCGCAGTGGCGCGCGGCGCCGCCTGTGGCGCGCTGCTCCTGGGACTGTATTCATCGTTGACGGCCCTCGCTATCCGCTGGCACCTCGGCTGGCCGCTGCTTGATGACTATTTCAGGGATATGAATGCGACCATCCCAAGCATTACATTACTCGGCGAAGCTCTCGGTAATGCGGCAATCACGACATATGCTCTTGGCCTCGTACTGTTGCTGCTCTATCGTTGGATCAAGTCCAGGCCTCTGTTGGCCTTGTTAGGTACGGGCCTCTGGGTGGCTAGTATGAACCGTCTCACTCTAGCACCTCTGCCTGCTGGTAATCTGTTTCAGCTAGGGCTGACCTTTGTGCTGGTTCTGGGGTTGTGCTTCGTGATGCTGTCTTTTGATGTCCTGACCCTATTAACGGCGGTGTTTACGTTTCAGTTGTGGTTTCATGGCTATCCTTTGACACAGATGTATTCGCTCGTTGGCAGCGGCCAGCTATGGCTTGTGATTGTCTTATGGGGCGGCCTTGTCATATGGGCCTTAACTACGACCTTTCGCTGGCATCGCGTTACGAGGCACGTGGCCGATGTATTAGGGAAGTGACACCGCTTACGTTAAGTGTTAATATGTGCTGTCGATACACCGGACACAACATACAATGACGCTGAAGGAGTTTACGCAAATGCCTTACAGAGTTCTGGCCGATGGAAGGATGCAGACCGCTGGTAACTTACATAGCTGGCTTAGTCTCTATATCAACAAATGGTATGATACGGATTGTCCTGACCAACGAGTAACATACGTACACTACATATGCACCTCTGCACTATGTATCTATATGGAGGCACTCAAGCGGTTCCCTGATTGGTCCGATAAGCCATGGATGGGCAAGAGCAAAAAAGATCAAGGCGAGTTATGTTTGCGGCACGATCCAGACGGCGCGGTGGTCGTGACAAAACCGTGGGATCTCCTGGATTTCCTGGCTGACAACACTAGCCTGCACTTTCTTGAGAGCATGCGGGATCTTCAGCTACGCTGGCTCATGGATGTGTTTGGGATCGCTGTTACAGTTCCGGCTATTGACAGGGCCGCCGGTGCGATGCGGGATTACTACGAAGAGGTTCTTAATAAGCTAGGCAGGCACGGACTTGCGGCTCCTCATGATGGGCAAGAGCGTGAGAAGTTCATCCTCATGATGAACCGAGAGTTTCATAAGATGTTCTGGGAGGTCAGCAGGAAGCACCTGACAAGCGGGGAGATCAGGCTCATGAATGAGGCATTCGTGGCAGGTAAGGAACAAGAGTTATTTACGGACGACGCTATATATTATAAATATCTAGCAGCAGACCAAGAGGCTAGAGAGTGTTTCCCAACAGTCTTCAGTCAATCCGCAGTAGCAAGAGCACGTATGGGCTAGGAGAGGATAACCGAAAGTGCATACCCCCTCCCCCCAGGGGGTAGGGCTTTACTTGCCTCGGGAGGCTTGGATATCGTCTCGGATCGATTCAACAAGATGGTCGGCAGCTTCCTTAGCCGCGGACTCAACAATTTGCACCATCTTGTCGCCGCCGATTGATGAATTCGAAAACATGGCGAGATTTAAAGATTTGTCCGCCTTCATGTGAATAGGTCCGCGGCGATTAAAACGCGCCTGCCAGACCAGGACGCCACCATTATCATAAAGATCCCCACCAGCAGTCGCTTCGGCATACCATTTCGGTTTGAAGAATGTGCCAAGAATTGGCATACTCCAGCCGGGAGCCAGCCGAAAAGTTACCTCAGTACCCAAGACGGCGTCAACGCCCAGGGATTTCGACAGTTCCTTGGCAGAGTCCGGCGCTATCTTGAATACATGGATGTCGTTCACCGGAGAGTCGTACACATATGACGAGGCGAGCAGCCCAGGCTCCTGCCTCTCATAGGGTACATCCTTCATAGCCGCATATGCTTTGGACGCCATGACATCTTTCAAGCTAACGAAGAGGCCCGACCCATTGTCCGCCATACTTTTGTTAATTGCGGTAAGGTAAACGGCACCAAACAGAGCGGCTGACCGTGGGTCGGTGTTGGTTTCTTGATCTGTGTCGGAACCCACCAGATGTACGCGATTGGCTCCAAATGAAACCAGCGCCACCTTCTTAACCATACTAAGTCGCTGTGCATCCTTGATCCGCTTGTCGGGTGAGTCCCTGGAGCAACCTGTCAGGGCAACTAACATGAAACCCAGAGCAGGAAGGATCATCAATGTCTGTCGTGGCATTTCAGTTCATCTCCTTGGTGTTCGTTAAAGTCAATTCAAACATAAACCAGCTTGGATGGGCCTGCCCGCCACGGGTTGGAGCCGCAGCAGAGTGCTTGCTAAGGTAGTGGCAGTCCCCAAATATGATGATGAACAGCGGCCCGCCACTTGACCATGGAAGGATCTTCCAGAAAGGTGAGAGGCAAAGTCTCAGCCAGGAGATCCAAAAACACCGCCTGTGCCTGGAGGATGTCGGTAGATGTCTTGGCCTGATTCATCTGGTCTCGCCACTGGATTAGCCGTTTATATTTCCCTCTACTCAAAATGCCGTTCCATTCCCTCGCTACCAAACCTTCCAGATGGTGAATCGACGATGCCAAGTAGCGGCCAAACCAAGTCTTCGCCGGCAGATGGCTGGCCGCCAGATCCTCTTGATAGTACAGCATAAGTAATCTCATCCACTGTTCGCCTTTGCCCGACCATTCAATCTTGGTCCCAACCATTCGCCACGGCATAACATGTGTGACCCTTTATTGGATTTAGAAAACACTGATTATACATCGCTTTTGCCCTCGGTGGTGCTCCCGTGCTTCTCCTGTGCTCGCGTTCCCCTAACGCTTGGTTGGAGTCTGTCGGTCACTGGTCTGTCGGTCGCGGACGTGGGTCTCAAGCGTTCTTTTAATATTGGCCAACACTACTGGACGAATGTCGTGAGACCAAGTCAATCCCGGCAGAACAGCAGATAGAAAATTGATAGCTTTAGGGTAATTTAGTGCTAGGCCTTTTTCGGTTTGTTCTAAATCGGTCGCGTCTTTCAAAGCGTTAATAAAAGATGTGTTATCGTGTTGCTGTTCAAGAAGAACGGACCGAAGCGTGGCAACGACCATGCTCAGGTAGATACCCTCATGCGCTTCTTGACGGACAAGTGTTTCGGAGACCGTGTTTCTCGTCCACTGGATGAGAATCGGTAAGTCTTCCTTATACCACTCCTTAATCGCACACACCCATTGGAAAGCGTCGGGAGTTAGGGAAATTGGCATGACAGAACAAGCTTACCATCTCGACGACAACTCGCTGAATCGCTGAATGTCCTCGCGTTCGCGCGGCAAACATTCAAATTGGCACGTCGTGGCTGGCGCTCTCGGCCGTACTGCGGCGCCGCTTATCGTAGATCTGCGTCGTGGTGATGTGGCGGTGGCCAAGCAAGTCCTGCACCTTCCGGATGTCTACGCCGGCGTCGAGCAGCAGGGTGGCGGTGGTCGCCCGGAGTGAGTGAGGGGTGTAGGCGCAACGGCTGGCCAGACGGCCGTCTGGCTGCAGCTCCTCCTTGGCCGCGCCTGGCAGCCGCATCATGTAGCTCTGCACCAGGCGATATAAGCTGGCGGCGTCCATGGGACGGCTGGCCAGTTTTTTGCTGCGCGGATTCAGCCGCGGCCGGAATAGGGGACCGCTCTCTAGCCCCCCGTGCTCTATATATTCCCCGATGGCCTGGGACGCCTGGAAGTGCAGGCCGATGGTCCGGCGCTTATCGCCTTTCTCGTGCAGTCGAATGGTGGCCTGGTCGCCGTCTTGGTGGAAGTCCGAGACCTTCAAGCGGCAGACTGTGGACAGCCTGGCGCCGCTGTAGAGGAAGAATTTCAAAATCGCCCGATCACGGAAGTCGAGCAAGCCGTCGCCGGCCGGCAGTCCCATGAGCTGGCGAGCGCGCGTGGCGGACAGGGCCCGACGTTCCTCGCGGGGATCAGTGGACTCGCGGGAGATGAACTGGGCGTGTGCTGGGTTCGGCACGGTGATGGGCAAGCGCAGCTCGGCCGCCGCCGCGGCCAGGTATTTGTAAAAACTGGAAAGTGAAGAGATGCGGCGGTTGAGCGTCTTCGGCGCCGCGTTCTTCTCCTGCAGGTGATCGCGGAAGGCCATCACATCTTTCACCGAGACCCGTAACAGCTCGGTGGGCTGGTCCGGCCATTCGATCTCCATGAATTTCACGAAGGCCATAACGTCTTCGCGGTAGGCGCGCTGCGTGTGCGGCGACTGCCGGCGCGAGACCCAGCTCTCAAAGCAACTGGCTACGGAAAAATAAAACTGCTCAACGCGGCGGCGCACGTCGGGTGTGAGGTTGCCGGCCAGGATCGGCGGCAGGCCAGGGCCATTCTCTTTCGTAGCCAGTTGGGTGGTCATTTTGGTTTCTGCGTTAATTAGGAAACGGGCCTTACGCTCAGCCCCAACAGGGGGGGGCTGAAAACGCGTCTCCTTCTATGCAAGATAACAGATTTTATCTTGCATGGTCAGAGCTGATGGAAGTATAGCGCACACGGACGGAGTGTCAAGAAGCATTTTTTGCCCAGCAACGATCACACACGTCGCGCCTATGGCCGGATCGTCGGTTCCTCACCTGGTCAGCTCCAGCTTGCGGCCATCCTGCGCAGCATCACGCGCCGGGCCTGGCGGGCGAGTATATCGGCCAGCTCGCCGCACACACTGTTTGGAGAAAGAAAGCCTCGGGGTGCGGGATACAGGCTGGATCTGCCTCAAGCCTGCGCTATGGGCGGAGGTTGTGGTGGCGGCAGTTTGGGGAAATAGAAATCTCGACCATTCCAATAGTCAACGATAGTTCGCACAATCGCTATGGCCATTAGTACTGGCGGTTTCGGGTCAAAGGGGAATGTAACCACACCGAGAGTCAATAGAATGGCGACGATATTGATTGCGGACCAACTGATGGCATGTGATTTCTGACCGGGGAAATGAATCTGATGAGAGACAGCGCCCCAGATGACGTCTAGAAGGAATACGGCCCCCAGGCAGTAAAAAGTAACCAACTTTTCCCTTAACGTCCACGCCGCAACCAAAAAAATACCTGCTTCGAGGAAAAACGCAGCAAAATCGAACAGTAGAGCACCGTGTACGACTGCGTCGGTTTTTTGGAGATAGCAGCGATCTAGGTGACGGTTCATCCCATGCCAGAATGGCACAAGCGTGAAGACGAACGCCACGAAAGGGGGAGTGCCTGCCCACAGCGTCTGAGGACTTAGGTCTATGTTGCCAGTGGGATTTTTGAGAATGAGCGTCTTAATGGATTCCGCGAGAGCCAGCCCAATGATGATGGCGTAAATTCTCTCAACGCTGTCAACTGATCGCTCAATCGCTTTGTTGGTTTCAAGGATCATTCTTCACTGCCTGTGCTCTCGAAATGCTTCATCAGATCGCCGATGTTGGTGAACACGGGAATGTTCAGGTTTTGCGCGAGCAACACTTCGTTATCGGCACCGCTTGACGGCCCCGGCAAGCGAAGCACAGCCTGACAAAACGGCAGAAATTGATTATCGAGATCGAGCCAGAACTCGTACGGGCGGGGAAACAGCATGTGCCAAAAGTGCGTGGCGTGCGGCACAAATGGAGCGAAACCCAAGTCTGCCAGATGGTTCGCCGCTTTGTAGGCGTTGCGAACATTTACGGCAACATCGCCCTGCGAGTATGGCCCTGCAACGTAGACGCGAGCTTTCATCATTCGTCAAAGTAACTGCAACGCTCAGAAAAGAGCGGGAGCGGACAGAGTTTTATCATAGCCGAATGGAAAGTGGGGGTCCAAACATCAATCCGCCCGTGCCTCGGCTGTTGCATGGGCCTTCCCAAGGTCGATGATGAAATCCTTTTTCCGCTTCAGGGTGATATTGGCGAGAGTTGACGCGTTCCAAGATGGACCCTTTGTGGAACACTGGCCGGGGGCCAGGGTGGATCTCCAGGACGTCGGCCGGTTCCAGCCGGTACTTCGCATCGAAGTGCAGCCAGTGCTTCTGCACCACGGCGCCCTCGGTGACGGTGACCGCGATGCTGTAATCCGGGTCGAAGACGGCCGTGTAGCTGCCCTCCCAGGACAGCATCTTCCGCGACGGCCGCTGGAAACGCCGGTTATAGAACAGCGCGACCTGGACCGTCTTCCCGGCCTCCTGCCGGTAGACGAACATCGCGCGGCTGCGCTTGCCCTTCACCAGCCGAACCTGCAGGCCCTGGTTGGTGAACGACAGGAAAGACCCGCTGCCGGGCAGCTCGGCCTGGCATATCTCGGCCAGCAGCCGGCGCAGCAGGAAGAAGCACCAGTATTCGTATAGCTCGCTCACCGGCCGGATGTCGCCCGTCAGGCCCTCCGCCAGCTTCTCACCCTGGCTCCACGGCAGCGTGAGGCTGAGGCGCAGCGCCAGATCGAACCGCAGGACGTCCCGATATCCCCGGCGTTTCAGCAGCACCTGCGAATTCGAAGGGAACTGCTGCATGATACCGACGCCGCGCCAGGTGTCGTGGGCCAGCAGCTCCTGCAGCCGGAGGACCCAGCTTCCCGCCTCCCGCTCCGCCGCGATCTTGCCCTGCGCGCCCAGATTTGTGGCGAGCCACTGCGCCAGCAGCGCGCCTTCCTCCAGAAAATATTTCACATAGCGGTTTTCGGGCGTGTCGATGATCTCGGCTACCTCGATCACCGGCATCTGCCGCGGCGTAAAACCCCGGAACAGCCCTGCAAGCGGCCCGCCCTGATCGAACAGGGACACGTCGAGCTCGTCCACCAGCGCCTCAACGTTCGGCTCCTCCACCTCCGCAATCCCGCGCATGCTGACTTCGGTCACAAGCATGGCGTGCGCCTGGCTCAAGACCTCCTCGACGGCCAGCGGCAGGTTGTCCTCCGCCATGACATACCGCATTTGAAACAGGACGGCCGCCAGGCTGGCGAACGCCGCGCCCTGGTCGAAGCCGTCGTCTTTGGTGCCGATCAGGAGGGAAGGGATCATAGCGGGTGAATGCTCTAAATTTTACGGGTGAAGGGATTGCAGGGCAAACGGATTTCAAAAAATAAACTTCCGGTTTCGCCAAACCAAGGGTGGGTGCCGTTGTCGCGAGCAACAAAAAAGCCCCCGTTGCGGGGGCTTCTTCGTCACTGCGCCCGGCGGTTATACATGCTCTGCGTCCCGGCCGCCTGGCGGCACGGGTAGCGCGTGCAGAACTCCGGGTTCTTCGTCTGGCCGCCGCAGTTCCGGCACTGGTTCAGAGCCTTCCGCGGCGAGAGGGACGACTGCACGCGGCAGGCATACCGGCTGCAGCTTTCCTCGCGTATCGACTTGCTGCCGCAGAAGGGGCACCGGAATTTCAAGAGGCCTGCCCAGCCGCCCGGCCGCGGCGCGGCGGCGAGGGCCTGCGCGGGCAAGCCGTACGCGCAATCGGGGCAGGCCGCTTCCTCGCCGTTGAACCTGAGGCGGTGTGCGGCGCACGCGGTGATGCGCCAGTCAGTGAAGGGCGGCATGGCTAGCGCGGAGAAACCCGGCGGCCTGGCCGGCGGTCGCGCGGGGCAGGGGACTGCCCTGCGGCCTTCTGGCCGTTGCGGTAGGATTCGAGTATCCTACTGCGGATGTCGCGCTTCACCTCTTCGAAGCTCTGCTTGCCGTCGGCGAGGTCGGCAAAGAGCATGTCGAGCCAGCGGTCAACTTCCTGGAAGTATCCCATCGGATTTGTGAATTGGTTTGTATATTCGACCTTTATGCCGTGTCGCTTCCACGGCGTAGCTCGGCGGAAACGGGCTGGGGGCCCGCCGGGTCAAGGAGGAACGTCAAAAAGGCCGCTCCCCATTTCGGGGGGCGGCAACGCGTCGTAGTTCCTTGAGGCGGCGGGCTGCCCGTTAAAATGAAAAAGCCGTGAAGCGAACTGCATCTGCTCGGGATTGCGAGCGCGGCACGTCAGGGCGGGAAATGTAAGTTGGCGAAACCGGAAGTTAAACCGTTTGCTTCAGGCCTGCATTCGGGATTGGGAATTAAAGAGTAAAAAAAGACCCCCGACAGGACGGGGGGTCAAGATCGCATTTTTTCATGGGCAGGGAAGCCGGGGCATGATAGTCAGTACTCCTCGGGCAGCAGGATGCAGGTTGAAGAGCGGTCGGCCTCCGTGATGACCCATATCCGGGTATCGTCGGAAAGCCTGTACGCCGAAAGTATCCGGAAGCCGGCGGCGACAGACAGCTCGTTCTCATGGCGGTCGTGCGCGTCGAGCTCGCCCCAGTCGCCGGACAGATGCCGGCGGAGAAAAGCGGCGGGCGCGTCCCCGGCGCGTTCGAACGCCGCAAGCGCGCCCGGCGTGGCGACGATCTGGCCGAGCGGGAAGCGATAGTCCATCGGATCACTCCTGGGGCGGCGCCATGCTGATCTGCCTCGCCTCCAGGAACGGACCGAGCTTGGCCGTCGCGCGATACTGCGGGATCGGATCGAGTTCTTTAAGGGCGGAGGTGAACGCGTTGCTCAGGCTCCACATGGTCCGCGGCGCGAAGTCATCATACGGTGGATTGAAGTACAGCTCGTGCGTGCGGTGCGCCAGGGCGCGGGGTATTTCGAGGCCGCCCTCGATGAACGCTTCGTAGATGATGAGCTTCGCGGCCACGTCGGAGATCTGCGACGCCCGCCAGAGCTCCACGGACTCCACCATCGGCTTGAAGCTGCGCTGCATCTGATCGACGCCGATGGAGATCGCGTTTTGCAGCGAGAAATGCTTGCTGTGCTTCGCGAGCACCGGCGAGAAGTCTCCCTGGAACGCCAGGTTGTCGCACACGAAGACGCGATACCCTACGGTCATCGCGAGCCGCATGGATTTGTCGTGCGCGTTCCGGATGCCGATCGCGAACCGGCATCCGGCGAACCCGGTCTGCAATTCCAGGACGCCGAACATCTTCATGCCGTCCTTGGAAACGGCGTACTCCTCGGCGTGCACGTCGATGTGCCGGAACCCGAGCGTTTCGACGACGGCGCTTATTACCTCCGCGTGCGGGATGGGCTTGTGGGTATCGGTTCCCGTGGGCGTTGCTACGAGCGCCAACTGCTCGCGGGTGAGCTTGCCCGTCTGGGACAAAAGGACTGCTTGCGTTTCACTCATGACAGCGTGTCTCCTTGTTTTCAAAATTGGATTGCTCCGCCGGCCGGCGGAGTGTTTAAGAAAAAGCTATGAGAATCTTAAAGGCAACCCGCCAGGCGGTCAAGGTCGGCGGGGCAGGGAAGTGGGAACGGTGAGAAGTTGGGTAGTGGGGATCACATCTGTTGCATGGCGGACGATCCACTATTTGAAGGCCTGCTCCGATCCCATACGGAGGCTGCGCGCCGCGGTGATCCTGGAGGGCAGCAAATTCCGGAAGCTGAACTTTGGGAAACGGGATGATCTGGCACTCGCGATACTCCGGCGGACACTGAGGGAGTCTTCGCACGGTGGCGTGGGATGTCAGAGATGGCCTCGGATCAGAGTGTAGGCGCCAAGAGCGAGAAGGGTGAGGAGCGTCAGGCGCACCACCAGCAGTTCAAGGATGTCAAAGAAGGCGTTGATACGCTCGCGCATAGGAGGAACCACCCCCTATATCCAGTCTTGACCCATAACGACCGCAATTCAAGGGGGTTAAATTCGCCGTGTATTCGCCCACCTAAAGTACCAGGACTACTAAGTATGTGACCAGTGGTAAAACGTCATGAAGAAGAATGGAAGTTCCCCGTGTGGCCAAATGGAAAAGCAGGCGAAGGTCAACGGGCTGTGGGAGTAAGCGGATCGGCTCCAGCCAAACCAAAGGGCGGTTGGGGCAGGAAAGAGGCTGGAGCCGGTCCGAATCTCTGCGTATCCAGCCGCCTCCCGAATGGGCGGGTGGGGGCTGCCGATCCTCCCCCTTGCCCACAAAAAGAAACATCCCCGCTTTGGGGAAAGCGGGGATGCCGTCGCCCGCGGCGGGTTACGCCGCGGTCTTCATGCCGAGTTTTTTCTCGACGCGGAGCAGGCGCTCGCGGAGTCCTTTCACCTCCGCCTCTTTCGCGAACGGGGACGTGTCGAGCTCGTAACGGACGGTGCTTTCGAGGTCGGCCTTCGAGACCATGATGCCATTCATGCGCCCTACGTCGTCGCGGATATCGTCCATCTGCCTGCGCACGTTCAGGAATCCGGCGTCCATATCCTTGCGGATGGACTGAAAGCCGTCCCTCACCTCCTTGCCGAGGTTCGCGATATCGGTCTGGATGGCGCGGGCGTAGTGCTCAAATGAGCGTTCTTTGGTTTTTGGTTTTGTTGCCATGTTTTTGTTAATCATACTGGGGCGCCGTATTCCGTCAAGCGCCCCAACTGTTCGACCTTTGGGGGAACGGTTGCTGGCGTGTTCATGGCAGGATTCGCGGCTTGATTTGCATCGGGGCGTGCGCGCCCGCCACACTGCAATGACCCTCTCGCCACCTGCGCCGGTAATGCTTTAAGGCGTACCGCTCGTTGTGCCACCAGCACCGATCCGCAGCCGCTTCACGGCTCTCCAAAAGCGCCGCGCAAAGCCCGAAGGCGGGTTACTGCCTTGAGTAGCCCGCCGAGGGCTTGCGCGTTCATCCCCCTGCCGTGAAGCGGCTGCCAAAAGATTCCCTCGGTCGGGCAAGGGGGAGGAAACCAAGGGGGAGGCGGCTAATATTCCGCGTGCATCTTGCATCTTGCGTTTGGCACACATCTGGTCCGCTCCGGCCCGGTGAGCCGGAGCGTGGCTGCGGGCTCAGCCCACGACCTGGCTCATCGGGCGCGGCGTGAAGTGCAAGTCCCGCTCGACCGGCAAGCCGAGGGCGCCCATGATGCATTGGACGCGCTGACGGCGGGGATGGTGTGGAAGAAGGTGAACTGGATTTTGGATGCGGATGTCCGGGGATTTTTCGATAATTTGTCGCACGAACATCTGATGCAAC
>JBEKTO010000065.1:0-17782 GCA_049515995.1 Occallatibacter sp. | reverse complement strand
CGTCACGCGGCAAACTGTTCTACCGCCTGGCGCAACAAGCCGTTCAGATCGAGCCGGTTCCGTTCGTAAAACTGGTGAAATCACAATTCATTGTGTCTGGTGGCGTCAAGTAAATAGCTAGAATTTCATATACGTTCGACTGTCGTCGAGTTTGCGTCTTGACCAGAGTCTATCAAATCCCTGTGCAACCTAGAATTCTCCGGATGATTCGGCGTGCGAGCGGTTAGTCGGCAAACCGTAAGTTACCATCTAGTCAATACAGTCATATAAGCAAAAATCGGACAAAATCCGGTGAATTCCTGCTCTTGCCCAAAAAGTCGAATTCCTGCCCAAAAATTGTTCGTCTTGCCTAATAAATCCGACTATTTAGGCAAAGCCGCCGTTTTAGGCGCTTTTTGGGCAAAGCCCCCTCAGGCGCTAAATCCCGCTCATTCCAGGCTGTTGACGGCCTGACTGAAGTCGTGCCCTTGCAAAACATCAACGACAATTTGTGCGGCGGGCACCACTCGCCTCCGGCGTTTTGGCTTTACCGGCTGAGCCGCTCGGTCTGGGCGCGGAAGCCAGGAGGCAGAAAAAGCGAGGCTGAAAGCCGATGGTTCGCGGCTAAAGGCTGTATTTGTGTAAACCTGCAGGCCTCGCTTGCCGTCCATCCACGTGGGGGAATCCTTGGAGACTCGTTTCCGCTGCCCATGCTGCGGGTGCAAGACGCTAGAGGCGCCGGGCGCCCTGGCTTTGTGCCCGGTCTGCTGGTGGGAAGACGATGGCCAGGAGGACGGCGACGCCTCCGAGGTGCGGCTGACCGTGAACGGCGCCCTCAGCCTGAATGAAGCCCGCCAGCACTACGCGCTGTATGGCGCGGCCCATCCCCGTTTTCTCCCTTACGTTCGTAAGCCCCAGGTCACTGAGCAGTAACGTGCCTTCCGCGATGCTCTTCCGCGCCTCGACCTGCCCGGCCGGTTTGACCCTGCCAGCAAACCAACTTACCATGAGATGAGGCATATCCCTGGCTGTACTGTGCCGGTTTGGCCGCAAACCGCAGCCCCATGCGGCAGTTTGTTGCAGGAATCGACAGCTTGCAGCGCGGAATGGGCGGTTTGCAGCCTGGAATCAGCCCAAAGTAGCAGCCGGAACGGCTGTTTGTTCGGCGCGCAAGGCGCGCCTGGAAGGCAAAACGTTGAGTTCTACCGATACCCTCGAAAACAGCCCCCGGCCCGATGCGCCCGAGGCCGATCACGACCACAACCACGAACAGGATCCCTTGCACGAAGGGCACGACCACGAGCATGAAGGCCATGACCACGAGCACCAGCACGGCCCGGTGCTGAACCCGGAATGCACCCGCGAACTGGTTCTGGACATTCCCGCCGAAGAGGTCTCGAAGGCCTACGGCAAAGTGGTTGCCAACTATCGGAAATACGCCAAGATTCCCGGCTTCCGCGCGGGCAAGGTGCCGGAGACGGTGGTCAAGCGCCGTTACGCCACCGAGATTCGCAAGGACGTGATCGACGGCCTGCTCCCCGAGCGCTTCAACAAGGCGGTAACCGACCTGGGCGTGAAGCCGGTCGGGCAGCCGCAGGTAACCGAATTGACCGTCGACGACGGCGAACCGCTGCACGTGAAGGCGGTCTTCGAGTTCATTCCCGATTTCTCCATCGAGGGCTACCAGAGCGTGACGGTGGAAAAGCCGCCCGTGGAGATCGCCGAAGAAGAGTTCCAGCACGAAGTCGGGCAACTGCGCGAGTCGCGCGCCACGATTGAGCCGGTGGAGGAAGACCGCGCCCTGGTGGACGGCGACTGGGCGCAGATCAGCTACAAGGGCCAGATGGAAGGCGACGCCGAGGCTGCCCCGGTGGCCGGCGAAGACACGCTGGTCGAAATTGGCGGCAAAGACACGCTGGAGGCATTCACCACCGCTCTGCGCGGCGCCAAGCCCGGCCGGGAACTGAAGGCCGAGGTCATCTATCCCGCCGACTACGGCGAGGCCAAGCTGGCCGGCAAGACCGTGGTCTACGAAATTGAAGTGAAGGCCATCAAGAAGCGGACCCTGCCGGAGCTGAACGACGACTTTGCCAAGGAGATCGGCGCCTATGACAGCTTTGCCGATCTGGAAGCCCGCATCCGCGAGCATCTGGCCACCCGCAAGCGGCGCAGCGTGGAAGGCGAGACCAAGGACCGGCTCTTCGCGGCCCTGATCGAGCGCTACCCGTTCCCGGTTCCCGAGTCGCTGGTGCAGGAGCAGATCGACGCACGGCTGGAACGCGGGCTGCGCGCACTGGCTGCCCAGGGCATGGATACCGAGCAGATGCGCAAGCTGGACTTCCAGCGCCTGCGCACGGCCCAGCGCGACAGCGCTGTCGCCGAGGTAAAGGCCTCGATCCTGCTGGACCGCATCGCTCACGAGGAAAACGTCGCCGTGAGCGACGAGGAACTGGAGAGCGAGTTGCAGATGGCCGCCCTGCAGTCCGGAGAGACGGTAGAAGCGATGCGCGCGCGTTTGACGGGGGACGGCGGACTGGCTAGAATCCGGGAACAGATGCGGCGGGAAAAAACCGCGAGTTTGCTGTACGAACGCCTGCCCGCGTAGGCTCCGAAGAGGGCAGAAATTGCCGCGCGGTCTGGAAAGAACGCCGCGCGGCCACCAAAAACCGGGGAGCAACGGCCCCCAACCGGAAGAGCGAGAGAAAGACTCAATGGCATTGGTTCCCATGGTGGTTGAGCAGACGAGCCGAGGCGAGCGCGCCTACGACATTTTTTCCCGTCTGCTTCGCGACAACATCATCTTTCTTGGCACGCCCATCGACGACCAGGTGGCCAACCTCATTGTGGCGCAGATGCTCTTTCTTCAGGGCGAGGACCCGGAGAAGGACGTTTCGCTGTATATCAACTCGCCCGGCGGCTCGATCACCGCGGGCCTGGCCATCTACGACACGATGCAGTTCATCAAGAACAACGTCGTCACCTACTGCATCGGCCAGGCGGCCAGCATGGGTGCGTTTCTGCTGCTGGCCGGCACCAAGGGCAAGCGCTTCGCCCTGCCCAACTCGCGCATTCTCATCCATCAGCCTTCGATGGGCGGGCTCAGCGGCCAGGCCACCGATATCGACATTCATGCGCGCGAGATTCTGCGCATCCGCGAAATCACCAACAACCTCATGGCCAAGCACACCGGTCAGCCCCTGGACCGCATCGAGCGCGACGTCGAGCGGGACTTCATCATGAATTCGCAGCAAGCCAAGGAATACGGCATCGTCGATGAAATCATCGACCGGCCGCGCGCCTAACCAGCTAACCGGGTTGGCGGGTTCACTCCGCCCCATCCGCCGACTCAGCTCACATCGCCAAGCTCGTCCAAAGGGAGTAGAAACATGAAAATGCGCACGGGACCCGAAGAAGCACTGCGCTGCTCGTTCTGTCACAAGTCGCAGGACGCCGTGGCCAAGCTGATCTCGTCGCCCAGCGACTACCCGCGCGCCTACATCTGCGACGAGTGCGTAGCCGTCTGCAACTCGATTCTCGAGGACGACCGCGGCGAAGCCGCTCCCGCCACCACGGCCGGCCACTTGCCCAAACCGCAGGAAGTGAAGAGCTTCCTCGACGATTTCGTCATCGGCCAGGACCAGACCAAGAAGAAACTCGCCGTCGCCGTCTACAACCACTACAAGCGCATCCAGATGAACCGCATGCGCAACAACGAAGTGGAGCTGGCTAAGAGCAACATTCTGCTGATCGGACCCACCGGGTCGGGCAAGACGCTGCTCGCGCACACCCTGGCCAAGATGCTCGACGTTCCCTTCGCCATCGTGGACGCAACCACCCTGACCGAAGCCGGCTATGTGGGCGAGGATGTGGAGAACATCATCCTCAAGCTGCTGCAAGCCGCCGACGGCGACGTGACGCGCGCCCAGCAGGGCATCATCTACATCGACGAGATCGACAAGATCGGCCGCAAGGACGAGAACCCCTCCATCACCCGCGACGTGAGCGGCGAGGGCGTGCAGCAGGCGCTGCTCAAGATTCTCGAAGGCACCGTGGCCAACGTTCCGCCGCAGGGCGGACGCAAGCACCCGCACCAGGAGTTCACCGCCGTCGATACCACCAACATCCTCTTCATCTGCGGTGGGGCGTTTGTGGGCCTGGAGCGCGTGGTGGGCCGCCGCGTGGGCAAGAAGGCTTTGGGCTTCAAGGCCGTCGATGCCGAAGCCGATGCCGCCACAACCCGTTCCCATCGCGACACCGAGCTGCTGCGCCGCACCGAACCGCAGGACCTGATCAAGTACGGCCTGATTCCCGAGTTTGTGGGCCGTCTGCCGGTGATGGGCATCCTCGACGAGCTGGACGAGGCGGCGCTGATTGAGATTCTCACCAAGCCGAAGAACGCCATTCTCAAGCAGTATCAGCGCCTGCTGGAGTATGAGAACGTTCGCCTGCACTTTACGCCGGAAGCCACCTGCGCCGTCGCCCGCGAGGCCATGGCGCGCAAGGTGGGAGCGCGCGGACTGCGCATGATCCTGGAAGAGCTGATGCTGGACCTGATGTACAACCTGCCCAACAACAAGCGGGTCCGCGATCTGGAGATTACCAGCGATATGGTCGAGCGGCGCGATCTGTCGTTGTGCCTGCTGGAAAAAGCCGGCTGATTGATCGAGTTTTACATTGCTGTCTTTGAACCACGATCTCCCAGGTCTCGATTTCACGACCTGGGAGATCGTGTCTTTGGCGCCTTGCGGCGCACCGGTTCCGCTGTACAATCCCAACATGAGTCGCTGAATCAGCCCTGCATCCGGAGCTGATTTCGTGCGTCCAATACACAGGGTGACCCCATGACCGCATCCCGCGAAAAACCCGAGCAGCGCAAACTGCCCATGATGCCCATTCGGGACATGGTCATCTTCCCTTACATGATGACGCCCTTCGTGGTGGGCCGCGAGTCCAGCGTGCGGGCCCTGGAAGAGGCTCTCACCGGCGACCGCAAGATCTTCCTCGCCACCCAGCACGACGCCTCGATCGACGAGCCCAAGGCCAAGGAGATTTACCAGGTCGGGTCGATCTGCAATATCGTGCAGAGCGTCAAGATGCCCGACGGCAACATCAAGGTGCTGGTGGAGGGCGTGGAGCGCGCCAAGTCCACCGAGGTGACCGACCGCGACGGCTTCTTTGTGGCCACGGTGCGCACCGGCAAGGTCCAATTCGAGACGAACCCGGCGATCGAGCAGTTGATGGCGCGCGTGACCGCGCTCTTCGAGCAATACGTCAAGCTGCAGCAGTCGCTCAACTACGAAACCATCATCGCCACCGTGCGCATGGACGAGCCGGCCAAGCTGAGCGACACCATCGCCGCCAACCTGCAACTGGGCATCGAGGAAAAGCAGGAGCTGCTGGCCATCTTCGATCCCTCGGCGCGGCTGGCGCGGATTGCCGACGTGCTGGACATCGAGATCGAGAAGCTGGACCTGGACCGCAACATCCAGTCGCGCGTGAAGCGGCAGATGGAGCGGGCGCAGAAAGAGTATTACCTCAACGAGAAGATCAAGGCCATCCAGAAGGAACTGGGCCGCGGCGAAAAGAGCGAGTTCGACGAGCTGCGCAAGAAGATCGAAGCCGCCGGGATGCCCAAGGACGTGCTGGACAAGGCCATCCAGGAGTTGAAGAAGCTGGAAGCGATGCCGCCCATGTCGGCCGAGTCCACCGTGAGCCGCAACTACATCGACTGGCTGCTGGCCGTGCCGTGGAAGAAGCGGTCGAAAGAAACTCGCTCGATCGATTACGCGGAAAAGGTGCTCAACACCGACCACTACGGGTTGGAAAAGATCAAGGAGCGCATTCTCGAGTTTTTGGCCGTTCGCCAGTTGGTCAAGAATCCGAGAGGCTCGATCCTGTGCTTTGCCGGACCTCCGGGCGTGGGCAAAACCTCACTGGGCATGTCGATCGCCAAGGCCACCGGGCGCAAATTTGTCCGGCTCTCGCTGGGCGGCATCCGCGACGAGGCCGAGATTCGCGGCCATCGCCGGACGTATATCGGCGCCCTGCCCGGCCAGATCATCCAGCATATGAAGCGGGCGGGCACCAAGAACCCCGTCTTCCTGCTCGACGAAGTGGACAAGATGGCCTCGGACTTCCGCGGCGACCCGGCCTCGGCGCTGCTTGAGGTGCTGGACCCGGAACAGAACTCGGCCTTCCAGGACCACTACCTGGACGTGGACTACGACCTGTCGCAGGTGCTCTTTGTGGCCACGGCCAACGTGATGCACACCATCCCGGCCGCTCTGCAGGACCGCATGGAGGTTCTGCGCCTGCAGGGCTACACCGAGCAGGAAAAGCTGGAGATCGCGCGGCAATATCTGGTGAAGAAGCAGCGCGAACAGACCGGCCTGAGCGAGAAGAATATCGTCTTCGGCGACGACGCAATCCTGGAGATCATCCGCTTTTACACGCGTGAGGCCGGCGTCCGCAACCTGGAGCGCGAGATCGGCAACGTCTGCCGCAAGGTGGCCCGCAAGGTGGTGAAAGGCGGCGCAAAGCACAAGGAAGAACTCACCGCCGAAAACATTCACGAGTTCCTGGGCGTGGCCCGGTACCGCGACTCCGAAGTGCATGAAAAGAGCGAAGTGGGCCTGGTGACCGGCCTGGCCTGGACCGAGGTCGGCGGCAGCATTCTCACCACCGAAGTGCAGGTGCTGGACGGCAAGGGCAAGCTCACCATCACCGGCCAGCTCGGCGACGTGATGCAGGAGTCGGCGCAGGCCGCGCTCAGCTACATCCGCGGCAAGGCGCAAACCCTGGGGCTCAGCCGGGAATTCTATCGCAACGTGGACCTGCATCTGCACGTGCCCGAGGGCGCGATTCCCAAGGACGGCCCCTCGGCCGGCATCACCATGGCCACCGCCATGGCCAGCGCGCTGGCCAAGATTCCGGTGCGGCGCGACGTGGCCATGACCGGCGAAATCACCCTCCGCGGCAAGGTGCTGGCCATCGGCGGATTGAAAGAGAAGCTGCTGGCTGCGCTGCGCGCCGGCATCTTCGAGATCATCCTGCCCCGCGCCAACGAGAAAGACATTGCCGAACTGCCGGACAACATCAAGAAGGCGATGAAGCTCCACTTTGTGGACCAGATGGACGAGGTGCTGGTGCTGGCGCTGGAGAGCCCGCTGCCTTCGGCGATGCCCGCGGAGACCGATGTACTGGCCGCCGTGCCGCCGCCACCGTCGGAGATTTCGGCCAGCGTGCCGGCAAGGCAGTAGAACAGGCATAGGGAACCCCAGCCCTTCCGCGACGGCAGGTGGCCCGTTCATCAGCCTCGAAGAATCACCATGAGCCATAGGAAGCTGTGCCCCGCTCATCGCGGCTCTATCGCGATGAGCGGGTCTTGAGGCCGGGTCGTGGCCGGATTATGATAGCGCCATGCCGTACGGTCTGAAACGGTTCCAGAAAGCAGAGACTCTCCACTTCATCACTTTCAGTTGCTTTCACCGCCTCCCTCTTCTCGATGCGCCAGGCCCCAAGAACACAGTCGAGGCCGTACTGGAACTGACTCGCGCACGGCATCAGGCAAGGATCTACGCCTACGTCCTGATGCCCGAGCACGTCCATTTGCTCATCAACGAGCCGCCATCGATCCTCGTCGCCCAGTTTCTCAAGGCAGTAAAGCAGATCACTTCGCGCAAACTGAGAGGTCAGCGCGAGAAGTTCTGGCAGGAACGCTACTTTGACCGCAACATCCGTGGTGAAGAGGCTCGCTCCGAAGTGATCCGTTACATTCATCGCAACCCGGTAAAGCGCGGATTGGTTGCATCTCCCGGCGACTACCAATGGAGCAGCTTCAACCACTACGCGACCGGCGTTCGAGGAGCGGTTGAAATCGAGTCAGAGTGGACGGCAAGACTTCGCGGCCCACTCATCGCGATAGAGCCGGGTGCTCCAGGTCTGACCAGGCAGGTGGCCCGTTCATCAGCCCCGAAGAATCACCATGAGCCATGAGAAGCTGTGCCCCGTTCATCGCGGTCTTATCGCGATGAGCGGGTCTTGAGGCCAGATCGCGGCCGGATTACGATAGAGCCGGGTGCTCCAGGTCTGACCAGGCAGGTGGCCCGTTCATCAGCCTCGAAGAATCACCATGAGCCATAGGAAGCTGTGCCCCGTTCATCGCGGCTCTATCGCGATGAGCGGGTCTTGAAGTCGGACCGCAGGCGGGTGGCCCCGGTCTGGCCAAACAAGCTGGGTGCCCCATGTCTGGATTTGTCAAGTTCCGAGAGATGGCTTTCAAACATGGGAGACCACGAACCCTGAAGTGCGAAATCAAACGGCAGCGAACCTGGGTCTTGAAATCCAGACCCGGGCGCCCAATCATCTGAGAACCTGCCCGGAAACCATCGTCAGCACGGCTGCTTTGAAAGGGCACGACTGCACAGGCTGCGGAAAAAACTCCTCCTGGCTGCGCCTTGTAACAGGGCACGACTTCAGTCGTGCCGAAAAGAGGCCGAAAGATCGAGGGGTTTTAACCCCTGAGGGATGCCTTTCGAACCGGTCCGCTTGCTGTCCCACCTTTTTCCGCAGCCCGCTCAGGCACCCAATCATCTGAGGAGTAACTAAGATGAGGGCCACGCACCTAAGGGCCTAGCTTGTTCCTGGACAGAACGGCGTTTACCGTTACCTATTCCGGTTCCACCACTGATGGCCTCTTCTGTGAAAGCTAACCGTGGGAATATAAATTCCTTGATTTTATAAGCATCGATTGTGTCGAAAGCCTCCTTTGGCAAAGTTCTCATGAATCGACGAGTAAGTGAGCTAATTCTATGAAGTACGCTTGGGCCGAACCGCCAAGATGAAGTTGACGCCGTATTGAGTGAGGGCATAGTTGGTCATAATTCCGCTGCGTTCGGAGGGTATAGAAACTTTCTCGCCGTCGATCTCATATGTGCTCGCATCGTCGGATATGTAATGAACCAGCTTTTCAAGAAGACTCAGCCGCTCCAAATCATGGAGTATCAGCTCGAAGTTCGTCATTTCGCTAAACGCTGCCAACTGCTCAGGTGACATGCGGCTTCTGTAGATACGCATCTCTGCGGGATTCGGCGCTCGCAATTTCGGCTTGTAGATGTCTATGAGGGTGAAGTAGCTGAGTTCATCCCTGCCTCGACGCTTACCAGAATCGTAGGGTCTGGGAGCTGTTACTCGTTCCCAGATTCGATCTAGGTAACGAGCCTCTGCCGATGTGATCTGTGAGAGAGTTTGGCCAAATGACGGAAGAACACCTTTTGTGTCGTTCGCGACGTTTTCCAGCAGTGATGCCCACCGCTCCTGTAACTCATCGTCACTTTGCATTGCGGCATCCCGAAGGAGTGGAAGCACCCGTTTGAATCCTTTAGAATCTATTGGTTCGCCTTTTCTCTGGGCTGCCCACTTTGTGAAAATGCTCAATAGATTTTGTTCCGTGTAAAAGCGAGCTATATCGCTTAATTGTCCCAGAATCAACCCAATGTCCTTCGTCAACGGGCCTAGCAAATTCCTTACCGGCTCAGAGTCGAGCGCCTTTTCTGCAATCTCACCCGCGAGTTCAGTTGGATCAATTCCACCGCTATCAGCCATCTGTTTGCTCCCTTGTTTCCGAGGCAGGTTGCCCCGATCTTGGTGACGATTACGAACCTTGTTGAGGGTGCCCCCGGTCCCTCGCAGTTGGGGACCGGGGATTGAAACTCTCGATCCTCCCGCCAGATTACTCCCGAAAAGTCGCCAAGCGTCTATCGATTCCTGCGAAAAATTTGCGACTCCCCGCGCATGAAAGACTGAATGTCGATCCTTGCAGCGGAACCAGAATAGATGCAGTCACGAATAATCGCGGCCCTTTCTCTCCGGGGCCTGCGCTTCCTCTGAGGGAGGCGAGCGGTTTTTGCTCGCTGCCGTGGATCGAATAGCCGTTTTCAAGACTCTAGGTGAGACCAGGTTTTCACTGGTTTTCCCCCAAAAACCGTTTTGCATATTATTTCCCTCCTTTGGCGCACACTACCAATAGACCAAAATTCCTGAGCACCATTGGAGAGCCGCGCCATGCGAACCGTCAGAAACATCACCGTCGCCGTCGAACCCGAGCTCTACCGCCAGACGCGGAGGATTGCAGCAGATTACGACACCACCGTGACCGATATGGTAAGGTTCCTGCTCCTGGTCCTGCCCGAAGCGGTAAAGTCCGCGCGCTACCCCGGCGGCCGCCCGCAATTTGGCTTGGCCGCCGCCCGCGCCGCTGCCTCAGCCCCGGCCGCTACCCCGGCGATCAACCCTCCCAGCCCCTCCCCGGAAAAATGCGAGATTCCGCCCTGTACGCCTGTAAATGCCAATCATCCAGTTTCGATTCAGCCACTTGCGGGGAAACAACCGGCGCCCGTACAGGATAAGTACTCCAGTATCGCCGCCCTGAAAACCCTCATTTCAAAGGCCTTACGAGTCATTCGGCAGGTCGCGCATTGCAACCGCTGTACACCAGTAAAAACCCCACCTGAGTAGACAGAAATCTAATAAAATCAATACCTAAGGCGGCCCACTCGGCATATGCGCTATACGACACAATTTCTGCTTTCGGCCATGGCGGCTGACCAATTCCCTGCACCGGATGTGCCGGAGATTGCCTTCCTGGGCCGCTCGAATGTGGGCAAATCGAGCCTGCTGAACAACCTGATCGGAGAAAAGGCGGCCAAAGTCTCCTCCACGCCGGGCCGGACGCGGGCGATCAACTTTTTTGCCCTGCTGGACCCGAGCAATCGGCGCAGGCTGGTCTTCGCCGACCTGCCCGGCTATGGCTATGCCAAGATTTCCAAGTCGATTTCCGCGGGCTGGCCGGCCTTCATCGAGCCCTACCTGGCGATCCGCTCGACCCTCAAGCTGTGCGTCTGCCTGGTGGACTCGAACGTGCCTCCGCAAGAAAGCGACCGCCAGCTGTTCGACTGGCTGCGCGCCGCCGGCCGCGAGTTTGCCGTGGTGGCCACCAAGATCGACCGGCTCAGCGGCAACGAGCGCACCCGCAACCTGCTGGCCTTGAAGAAGGGACTGGAACTGGACGATGTGCTGCCCGTCTCTGCCAAGACCGGCTACGGCGTGAAGGAATTGTGGGCGCGGATCGAAGCGGCGGACGGGGAGAGCTGAATCTCGACCGGAACGCCGATCTCCCCGCGATCCATCGCTGTCTGCACCCGGTTCCGGAATTCCAGAGCGGTTTGCTCATCGCAACGCAAGAACCTGATTCCCTGCGCCAAGCGACCCAGATAGCGAGGGGCAAGGCGCAGCCAGCGGCGGGCGGAGCCGTCGGCCGGGCTCAGGCAATTGAGAGCGATGGCATCTATTTTGGGCAGCCATTGGGCCGGCGCCGCGGCCACGCGCCAGGTAAGAAGGGTCTGGCTTTCCTCCGCATCTAAGGACTCGATCCGCCGCGCTCCCTGACTTAGAAAAGCCTCGCACTCCGCTCCGCCCGTCGCGCCCCCAGCCAGCAGATCGGGCTGCACGCCGCGCTCCAGCATCTCGCGCTCGACGGCGTCCGGCGCATGGCCTACGCAGACCGCGACCGTCTCGTGCTTGCGAATTTCGTTTTTCAGGATGCGCAGAGCTTCGTCGAGCGTGGTGACCAGAAAGTCCACTACCCCGTCGCGGATGGCCTGCTTCTGCGCGGCGGCATCGGCCGTGGCGGCCAGCGTGGCGGCGCCGGCGATGTTGCCCGCGACCACCAGCGCGCGGCCTTGCGCCAGTTCTCCGGCATAGAGCAGCTTGCCACCCAGGCCCGGCTCCGAGTCGTGACTGGATTCAGCGCCGGCATTGAGAATCAAAGACGCGTAGAGGCGCTCCACCTGAAAGGCGAAGTCGAATGCAGCCGGCAAATGGGGATCGATCGCCATGGGGAAGGGTTCAATCGGCTGCAAGCGACGGTACGCTTACCAACTGGTGTACGGCTGCCCGTCCGATCCCTGCTCCTGGGAGCCGGAGTGGACGTCGTCGATGCCGGGATCGGTCTGGTCCAGCGAGTGCAGCGCGTCGCTTGAATCGGTAACCCAGGTGTCCTTGTTGTGGGTCATCGGGTCCTCGGGAATGCTCTTCAGGTAGCCCTCCTGAACCAGGTCGTCCAGGGTCTGCGGCGCCTTCTGCTTGTCCATGGTGTAGGAGTCGATGGCCGCGCGCATCACGTGCAGGTCTTCCCTGAGCACCGCTTCGCGAGCATGTTTGAGGGCGCCCACAAAGCTGGGAATGGCCAGCGTGGCCAGCACGCCGATGATGGCCATCACGATCATCAGCTCGATCAGCGTAAAGCCCGCGTCGTGTTTTGGAATCCTGCGCAATGAACCCTCTTGCGTGTTAGCGAAGCTCGATTCCGCCAACTACGCGACAACCTACCAGTCCGAATACTTGGTGCCGTCCAGGGCCATGCCCGTGGACTTGGAATACACGTCGAAGACACTCTGCCCGCCATAGGAGTCCGACTTGGGATCGTCCTGCATCGAGTGCAAACCCCACTCGGGCTTGCCGGTCATAGGGTCCACCGGAATCCGGCGGAGAAACTTCACCTTCTTGCCCTGCACATCCACCCCGTTCACCAGCGTCTCCAGGTCGGGCGGATAGTTCTGGCTGTCCACCTTGGTCTGAAAGGCGTGCTGATCGGCCGCATCCTTGTAGTGGTCGATGGCGTCGCGCATCTCCCACAGATCGCGGCGCAGTTCACGCTCCTTGTCGCGCTTCACCTTGAACATGGTGATGGGCACAGCCGCCGAAGCGAGGATCGAGAGAATCGCCACGGTCACGATCAACTCGACCAGCGTAAGGCCCCGCTCCCGCCCGCGGCGCATCCCGACCCGCGGGACAAAACTCATCGGATTGGGGCTCATCGGCACTGCTCCCTACCGCACTTGAATGCTGATCCGCGCGCCCCTGGCGGGAAGCTGCTGCTGGGCGCTGTTGACCGCGGCCGGACGGGTCATGGCAACGATGCTCTCTCCCGCGGCCTTGGCCTGGAAACTGAGGACGCAGACCACACCCGCTCCGCTCACGCCGGCCGTGCCCGGAGGACGCGAAGCAACGATGGTGAGGGTTCCCGGCCCGTCGTCGCGGTGAACCAGCGCCACAGCCTTCCCGTCCCGGCTGAGAAAGTCGCCGGACTCGACGTTGACCAGCGAGAGTTTGGCTGGGTCGTACGAAATCTGCAAGGGAACGGAGGCAATATCCGCTCCGCCGCTCAGCACCACCGGAATCTGGAAGGTTGCGCCCGCGGCCACCGGACCGGCCGGCGGAGTGAAGGCAAAACTTACCCCTGCGACCTGCGGCGAAGTTGGCGGACGGATGGCGGACGGCTTCCCAGTGGTTTCCGAGGCCTCGCGCATCTGGGCCAGCGCCGCCGGCGCCGCGGCTTGCGCGCTCTGGCCAGGAACCATCCCTATGTTGGGCCGCGCAACTGCCGGGATTGTGGGCGCCGGAGCCGCATTCGATTCCGGCCCTTCGCTGGGAACGTGACGCAATTCAATCGACTGGCCTACGCCGGTATCGATGGTGCGCAGATTTACCCTGTCCAGCGATTGCGAACGGACGATGTGCGGGATCAGAACGAAGACGACCTCATCCTCCTGAATGGTGTGGTCTTTCGAGCCAAAGAGATACTTGAGACCCGGAATCGAACTCAACCCAGGGACACCGGTCCAACTGACCGTGTCCGTTTTGTTCATCATCCCGCTCAGGATGCTAGCCTCGCCCTCGCGCAGCCGGATGACCTGCTCGCTGGTCTTCTGGGCGATAATCGGCTCGGTCACGCCGCTGATGGTCGAGGTGCCGTCCAGCGAACTGTCTTCGAGCTTGATCTTCAACGTCACATCGCGGTCATAGTGAATCGTGGGCGTCATCTCGATATTGATGCCCACGTCCTGGTATTGGAACTGCGTGTTGACCAGCGAACTGACCACGGCAGTGGCCGCGCCGGTCTGGTAGGAGCCGGTGGCGATCGGAATTTTTGTACCGATCTTCATCGTCGCCTTCTGACCATCGGTGCAGCGAATGCGCGGATTGTCCAGAATCTTGGTATTCGAGTCGGTCAGCAACAGATTAAGCTGGGCCGAGCCGATGGTCACAGCAAAATCCGTCGCCTTCAGGTGAGCCAGATCGTAGAGAGTCGGAGTGCTGGTTGAACTGGTCGTGCCGGTTGTGCTGGTGGTCGAACTGGTCGAACTGGTCGAGCTGGATGTGGGCGCCTGCAACGCAACACCCACGCTGGAGGGCCAGGCAATGCCGAGAGTCCTCTCCCAGTTCTTGCTCACCTCCAGCACCGCGATGTCCACGACGACCTCGGGACGGGCCTTGTCCAGATCGTTGATGAGCTTTTGCGCCAGCATCAGCTCGTCGGGCGTGCCACGCATCACCAGGGCGTTCTGGCTGGCCACGGCGTAGACCTTTACATTGGTCATCACGTTGCGCACGGCCTGCGATACGTCGGTCAGGTCGTTCTGCTGCCAGGCGTTGGTCAGGTAAAAGGTCTCGACCGCCTGCTCGTCCATCTCCCTGCGCTTGGTCACGGTGTTCTGGGCCACAAAGATGGTATTGGAGGTGATCGGACGCCAGAAGGTGTTGGACATGGAACCGACAATGCGCAGCGCGTCGAGCAGCGAGACGTTGTTCAGATCGATCTGAATCCGTTTTGAGGTGTATTCCGGATCGAAGAGAATATTGACTCCGGCGGCCCTGCCTACCGCCTGGTAAATCACCTTGGTATCTTCGGTCATATGCAGGGTAAGCGGCTCGTTGGAGAGCGGCTTGAGTTCGACCGGCGCGCCCATCGAGTCGATCTCTTCCTGTTTGCCAACCTCTTCGGGCAGGCTGGTCTCGGCCGCCGGCGCCGCCTCGCCGTTCCGCTGCCGCACGCGGGCGATCTCCTGCTGCGCGGCCTCGTTGCTGGAATCGATCTCGGCGGCATGGAGGAACTCCGCCAGCGCCCCTTGCTCATCGCCGGCGGCGAGCAGCTTGCGGCCCTTGGTCAGGTGCATTCCCGCGGCTGAAACCCGCACCCGGTAAAGCGCGGTGCGGTAGCGCAGATCCTTGGGATCCTTGGCATAGGCCTTCTGGAAGTTGTCGAAGGCGGCGTCGTAGTCCTCGCGCGCCTCGGCGCTCTCGCCGCGCTTGAAGTAAGAGCCGGCCGACTCTGCGTAGAGCCTGACGCTCGAAAGGCCGACAACGGCCACGAGAGCGAACAGCGCGATCCGGAAAATGGCGCCGGAAAAAACCGGTCCGGAGAATATGGGTCCGGAGGCGGCCCGAGCGATAGCGCGGCTTTTCATCGTACTCCCAGGCGTCTCAGCCGGCCCGCATGGAGCGGCGGGCCCTTGCGGGCTGCCTTGGCCGCCCCGGACGCAGATCTTGTGGCAGTTTCTGACGCAATTCCGATTGGCAATTCTTCCCATCCAGCGATGCCTCATTTTAGCAAAGCCCCGCTCGGCAGGCGCTGAAACCCGCGCCAATGCTAGGATGAAGATTCGAGGATGCTTCCCGATGGCCCGCCAAACCAGCCATGTCATTGTTCAGCCGGAGACCTCCGGCCCCAAAAAGCCGGCCAAGCCCCGCGACCCGGTGGCCGCCGGCGAGCGGGATGCCGCGCACAATCGCATGGCCAGCCACAACTACTTTCTCCTCGATAAATTCGAAGCCGGCGTGGCCCTGCGTGGAACCGAGGTCAAGTCGATCCGCGAGGGGCAGGCCAACCTCAAGGATTCCTACGGCCTCATCCAGAACGGCGAAGCGTTTCTGCTCAACGTGCATATCGGTCCGTACTCCCACGGCAATATCGCCAACCACGACGCCACCCGCACTCGCAAGCTGCTCTTGCACCACGAAGAAATCCGCAAGCTACTCTCCAAGACGCAGATCAAGGGCCACACGCTCATCCCCACCCGGCTCTATTTCCGCAACGGGCGTGTCAAATGCGAACTGGCGGTGGCCAAGGGCAAGCAGGATTGGGACAAGCGCGAGACCGAGAAGCGCCGCGAGGCCGACCGCGAAGCCCGCGCCGCCGTCAACGCCAGCAAGCACCGCATGGGACGCTGACGGAAGCTTGTCGCACACCCGCCCTGGGCAATGAAATAATGAACGACATGCGGACCCAACTGTCTTTCGCTCCCCTTTCCGGAATTGAAACTGACCTGCTGGCCGTTCTGGCCGCCGACACACAAACCGCCAAAGGCCCCAACGCCAAACCCGAGCCCGTGCTGCTGACCACGGATGAAGCGGTGAAGGCCGCCGCGGCGACGGTGCTGGCCAGCGGCGAATACAAAGCTGGCGCCAACGAAACCGTCCTCGTGCACGCACCGGCCGGCCTCAAGGCCAAGCGCCTGTTGATCGTCGGCCTTGGCAAACAGGCCAAAGCCACGATCAACTCCGTGCGCAACGCAGCCGGGACCGCTGTCCGCTTCACCAAGCCGCGCGGCATCCGGGAGCTGGTCTTCGCCCTGCCGGTGGCCGGCGAATTGGATGCAGCACGCAGCGCCCGCGCCGCCGTCGAGGGCGCTTTCGTGGGCGACTTCGATCCCGACACCTATCGCAGCGACCGCAAAGACCTGAGCGTGCAGTCCTTCACCCTTGCCGTTCCGGCCGGCGCCGGCAAAGCTGCCGTAGAAGCCGCATTCGCCGAGGGCGTCATCGTGGGCGAGAGCCAGAACTTCACCCGTTCGCTGGTCAATGAGCCGGGCAACAAGCTCACCCCGACCATCCTCGGCCAGCGCGCCGCCGAAATGGCCGCCGAAGTCGGCCTGAAAGCGGAGGTGTACTCCACAGAGAAGCTGCACGAACTGAAGATGGGCGCGTTCTGGAGTGTCGCGCAAGGCTCCGAAGAGCCGCCGGCGCTGATTGTGCTGCGCTATGAGCCGGAAGGCGTGACCGACGGTCCGGTGCTTGGGTTGGTCGGCAAGGGCATCACCTTCGACTCCGGCGGCATCTCGCTGAAGCCCGGCGACAACATGGAGAAGATGAAGTACGACATGGCCGGCGGCGCGGCCATGATCGGCGCGATGCGTTCCATCGCGCTACTCAAGCCGAAGGTGCGGGTGATCTGCATCGTCTGCGCCACGGAGAACATGCCCGACGGCAAGGCGCAGAAGCCCGGCGACGTGCAGATTGCGATGCCCATAGCCCCGGACCGGCCCGGCAAATCGATCGAGATCATCAATACCGACGCCGAAGGCCGCCTGGTGCTGGCCGACGGACTCACCTACGCGAAACAACTGGGCGCGACGCACCTGATCGACGCGGCAACGCTGACCGGTGCGTGCGTGGTGGCGCTGGGTATGATCAACGCGGGCGCTTTCTCAAACGACGACGCCACCTACGCGAAATTCGACGCGGCGCTGGCAACTTCCGGCGAGAAGTTCTGGCGGCTGCCGCTGGGCGAAGAGTACGGGGAGATGATCAAGAGCGACATCGGCGACATCAAGAACACCGGCGGACGCTGGGGCGGCGCCAGCACTGCCGCCGAGTTCCTGAAGGTCTTCGCCGAAGAGACGCCGTGGATTCACCTGGACATCGCCGGGATGGCGTGGATGGAGGAGAACAAGCCTTACATCGCCAAAGGGCCGAGCGGCGTTGGGGTGCGGTCGATTCTGGAGTGGGTGCGGAGCTACTAACTTCCGGTAGCTGTCAGTCTTCAGTTGTCAGCTTCCAATTTTTGGCTCTGCGCAGGAATCTGTAAGGGGCCCAGATTTGACGGGCATTTTGGAATTCGGCGATTTTGTCTACACTGGTTGGCATGAGGGAGAGCGACTGGACCCGTGTATTGGGCTGGCCTGGG
>JBEKTO010000064.1:0-17919 GCA_049515995.1 Occallatibacter sp. | reverse complement strand
CGCGCGGCATCGAGCGGGCCGCGGGCAAGAGCTTCTTCTGGGAGGGCTCGTATCTCGACAACCTGAACGAGGCCAAAACTCACATCACCGATCTGAACGTCTTTGCGGCCTTTGAGCCAAAGATTCCCGAAACTTACCGGGATTCGGAGTTCCTGTTCCTGGCCAATATCGATCCCGTACTTCAGCGGCGCGTGCGCGAGGCGATGCCGCAGGTGCGCATGGTAGCCGGCGACACGATGAACTACTGGATCAAGGATCATCGGCCCGCGCTGCTCGAAGTGCTGAAAGGGCTTGACGCACTGCTCATCAACGACACCGAGGTTCGCATGCTGGCCGGCAACAACAACCTGGTGCAGGCAGCGCGCGCGGTGATGGCGATGGGGCCGAGCTCGCTGGTGGTCAAGCATGGCGAGTATGGGGCAACCCTCTTTCACAGCTCTCCTTCAAAAGGCGAGACGGCGGAGCGTCCCTTCCGTGCGCCGGCGCTGCCGATGGAAGAGGTAATCGACCCGACCGGCGCGGGCGACAGCTTTGCCGGCGGCTTCTTCGGCTACCTGGCCTCGCAGCCTGAGATCACGCCGGCAGCCTTCCGGCGCGCGATGTTCTACGGCAGCGTAATGGGCTCGTTCGCGTGCGAGCGCTTCGGCACCGAACGGTTGCAGCAGCTCTCCCGCAAGGAGATCGACGAACGCTTCAACCTCTTCCGCGAGTTGACCCACCTTGACTGAGAAGTCCATCGCGCGTTGGGAATGGCTGGCAGTGCTGGTCGGCTGCGCTGCAGCATCGATGGCGGCGTTGGCGTGGAGCTGGCGGCACGGGGCCCTGCTCAACTATGGGGACGCTGTCGCCCATCTGCACATCGCGCGCAGGGTCTTCGATTGCCACCAGCCGCGCTTCACGCAGCTGGGCTCGGTGTGGCTGCCGCTGCCCCACATTTTGCTGATTCCCTTTGTCCAGGTCTACGCCTGGTGGGCCAACGGGATTGCGGGCGTGATTCCCTCGGCGCTGGCTTACCTGGCCGGTTGCGCTGGCGTCTACCGTCTGGCGCGCCGCTGGCTCCCGCCCTCCGCCGCGGCGCTGGCGCTAGCCTTCTTCGCCGTCAATCCCAATCTGCTCTACCTGCAAACCACGGCGATGACCGAGCCGCTCTTTGTCTGCGAGATGATCTGGGTTGCGGTCTGGCTGGTCGAATGGCGTGCGAGCCTGGATGAGGACCCGCGCCGCTGCCGCCGCCTGCTCTGTTGGATCGCGGCGGCATTGGTGGCTGCGGTCTTTACGCGTTACGACGGCTGGGTGATGGCGCTGATCGCCTGGATGAGCATCGGTGTCGTGCTGGCTCGCCGCGGCGAGCTGCGCTCGCGAACCTTCTGGCTGGCAAGCGCGGTTGTTGTCGCCGCGCCCGTGGCATGGTTCGTCTACAACGCCGCGGCCTTCGGCGATTGGCTTTACTTTATGCGCGGGCCTTACTCGGCCAAGGCCATCGAAATACGGACCTCCACGCCGGGATTCCCGCCGCATCCGGGCTGGCACAATCCCCTGGTCGCGCTGATCTTCTATGGGAAGGCCGCGGAGTTGGATGCAGCCGCAGCGGCGTGGGGCAACATGCTGCTAGCGCTGAGCCTGCTGGGAACGGCGTGGGGCTTGCTCACGGCGCGCCGCCGCGCCTTTGCTTGGACGCTGCTGCTGTGGTTCCCGCTTGCCTTCTACGCGTACTCGGTAGCGTATGGGTCCGTGCCCATTTTTCTGCCCGTCTGGTGGCCCCACTCCTGGTACAACTCGCGCTATGGCATGGAACTGCTGCCCGCGCTTGCGCTGGGCCTGGGATTTGCCGCGCAGTTTGCGATCGGCGCGACACGTGAGTTCAAGCCGGGCTGGGCAAAGTACGCGGTAGATGTGCTCTTCGCGCTCGTTGCTCTGAATGCCTGCCAGATGCTGCGCGAGCGTCCGCTGGTATACGTCGAAAGCACAAAGAACATCGAGGCGCGGCGGCTTTATGACATCCAGATTCCGCTGGTTCTGCGTTCTCTGGTGGCCCAGCGACCGGACGGCGAAATCCTGATGGTTACCTCGGCCTATCCCGAGATCGTCGCCTTCACCGGAATTCCGCTGCGCCAGACGATCAACGAAAGCGACCTGGAAATCTACCGCGACGCGCTCGACGCGCCCGCTGCCCATGCGGCCATCGTCCTGGCGTATGACGGCGACGAGGTAGACCGGGCGGTGAAGGCGCATCCCGCCGGCCTGACACCGTATTGCCGCTTTACGGCTGATGGCCAGCCCTCCGCGACGATTTACATCTCGGGAACTTCTGCATACGTAAGGCTCAACAAGCCGGCGTGGGCGGTGGTAGCATCGGGCAAGGAATTTCAATGATCATAACCCCGCCACAGCTCGCGCAACCCTTCAGCTTCGACCAGCTACAGCAGATGGTTGTGGTGAATGGCGCCATCGGGCGCCTGCTGATGGCCTGCGTATTGGGCGCTCTCGTTGGCCTGGAGCGGGAGTTCAGCCGCAAGGCCGCGGGTGTGCGCACCAACCTGCTCATCTGCATGGGCAGCGCGTTCTTTACGCTGCTGTCGGCGGTGCTGGCCGGGGACGCCAACCCCGACAAGGGCCGCGTTGCCTCGAACATCGTGCAGGGCATCGGGTTCCTCGGCGCGGGTCTCATTCTGCACAACCGCAGCCGCGTGAGTGGACTCACCAGCGCGGCCAGCGTCTTTGTAGTGGCCTCCATCGGCATGGCCTGCGGCGCGGGATTGTATGGGGCGGCCGCGGTGGCGGCGATCATCGTAATCGTGGCGTTGGAACTGGTCGGCTTTCTGGAGCGGCGCGCCAACCTCAAGGGCTACTCGCTGGTCTATGAGGCCCGCGGTCGCGATCAGACCCAGATGCTTCAGTCGATTCTGGATGCGATGGACAAGGCTGAGGAGCGGCTGACCAGCGTGGAGCGCGATGCCATTGGCGAACTCCAACGGGTGAGCTTCTCATTGACCGCAACAAAAAGGCAGCATGAGCGGCTGCGCGGAAAGCTGCTCGCCGAGCCCGCCATCGATGCGTTGTTCACCTTCCGCGACCCGGAGGAAGATTGATTCCCTTTACCAAAGCCCACGCCTGCGGCAATGACTTTCTCATCGTCACGGAAGACGCGGCCCGCGGATGCGACTGGGCAGAACTGACACGGCGGTTGTGCGCCAGAAACACGGGCATCGGCGCCGACGGCATCGAGTTTTTTGCCTGGGCCGGTCCCAGGTCGGGCCGCCTTCGCCTGCACAACGCCGACGGCTCCATCGCCGAGATCAGCGGCAACGGCACGCGCTGCGTGGCCGCGTGGATGGCGGAAGAAATCGATGCGCAGCCCGGCGATGTGCTGGAGATAACCACTGATGCCGGGCCGCGGCTTTGTCGCGTGGTGGCGCGCCATGGACATGAAGTTGAAGTAACCGCGGGCATGGGCGTCCCGGTCTTTTCGCCCCGCACCGTCACGCTGGCCAACGGCACACAGATTGCGGGTGTCGAGGTCTCCACCGGAAATCCGCATTTCGTCATCCTGGTGGACAATGCGGAGTTTTCCGTTGCGGGAAAATCATGGCAGACCATCGGCGCAGAGATTTGCGTTCACGCCGATTTTCCTCATCAGACGAATGTCGAGTTCTTTCATATCGTGAGCACAACGGAGATCGAGATTCGCATCTTCGAGCGCGGCGTTGGGCCAACCACCTCTTCCGGCACGGGCAGTTCCGCTTCGGCCACGGCGGCGCTCGCGTTGAACGGCTGCCATTCGCCCCTCACCGTGGTGGCTCCGGGCGGCGCTCAGACCGTGGCTTGGGGCGGGCCGGGCACGGAGCTGAGGCTTACCGGGCCGGCGGCCCTGATTGCCCGCGGCGAGGCCTGGTAGAGTGACTGCCCTGCTCAAGCCATCCGCCGTTCCCGGCGACGCCGCCGTAGCAGTGGTTTCTCCCGCTTCCACGCCGCAACCCGAGCGCGTCGAGCGCGGTTTGCAGGCCTTGCGCGCGCTGGGGTTTGCGCCGCAGGCAAGCGAAAACAATCTCGCCCGTGGACCGCTCTATTTTGCGGGATCACCGCAGATGCGGCTCAACGACCTGCATCATGCCTTTGCCGACGATGAGGTTCGAGCCGTCTTTTCGACGCGCGGCGGCTACGGCTCCAACTACCTTCTCGACGGGCTGGACCTCGATCTGATTGCCGAAAGCCCAAAGCCGCTGATCGGCTATAGCGATCTGACCGCGCTGCAACTGTGGCTGCTGGATCAGATTCAACTGCCAGCCTTTCATGGTCCCATGCTCTCGGCCGATTTCGCGCGTGAGGATGGAGTCCATCTGCCCAGCCTGCGCGCGGCTTTTTCAGGACATACCTACAGCCTCGGCGCCGAGGAAGGTTTGCGCGCTTTGCACCCCGGAAGGGCAAGAGGCACACTCTATGGCGGCTGCCTCAGCATCCTGGTTTCGCTGCTCGGCACACCCTATGAGCCGCAGACCGAAGGCAAGCTGCTCTTCCTGGAAGATGTGAATGCCAAGCCGTATCAGGTTGACCGCATGTTGTGGCAACTGCGGCAGGCGGGCAAGATGGAGGGCGTGCGCGGCATTGTTTTCGGCGAAATGCTGGGATGCGTCTCGCCCGGCGCGCCTGCAGATTTGCTCGAAGATACGATTCTGCGCGTGCTGGACGACTTTCGCGGACCGATCGCCATCGGCTTGCGCAGCGGGCACGTCTCGCGCAGCAACGTGACGCTGACCTTGGGCGTGGAAACCGAGTTGCGCACCACCAGTGTGGCCGAATTGCACTTGCTGGAAACCGCGGTGAAAAAATAGGCAACAGGAACTGGCCGGAAACTCGGGCAGGAAATGGGGAATCGAGAAGATTGGGAACGGAAGACAGAAACGCATTCAGCCATATCGGCGGCGGCGCAGTGAGCCAGCCCTCCCGGCACATTCATCTCAGCGGTATCTGCGGCACGGCGATGGCTTCGCTGGCCGGGCTGCTGCAGTTGCAGGGCCATCGCATCACCGGCTCCGACAAAGAAGCCTATCCGCCCATGAGCGATCTGCTGCGCGGCCTTGGCATCGCCATCCTGAAACCATTCGCGGAATCCAATCTCGATCCCGCGCCGGATCTGGTGGTGATCGGCAACGCGCTCTCGCGCGGCAACCCTGAAGTCGAGCGCGTGCTCGACGAGCGCATTCCCTTCACCTCCATGGCCGCGCTGCTGCGCGAGGAGTTTCTGCAGGGCCGCGAGTCGCTCGTCGTTGCCGGAACCCACGGCAAGACCACCACCACCAGCATGTTGGCGTGGATTTACCAGTTTGCCGCGCAAGAAAAGCCGGCGCTGGAACCATCCTTTCTGATCGGCGGCGTGGCAGAGAACTTTGGAACCAGCTTTCAGTTGCGGCCTACGCGCACCTTCATCATTGAGGGCGACGAGTACGATACCGCCTTCTTCGACAAAGGACCCAAGTTTCTCCACTACTTTCCCGACGGGCTGATTCTGACCCACGTGGAGTTCGACCACGCGGATATCTACACCGATTTGGCCGCGGTAAAAACGGCCTTCAAGCGGCTGGTGAATCTCGTCCCGCGGCGCGGCCTGATCGTGGCCTATGACGACAGCGAAAACGTAAGCGAATGCGTGGCCGGCGCGCTCTGCCGCGTGGAACGGTACGGCTTCTCGGACGGCGCGGACTGGCAGGTGAAAAACCTGCGCCATGAGGATGGTCTGACGCGCTGGGAAGTATGGCGCGGCGGCGCATTGTGGACCGAGTTTGAGATGCGCCTGGCCGGCGAACACAACGCGCTGAACGCAACCGCCGCCGCGGCGCTGGCCTTTGGAGAGGGGCTTAGCAAAGAGGCGATTCAACGGGCTCTTGCGACCTTCAAGAGCGTGAAGCGGCGACTGGAGGTGCGCGCCCAGATCGGCGGCATCACAGTGATCGAGGACTTTGCGCATCACCCCACGGCCATCCGCGAAACATTGCGCGCGCTGCGCTCTGTGTATCCGCAGTCGCGCCTCTGGGCAGTTTTGGAGCCGCGCTCGAATACGCTGCGGCGCAAGGTGCTGGAGGCCGATCTGGTGGCCAGCCTGCGCCACGCCGACCGCGTCGTTCTCGCCGGCGTCTACCAGCAGCAGCGCATCCCCGAAGACGAGCGATTGCACCCGGAAGATGTGGTGCGCGCACTCAACCTGACCGGCACGCCCGCGGAATTGTGCCCCGATGTGGCGTCGATCGTGGACGGAATCGCGCCCCGGTTGCGCTCCGGCGATGTGGTGGCGATTCTTTCCAATGGCGGATTCGACGGTATTTATGAAAAACTTCCGGCGCGGCTCAGAGAACTTCAATCCTGACCGCTCAGAAAGACCCGCATGATCTCTTCACTCGTCTTCATGACCACGATGGTCCTCACCGGCATTCCCACGGCGCTTCTGTTCATTCCCTGGTGCTGGTTGACGGGCAACGTACTGCCGCTCTACAAGGGCACGCGCTTCATGCTCTCCAGCAGTTGCCGCATGGCCGGGGTGCGCTTTCGCGTCGAAGGACTGGAGCGCGTGCCCAGAGACCGGGCGTGCATCTTCATGTCGAACCACGTCTCCAACCTGGACCCGCCCGCTTTGATTTCGCTGATTCCGGGACGCACCTCGGCCTTCATGAAGCGTTCGCTGATGAACCTGCCCATCCTGGGAACCGGCTTCAGGCAGGGTGAATTCATCGCCGTGGACCGCAGCGGCAACGCGGCAGCAGCCAAGGAGAGCGTGGCAGCGGCCCAGCGCGTGTTGGCCAAGGGCGTACATATCACCACCTTTGTTGAAGGCACCCGCTCGCCGGACGGCCGCATGTTGCCCTTCAAGAAAGGCCCCTTTTATCTGGCCATGGCAGCCGGCGCCCCGTGCATCCCGGTCTCCATCCATGGCACTGAGAAAATTCTGGGCAAAGGCAGCCTGCGCATGCATCCCGGAACCGCGCATGTGGTCTTTCATCCGCCGATCGACCCGGCCGGCTTTGCCACGCGCGAGGAGCTGACGCAGGCGGTTCGCGCGGCCATCGCCTCAGGACTGCCGGAGTGGATGCGGAGCTAAAGGCTCCGCCCCGATGAACCCGGCTGCCCGCGCAACTCGCACCGCGGCATTGCCAGACGCGCGGGCCTTGGTGCGATACTCACCGCATACAGCCTGGCGCACAAGAATCCGATGCGCGCGCCGCGTCACAATGGATTTCAGGTCTCCGACGGAACTTCTATGATTGTTTCGCTTTTCGTATTCGTCGTCATCGTCGCCATGAGCATTCCCTCGGCGGTGATCTTCATTCCGCTGGCCGCCATTACCGGCAATGTGGGACCTCTCTACGCGGTGGCCTGCTTTATTGTCCGCACCGGCTTCAGCGTGGCCGGCATCCGCGTATTAGTTGAGGGCCGGAAGAACGTTCCCGCCGGCCGGGCGTGCATCTTCATGGCCAACCACGTGTCGAACCTCGACCCGCCGGGCCTGATTCCGCGGATTCCGGGACGCACAGCCGCTTTCACCAAGCGCTCGGTCTTCAATATTCCCATCTTCGGCTACTGTCTCAAACTGGGCGAGTACATTCCCGTGGACCGGACGGGCAGCACAGCCAGCGCCAAGGAGAGCGTCATCGCGGCGGGGCGCGTGCTGGAAAAAGGCGTGCACATCACGACGTTCGTCGAGGGTACGCGCTCGAAAGACGGGCGTTTGCTGCCATTCAAGAAAGGCCCGTTCTACCTAGCCATGCAGACCGGTGCCCCGTGCATTCCGGTGTCGATCTACGGAACAGAGACGCTGATGGCCAAGGGCAGCTTTGGCATCCGGCCGGGAACGGCGCATATCGTCTTCCATGCGCCCATCCATCCCGGCGATTATGCATCGCGTGAAGAGTTGATGCAGGCGGTGCGGGCTGCCATCGCTTCGGGGCTGCCGGAGTGGATGCGGGAATAGAAAATCGGGGTTGCGCTACGGCTGCACAATCGCGTTGTAGCCGTCGCCGAGCAGCTTCTGGCGCCATCGGTTAGCCTCGTCGCGGCTGCCGAATGGACCGATGCGCACGTGGATCAGGTTGTCGGTGGCTTCGCGGCGGGCGGAGACCGCGTAGCCGCGCTTGCGCAGCGCGTTCACCAGCACATCGGCGTCCTCCGGGTGGGAGACAGCCGCAATCTGGACCATCGGAGCGCCCGTCGGAGCGGAGGCCGATTCGGCGTAGCGCGACTCTGCCGGCTGCTGGGGCGGCAAAGCCGGCCGCACTTGCGCCTGGCCGATGGCTGATCTTGGCCCCGAAGCCGGTTCCGCACTCTGCGGTCCGGCAATCGAATGCACGCTGGAATCCGTGGACGGTGGAAGATCGACCACGGCGCGCGAAGCAGGCGGAGCGGCACTGGCTTGCGGAGTCGCCGAGGGCTTGGGGCGCGAACTGTCTGCCAGTAACGTCGATTGTGTGTTGGCCGCGGGCGGTGGGCTGGCTGCCGAAGAGCTGTGCCGGCCTACGGAGTACCCCAGGCCGAAGCAGAGCCCACAGATCAGGGCAAAGCCGAAAAAGATGGCCAGCAGCATGGCTGGTCCCAGAGTGAGTTCCCTGTCGCGCCGGGGTTGCACCGGCTCGATCTCTTCCTCTCCATCGTCAAAAACTCCATGCATACACCGTCCTCAGGTTCGCGGCATTGCCAAGGGAATCTGGCCCAACGATGCGTTGCAAGGCCGGCGCAGCCAAATGCCGTGCCGGCTCAAGATAGGCGATAACAATCTACAGCTTTTCAGAAGGCGCGGTTGCCGGCAAGGCTAACTTGTCCAGCGCCCCCATCTTGTTCAGCAGCGTGAGCAGCTCCATCGGCAGCGGGAAGACGATGGTGGTGTTCTTTTCCACGCCGATCTCGGTCAGGGTTTGCAGGTAGCGCAACTGCAGGGTCATCGGCTGCGTGGCCATTAGAGCGGCGGCATCCACCAGCTTTTGCGCGGCGTTGAACTCGCCCTCGGCGTGAATGATCTTGGACCGGCGCTCGCGCTCCGCCTCGGCCTGCTTGGCCATGGCGCGCAGCATCTGCTCGGGCAGATCGACCTGCTTCACTTCCACCGAGACGACCTTGACGCCAAACGGCTCAGTCCGCTGGTCGATGATGGTCTGGATGCGCAGGTTCAGTTTGTCGCGATGACTGAGCAGCTCGTCCAGTTCCACTTCGCCCAGCACCGAGCGAAGCGTGGTCTGCGCAAACTGCGAGGTCTGGTAGACGTAGTTTTCTACCTTGATGGCGGCGTCGTTGGGATTCACCACGTAGAGCGTGACCACGGCGTTCACTTTGAGGGTGACGTTGTCGCGGGTGATCACGTCCTGAGATGGGACTTCCAGCACCTGTTGGCGCAGCGAGATGCGCACCATCTGATCCAGCGGCCGGAAGACCAGGATGATGCCGGGGCCCTTGGGTGTCGGCAGGGCGCGGCCCAGGCGGAAGATGACACCGCGCTCATACTCGCGGAGAATCTTGATGGAATTGAGCAGATAGAGGACGACGATGGCGGCGAGAATCAGAATAGGCATCGGCAGATCGGCAACAGACATTGGACTTCCCTCACTCAGCACGGATTGTACTCCAGCGGCGATTATTCCCGTGTCTCCGGAATCCTAAGTGGTTCGGCCGGCGCCACGTGCAACAGCATCTGCTCATGGCCCACTACGCGCAGGGGGCTGCCGGCGGCAACCGGTTCACTGGTCACGGCGCGCCAGATTTCACCCTCCACAAGAACGTGCCCCTCGGGAGTGAGAGGCTCCATGGCTGTGGCCCTGCTGCCCACCATGGCCTCCGCGCCCAGGCGGGTCTTCCTGCGCCGGGCGCGCACCGCAAGACGCACAAGAAAGACGGTGATGCCTCCAAAGCCAGCGCTTACGGCAATAGCCACAAACGGGCTGATCCCCATTTCGGGCACTGGCGCGGCCACCAGGGTGAGGGTCCCAAAGGTCAGGCACATGATGCCGGCAATGGCCAGCGCCCCGTGGCCGCCAAACTTGGCTTCCAGCATCAGCAACACCAGCGCCGCCACCAGCAGAAGAACTGCCGTGTACCGGATAGGCAGCAGATTCAGCCCAAAGATGGCCAGCAGAACCATCAGCGTACCCAACGCGCCCGGAACGATGGTGCCCGGCGCATTGAATTCCAGATAAATGAGCAGCGCTCCGCCTACCAGAAACAGCAGTGCAATATTCGGGTTCACTAGCCAGCCCAGCAGTTCCTCGCGCAGTGTGGACTTGATGGCAACGATGCGTGCGCCGCTCAGGTGCAGAACAAGTTTGTTCCCGTCCATGCGGGTGATCGTGCGTCCATCCAGCGCGGCCAGCAGGTTGGCGTCGTTGCTGGCGGTCAAGTCGATCAGGTGCTGGTCCAGCGCTTCTTCGGCCGTATAGGAGTGGGAGGAGTGAACGGCGGCTTCGGCGGCCTCGGCGTTGCGGTTGCGCCGCGTGACATAGGAGCGCAGAAAGGCCTCTGCGTCGTTTTCGATCTTCTGATTCATGGTCGCGTCGGGCTGGCCGCCGAACTCAAGCACCGGATGAGCCGCTCCGGCGTTGGTGCCGGGAGCCATGGCGGCGATGTCCGCCGACTCCAGCAGAAAGAAGCCGGCCGAGCCGGCGCGCGCGCCCGCCGGTGAGACATAAACGATGACCGGAACCCGCGATTCGAGGATGGCGCCTGCCATGGCGCGAGTCGAGTCGAGCATGCCGCCGGGCGTGTCCAACTCCACCAGCAGCGCCTGGGCTCCGTCAGCGTTGGCACGGGCAATCGCCCGATCGAGCTGACCGGCGCTAACCGGCTGGATGGTATCGGAGAGAACCAGTTTCTCCACCACCGGTTGCTGGGCGAGCGCCGGAACGGAAAAACCCGAAGCCGCCAGCGCTACCGCCATCATCAAAGCTGCCCGAAGAGAGAACCCGCATTTGCGCTGCACCATGGCTTGCTCCTTCCGGTTCCTTGTCCCGGCCCCGCTGCCCTGTCCGTGCCGCCGTTCCGAATGAAGCACTACGGAACCGAAGAGCCCTCGCTTCACATTGCCGGCGCAAGGGCGGGAAATCATCTTATTTCTTCTGCCCTTCCTTCGCCTCGATCTGCCGGTGCAATTCCTGAGCGTCGCGGTTTGCGGGATCGATTTTCAAGGCCTCGCCGGCATCGTAGGCTGCCTGATCCATATGCCCGGCCGCAAGGTCCAACCGGCCCATCACCAGATACGCTTCGATCGAAGGCATCAATTCCAGAGAGGTACGCGCCTCTTTGCGGGCGGCGTCGGCATCGCCGGTCCGCTCGCGCACTTCGGCCAGCCCGGCGTGCGCCTCGGCGACCCTGCTATCGGCCGCCACGGCAGCCTGATACAACCGCTCGGCTTCGAGCAGCAGCCCGCGATCGAGGTAATCCTTGGCCTGGCCAGCCAGCTTCTGCGCCTGCTTGTCCGGCGCGAGCGCGGCCAGCCGCGAAGCGTCCATCTGGTCCATCATCTGCGCGGCCTGGCGGAAGGCGACGGCATCGAAATTGCGCGCAATCCGCTCGAGGGGATCGGCCTTGATCTCCGCGGCGTTGCCTGGATTCCCGCCGGCAGCCGGTTTTACGGCCGGCTCTTTCCACTCCTTGTCGAGATCCTGGGCTTCGCTGTCGTTGGGGTGCAGCCGCAGGCACTGCGCCAGTTCAGTCAAAGCTTCGGCTGCATTTCCATGACGCCGAAGACTCACTGCCAGGTTGAAATGGTAGTCGGCAGCGTTGGGATCGGCGGCTACCGCCTGGCGAAAGAGCGCAACGCCGTCGTGCCCCTGGCGGCTCACCGCAACTCCCTGATTATTCACCACTTCAGCCAGCGGCAAAACGCGAGCCACGCTGCCGAATGCCTCCTCGGCCCGTGGATAGTCGCCGGAAAACAGCAGCGACAGTCCGCGGTAGAAGCCGGCCTCAAGCGCGTCCGGATCGTTGCGCCCGACTTTGGCGAAGGCCGCCGCTGCCTCCTCGTACTTCTGGCCGTTGTAGTCCTCGCGGCCCAGCGCCATCCAGGCCGGCCCAAACCCAGGGCTCAGCGCCACGGCCTGGTTCAGATGGCGCAACCGTTCCGCCTGGTCGGGTTCCGTAATCCCGCGAATGTACTGCTCGAAGGCGGCAAGGTTCAGCCCCGATCCGGCTGCCACAAAGGTCTCCTCAGCCACGCTGAAGCCGGGGTCGAGCTGGCGAGTCAGTTTCCAAGCCAGCGAGTTGAAAACGGAGATCAGATCGCGCATCTCGCCGCGCGTGCTCACGGGCTCGCTCATGCGCAGGTGCGGCACGTCCACCAGCCGCGCCTCGGCCACAATGCCGGTGCCGTCGGTCACGTAGCTGCCCACCACGATCGAGTCGGCGTCCAGCGTCTCGGCCAGCTTGAGCGAACTGGCCCGCGAGGGATGAAAACCCTGGGGCAGTCCCAGATGGTCCAGCGCATACATCCGGTCCGCGCGGCTCATGGGCGCGAAACCCGCCGAAGCAAACCGCCTGCTCAGAATCTCCGGCGCGGCCTCCCGAATCCACTCCAGGCTGGGCTGCCCGGTGTTGTTGTCAAAGGGCAGCACAAGCAGAATGCGGCCCCGGCCGCCTGCTCCACCTGCGGCGGGTCCAATCTCCCCAGCCGTCTGGGCGGGCACTGAAATCGTCATGGAGAGGGCCAATGCTAGCCCCAGCCCCGCAAGGACAGTTCCCTGTCCAAACTGGTGAAAACGAGATGAAAAGAAGGTATGCACGACAGGCTGATTATAGGCGGTGCGTGGCACCGGCGTCGGCTACCGTCGCCAATCCGGCATCTGCACCGCCGCCTCAAACTGCCTATTGAATCGGATCAGCGCAACCCACTGCCCCTGGTCTTCCTTCTTCCACACCAGCGTTCCGCCCAACTCCAGGGCGATGGCTTCGGGAGGAAGATCGTGATGCAGCCCAAAGTAGCGCTCGTCCAGGGCCTGGCTTTTCGGCCCCAGCGTGAAGAGCGGCGAAACCGGATCGTACTTTGTTGAGAAAACCAGCGCAACAGAGTATTTCTCAGGCTCGGTAGCGGCGCGGGCGATCTGCGCCTCGCTGAAGTCCTCCAGCCGGTAAACCTCCCAGGGCTGCTTCAGATAGCCGAGCTCGGGCCGGGTCAGCTCATCGGTCATCGGCCAGGCAGAGAGCACCGTGGCGCCGGGATAGAGCTTCTTGAGCTGGACAAGGCCGGCCTCGTGCAGCCGGACCACGTGGGCGTAGGCCAGGTTGTCTTCCGGAGCAAAGCCGTAGGGCGGATTGACGAACAGCCCCAGCACGAACGCCGCCGCGGAGAACGCCGCCAGACCGTGCCAGTAGGGGACCCGGCGATAAAAGGCGGAAACCGCCACCAGCAGCACCAGCGGATACATGGGCAGCAGATAGCGCGTGAGCAGCGCGCCGCCCAGCACGCTGTAGAGCAGCGCATTGGCCAAAAGCAGTAGATAAATGCGGATCTGGGCCGAAAGACCGATCGTCGCCCGATCGTGCCCCTCTGCGTCGGGCCGCAGGTCCAGCAGCAGGGCCGCAACGGTCATCAGCACAGGGACAAAGAGGTTCATGTGCGCGGTCAGGTGCAGCACGCGGTGGCCGAAAGCCGCCAGAATCCGCAGGGGCTCCAGATTGGCCTGTGCGTTGTAGCGCAGGAACTCGGGATTGCCAAAGAGGAATCCGGTTTTGCTGTAGTGCCAGGCATACCAGGCGGCCAGCGGCAGCACGCAGCTCGTGAGCCACGCCGCCTCTCTCCATAGCCTGAACCGCGCCGGCGGGCGAACGCGAAGACCTTCCACCAGGCTGATCGCGGCCAGCGTCAACGGAATGACAATCGCCGTTTCCTTGCACAGAGCGGCGGCGGCAAACCATAGCGCAGCGACCCAGCTCTTGGCGAACCATTCCCGCTCTCTGCCCGGCAGCGCATAGACCAGCCCCCACAGCGTGCAGGCCGCGGCAAAGATATCCGCATGGGCCAATGTGCTTTGGGCAAACCAGATGGGATAGAGCCCGGTGAGGACCACGGTCCAGAAAGCGACCGCAGACACGCCCACCAACCGCATGGCCAGACGCCAAACCGCCAGCAAGCCCAGCGCAGCCACCATCAATACAGCCTCGCGCGTCACCTCGGGGTAGAAACCGGAGAGCTTCCACCACAGCGCCAGGTAAATGCTGGGCAGCGGTGGATGGGCGTTGGTCAGCGTCGTGATGGGGATCAGCGAGCCGGTGCGGAAAAAGTCCCAGGCCGCGGGAATATAGTAGCCGGCCTCGTCCCAATAGTAGGGCAGGCGCAACAGTGTGAAGTGGCTGGCATAGAGCGCCGCAAAGATCACTGGATAAATCATCCAGATGGGCAGCGGCGCGTTCCGGCGCGGCTCGATGAGTCTTCTCCAGCGCAAGCGATGGCTCCTGGGACCGGTTGCGGTCTTGTGCTCTCGCAGCCCGAAAAGAACGAGGCTGGGGCACTGAACTTTATTGTGGCATCCGTTTGGGGTTCAGTATCTAGTTGACGGGTCCCTGCGGGAAATTGTGGCTCTGCGGTTCCAGATTCAGCGTGCCGAAGGCCTGCTCGTATTGCGCAAGATTCTGCCCCAGCACGTTCCACAGGGCCTTGGCCTGCTGTGGGCTCAGAAATATGGCCTGGTGATTGCGGATCGTCACCTGCTCGGGGCTTTCGCTCGTAGCCAGGCCAAAAACGAGCTGGAAATCCCACACACTCACGCGCACCTGCACACTGTTGGCGTAGGACTCACGGTAGTCGGGCGTCTGGACGAGGTTCATTTGAGGCTGCTGCGCGGATGGACTCATGATTCCACCAGACTACTCCGGCCCACACGCCTAGAACCAGTCCCGCCGCGGACGCGATGGAACGGAATGCCGCCAGTGCGCGAGCACCTGTTTGCCGGGCAGCCTGCTCATATGAGGTTGGTGCGGCGGGAGGGACTCGAACCCTCATGGGTCACCACACCAGATTCTAGGTCTGGCGCGATCGTCGTAATCACACATATTTCCCTTGTTTTTATTTATTCTCCTTTGGAGAATGACGGATATTGGCAGTTTTACTGGCAGTTCAATTCGGAGGGTAAATCTGCTGCAGGAACTGGCACTGCCATCCGTGGCGGTCCATCAAGCGTTCGTCCTCGGTAGCGAGAACGCCTCCTCGCGATACGTTTGCAGTTACGTTTTATGAAAACGGGCCAACCGCTGGCCTGATTGGCCCGTATTTAACTCCATTATTTTATTGATGGTGCGGAAGGCGGGACTTGAACCCGCAAGCCTTTTGGGCGCTAGCTCCTAAGGCTAGTGTGTTTGCCATTTCACCACTTCCGCACTTGTCACGGACCGGGCCGTCGCCGGTCGCATGTCCCGGGCACCGGCTACCTGCCGCCTTCGCGGGATCTTACGGCAGTTCAGCACTCCACGGGAACAGGTTTACGCATCCCTTGGCAGACATCACAAGTCTAGAGGGATCGATATGCCGATTGCAACTCTGAGGTTCGATCAACCCACCTGTGGCGCCATTTGCCAGGGGCTGTCGGAGAGGCACCCATGTCGATCGTTTCAATGGGGTTAGGACTACGGCCTCCTTGCCGAAACGCAAAACGCGATCGCTGTACATGCAAAATCCGGCGAATGCCGCGCGAGATCCCCTACACGTCTGGAGGTCTCGGCCGTCGATCCGTGAAGGAACGGCAGGCCGATTCGGACTCAACACGGCACCTGGCTGACTATGCTCTTGGCAGATTTGCGCTTTTGCGATTCTGGGGGCCTGACCGAATTGTTCACAAGACGCTCGACCGCATTCTGCCGGGTGCGAAGGTCAACACCGGCCATGACCAGGCGGGAGGCGAAGATATGGCGGTTGTTGTGCCAGGTGTAGTCCTTCAAGGCCGCGAGTTTGACGGCCGGCTCAAACCAGTCCCGGTGGCTACGCTGCTTGTCTCCCTTGGAATTGACGAAGATCCAGGGCGATTCCGGATTCCTCTCCTTCAGTTCCTTGAAGACAGCGCGAGACACCGAATTCAGAGGGACATAGCGCCACTCCTCCTTTTCCCGCCGCTTATTCGGGAAGATCGCCACGAGAACGGGTGGAATAACCATCCCCAGAGACTTGCACACGCCGATCCTATTTTCATACTGGCCACTTCACTCGACATAGTCGCCCTGCGTCACCTTCAACTGCTCGTCCACCGCCCGTTAAGCCTGGTCGATGATGCCTCTACGTCAGGTCACGCACAGTCAAGAGCGCCGGTCCGCTTCCGCTCCGCGTTTCAGCGTTGCACCAATGCGGCCGCGGCCTCGGTCACTCCGGAGTATCCGTGTTCAACGATGTCGGCCGCCTTCTCTCGATAGATCGCCGGATCTTCGGGCGCCCAGGTTCCAAGTCCGTCCACATACCGGTTGCACATGCAAAAGACCGCAGCGATCAGGACGGTATCGTGGATCTCCAGATCGGTCGCCCCCTGTCCTCGCGCCGCGGCAACATCCTCTGCAGTCACATACTTTCCGCCGAGCTGAACCTTTCCCGCGATATTCAGCAGAGTCTTCAGCTTCCAAGAAATCTCCGCGTCCTCCCAGTCCGTTTTGACTTTTTGGACCAACTGTTCATCGTGTCCCAGTTGAGCCGCCGCAACCGCTCCGTGAATTGTCTGGCAGAAGAAGCAGCCGTTGCGCCATGAAACGTGCGTTGCGATCAACTCGCGTTCTCCGCGGGAAAGGGAGCTTTCGCCGCGGAGCAATACGTTTGCGAGTTCGTTGATGGGCGCCGCCGTTTCCGGACGGAAGGTCATCAGGCCAACGATTCCAGGAAACTCCCTGCCCAATTCGGCGGCAATGGGTAGTTGGATATGGGCCATTTTGGTCACTCCAATTCAGACTGAATGCGGTGTTCGCGAGCGAAAATGCAGGGCCCGGCGGAACACTTCGCGTCATCCTACGCGGAGCCAGTTGTATCGCGCCTCATCCCAAGGGTTGAGAAGAATATCCATCCAAGGTCGCTTGCCTGCCACCTCGGCCCGGTGGACGATACGAAGCATTGTCGTTGCTCCGCACAAAGCAACGCTGCTTCCCTTACATGCAATTCCAAGTTCCCATCCGCGAGGTCGACGCGTCCCCGGAGAACAGTCTCCGCTATCCCGGCTGGCGCATCGTAATGGCTTGTCACATCTGGGGTCCGGCTTGGTTTGCCGCTGTTTTCATTCACGGCTTCAGCCTGATGGCGAATCCGCTGCGACAAATGCGCCTACGCAGAAGAGCGCCAAGACCCATTGAATCCCATCCCCAGACAAGAATCCCCCACCCTTCCCATCCCCAAAGAAGGAGCCGTCCTTGAAAACAACTGAGCAAACGCCCATCTATCTTCCCGATGTTGAGGCCAATCCACAGCCGAGTCCGTATGCCGATCTGATCGCGGCTGCGAAATCCGCTGGCCGCGAACACTGGCAAATATGGAATCTCTTCGCGTATCGGCCCGAAGTCACCTCGCATCTGGCGAGCTTTACTGAGGGCGTGATGCGTGCGCCCGCTCCCATCAGCGCCGGCCTTCGCGAGCTGATCGCCGCAGACACGTCTTACACCAACGAATGCCAATTCTGCTGGCGGTCGCATGCGGCGGTCGCGACGGAACTGCTGGGCAGCGACGATCTCGTGCGGAAAGTGTTGGACGATGTAGAAACCTCGCCGCTAACCGAACCGGAGAAGGCGCTGCTGCGATTTGCACGGAAGATAACCAGGGATCTGCCTGCGATGGCGGACGAAGATGTGCAACAGCTTCGCGGCCTGGGCTGGGACGATGAGTCCATCTACTACACAATCCTCGTCGTTTCGCTGTTCAACTTTTATAACCGCTGGGTAACTGCATCCGGTGTCCATCCTGTCTCCGACGAAGTTCATCGCGCGCATGGCAGGCGGCTGGCG
>JBEKTO010000063.1:0-20244 GCA_049515995.1 Occallatibacter sp. | reverse complement strand
CACCAGCTTCAACGCCATCATCCATCCAAGCCCCCCAACGGCCAACTGGCCATCACAAGTCGAGCTTGAATCCTCAGCAGCCCCAAGACAAGGCGGCCAGAAAGCGACGCTTACGCAGCAACTCCTGCACCACCTTTACATTCTCCTGATTTTCCGTCAGGAGACTCGTGTAGGTGCGCCGGAAGGTGTGCCACGAGACCCGCTTGTAGATGCCGAGCCTTTTGATCACCGGCTGGATGTGGTAGCGCATGACAGTTTGCAGCCAGAGCGGCTGCTTCCCGCGTTTCTTCCCGGCACGACTGCTGTTCGAAGCGAAGACCCAGTCCTCGGGATTCCGGTAGGGAGTCTCCTGGTGCTAGGCCACGAGGTCCCGCGCCGTGTACTCATCGAGCTGCACGGGCTTCTGCGAGGCTTCGTTCTTGCAGCGGCCCACCACCTGATCCACGACGGAGCGGCACACATCGATCAGCAGGTTCTCAAATTCGATGTCGCCCCACTGGATGCCGGTCAGCTCGCCGCGGCGCAGGCCGGTCGCCATGTCCAGAAACAGCAACACACGCTCCCGCATTTCTAACTCCGCCACGATTGCCTGCATCTCCGATACCGCCAGAATGTCGGGAATCCTCTTGCGCTTGGAACTCTGCCGAGAATCTAAAGGATATGACCCGTCGCAGCAGTCGGAAACATGGAAGAGTGGGAAGCGCTCTTTGCTTTCCACTTTTCCATGCCCCTGGGACGCTTCGGTCAGCCACGCCGCCTGCGCCGCAATCCAGATTATGCGCCACTATCGGCCAAACAACTGGCCCTGGGGTTGCCGGCCAAAGCCTGGAAAACCGTCACTTGGCGGGAAGGCACACGCCGCCCCTTGCGCTCCCGCGTTGCCCGCGTGCGCATCCGCCCCGCACATCGGGATCACAAGCTCGACCAGCCGCGAGAACAGGAATGGCTGCTGATCGAATGGCCCTGCTGGGAAGCCGAACCGCGCAAATACTGGATGTCGAACCTGGCGGAAAGCATTTCTTTGCACAAGCTGGTCGCGCTCGGAAAACAACGCTGGATCACCGAACGCGATGACCAGGAACTGAAGCAGAAACTTGGCCTGAGCCATTTCGAAGGCCGCGGCTGGCGCGGCTTTCACCACCACACGACCCTCTCGATCGCCGCCTATGGCTTCCTGGTGGCGGAGCGGAGCCGTTTTCCCCTCGGCCCGCAGCGGTCATCTTCGACTATCAGTTCCCCAACTGCCGCCCGACCTCCACCCCTGCGGCTCGCAGCCGGCCTGAGTGGCACAACCCACACTCCATCGCCTCCTTGCGCATCCTCCTCGCCCGATCCCTGCTCCGTAAACTTTGCCGCTGCCCCTTCTGCGTTTCTTTACGCTTATGACACAAGTACTAGCTCGCCCCCAGATAAACAAAGCGGGCCAGAAAGAGAGCGGCCAGCACATAGAGTAGCCAGTCCTGGCGGCGAAACTTGCCAGCAGCCAGGCGAAGCACCGCCCAGGAGATGATGCCGAAGCCCAGCCCATTAGCGATCGAGGAAGTGAAGGGGATGAGCACCAGCGTGAGGAAGGCGGGGACGGCCACCAGCGGGTCGTGCCAATGGATTTCGCCAATGGAGGAGAGCATCAGCGATCCCACCAGGATGAGCGCCGGCGCGGTGGCCGCCGCAGGCACGATGCCGACAAAGGGAGCCGCGCCGATGGCTCCCAGAAAGAGCAATCCGGTGACGATGGCTGTTACGCCGGAGCGTCCTCCCGCGGCCACGCCGGCCGTGGATTCCACGTAGCTGGTCACCGTCGAGGTGCCGGTCAGGGAGCCGAAGACGGTGGCCGTGGCGTCGGTGAACAGGATCCGGTTGAGCCGGGGAATGGTGTGGTCGGGGGAGATCAGCCCGGCCCGTTTGGTGACGGCCACCAGGGTGCCCAAGTTGTCGAACAGGTCCACAAAGAAGAAAACGAAGACAATCTCCAGCAATCCCTTGTTGAGGGCGCCGCGAATATCGAGTTGGAAGGCGGTGGCGCCCAGGGAGTGAAAGCCTCCGGCGGTAGGCGTCCAGTGCGCCAGCCCCATCGCCCAAGCGATCCCGGTGATGGTGAGAACGCCGATCAGGATGGAGCCGCGGATCTTTTTCACTTGCAGGGTCACCATTAGCAGCAGGCCCAGGAGCGTTAGCACAGTGGTGGGATTGCGGATGTTGCCGAGGGTGACAAGAGTGTTGGGGTCGGCCACCACCAGGCCGGCATTGCGGAAGCCGATGAAGGCGATGAACAGGCCGATTCCGCTGGCCACCGCGGCGTAAAGCTCGTGGGGGATGGCGTGCAGAATCATCTGCCGGATGCCGGAGGCGGTGAGCGCCAGAAAGATGACGCCGGAAAGGAAGACCGCGCCCAGGGCCGTCTGCCAGGGAATGTGCATCTTGAGGCAAACAGCGTAGGTGAAGTAGGCATTCAGGCCCATTCCGGGCGCCAGCGCGATGGGATAGCGGGCCACGACGCCCATCAGGATGGAGCCGAAGGCCGCCGACAGGCAGGTAGCTGCGGTCACCGCGGCCAGTGGCATCCCGGTGGCCGACAGAATCGCCGGATTGACCAGCACGATATAGGCCATGGTCAGAAAGGTGGTGACGCCGGCCAGAATCTCGGTGCGCCAGTTGGTTCCCAGGCGGGTGAATTCAAAGTAGGTTTCGAGTCGTTTCAGCATAGGAGGATATCTTTAGGAGACCACACCACCGCCGTATCGCAAAATGGCTCGTGCGGCGACAGAGGTGCTTGAGTCCTCGCCGGAGAGAAGAATCTGCTCGGCTCCGGGTAGCGCATGGGTCGCTTGCTGTTGTATCTTGTGAGCCGGCCGGGCATCCAAACAACAGGATTAAAAAGGCTCCGGTCGGACGAGCGGCCGCGGTTTCAGCGCAAATCGAGACCGAGTCCCTCGATCGTCCCCAACCCCAACGAACAAACGTTCCCCAACCTGAAAGGAGGAGGTTCTTTAATGCCTACGATCACGACCAAAGATGGCACGCAGATCTATTACAAGGACTGGGGCGCGGGTCAGCCCGTGGTCTTCAGTCACGGCTGGCCGCTGAATGCAGACGCCTTTGAAGACCAGATGGTGTTTCTGGCCTCTCACGGATATCGCACAATTGCGCACGATCGCCGCGGTCATGGCCGATCGAGCCAGCCCTGGGGTGGCAACGATATGGACACCTATGCCGACGATCTGGCGGCCCTGGCCGAAGCGCTCGACCTGAAACAGGCGGTTCACGTAGGCCACTCGACCGGCGGTGGCGAGGTAACTCGCTATATTGGCCGCTACGGTACAAAGAGGGTTGCCAAGGCGGTGCTGATCGGCGCGGTGCCGCCGCTGATGCTGAAGACCGAAGCCAATCCCGGTGGTTTGCCGATCGAGGTCTTCGATGGAATCCGTGCCGGCGTTCTGGCCGACCGCTCGCAGTTCTTCAAAGATCTGACGGAACCGTTCTATGGCGCAAACCGTCCCGGTTCGGCGGTTTCGCAGGGCCTGAAGGACTCGTTCTGGTTCCAGGGGATGCAGGCTGGATTCAAAGCCATCCTCGACTGCATCAAGGCCTTCTCGGAGACCGACTTTACCGAAGATCTGAAGAAGATCGACGTGCCCACGCTGATTATCCATGGCGACGACGATCAGATCGTGCCCATCAACGACTCAGCTCTGCTCTCCGCAGCGCTGGTGAAGGGAGCCACTCTGAAGATCTATCCGGGTGCTCCGCACGGCCTGTGCTCGACCCTCAAGAACCAGGTTAACGCGGACCTGCTTGCCTTCATTCAGCGGTAGAGAGAGTGATCGGGGGCTGCCGCTTTTCCTGCGGAACCGCTCTCTGCAAACGCCGGGTTTCCCACCCTCGCCGCGACTTTATTCTTGCGGCCAGGGTGGGATAGCACGCATTGCAGGAACAGTGAATGTGCTCTGACTAGCCGAGCAGCCGGGCCGCTTCCTTGGCGAAGTAGGTGACGATGAAACCCGCGCCGGCGCGGCGGATGCCCAGCAGGGATTCCAGAATAACGCGATCGCGGTCCAGCCAGCCCTTCTCAAAGGCGGCTTGCAGCATTGAGTACTCGCCCGAGACCTGGTACGCGCCGATGGGCACGTCCACCCGCTCCCGCGCCGCCCGCACTACGTCCAGATAAGGCATGGCCGGCTTCATCAGGATCATGTCCGCGCCTTCTTCCAGGTCCAGGTCGATTTCGCGCAGGGCCTCGCGCAGGTTGGCGCCGTCCATCTGATAGGTCTTGCGGTCGCCAAATTGCGGCGCTGAGTCGGCCGCCTCGCGGAAGGGTCCATAAAAGGCCGAGGCGAATTTTGAGGCGTAGCTGAGAATCGGCGTATCGGCGCAGTTCTCGTCGTCCAGGGCGTGGCGGATAGCGGCTACGCGGCCGTCCATCATATCGCTGGGAGCCACCACGTCAGCTCCGGCTTTGGCTGCGCTGACGGCGGTGCGGGCCAGCAGGTCCAGGGAGGAGTCGTTGTCCACCGTCCAGCCGTCGCGGCCTTCCACAATCATGCCGCAATGGCCGTGGCTGGTGTATTCGCACAGGCAGACGTCGGCGATGAGAACCAGCTTTTTGGCGGCCTCAGACTGCTTGAGCGCGCGCAGGCCCAGTTGCACAATGCCATTCTCGTCCCAGGCGCCGGAGCCCTGTTCGTCCTTGGTTTCGGGCAGGCCAAAGAGCAGCAGTCCGCCCAGACCCAGGCGTGCGGCTTCTTCGGCCTCGCGCACCGCCTCGTCGACCGAAAGGTTGAAGACGCCGGGCATAGAGCCGACCGCGCGGCGTATACCCTCGCCGGGGCAGAGAAACATGGGATAGATCAGGTCGCCGGGTTCAAGGACGGTTTCGCGCACCAGCGCCCGCAGAGATTCGCTGCGCCTGAGCCGGCGCATCCGCGTTTCAGGGAAGCTCATGGTGCCGATTGTAATTGAATTGCACGTGGGAAGCATCGCCTCTTCTCACGTCAAAACGGCCTACGCATTCGGATAAATCCTTTCCTGCTAGTATCTCTACGATCATGAAATCCTCTGAGTCTACGCCAGTTGCCGCCTCAAACGAGAATTCCGCGCCGTTCTCAGCGATGGAAAACAGCCCGGCCGCATTGCAAGCTTCGCGAAGTCTTCAACGGGCTCAGGTGCTGGTGCTTGCGGCCCTATTCTCCGTTCCGGCGCTCATGTGCCTGCACACCGCGAACGTCACCGACGCGGATGTCTGGTGGCACATGCGCACCGGGCAGTGGATTCTCGAACATCGCGCCATACCACAGACAGATCCCTTCTCCAGTTTTGGTGCGGGAAAGCCTTGGGCTGCTTACAGTTGGCTCTTCGATCTACTGGTCTTGCAGTTCTTTCAGCGCCTGGGCCTCGCCGGCCTAGTGGCCTACTCCACGGGAATGGTGGTGGGCGTCACGGTGGTTCTGCATCGCCTGATCCGGCGTCTGCAAGCGGATTTTTCCATCGCGGTGCTGCTGACTTTCGCCGCCAGCTTCTGCTTGAGCCGCCTCTATACGCCGCGCTCCTGGTGGTTCACCATTCTGTTTTTCGCGCTGGAACTCGATTTCCTGATGCAAGCCAGGAAAACCGGCAAGATGCGGGAGTTATTGTGGCTGCCGGTCATCTTTGCCTTGTGGGCCAATCTGCATATCCAGTTCATCGACGGTCTGGTCTTGCTGGCCATCGCCCTGGCTGAGGCTGTCCTGGCTCGCTGGTGGACCGGAATCCAGACACAGCTGCGTCTCGCGTGGCTGATTGGCGTCTCCGCCGCCTGCCTTCTGGCGACGCTGGCCAATCCCTATGGCTGGAGCATCTACAAGGTCGCATTCGGCTTGGCCTCGCAGTCTGGCGTTCTCAGCAAGGTGTCGGAATTGGGGGCGATACCGTTTCGCAACCTGGCCGATTTCGGCGTGCTCCTATTCGCCATGGCAGCCGCCGCAGTGCTGGCCAGAGCCCGCCGTTTCGCATTATTTGAGACCGCATTGCTGGCTTTTGCCGTTCTCGTCTCTTTTCGGTCGGTGCGGGATGTTTGGGTGATGATGGTCGCCGCCAGCGCGATTCTGGCGTCCGGGCTAGCCGGCGACCAGAAGAACCGGCTGCTGCTCAAGGCGTCCGCCGCGCCGTTCGTCGCGCTTCTTGGCGGCCTGGTTGTATTCCTCGGCGTTCGCGCCCAACAGGTGGACAACGTCCATCTGCGCGCCCAACTGGCTCAGGTCATGCCCGTCCGCGCGGTGCAGGAGGTGAAAGAGAAAGGCCTCGGCGGGCCGCTCTTCAACGACTACAACTGGGGCGGCTATTTGATCTGGGATCTGCGCCTGCCGGTCAGCATCGATGAACGCCAGAATGTCTACGGCGATGCGTTGATCGACCGTTCCGTGGCCACCTGGTACGCGATGCCGGACTGGGCCTCCGATCCCAATCTCCGCAAGGCGAACCTGGTGATCGGGCCGGTCAAAGAGCCTCTCACGCAGGTGCTGCGCATGGACCCACGCTTCGAGCTTGTCTTTGAAGACAACCTTGCGGCGGTTTTCGTGGCGCGCAAGGCTTCGCCTGTGGAACCGCCGCCGACAGCCAGCGGCGCATCCGCTCACGCCGAGGGCAAGTGACCTGCACAGGCTGAGCCAAGCAACCCGGCCTGTCTACAACTGCTCGTAGAGCGTCGTGTTCCGGTAGCCCATCAGCACCACCAGGGTCCAGATTCCCAGGGCGGTCCCGAACGGGAACTTCAGGAGGATCAGAAACGCCGCCACAATGGCCACGATCCGTCCCCATTGCGCGCGTTCCATCAGTCCCCAGGCGGCCACCAGCGCTAGCCCGACACGAGCAACGAGAATCAGCCAGGCAAAATGCATCACAGCCGGCCCAAGCCACTCCGGTGGGAGGGAACCGCTCGCCCACGGGCCGTGCATCCAGGGACCGAAGTGCCCGGAGAGAAATGCGTTCGCAAAGGCCAGCCCGGCAATTCCCGTCAGCAGGGAAAATGCCGCGTAGATGAACCAGACAACGCTCAGCGCCTTCACCTTGGCCGTGTAGTTTGCCAGTTGAAACACCATGCCGGGCACAGGAGGAACCGGCGCCACGGCCGGACGGCCGCACTGGGGACAGATCCCTTGTCCTGGAACTAAAGCCTGACCACATCCGCTGCAATACATCGCCGCCTCCTCCGCCTTCAACTGTCTGAGATTACTACGCAGCCGGGTCGGGCCGCGTTCCATCTGCGTGCGCGATGTTTTTTTCGCCGCCAGCCTGCTCGCGAGGTCTCTGACCGCTTGTTGTTGTACCAACTATGGGTATCCCAGGTGCCGATTTTGGGAACTCAAAGCACGAAATCACGCGGTCAGAGACCTAACGGCTGGAAGTTGAAATCTGCCTTTCCATTCGTTCTTCGTGCCGGTCGTCGCGCACGACGAGGGACACGACGCGGCCCTGCGGATCGCGCTCGAAGATGAGCCGGGTCGTGCTGGAGCCGTTGGGATAAAAGAACACACCCGGAGATTCCGCGGCCAGTTCTGCGATCTCGCCCTGCTGGTTTTTCTCGTAGAGCTGGTCTCCCTGACGGAAGACGGTAACCATCGGGTGCCCGTTCCGCTCACGGTACTCTCCGGCCAGAGTGTCGAGCAGCGCTGGCGCCAGCTTGATGGCGGGCGGATGGAATGAAATTAGCACCCGCTCCGCCCAGGGCTGCACTTCCGGCCGTGCCGCGGCACGGTGCGCCAGCAGCCAGCGCGGCAGCTCAGGCTCGTCATAGGCGCGGGTCCAGCAGTCGTGCTTCAATCCCTGGTAGATCCACAGTTTCACGTGGCCGCCGGCGGCCTTGAAGGCTTCGAACATCAGTTCGCTCTGGCGCGGCGTCACCACGTTGTCGTCGCTACCGTGGAAAAGCCACACCGGCGTGCGGCCCAGCGCGCGGGCGTACTCGGCTGGCAGGGTCGAAGCCTCTTGCCAACGCTCCGGGGCATAGCTCCAGAAGATCCCGCTGGCGGCAATGGTCACCGCCGCCCAACGCCGGGGATAGAGGCGAGCCAGTTCCCAGGAGCCGTATCCACCCATCGAGAGCCCGGTCAGATAGGTGCGCTCCGGGTCGCCGTGGAATTCAGCCGTCTCCCGGTCGAGCGCGGCCATGGCCATGGCAAGCATTTCGTGGTCGGTCCAGTAGTAGGCCATCGGGCACTGCGGCATCACGATCACAAACGGCCAGCGCTCGGGGTGATCGCGCACCGCCTCGGGAAGACCGATCTGCGTCTGCCACATGCCTTCGGAACCGCGCTCGCCGCGCCCGTGCAGGAACAGAATGACGGGCCATTGCTTGTGGTCGTCCCGCCGCCACTCTTCGGGCAGGTAAACCTGAAAGCGATAGGTGGCCCCGTGCAGCTCGATCGTGCGATTCAGAAAGCCTGTCTCTTGCTGAGGCTCCAACTGGGAGGGATGGACCCTGGCTGCAAGAGCGTGAACGGTGCCCGGCGATACTGTCCCGGCGGTCAACAAACAGGCCGCCAGAAATCGATAAAAACGGAACATGTCCAAATCCAAACGCAAAATGCCCGGTGCGGAGAGCCGTCTCAAATGCCGGGGGCCTCCAGTGTGCCTCATCGATGGCCGAACCCGCAACCGGGCAGCGCGCTAGCCCTCCCAGATCAGCGCCTTTGGTCTTTCTTTCTGTTTCCCTGAGGATTTTCTTACGATTTGCATGAAAGACTTGAATTGTTATGCTGGTCACACTCATGTCCGTACTGGAAGCCGGAGATATACTCGACCACTACCGCCTCGATGCGACGGTCGCCCGCAGCGGTATGTCGACGCTGTTCAAGGCCACCGACCTGAGCGGCGGCCACCAGGTGGCCATCAAGGTTCCCCATGCAGAAATGGAGACCGACCCGGTGCTGGTCGAGCGCTTCAAGCGGGAGCAGGAGATCGGCCAGGAGCTGGACCACCCCGGCGTGGTGAAGACCTACGACGGCGAAGAGCGCAGCCGGATGTATATGGTCATCGAGTGGGTGGACGGCCGTCTGCTGCGCTCGATCCTCAACCAGGAGCGCAAGCTGCCCATCGAGCGCGCGGTTGCGATCACTCTGGGGATTTGCGATGCCCTCGATTACATGCACAAGCACGGCGTGGTCCATCGCGACCTGAAGCCGGAGAACATCATGGTCGACGCCGAGGACCGCATCAAGCTCATCGATTTCGGCATCGCCATGAAGGAAGATGCGCGGCGGCTCACCTTTGCCGGTCCCTCGCCGATCCTCGGCACGCCGGACTATATCTCTCCCGAGCAGGTAAAGGGCCAGCGCGGCGACCAGCGCAGCGATATCTACGCGCTGGGCGTCATGCTCTATGAGATGCTGACCGGCCAGACGCCCTTCAGCGGACCCAATCCCCTGGCGGTGATGAACGAGCGGGTACAGAACGACCCCAGACCGGCGCGCAAGCTGAACCCGGCGATCTCGCCCCAGTTGCAGGAGATTCTTTTCCGCGCGCTGGAGCGCGACCCGCGCCACCGCTATGCTACGGCCAGCGAAATGGCCTGGGAACTGGAGCATCAGGAGCAGGTAGGCGTGGAAGATGGCGTGCGGCATCCCGCGCTGCGCGGCCGCTGGCTGCCCGGCGGGCGCAAGCTGCTGCTCTACGCGGGCCTGGTCCTGGTGCCGATGGTCCTCTTCGCGCTAATGCTGCTCCTGGCGCGCCGCTAAGGATACCGCCCTCGCCACGCTGACGCTCTTGTGTGCCTCTTCTTCTCGACCAAGGGCCAAAAAGTGCGCTGACAAAGCGGACACTGTCCTATATGGGAGAGCAGGAATCCCCATGTCCGTCGCTCCAAAACAACCCAGCAATCCGGCGAGAGCTGGCGAGCTCTCTTCCGGTTCGATTTGAAGAAAATATCCCATCGTTGGCGCACAATGGTTCTGGCTGGAGTCTCATGGGCGCAGGATGAAGGCAGGTTTGGCCCCTGAGAGAGGGGCAGCGCTGCGGCAGGGAATGTCCCAGGGGCCAATCGGTCAAGAATGTGCCCGGTCCGTACCCGTACCCCCGGGCAGCCCCCTCCCCCTCCTTTTTTTGTCAATAGACGAAACTGTGAAGCTGTGAACTGCCAGTCGCGCGCCTTAACTTGTGCCCGTTCTGCACTGAAGCTGGTTCAAATTGCTCACACTGTTTCGATTTATGCACCAGAAATGGTGATATCCACAAATTAATCCGTTTTTTGCACTTGCTTCCACAGATTGAACAGAGGCACACTCCTTTCCAACTGGTGACCCTGTAGGGAATTGGAAACGCAGTTCCAGCCTGGCAGGACGATGCAAAAGGCGATTGAACTCGGCGGTACATAGGTCGGCTAGTCCGGCAGATGGAAGGCCGAAATGAGATTGAGGAAGCATCCAGAGTCAGGCGGGAATGTGCAAGACCCGGTTCGACACGAAGATTCATCCGCGGCCTAGCCAGAGGATGCAAAGTTCGAGTCGCATTGGGGAGTCATCATCGACCCAGCCGCAGATGCAGGATTCGGGGAAACCCGAAGACGCAAAAGCGGCACATCCGGAGGATGCGAAATTCGGGGAAACCCGGAAATCCATCTGTCGGCGCAGCCAGAGGAGCGAGGACGCGGGGAAACCCGAAGATTTAATCGCTGGCGGCGCAGGAAGATGCAAGAGCCGGGGAAACCCGGAACTTCATCGCCGGGAGCGTCGGAGGGTGTGAAATTCGAGGAAACTCGAAGAGCCATCCGCGGGCGCAGCTGAAGGAGCGAAGATTCGGGGCGACCCGGAGATTCATCCCTCGGTACAGCCGGAAGATGCAGGATTCGGGGAAACCCGAAGACTCATCGCAGGCGTAACTGGAGGAACGAGGATTCGGGGAAACCCGGAGAGTCAATCGCCGGAGACGCCGAAGGATGCGAGATTCGAGGAAACTCGAAGACCCATCGCCGGCACAGCTTTGAGATGCAGGAGACGAGGAGACTCGAAGCCTCATCGTCGGCACCGCTGGAGGAGCGGAGAATCGGGGCAACCCGAGGATTCACCATCAGTATCGCCGGAGGATGCGGGAAGCGAGGAGATTCGAAGCCTCATCGAAAAGCTGGACGGGACGATGCATGGTCCAAGCAACTTGCGAGTTCATCAATATTGAGGCGCCGGAGATCCTAGGTCTCCGGCGCCTTCGTTTTTGCGGCCTCTTTGACGGGCCGCACGGCAATCGTCACTTCTAGTCCGCGTCTTTGGGCCCCAGCAGGAACTGAACGCCCAGGTAGGCGATCCAGTTGGGTTCGCTGTTCTGGCGCGTGACGGCCTGGATGCCGCGGCCGCCCATGAAGAGCAGGCGCACGTGCCCGGCGCGGTCCAGCGTTTGCCGGCCGCCCATATCCAGCGTAAGCGCACGTTGCTTGGGCACGCTGCCGATGCGGTTGGCGTCCTGCAGATCGTAGATCTCGCCGTAAAGCTCCAGGCGATCATTGAACTCGTGGCCGGCGATCAGCCCGCGCCCCCAGCGGCTGGGAACAAGCTGGTTGCCGATCCAGCGGCCCACCTCGCCGTCGAAGCCGATGGGCCCCAGCTTGGCGGTGAATTCCATGGGGAGGTAATACTGCGGACCGTTCTCGACAATGCCGCGGCGCACGGCGCTGGTGGGGTTGTTGATGGAGACCTGCGGATAAGTGCCCAGCGAGAAATCCATGTTTTCGTCGGATTTTGGCTCGCCGGCGCGGTGATGCTCGTAGGGCCGCCACTTGATGCCCAGCAGCGACTCGCCCAGCCCGGCGCGCGTGGTGTCGTTCTGGTCGGTGGCTGCGGACAGAGGCAACTCGTATTTGAGCTGGATGCGGTCGCCCCAGCCGTAGTTCATGTCGATGTCGGGCAACTGGTAGTAGGACTGGCCGGGATTGTGGTTGCCGATCCAGCCCAGGTTGATCTCCCAGTGCCGATTGCCCGGCGTGCCGGGATCGTCGGTGATAAACGGCGGGCCGCCCTGCGCGTGGGCCAGGGATGCGCCTGCGGCCGTCCCAAGCAACAGGAATTGAATGAGCCGATGAACTCGGATAGCTGAGCTTCTCCGTGGCATGAGGTTTGTTTCGACTGAAATGCCTCTTTGCCCAAGGTAGCATTTCCAGCCGGAGGAACCGCTTAAGATGTTGTGCATGGAGACGGCGAGGATTGCAGGCGTTGAGGTTTCGCGCATCGGCCTGGGCACCTGGGGCATCGGCGGGCGGGAGTGGGGCGCGGTGCCCGAAGCGACGGCCGTCGCCACCTGCCTCTCGGCCGTCGAGCGCGGCATCAACCTGATCGATACCGCGCCCATCTACGGTCACGGCCGCTCCGAAGAGATCGTCGGCAAAGCGATCCGCGCCCACGGCCGCCGCGAGGCCTTCTACATCGCCACCAAGGCGGGTCTGGAGTGGAACGCCTTCGGCGTTTTTGCGAACTCGAGGGAGTCGCACCTGCGTAAAGAGCTCGAAGACAGCTTGCGCCGTCTGGGCACGGACTATATCGACCTCTACCAGATTCACTGGCCCGATCCGTTGGTGCCCATCGCCGAAGTGGCCGGGCTGCTGGCCGGATTCCTGTGCGAAGGCAAGGTGCGCGCGCTGGGAGTGAGCAACTTCAGCGTGGCGCAGATGCAGGAGTTCCATTCCGTGGCTCCTCTGGCCTCGGACCAGCTGCCCTACAATCTCTTCGACCGCCAGATCGATGTGGAAGGGAAGAATGGGCCGTCGATCCGGAGCTAGTGCGCGGCCAACAGCGTCGCCATTCTCTGCTACAGCCCGCTCTGCCGCAGCCTGCTGGCCGGCCGGGTCCATCGCGGCATGAACTTCGCGCCTAGGGACATCCGCAACTTCGATCCCAAATTCCAGGAGCCGCGCTTCAGCCAGTACATGACCGCCGTCGAGCGGCTCGCAGCCCTGGCAAAAGAGCGTTACGGAAAGTCGGTCTTAGAGTTGGCCGCGCGCTGGGTGCTGGACCGGCCCGGCGTCTCGGTGGCTTTGTGGGGCGCCAAGCGCCCCGATCAACTGGATGCCGTTGCCGGCGTGCTGGGCTGGACGCTGGATGCCGGCGACCTGGCCGAGATCGACCGCATCATCGCGGAATCCGTCACCGACCCGGTCGGCCCGGAGTACCTGAAGCCCAAGGCGCGGAAAGGCTGACGCACCCTGAGGTTGGCTGGAACACGAAGGATACTGGCCTCTGACGCGCGCTGTGCGCGGGCGTGCTGATCGAAGTTGAAGGGCTGGCGTCTTCCGCGCGATTTCTCCGCCCAAGGGCGACCCCGCTCTGCGATACTAATCCGTTATGCCAATCGCCGATCTGCAACAAGCCGCTCAAAAAATCGCTGGATTCCTCGCCACCCTGAACAAGCTGGGTGGAATGCGCCTCAAGTACCGCATCACCGCCGGCGACGGCGCGCCCGACCCCGAAGGGCAGGCTCCCGCCCTCTGTGTAGAACTGGGCGGGCCCGACGTGCCGCTGGTCACCCAGCACAACGGCGAGCTGCTGCTCGCCCTTGAGACCATCGCCGCGCAAATCCTTCGCCTGGACCAGCGCGAGGGCGACCTGATCAGCTTTGACGCCGGCAACTTCAAGGCACTGCGCGCCCAGGAACTGCGCATGACCGCCGAGACGGCTGCGGAAAAGGTACTCAAGTCCGGCATTCCCTACGCCTTCCCGCCCATGAACAGCCGCGAGCGCCGTCTATTGCATATGGCGTTTCGCGGGATCGAAGGCGTTGAGACGGCCAGCAATGGCGAAGGCCAGGACCGCTTCCTCGCGGTCTATCCCGCGGGCAAGACAAGTCTGCCCGTAGCGCCACCGCTCAAGCCCAGAGGATTCAGCCGCCGGTAGACATGGGAGGTCCGCCATGGCGAAGGACACGATTCTCGGTGGCAGCAAACTGGTTGCCTTTGTTCCCACTACGGACCCGGCAAAGGCTAAAGGCTTTTACGAGTCGATCCTCGGCCTGCGCCTGGTCTCCGACGAGCTGCCGTTTGCGCTGGTCTTCGATGCCAACGGAATCATGCTGCGCGTGACCACGGTGGCCAAGCACCATCCGGCGCCTTTCACCGTGCTGGGCTGGCATGTGAAAGCGCTTGAAGCCACCGTCGAGCGGCTCACGGCGGCCGGCATCGTCTTCATGCGCTATCCGGGTCTCAACGACAGCGATCCGCTTGGCATCTGGACGGCGCCCAGCGGCGCTCGCATCGCATGGTTCCACGATCCCGATGGAAATGTGCTGAGCCTGACACAGTTTTAGGGACATCAAAACGGATTAGATTCGGTGCTGGCCCAGGTTTCGAAAACGAGACCTGGGCCAGCCGAAAGCAGTCAGCTCCACCGCAGGTGGCTATCCGTTCAATAGGTCCTGCAGCTTGTTGAGCATGCGGTGCAGGTCCTTGTCGGTGCGGCGCAACTCGTCGATTTTGCCGATCGAGTGCATCACCGTGGTGTGGTGCTTGTTGCCGAACTGGCGGCCGATCTCAGGCAGGCTGGCCTCGGTCATCTGCTTGGCCAGGTACATGGCGATCTGGCGCGGCACCACCACATTGCGCGAGTTGTTCTTCTGTTTCAGGTCGCTCACCCTCATGCCGAACTGCTCGGCAACGGCGCGCTGAATGGCCTCGATCGAGATCTTGCGCACTTGCATGTCGATGAACTGCTTGAGGCACTGCTGGGTCGAAGCCAGTGTGATCTCCATGCGGTTCATCTGGCACCAGGCGATCAGGCGCGTCATGGCGCCTTCCAGCTCGCGCACGTTGGTGCGCACGTTGGAGGCCACGAAGAGCGCCACGTCGGTGGGCAATTGCACCTGCTCACTCTCGGCCTTCTTCTGCAAAATGGCCACCTTGGTTTCCAGATCGGGCGGCTGAATGTCGGCGATCAGGCCCCATTCGAAGCGCGAACGCAGCCGGTCCTCGATCTCCGCCAATTCCTTGGGCGGCCGGTCCGAAGCGATCACGATCTGCTTCATGCTCTCGTGCAGCGCATTAAAGGTGTGGAAGAACTCTTCCTGGGTGCGCTCCTTCTGGGCGATGAACTGGATGTCGTCGATCAGCAGCACATCCACCGTGCGGAAGCGATCGCGAAAACTGGTCATGCGGTCGTTGCGCAGCGAGGTGATCATCTCGTTAGTGAATTTTTCCGCGGAGACATAGCAGATGCTGGCGGAGGGCTGGCGGCGCTTCACCTCGTGGCCGATGGCGTGCATCAGGTGGGTCTTGCCCATGCCCACTCCGCCATACAGGAACAGCGGGTTATACGCGCGCGAGGGCCGCTCGGCCACGGCCAATGCGGCGGCGCGGGCAAACTGGTTGCCGTTGCCAATGACGAAGGCGTCGAAGGTGTACCGGGGATTGAGCTGGGCCGCGGTAGACCAGTCGAAGCGTGCTTGCTCCGGCGTGCGCGGCGCGGGAGCAGAATGGGGCGCCGTGGGCGCGTGAGCCGATACCGGGGCAAAGCCGCCATCCTTGCGCTGCGGCGGAATCGAGGGGTCCTCTTCGGCGGTGACGAAGCTCACGTCGTCGAACTCCAGCTCCTGCAAGTCGATCGCTTCCTGAATAAGGTCGCCGTACTTGTCGCCAATGTGCTGGAACTCCGGCGAAGGCACGCGCACGTAGAGCGTGCGTCCCGCGGCGTGACTATACCGCGTGGGTTTGAGCCAGGTCTCGAAAGACTGGCGTATGACCTTCTTTTCCAGGGCCGCGAGAATCTGTAGCCAGGGGTTGAGAACCGTCGCCGGCGAAATTGCAAATGCCATGGAGCCAATCCTTGCCTGCGTCGCCTATCTATACTTCCCGTCCGGTTCATCCGCTAGGTTTGGGCAACGGTTCTCTCGTGGCGAAAAGCCTTTGCTTTTCTCCCGACTGCCGATTGCCAACTACCTGGTTGCCGCGGGTCTGCCCCGGAAAAAATAAACTTCGGGGCACGGGACGAAACCGAATCCGTGGGACGCTGGGAAACTTTCTTGAACGGTCCCGATGGTAGCACATTTTGGGGTCGTTGCAATGCCCCTTTCACATAACTTTGGTCTCGCCGGAATGAGTTGCACCAGGGATGGTGAAACTCATCGCGAAAGTTACCAGAGTCACTGCCTGGGGCCTCGTGAAAGGCCGGTTTTTCGCGCTTTGCTGCGTCCCGCGACAGTGGGCAATCGAGCTATGATTTTACCCTCCGAAACGCTTCCGGCTGGATTTCTGGCTCAACCTGCGGTACACTTGAGTTTTGCCGTAAAGGCGCAGATTCTCAAGAGGAAACAGGAGCGCACTTCTATGCCCAAGCGCACATTTCAACCCAATCGCCGCCACCGCGTGAAAACACACGGCTTCCGCGCGCGTATGAAGACCAAGAGCGGCGCAGCCGTTCTGAGCCGCCGCCGCGCCATCGGCCGCAAGCGCGTAGCCGTGAGCGCCGGATTCCGCGACTAATCCCGCCCGCCGTTCTGCCCCCGCCATTTTCTGGAGCCGGAATGCGTTGCGCACAATTACCGTTTCGGCTGGAATTTCCTCCGGCACTGCCATGAGCATCCCTACCAGGTCTGCTCCGGATCAGGGAGATTGTCCCTCCGGCCCGCGGTTGCAGTCGCTGGCATGTTTGCGCCTGTGCAAACATGCCGACTATCAGCGCGCCTATGCGACCAGCCGCAAGCGACAATCATCGTCTATGAGCTGGTTCCTGGCCGCGCAATTGCCCTCCCATCCCGCGGCCGAATTGCCGGCAGGCCCGCGCGTCGGGCTCACCGTGAGCAAGGTGCTGGGCAAGGCGCATGAGCGCAACCGCATCAAGCGCCGCATGAGAGACATCCTGCGCCGCCACACGGAGCTGCTGCCCCAGGGCTGTGACCTGATTCTCCATCCCCGCCGCATCGTGCTGACCCTCGAATTCACGAAACTTGAGACGGAGATTGTGCGTATTCTTCAGCAGGCAAAAGCCGAAGCGGCCAAAATGGCGGCGAGCATGGCCAAGTCGTCCGCACAGCCATCCGTACCGCATCCCGTTCAGGCAAAGCCCGCACTATGACGCGTCTTCTGCTCACCCTTCTCGCCTTCTATCGCCGCTGGCTTTCACCGGCGGTGCATTCGCTCGGCGCGGGCGGCTGCCGCTACCAGCCCACCTGCTCGGAGTATGCCGCCGTGGCCATTGCCACGCACGGACCTCTGCGCGGCGTAGCGCTGGCGTTCTGGAGACTGCTGCGCTGCCACCCATTTGCCCGCGGAGGGCTTGACCAGGTACCGCCCGTGTCCCGCCCAACCTCAACCAGGCGCGACAATCAAGCCATTTCGCCCCACGAACCATTACCATAGGAGAAGCGGCGGCCTGACGGTCCGACCTTTTTCAACGACAGGAAGTATCCTTTGCCCGAAATTCGCAATCCTAATCTCCAGACGCCGGGGTCCGGCGGCGGTAGCGGCAGCGGCGGCGATATGCGCTCCACCATCGCTTTCACCTTGCTGATGCTCCTCGTCGTCCTTGGCTTCCAGTACTTCAAGCCCAAGCCAACCACTCCCGCACCCGCCGCGCAAAGCCAGTCGCAGGTGCCTCAGCAGCCGGGACAGCCCGCAGCCTTTGGCCAGCAGGCCCAGCCGCAGTTGGCTGCCGGTTCCGAGCAGTCTGCCGCGTCCATCCCGATCGTCGCCGCAGCGCTTGAAACCGAGACCACGGTCGAAAACGAGCAGTACAAGATCGTTTTCACCAATCGCGGCGCGCAGGTGAAGCACTGGATTCTGAAAAAATACTTCGACTCAGCTGGCAAGCCGCTGGATATGGTCCAGCCCCAAGCCGCGGCAAGCTTCGGGTACCCGCTCTCGTTTTTCACCTATGAGCCGGCGCTCACCACGCAGTTGAATTCGGCGCTCTATCAGGTTTCGGCATCAGGCGCACAGCCCACGGCCACCGGTCATGCGCTGGCTCCCGAGACCAACGCCCTTACCTTCCACTACGCCGCCAACGGCCTGGATGTGGTGAAGACGATCCGCTTCGACTCGAGTTACGTGCTCACCGTCGAGGCCGAGGTGAAGCGCGACGGCGCGACGGTGCGGGCGCTGGTTGCCTGGCCCGCCGGACTGGGCGACATGGAGGAGTTCCTCAAATCGTCGCTGACCCGTTCGCAGACGCGCACGTCCACGCAGGCGCAGTTCGCCTGGTCTCTGAATGGCAAGCAGGACTCGCAGTCCGTCGTCAAGGTGAGCAACAACGCCACGCTCGACCAGCCTTATGCCTACGCGGCGATCGGCGATCTCTACTTCGTCTCCGCATTTCTGCCTGACTCGCTCGATCGCACCACGGTGGTGACGCTGCACAACACGATCGATCTGCCCGGCGACCTGAGCGACGCCACCAGCCAGAAAAAGCCCGCACATGTCATTGGAATGGCCATGGGCGACACCAGCGGCAACACTCACCTGCGCCTGTATGCCGGCCCCAAGGCGATGGATGTGCTCACCTCCATCCGTGTTACCGGCCCGGACGGCAAACCCACCGGCCAGACGCTGGAACCGCTCATCCAATTCGGCTGGCTCACCATCATTGCCAAGCCGCTCTACCTCGCCCTGCGCTTCAACTACGAGCATGTAGTTCCCAACTGGGGCTGGTCCATCATCATCTTCACCGTTATCTTCAACCTACTCATGCTGCCCACGCGGTTCATGATGATGAAGTCTTCGCTGAAGATGATGCGCATTCAGCCCAAGGTGGAAGCCCTCAAGAAGCGCTACGCCCATCTCAAGGTAAACGACCCCAAGCGGGCCGAGATGAACACCGAGATGATGGCCCTCTACAAGACCGAGGGCGTGAACATGTACGGCGGCTGTCTGCCCATGCTCATCCAGATGCCGCTTTTCTTCGCCTACTTCCGCGTGCTGCAGAACGCAGTGGAACTGCGCCAGGCACATTGGTTCTGGCTCACCGACCTCTCTTCTCCGGACCCGCTCCATATCCTGCCCATCCTCATCATCATCTCCATGTTCCTCACGCAGTACATCACGCCTTCGCCGGGCATGGACGCGGCCCAGCGCCGCATGATGGCCTTCATGATGCCGGTGATGTTTGGCTTCATGCTGTGGCACTACGCTTCGGGACTGGCGCTCTACTGGGGCACCGGCAACATCATCAACCTGGCCATCCAGATCGGCATCAATCAGTCCAGCATCGGCAAGGAGATGCATGCCATCGCCGCCCGGCGAGCCGCCAAGAAGTCCGGCGCAGCCCCGAAGACAATTCAAGGCCGCCGCTAAGCGGTCTTTCCCGGCGCAAAGCCTGCGCAAACGCCCCGCCCAAACCTTGCTTGAGCGGGGCGTTCCTGTTGTGCGGCCCGCGATGCGGATTCTTCCCGAGTCGATGCGCCCTGGCCGGTTGGTGTATCGTCCAATTCGTATGACATCTACACCGCACACCATCCCGCATCCCGCGCCCGAGGCGGAAGAGGTCTACCGCCGCTGGATTCAGTTTCTGGATGACGAGTTTAGCCGGCACCACTCGCCAGAACGCCGCGCCGAGATTGTCCGCGACCAGCTATACCAGCTCTATCTGGGCCGGCCTCACGGGGGCAAGCTCAACCTGACGCTCACCTCCGAGCTGCCCGGCAACGTCGTGAGCCTCTCGCTGGACCCCGAGAACGTGACCCTCGAAGCCGAGCACTTCCCCGACGCCGACCGCGTGCGCTATAACCAGCGCAAGCCGCTGCTCTGGTTCTGGCAGATGTTCGACCGCTCGCCCGTGGGGACCAACCACTGGCTGGGCCTGCGTTTCCGCTGCATGTTGGGCCGCCACATCTTTGCCCACATGGGGTCGGGAGTCAAAATCTACCACGGAGTCGACCTGACCTTTGGCTACAACCTGAGCATCGAGGACGGAGTTACCATCCGTCAGCGGGCGCTGTTGAACGACCGCGGCGGAATCACAATCGGCAAGGGCGTCGTCATCGGCTCCTTTGCCCGCGTCTACTCCCACACCCACTCGCCAGGGAACTACGATCAGGTCACTCTGGTGCCCACCGTCATCGGTCCTGGCGCGCGCATCGGTAGCCATGCCATCGTGCTGGCCGGCCGGAGCGTAGGCGAAGGCGAAGTGGTCGGCAGCTTCCCCGCGGACCGCCTTTGAGATCGGGGGGAGAAAGCCGCAACGGCGCGCTGGCAGAGGTCTAGGAGCGCGTCTGAGTAAGGTCTTGGCGGATGGTGACAGTGGGGCTTCGGATTGGCGGAAGCCGGAGCTTGTTGTTGAAGCGGCGGCTTAACGGCCGGTAGGCAACGTTTTTGTGCTT
>JBEKTO010000062.1:0-33090 GCA_049515995.1 Occallatibacter sp. | reverse complement strand
CCGTTTTCGAGAAAACCCCCATTTTATGCGCCCTTGGCGAGAAACTCGACGGAACCGACAATAGCCTCTCCGATAACCAAATGATTCTATTCGACTTCTAACCGGACACTACTGGTATCTTCATAAGGTTCATCGAGACTTGCTGTGTGAGTCTCCGACCCCATGGAGATCTTATTGAACTTGCCTGCTAGAAGTACCCTTATGTCTGTTCTAGCCTGTTTTGATTCTTCAGGCGCCATCTTGATCCCGATAACAATATTCTTGTCAGGATCGACTTTGTCAGACTTCGGAAGAAGTATCGAATAGTCACTACCGGTATCTTCTGTGTAGTGAAACTGTATTCCCATTCGAGTCTTTCCTATCTTCTTTGTAGAAATGACGCTGCTAAAGAGCGTTAAAGCGACGTTGTCAATATCAAGGTCGGAATCCTTGTACGCGGAAGCCGTACAACCAATCTTAATAAATAGCATTTGAGAATCAATCTCGTATCTGGTTGTGACCTTTGGCAACACAAACGCCATCGTTGATCCTTCATGTAGCTGCCCAAGGATAGGGCGTTGTGCAAATGCCGCAAGCCTTTCACGGTACTTCTCTTGAGTTTCATACTCACCTTGGCTTTTGAATGACAATATCTTGGAGCTATCGGCATCGAATACGGCTTTCAACGAATTACCAGGGTATCTAATCGGTAGTTTCTCGTCGTATGAGTCCGGAACCTTAAACGGCTTCACGGAATACAGAGGCTGCTGGGCTGAGATGGCCATTGGAATAGCAATCGCTGTAACAAAAAGAGCAGATTTGAGATGCCATTTCATAATCAATTGATTCCTCGTGGTATGAGCTGGCACCGGCAGTTTGGACATGTCGGTGTTTGCCGTTTCAAAGTCAATCGCTGAGAATTCCATAAATTACCTTCGCTGAAAGATGCGTAAAGCATACTCCTGCCACGGGTTATACGGTCAAATCCAAAGCGCCGCCCAATGAAAAAGCCCCATCAGGTTTATTCCTGGTGGGGCTTCTGTCATTCTGACCTGGGTTCAATGCCACGCAACGGCGTTCACCTTTGCCCGGAGCGCCTCACTCTGCTCCGGGGCCAGATAACGCATGGTTGATTTGTAATGTCTGAGAGCTCTACCAAGACCTGCATCAGACTGTCGGCTAAGCCCATGTCCCCGTTACAAGCGCATCGAGCCGGTCCTGCCTGCCCTTGACCCACTTCGCGTAGTGGCGCTCGGTAGTTCTAATCGATTCGTGGCCGAGGAGCTTGGACACTTCCTCAAGAGGGATGCCTTTCTCAAGCAAGTCCACGGCGAAGGTGTCCCGGAGCCTGTGGCTCCGCATGTGACCATCGCATTCAATCTGCGCGGCCTCGAAGGCCGGGACGATAAACCGCTTGCCCCAATTCCCGGTGATGCTCTTTTTCGATCCCTCACCTGACCAGAAGAAGTAGGTCTTGTTGTCGTTCTGGACTGAGAGCAGCTCCTGGGCTACATCAGGCGGAATCGGCACTGTGACGTCTGTGCCAGTCTTGGTGCGCTGGGTGATCACGCGGTAAACCCCCGTGGCTTCATCGTGGATCAGTTCATCTCGCCGGAGCGTGAGAGCATCCATGATTGCCAGCCCCGACCAGCGCATCAACTGGAACAAGGCGCGAACGCGGACAGTCCAAATGGCCGTGTCGCGGCGGCGTACAACAGTCGGGATGGCTTCAAGCAGGCGCTTGTACTCGTCTGCCGTGAGCGGCATGGTCGGGGGTTCTTCGATTTTGATCTTCGGCCAGACTGGAACGCGTTCCAGCCATTGAGCCTCGTAGCAGTATTTCAGAAAGCTTTTGTAGCGCTCGCGGAGTTTGGCGCGGGTGTAGGTGCTCGGATAGAGTTCGGGCCAGTCCGTACAAAATTCGGTGACCAGTTCCCTTGTAATGCCTTTTACGACGAAGACCCCTCGTCCCTCGCAGTACGTCCGCAGCCGTCCGAGCCAGAGCGTGTACTTCTTGATGAAGTCAGGGGTCAACCCCTGAACCTTCTTGTCGGCAATAAACAGCGACACGGCCTCGGCAATGGTTTGGGTGCTGTTTTCTGGGGAAGGGGAGGGCGAGAGCCCGGACAGCTGGTCCTCTAGATCGCGCTTGGCTTTTTCAGCTCCAACCCAGGAGCGAGTCCCGGCGGTTTTTCGGTACTGGACCCCGTTGTGGAACCAGCGGAGGTGCTTACGGCAGTTGCACCGACGGTAGAGTTCATCGTCGACGTGCTTACAGTCGGCGGCGTGGCGAACGAAGATAGTGATTAAGGGCGTGCTCATTTGTCGTGAAGACTAGCACGAAATTAGCACAAAAGTCCAAGCCATCTATCTATGTGCATGATTATAAAAGTCTTAGTGTTGGTGGAGGCGGCGGGAGTCGAACCCGCGTCCGAAATCGCTGTCAGCCAGGAGTGTTCATGCTTTGCCCGGTTCCTTTTGGTTTCGCCTCCGGCACTCAGAACGGACAAGATGCGCCGAAAACTAGTCCGATGATCTCACGGTTGCAACACGGACCGAGCCGCAGCCGCCAGCCTACTGTATGACGTCCGCTCACAGCCCGCAGGCAAAGCCGTGGAAGACGGCAGCTTATTTAATTAAGCTGCAAGTGCCAGATTATCGTTGGCAACTTTGTTTTTGCAGGCGATTACAGGTGCCCACACCCTGACATGACTCCTAAGCCGCAATCGATCCCGTCGAAACCGTGACGCCCCCATGATGCCGGCATCCTGCCCGAGATTCCGGAAAGGTGCCCAGGTGCGAGCCGGGCCAACTGGCTCGTGCTGCATACTCCGATTCTACGCCAATTCCGATTGCGCCGCGGATCGCTACTGCTTCTCCAGATCGATGCTCTCGTACTCATGACGGGCGATTGCGGCACGGATCTGTGCCGGTGTCTTGCCCAGCTTGGTCTGCTGGTAGGCGAAGAAGCCCTCTTTGGCGCAGGTGGAGCACTCGGTGCTATGCGTATTCTCGTAGCAACTGCGCAGGCTGGTATGGCCGAGGGCGCGATCGCAACGGCAGTTGCAGGGCAACTGGTAGAGCACGTTCCCGATCTTGGCCGCCTGCTGATAAACGTGGACCTGCCAGGGATAGCGGAAGTTCTCGCCAGTAAGCTGGGCGCCGGCCAGGATGGGAGGCAGCGCACTCACCTTGAGCGGGGCGGAGGAATGGTAGGCGGGAATATCGTCCGCCGGGTTCGACCACTGTGCATAGCTGGCCACGGTGAGTACAAAGACACCCAAACCCAGAGCCCAGCGGCGGCTAGTCCAGTTTTTCATAGCGAGACTCCCTCCAATTCGCATTCTAACCGGAAGCAGGTTGAAACGGAACCGCAGCGGGCGCATGGTGAAGTGCCCTGTGATTGGCCCAGTCTGCAGGCAAAAAAAGACGGCACGAACGGTCTAGCTGTTCGTGCCGGGAGGCCAGTGACGCAACTTACTTCCAGCTCCGATACGGCAAGTGTTGCCGCCTTCATCACTGGAATATATACACCATAGCATAGATTGGGTTGAAGTCAAATACAAAAATCGAAATTATTTTTCACTCATGGGCCCGCTATCGTTTCGCTGCGCGGGGCATCCAATCTTTGAATGGCGATCAGTCAGAATTCCAGAAGCAGTCCGGGCGAAGGACCTTTCAGATATGAAAAACACTTTGGAATCTGCAAGTTTCCCAACTTCACAACGAGCCGCGGTGGCTCCGTCTCGCTGGCTGAAACTGGGTGTTGTTGCGGCGGCTTCGGCGTTTGCCGGCGGTCTGGCGGCTGCCTGGTGGTACCGGAAGACCCTGACGAAGCTGCGGGACGCTGAACAGGACCACTCAGATTCACATTTTGGGATTTCTGAAGACAATCCAGCGGACGATCTCTGACCCCGGAAGCCAGACGCGCCCATGGGGCCTCAGGCTTTCGCGCGGGAGAGAGGTCTGATAAACGGCAGGCCAGTTCATTTCACCTGGCCGCCATCCGCATTCCCGAACAGACTGCCGTGCTGGCCTATCCTCTCTCTGCCACATCCTCCAAATGCCTCGAAGCGGCCGCCATCCCGGTGTAATATACCAGCACAGCGACAACCTTCGCGGGGTTTCGATTCCTCCTGCAGTGCGCGAAGCAACACCGGGTGTTCTCGCGCGACGATAGCTGAGGCGGGCAGAAGCAAGGTAGAATAAAGGTGCCACAATAAACCAAGGGTAAGCTTCAACAATGTGGAAAAACAACCGCGACAGGAACTATCGCCGCAACGCGGTGATGCAGGACGCGCGGAGTTGACGGGCATGAAACAATCGTCCTGTGACAACGCGGGAAGAGCGCCGTAGCTGACTTGGCGAGCGAGCGGCGGCCAGGCAATCGATCGAAAGGCGGACAGTTTGGAGCGGGCGGACAAGATACTTGTTACAGGCGGAGCGGGATTTATCGGGTCGAATTTTGTCTTGGACTGGTTTCGCAGCGAGCCGGGGCAGATTGTCAACCTCGATAAGTTGACTTATGCCGGAAACTTGCGGAACCTGGATAGCCTGACCGATGACCCGCGCCACACCTTCGTCCAGGGCGATATCTGCGATCGGCAACTCGTCGGCGATCTTCTGGCAGACCATCGGCCGCGGGCGATCGTTCACTTTGCCGCGGAAAGTCATGTCGACCGCTCCATTTGCGATCCGGGAGAGTTTGTCCAGACCAATGTGCTGGGTACGCTGAATCTGTTGCAGCAAGCACAGCGGTTCTGGAGTGAGCTCGATGAAGCGCAGCGCGCACAATTCCGGTTTCTCCATGTTTCAACCGATGAAGTCTACGGTTCTTTGGGGCCCGCGGACCCAGCCTTCACCGAGTTCACTCCTTACGCTCCGAACAGTCCCTATGCCGCGTCGAAAGCGGGATCGGATCATCTCGTCCGCGCCTACCACCATACCTACGGATTTCCGACTCTGACCACTAACTGTTCTAATAACTACGGGCCCTTTCAATTCCCCGAAAAACTGATTCCTCTGGTGCTCCTCAACGCACTCGAGGGAAAACCGCTTCCTGTCTATGGCGATGGGAAAAACGTTCGCGATTGGCTTTATGTGCTCGATCACTGCGCCGGCATCCGCACTGTTCTTCACAACGGAAGGCTTGGCGAGACCTATAACATCGGCGGGTGGAACGAGAAGACGAATCTGGATGTGGTAACAACCATCTGCGACATTCTCGACGAACTTCGACCGGATGCCGCGATCGGCCCGCGCAGAGATCTCATCACGTTTGTGAAGGACCGGCCGGGGCATGACCGCCGTTATGCCATCGATGCCGGGAAGATTCAGCAGGAATTGGGCTGGGCGCCGCAGACCCGTTTTGAAGATGGCATCCGAAAGACCGTCGAATGGTATCTGGCCAATATGGGCTGGGTAAATGAAGTTCGTTCGGGAGCCTATCAAGAGTGGTTGCAACAGAACTACAGGGGACGGTAAATGGCGCGAAAGGGAATCATTCTGGCGGGAGGGTCTGGGACTCGCCTCTATCCACTTACTGAGTCGATTTCGAAGCAACTCTTGCCAGTCTACGACAAGCCAATGATTTATTACCCGTTGAGTGTTCTTATGCTCGCCGGGATTCGCGATGTACTGGTAATTTCTACGCCTGAGGACACGCCGCGTTTCGCCTCATTGCTGAAGGACGGCCGTCGCTGGGGGCTGAACATCGAGTATGCCGTGCAACCCAGTCCCGATGGTTTGGCGCAGGCCTTTCTGATTGGCGAGCAGTTCCTCGGCGATAGCCCAAGCGCATTGGTGCTGGGCGACAATATCTTCTTTGGATACGCGATGACAGAAAAACTCCGGTCGGCCGCCGCAAGCAGCAGCGGGGCCACTGTATTCGCCTACCGCGTGAGCGATCCCGAACGCTACGGCGTGGTGGAATTCGACCGCTCTGGACACGCAATCAGCATCGAAGAGAAGCCCCTGAATCCTAAGTCCCCATACGTTATCACTGGACTGTATTTCTACGACAACAATGTCGTGGAGATTGCAAAATCCATTAAGCCATCTGCCCGCGGGGAACTCGAAATCACGGATGTCAACCGGCACTACCTTCAGCGCGGCGATCTGGTGGTGAAGACCCTGGGACGTGGTGTGGCCTGGCTGGATACCGGAACACACGACTCCCTGCTCGAGGCCGGAGCGTTCATTCAGACGATCGAACGGCGTCAAGGGATGAAGGTGGCTTGTCCCGAAGAGATAGCTTATAGAATGAAGTTCATCACCGCAGAGGATACGGCGAAGCTGGCGGAGCCGCTGCGCAAGAGTGGTTATGGCGAGTATCTTCTTTCGATCTTGCGCGAAGATATAGACTAATCATTGATGCGAGGAGAATAGGCGTGCAGCGTGTCGAAACTAGCATTCCAGGGGTGACCGTCCTTCGATCGCCCGTCTTCCGGGACTCTCGTGGATACTTTCAGGAGATATACAACCGGAAAACCTTGATTGAAGTTGGCATCGATCTCGATTGGAAACAGGATAATCTCTCTGTCTCCCAAAAAAACGTGCTCCGCGGACTCCACTACCAGATCGTCGAGCCACAAGCCAAGCTCGTCCGAGTCGTCCGCGGCGCGGTTTTAGATGTCGCCGTCGATATCAGAAAGTCCTCGCTGACTTTTGGCCAGCATGTCTCCGTCGAGTTAAAAGCCGGAGACGGGCAGGCCTTTCTCATTCCTGCGGGCTTTGCGCACGGGTTCGTAGCCCTTGAACCGGACACAACATTCTTATATAAGGTGGATCGATATTATTCGCCAAAGTCGGAGCGAACGATCTTATGGAACGATCCGGCCCTGGGCATTACCTGGCCCGTCTCTGCTGAAGATGCGATCGTCTCTGCCAAGGATCAGCTTGGGGCGCCGCTTGCCACCGCGGAAGTATTTTCCTGAAACAGCGGGAGCCGCCAGGCAGTCGCGCCCTATCGAGTGATGCAGGACTGATACTCCTGTCAACCGAAGAGCAAATCAATAACGTGCTCAAAGCTCGCACCGGCAACCGCGGCGTCTAGAGCCTGTTATGAACTTTTTCGCCCGTAAACTCAATGGAACCGGCCTGGCCTTCGCAAAGTAACTGGGATTCAGGGGAAACCGTGAATGCATTCCGTGCCACATCTCGCGAACAGTGCATTTTACGCGGGTTTTGAGCATTCGGGCAACGCGTGCCGCTCCTCAAAGTTAATAACAGGATCTAGGTGGCTGTCAGCGAGTCGTAGCCGATGGCCAGCGATCCGGGGAGAATCGCTAGGACAGCGCCGCCACGGACGAGCCGCCGGTCTGCACCGTTGCGGTGAGCGCGACCACGCTGCCCACGCGACTGACGTAACCTGTGTGCCGCCCGAGTTCACCGCCAGAGATGAAATTGCCAGCGCCCGGCCCTGCTCCGCCGACGTATTCAGCCCTGCGGGAACGCCGGTCCCGGCCACGCCATCGGTGGTCTCGACGACGCTGCCGCTGATGTAGCCTTGACCCTGCGCAAATCCAGCGGTACTGTATGCCGCTTCGAGCAGACATCCTGAGGGCAAGGTCAATTCGCAGCCCGCCTCTTCGCATCAGCGCAAACTGGATTTCGCCGGGACCGAGAAGTGAGCAGTTTCCCCTGAAGCAAGCGGAAGGGTAACGGAAATCCGGGCCCCGCCGCTTTCGCGATTCGAAGCTGCAACCGTCCCGCGGTGGGCGCGCGCGACAGCATCGATAAAGGCCAGTCCGAGTCCGTGCCCGTTCGAATCCCGGCCCTTCACCCGGCGCTCGAAGATATGTTCCAACACCTCCGGATCGAATCCCGGACCGTCGTCTTCGAGGATTAACGATGCGGCATCCTCGTTGCCCCGCAGTTCGATCGTGAGGGTGCAGGCGGGGGGCAGGTGCTTCAACTCATTGTCAAGGAGATTGGCGACCATGCGGTGAACAAGCGCCGCATCGGCGAAGATTGCAACCGGCCCGCCGCTGAACAGCTCGACATGCAATCCCCTCTCCGACATGGATGGTTCGTAGAGATCGATCATGACTCTGAGCAACTCGTCCAGGTCGATCGTGCTGCGCGTAAGCCGGAGCGCATCCGCCTTGGCCTCGGCAACATCCAGCGACTTGTTGAGAAAGTCGGTCAGCCGGTCCAGTTCGTCGATGGCGGAGACAATCGGCTCGGTCTGCTCCCCATCCGTGGCTGTTGACAAGGACATTTCGAGCTTTCCGCGGATAGCCGTCAGGGGACTGCGCAGATCATGGGCCAGAGAATCCGTGATGGTATGCAACTGGTGCATGGAACTCTCGATGCGGTCGAGCATGCGATTGAGAGTGAGGGCCAGGTGGCTGACTTCGTCGTTGCGTCTGGTGGTGGGTACTCTCGCGTTGAGATCGGAATGGCCGATTCTCGATGCGGCTTCGGTGATCTCGCGAACGTGGCTCAACATGCGCCGCGTGGAAAGAAAGACAATGCCGAAGCCCAGCAGAACGATCGCCATCCATAGCAGCAGGAAGCGCAGGCGCAGGCTTTTGAGCACCCGCAACTCATCCCGTTCTGAAAGGCCAAGAAAAATATGGCTGCCATCGCCGATGCGGATCGAAGCCACGCGAAAGGGCACTGCGAATCCGGGGACACGCAGGTCGGCCGGATGGTCCGAGGGAACTCCGCCCGCCTTGATGGCCCGCAAGTGATCCTCGCCGCTTCCCGCGCCGACCCACAGCTTGAGAGAACCGTCCCCGCCGGATTGAAGAAAGAACACCGAATCGCTGGAGCCGCTCTCCGAGGCCGGCTTGTCGGGCACCTCTCTGGCCGCCAGTTCCGCCACTTCTCCCACGACGCGGTCATAGAGGGCGTCCTTCGGCGTCCGCTCGGCGACATCGCCCAGCACCTCCACTTCGCCCGACAGCCACGCATCGGTGCGGCGCTGAATGTCGCCAGCGACAAAGCTTTGAAGAAACACGAACACCACCATGGTTCCGCAGGCGAAGGCAAGGGTCGCCCATAGCGAAATGCGCCACGCGGCGCTGCGCATTCGCGGCCTACCTGTCCTTGAGGACATAGCCCACACCTCGCATGGTTCGAATCAGCGGCTGCTGCCCGATGCCGTCGACCTTGCCGCGCAGCCTGTAGATATGCACGTCGACCACATTGGTGTCGGGCTGGATGCGCATGCCCCAGACCTTGTCCAGAATCATTGAACGCGTGACCACGCGCCCGGCATTCCTGCACAGGTATTCCAGGAGGACGAATTCCTGCTGGGTCAGTTGCAGGACCTGTCCGCCGCGCGATGCCTCCCGCCGCAAGAGATCCAACTCGAGGTCCAACACGCGTAGCCGCGTTGCCTCGCTGGCCGCCGGGCTGTTGCGCTTGAGCAGGTTGCGCAGGCGCGCCAGCAACTCAGCCAGCGCGAAAGGCTTGGTGAGATAGTCGTCTCCGCCCTGCTCCAGTCCTCGCACACGATCGTCCACCGAGCGGCGCGCAGAGAGAATCAACACGGGCGCCCGCACACCCAGTTGACGCAAGCGAAGGATCAAAGTGATTCCGTCCTGATCGGGCAGCCCAAGATCGACAATCAGGATGTCGAACAGGTTGTCGACGGCAAGCCGCTCGGCCGTCTTTCCATCCGGCGCCGCTTCCACCTCGTATCCCGCTTCTTCAAGCGAACGGCGCAGGAAACTCTGGATATCGATCTCGTCTTCCACCAGCAGGAGGCGCATGAAGGGATATTAGTGCATTTACATTGTTCTTTAACAGAGCTTCTTTTCGGCTTTATCGTCCATTTCTAAAAAAATCGCGAGTTATACCAAGATGAACGAGTTGTCATCTGGGCGTTCACTTTCGGTCATCTCTCGTATCTATGCTTGGACGCAGGCTTGATGAAAGCAGTTGTGCAACGAACCCCCTGGGAAGATGAACGAAACGTCATGCAAACATGCCCGATTCCGCGCTTTCCAAAACACGCATCAGTTCGTCTGAAAGGTAATTTGAAACCCGCAGGGCCCGGTTGTCGCGCGGCCCGCCGCTCCAGCACGAGAAAACCGTCCGAATCTCAACGATAGCGAGGGGCAAAGTGCAGCCGGCGAATGTGATGGATCAATTGGACACGAGTTTTCTTGCGAATGCGTTCAGCGCTTCTTTGCCGCTGCCCGCCGCTCTCGATCCGAACTTCGAGGACGCGCTTCGTCATGTGCTCGACAACCCCGGCAGCCTGGTCCGCCCCAAGCTGGTCTTTCAGATGGCGACCGCATACGGACTGGACCCCGTCCACGCCCAGGAACTCGCCATTGCCCTCGAGTACTTCCACACTGCATCTCTTCTCTTCGACGACCTGCCGTGCATGGACAATGCATTGGAGCGGCGCGGCGCTCCGTGTACTCATCTTGTGTTTGGCGAGGAAGGCGCCATCCTGGCCGCGCTTGCCTTGATCAATCGCGCTTACGCGCTCGCTTGGCGCGCAGTTGCCGGTTGTCCGCAGACCAGGCAGGCACAGGCGCTGAGCTTCATCGAGAATTGTCTTGGTGTGGCGGGGCTGCTCAACGGGCAGAGCCTCGATCTCCATTACTCCGCGCTGCCTCACACCCGGCAGACGACCGAGCGCATTGCGCGGGGCAAAACGGTTTCGCTGATTCGGCTGACCCTGGCATTGCCGGCCATGCTCGGCGGCGCCTCGGCCCGCGATCTCCAGCAGATCGAGCGGATCTCCATCTTCTGGGGTCTCGGCTATCAGATCGTGGACGACCTAAAGGATGTGCTTGAGAACGCGGCGCAAACCGGAAAGACAGCAGCCCGCGATCTCCTGCTCGGCCGTCCAAACAGCGCGGCGGTCATTGGAATTCGCGGCGCCGTGCAGCGCCTCACGCGCTTCATCGATCTGGGAGACGGCGTGCTGCGCTGTCTTCTTGTCTCACGGCCCGAACTGGAGTTCCTGGAAAGGTTGCGCCGCGAACTCCAGCAGGAGCTTGCGCGCGTAACACGAAACTCCTGCGCGCTGGAGGAGAGAGGCACGCCGTGATCTTCCTCAAGCTGATTGTGACCAACCTGCGCAGGCATGGCATCCGCTCGCTGATCAGCGTGGCCGGAATCGCCTTCAGCGTCGCCGCAATGCTGACTGTGGTGACGATTCTGCAAGGCGCCATCGGCATGTTCTCCAGCATTCTCTCCAGCGACAGCGAGATGATCGTCTTCGAGCGGGATGTTTCCGACCTCTTCTTCAGCAATGTTCCCGCGGAGGCGGCCGGGCAGATTTCCTCCTGGCCGGCCGTAGAGCGCGCGAATCCGGTGCTCTTCGGGATCGTCTCCAGCGCCGGTCACCCGATCATTACCTGCTTTGGCGTGACGCCCGCAGATGCGCGCATTCAGAAGGCTGTTTGGCTCCAGGGCGATCGCCGCAGCTTCGCGCAAGATGCGGAGGACGTTGTGCTGGGCACGCGCGCTGCGGAGTTTCTCTCCGCATCCCTCGGCAGCCGCGTTCAAATCGGCCATGCTACTTTACACGTCGTCGGCGTGCTGAAAACGGCCAACGGCTTTGAGGATGGCGGAGTCTTCATGCCGCTCGCATCCGCACAGAGCTTCTTCCACAAAGAAGGAACTTCTTCCGTGATTACGGTCAAGCTGCGCAACAAGGACGATGCCGCCGCTTTCAAGAAGATGGTCAGCGCCAGGTACCCGAACCTGATCGCTCTGGAGGATGCGGAGTTTACGCGCTCTTACTCGCAGTTCAGGATTCTCAAGGCCACTGCCTGGGCGGTCGGCGGTTGCGGACTGCTGCTCGGCGGACTGGGAGTGGCGAACACGATGATCATGTCGGTGTTCGCGCGGATTCGCGAGATCGCCATTCTCCGCGTCAATGGCTTTTCTCACCTGCAGATTGGAGGAGTGATCTTCGGCGAGTCGGCGGTTGTATCCGCTTCAGGAGCAATCGCGGGGCTGCTGATTGGAAGCTGTTTCCTCTACGTGTTGAAGGCGATTCCGGCTCTCGGCGGATACGTGGACCCGACGATTCATCCACTCCTGATGCTGGTGGTGCTTCTGCTGGCCTTGCTTACCGGGATCGCGGGCGCGCTCTATCCGGCCGTCTACGCCATGCGGATTCGCGCGGTGGAGGCGCTTCGATTCGAATGAGACCCGCACTGGAAGACCAAGACAACCCGCGCATCGTCTTGCGCGCGGAAAACCTGTGGAAGAGCTACGACGAGGGGACGGTCGCGGTTCTCAAGGGCGTGGATTGCGAGGTCTTCGAAGGCCAGACGGTGGCTCTCTGCGGACCTTCGGGATGCGGCAAGAGCACGCTGCTGCACCTGTTTGGCGGGCTCGATATGCCCGATCGCGGGCGGGTTTCAGTCAATGCCGTCGCAGTCAACCGGCATCGCAATCTCCTGCGCCTTCTGCGCCACGAAGTTGGTTTCGTCTTTCAGCTTCACAACCTGATTCCCGATCTGACTCTGGCGGAGAACTGTCTTATTCCCACGGTCGCCGCGGGAATCGACCGCCGGATCGCAAAGGCGCGTCTGCTGGAACTCGCGGAGCGCACCGGGCTGAGTCATCGGCTCAACCATCGCATCCAGAAACTCTCCGGCGGAGAGCGCCAGCGCACGGCGATCTGCCGCGCACTGATGAACAGGCCGAAGATCCTGCTTGCCGACGAGCCGACGGGCTCGCTCGATGAGCAAGCCCGCAACGTTGTCTTCAATCTCTTGCTCGACCTGGTGGCCACCGAAGGCGCAACCCTGCTGATGGCCACGCACGATCGCAATCTTGCCGGGCGCTGCGACCGCCTTGTGGAGATGCACGATGGAAAGATCCATGAACATGCACACGCTGGATGAGACGGAATCGCCGCGCCGAAACCCGCAGGCCGTCGCCTGCGCCGCATGGCATAGCCTCTTCTGGCTTGTCTTTGCCAACGCCGTGGGCGTTCTGATCGCGATTCTGCTGCTCATTCCCGCTCTCAACCGGCTGTTGGGCGAGTGGACCTACGGCCGCTGGATGATGGTGCACATGAATCTGGAGCTTTACGGCTGGACCAGCCTTCCGCTGGTGGCCTTTCTCTTCAGGATCTACGGCGCGGACCGCAGCCCAATTGCCAACTGGTGCCGGCCGGTGCTGTGGGTGTGGTCCGCCGCGCTCGGCGTGGGCGTCTTCTCCTGGCTCTCAGGACATTCCAGCGGCAAGCTCTTTCTCGACTGGAGTGGATACGCGCGCGTTTTATTTCCTTGTGCGCTTCTGGCGCTTTGGCTGCTGCTGCTGTTGGCTCTGGCGGCAAACTGGAGCAAAGGGGAAAACGCTGCGGCTGCGCGGGCGGCAAAGCTGGCCGGTCTTGTTGTCCTGCTGGCTGTCCCGTTTGTCCTCTACATTGCCTCCAGCCCCAACTCCTATCCTCCGGTAAATCCCGATACGGGCGGTCCGACGGGCGCAAGCCAGTTGGAGTCCTCTCTGGCCATCGTGGCTGTTCTGCTCATGCTCCCCTTCGGGCTTGCACGTCGCAAGCCGGGGAGATCCGGCATCGTCGCCAGCGGCTGGATCGTTCTGGTCGCGGAGTCTATCCTCTGCGCCGCGCTGGGCCGGGCCGATATCGGCCATCACCGTCCTGCGCAGTTCCTCAGCCTGGGCAGCCTGCTCGTGTGGCTGCCGCTCACGCCCGCTTATTACGCGGCCTTCGAGTGGCGCCGAAACACTCGCCTCTGGCGATTGGCTTTTCTCTGGTGGTGGGTCGCCTTGGTGGTGACCGGCTGGATCTTCTTTCTTCCCGGAGTTCTCGACCACTTCAAATTCACCGACGGACTCGTGGGCCATTCCTTCGTCGCCATGGCCGGTTTTACGTCGAGCCTGATCGTCTTCGTCATGGTGCAGCTTTTGGGCGAGGATGGATGGATCTTCAACCGGATGCGGTCGTTCCTTCTGTGGAACGGCAGCGTCATTGCCTATGTGGTGCTGATGACCGTGGCCGGCTGGCGCGAAGGCTTCGACCCGGCCTTCACCATCGCGCCGGGCATCGCGCGCAACGCTCTCTATATTCTCCGCCTCATCACCGGAATCCTGATGCTCCTTGCCTCGCTGGACTGGCTCGCCGATGCGTCGGCGCTGCTTCGCGAACCGATTCCCGTCTCCACTGAAGTTCCTCGGGAGAAAATCGCATGAACCGTCCAATACTCCTTGGCTATCAATTGCTGACCGGGGTTTCCGATACCTCGACCGGCGCGCTGCTCATCGTTGTGCCGGCGTTGACGCTGCGGCTGATGCACCTGCGTGCGGCATCCGATGCGTCTGTGTACCTCTCGTTCATCGGATCCTTTGTGCTGGCCGTTGGTCTCTCCTGCCTCTACGGCGCTTTCCTCGTTTTTCGCAACGGCGGCCGGACAAAGCTGGAAATCGTGTGGTTGCTCACGGCCTTCATCCGCGCCAGCGTCGCCATCTTTGTGATCGGGCAGGTTCTGGTGAGCACGCTCGAAGCCGGATGGCTGACGGTGGCCGCGGCCGATGGAGCCTGTGTTCTGATCCAGGCAATCGGCTTGCGCAAAGGCTGGCTGGCTGATGCGGCGCGCTAGAAAAGGCAGTTCCGGCTGGCAAGGCGCGTGCCTTGTCGCCATCGCCTATGTCTACTTCCTCATCTTCGCCCAGTTCGCATTTCTGAAGCGGCTGGCGAGCCTGGGCGTGGCCGACATGCATCTGAAGGCCGTGATGGCGGCGATGGCCGCGGGCGGAATCCTGCTGAGCCTGCTCGCGCCGCGGCTGAGCCTTTGGCCCTCGGCAAGCCTGCGGCTTCGCGCCGGGCTCGCTGCATCCGGCGCCGCCGCGTTCCTCGCGCTTCTTCCGCTCGGTTTTGCCGCGGCGGCAGCCGTATCGTTTCTCATTGGCGCGAGCCTCGGGCTGCTCACCGTCACCCTGGTCACGCATCTGCGCCGATGGACTGGCGACCACCATCCGCTGCTTGCTGTCGGCGCGGGAACGGGCACAGGCTATCTTGTCTGCAATCTCCCGCCCTTCTTTACCGCTTCGGCTGAAGCGCAGGCTCTGTCGGCGGGCATTCTGTGTCTCGTGGGAATCGGTATCACTCTTCTGCCCGCATCCGCGCCGCTGGAATTCCAGGAATTGCGTCCCCGGCCGGCCGTCTCTTTTTATCGCGTGCTCGGCGGTTTCACCGCGCTGGTCTGGCTCGACTCGGCCGCTTTCTTCATCATCCAGAACACGCCATCGCTGAAGGCCGGAACCTGGCAGGGCGCGCTTCATCTCTGGACAAATGGCCTGCTCCATCTTGCCGCGGCCCTGGTCAGCGTGTGGATGCTGCGGCACAAGGGACTTTCGCCGGTGCTCATCGCCGCGTTCCTCGCGCTCGGCGCGGCCTGCCTGCTGCTGCTCGATCCAGGCCGCGCCCTGCTCGCTTCGGTCTTCTATCCCATCGGCGTCTCGCTTTACTCCGTCGCGCTGGTCGCGTATCCATCGCTACTGGCTCCCGCTGCTTCCGCCGCGGAGCGGGGCCGGATGGCAGGATGGATCTACGCAATCGCAGGCTGGACAGGCTCCGCGATGGGCATCGGCATGGGCCAGAATCTCGGCCATGTGCCTCCCATCTTTGTCGCCGCTGCCGGCGCGGCCGTTTTGTTGCCGCAGTTCTTCGCGCCTTTTCGCCGGCGCACTCGCGAACTGGCGCTCACGGTCTTCGTGATTCTCGCGGCGCTCTTTCTCGATCGGATTCTCCGCGCGGACCATGCCTCGCCGCAACTCGCTCAAGTGGAGCGCGGGCGCCAGGTGTATATCTCCGAGGGCTGCATTCACTGCCATTCCCAATATGTGCGGCCCAATTCTCCCGATGTGCTGATGTGGGGCCCTGTCGAGACGATTGAAGAACTCCGCCGCGAGCGTCCGCCGCTGATCGGGAACCGGCGGCAAGGCCCGGACCTTGCGGAGGTTGGCGGACGCCGTTCGCCGTTGTGGCTCAAGGCGCACTTCTTCGATCCGCCTGAAGTGAGCGGAGCTTCGATCATGCCTTCGTACGGTTTTCTCTTCCAGGATGAACGGGGCGACGATCTTGTAGCCTATCTCGAAAGCCTGCGCGGCGACGGAACTCAAGAACACCAGAATGCTGAAAAGCTCTGGCAGCCTTCCTCCGCGGCCGTCGCCGGGGCCGACGCCAAACAGGGCGAGCGGCTTTTCCAAAGTTACTGTGCAACATGCCACGCTGCCGGCGGGCGCACGCGCTGGCAGGCGCACTTCAAAAAGTATCCTCCCGATCTCACCGTCGGACCGTTTCTTTATCTCTCGCCTTCGGATTCCCGGAAGCAGCGCATGATCCGTCTTGCGCAGATCGCCAAATTCGGCATCCCCGGAACCGACATGCCGGGACATGAGTATTTGTCCGGCAGAGACATAGCCTCCATCGGTCTTTGGTTGTCGCAAGTCATCGCGCAGCCGGATCGAGAACCATAAGCACCCACGCACACAGGAGACGAACCATGAAGATGCATGCACAAGCCTTCTTCCTCACCATTCCGCTCGCGCTTGCCCCTGCGGCGTTCGCACAGCATCAGACCTTCACCGTCAATCCGGATGCAAGCCAGGTCGGCTTCACTCTGGGCGGCAACACGCATCACGTCCAGGGGACTTTCCACGTGCAGAGCGGGTCGATCGACTTCGACCCCGAAGCACAGAAGATCTCCGGCTCGGTGATCGTCGCGGCCGCCAGCGGCAACAGCGGCGAACCGGGCCGCGACAAGAAGATGAACAGCGACGTTCTTGAAACCGCGCGCTTTGCCGAAGTGGCATTTGTGCCCAGCAGCTATCGGGGAACCATCGCACCGGCGGGCGATTCCACTATCGAGATCTCAGGCATCTTCACGCTGCATGGCACACCGCACGACCTGACGCTTCCCATGCAGATTCATATCGACGGCGCCAACCTGACGGCGAAAGGCCGCTTCACGGTTCCCTACGTCAAGTGGGGGCTCAAAGATCCCAGCATCTTCATCCTCAAGGTGGCGAAAGAAGTTGATATCGACCTCACGTTGAGCGGCCGTTTGACCCGCTGAAGCCGCCGGTACAAGCACACCGGCCGCTGCCACTCTTGCGATGAAATGGGGCCGCCATCGCGCGATGACGGCCCCATGCGGGTCTGGGAGAATGGCAACCCGACGATGGTCGCTCGGGAGGTCTTTTGTGTTTGGCCAACCCAAGACCAATCCATATTAAGAATGGGCGGCTCTGTGCTGGCCGGTCGGCCGTTGTCGCAGACTCGCTACTGCTGCGCCCTCCGATGCACAACATTGCACGCGTCGCTGCTTGCGCCGCGCTTGCTCCAATCGCTACGCTTGCAGTGAATCGAGGCCCGTTGCAACGCTGGCGCCCCTCCGCAATTTGATATCCCGCATGGGCGGCTGGCCGAAAAACCGGCTGTACTCCCGGCTGAACTGGCTTGGACTTTCATAGCCGACCTCGAAGGCTGCACTCGCGGCATCCAGACCGTCGGTGAACATGCGCACGCGCGCCGTGTGCAAGCGAAGCTGTTTCTGGTATTGCAGTGGGCTCATCGCGGTCAGAGAGCGGAAATGATGGTGCAGCGTGGAGACGCCCATCTGCGCAACCGACGCAAGTTCCTCCACGCGCAAGGGCTTGGCGTAGTTATCTCTCAGCCACGCGACGGCCTTGGCTGTCCGATTGCTTTGTTCGCCCAGCGTGGCGATGCCGCGGAGGTGCTTGCCTTGCGGTCCGCGCAGCAGGCGGTAGATGACTTCCCGCTGAATCAGATTGCTGAGAAATGGAATATCCTGCGGTGCGTCAAGAAGATCGAGCAACCGGAAACATGCGTCCAGCAGTTCGACCGAGGTTTCTCCGACAGCCATGCCGCGCGTGCCCGAAACCGCTTCCGGCACATGGAACTCCTCCTGACTGAGAATCTCGCGAACGGTCGGCATTTCGAGCTTGATCATCAATCCCAGGATCGGTTCTTCCTTCGATGCTTTTGTCACCTGGCTGACCACCGGCATATCGATTGAGGTCAACAGGAATGTGGACTCGTCGCACATCAGCGTTGTCCCGCCAACGTTGATGCGCTTTTCTCCCTGAACGAAGACAATCAACTCAGGCTCGTAGGCCGCGGAAGTGCAGTCCGTCGGAGCACTTTTGCGATAGAGGCTCAAGCCCGGAACGGCGGTTGCCTCTTTGCCATCCGAAGGGATGTGGGCAGCGATCTTGCGAGCCAACTCGGCCCGCATCGCAACCGCCTGTGATCGGGATTCTCCGCTTGCACCCTTCTGTTTTGCCATGGGAATTCCGCTTGACTCCTTCATGTTAAGCCTACCGCCGAATCTGTTTTTGTGTGCACAAAAAACTGCGGGTCTAGAGAATTAGGCAAGAAACAGGAAGGATTGTGATACCGCTCAAAGAACACCCCAGCCTATTCTTTGGACTGAGACGGAGTGCGATGCAAGACTGTTCGCCTTGCGTCTCACACATCGGCCGGGAAGGCCAAGAGGTGACTTGATGTACAATGCCAAAGCTTACTCGGCCGCGAGCGCGACATCGCGGCTTGCTTCCGCCACCATCGTGCGTCGCGATCCAACTGAAACCGACGTCCAGTTCGAAATCCTCTTCTGCGGCGTCTGCCACTCCGATCTTCACCAGGTTCGCAACGAGTGGAGCGGCGTAATGCCAACCGTCTACCCCTGCGTCCCCGGCCATGAGATCGTCGGCCGCGTCACCAAGGTTGGCTCCGCAGTTTCCAAGTTCAACCCCGGCGATCTTGCCGCGGTTGGCTGTCTGGTCGACTCCGACGGCACCTGCCCCGCGTGCCAGGCCGGACTTGAACAGTTCTGCCGGAATGCGACATTTACCTACAACCTGCCCGACAAGCATTTGGGAGGAGTCACCTATGGCGGCTACTCCGACAGCATCGTCGTCGACCAGCGATTCGTCCTCCACGTGCCCGCGAATCTTGATCTCGCCGGGGCCGCTCCCCTGCTCTGCGCCGGAATCACGACGTATTCGCCCATGCGCCACTGGGGCGTTACCAAGGGCAAGAAGGTCGGCGTCGCAGGTCTTGGCGGACTGGGCCACATGGGCGTGAAGTTTGCTCATGCGCTCGGCGCCCACGTGGTTGTCTTCACCACCTCGCCCAGCAAGAAGGAAGACGCGCTCCGCCTCGGAGCCGATGAAGTCGTCCTCTCCCGCAATGCCGACGAGATGCAGAAGCACGCCGGCAGCTTCGACTTCATTCTCGACGCCGTCGCCGCCGATCATGACATCAACGCCTACATCAACCTGCTGGGCATCGACGGCAACATCACTCTGGTCGGCGCGCCGGAGAAGCCTCTCCCGGTCTCGGCCTTCAGCCTGATCATGGGCCGCCGCAGCCTCTCTGGATCGCCCATCGGCGGTATCGCCGAAACCCAGGAGATGCTCGACTTCTGCGGCCAGCACAACATCACCGCCGACGTCGAGGTCATCCCCATCCAGAAGATCAACGAAGCCTACGAGAGAATGGTGAAGTCCGACGTGAAATATCGCTTCTCCATCGACATGGCTTCTCTCAAATCCGAGTAAACAGGCATGTGTTTTTCAGGGCTGGCGGCGCGTTCGGCGAGTTGAAGAGGCAGGAGCGCGCCGTCGGTCTGCCCTGAGACCAAAAGGAGCAAGATATGACAGAAAAAATCCATCCGACCGGTGCAGAAAAAGCCATTGGCAGTTTCTCCCCCAAGCTTGTGAGCCTGACCGACGATGTCCTGTTTGGGGATGTGTGGGAGAGACGCGCGCTTTCCAAGCGTGATCGCAGTCTTGCTACCATCACGGCTTTGATCGCTCTGCGCGCTTCAGAACAACTTCCGTTCCATCTGAAGGAAGGCATCAAGAACGGCCTGACGCAAGAAGAAATTGTGGAACTTATCACCCACATGGCTTTCTACACCGGATGGCCGAGCGCCATGTCCGCAATCACTGTGGCAAAGAAAGTCTTCGAAGAAGACAAACAGTAGCCACGGGATTTGATTTGAAGCGGTTCGGACCCAAACAGTCCTGAAGAGGGAATAGGAGATACAAATGCAGAAGCGCACGTTAGGTAAGGATCTGGAAGTCTCTGCTCTCGGCCTCGGCTGCATGAGCATGAGCTCGGCCTATGGTCCGCCAGCCGACAAGGGCAAGATGATCAAGCTGCTTCGTACCGCCTATGACCTTGGCGTAACCCATTTCGATACGGCCGAAGCTTATGGCCCCTTCGCGAACGAAGAACTGGTAGGCGAGGCGCTCCAGCCGATCCGCGACAAAGTGGTGATTGCCACAAAATTCGGATTCGATATCGATCTTGAGACTGGCGAGCGCCGGGGTGGGACCAATAGCCGGCCCGAGCACATCAAGCGTGTGGCCGATGCTTGCCTGAAGCGTTTGCGGACCGATTGCATCGATCTCTTCTATCAGCACCGTGTCGATCCTGACGTGCCGATTGAGGACGTGGCAGGAGCGGTCAAGGAGTTGATTGCTGAGGGCAAGGTCAAACACTTCGGGATGTCGGAGGCGGGGGTTCAGACAATTCGCCGGGCGCACGCGGTCCAACCGGTCACCGCGGTGCAGAGCGAGTACTCGCTCTGCTGGCGTGGTCCGGAGGCCGAACTTCTGCCTGCCCTGGATGATCTCGGTATCGGCTTCGTGCCGTTTAGCCCTCTTGGTGCAGGCTTCCTCACCGGCAAGATCGATGAGAACACCAAGTTCGATCCCACCGACTTCCGGAACATCGTGCCCCGCTTTGCTGGCGCAGAAGCCGTGGATCGCACCGATTCCAGGAACCACCAAGCTGCATCGGTTGGAGGAAAACCTCGGTGCGGTGAACGTCGAGTTGACCGGGGACGACCTCAAGCAGATTGACACAGCCACGTCAAAAATCACTCTGAAGGGCGCTCGGCTGCCAGAAGCCGCGCTCAAAATGACGGGCCGCTAGCGATCGGCTGGCTGCTTTTCTTTCGTGAAGGAGAGAGTCGCAATGCAAAAGCGCAAACTTGGAAAGAGCGATCTTGAAGTCTCCGCACTCGGCCTCGGCTGCATGAGGATGAGCGCTGGTCACGGCCCAGTGGCTGGGACTAGGCACGAGATGATCGCGGTCATCCGCGGAGCGGTCGAGCGTGGCGTTACACTCTTCGACACGGCCCAGGTCTACGGCCCATTTGTAAACGAAGAACTCGTGGGTGAAGCCCTTGCTCCCCTCCGCGACCAGGTGGCGATCGCCACCAAGTTCGGATTCAAATTCGAGTCCGAGAAAGATCCGCATCCAACGGGGCTGAACAGCCGGCCGGAGTACATCCGGCAGACCGTGGAGGCCTCGCTGAAGAGACTCCGCGTCGATACGATCGATCTGCTCTACCAGCACCGCGTTGACCCGGAGGTGCCGATCGAAGACGTCGCAGGCGCGGTGAAGAACCTTATTCAGCAAGGCAAAGTAAAGCATTTCGGCCTCTCCGAAGCAGGAGCGCAGACGATCCGCCGCGCACACGCCGTTCAGCCGGTGACGGCGCTGCAAAGTGAATACTCGCTCTGGTGGAGGCATCCGGAAGAGGAAATCCTGCCGACGCTCGAAGAGCTCGGAATTGGCTTCGTTCCCTACAGCCCTCTAGGCAGGGGATTTCTTACCGGGGCGATTACCGAGAACACGCAGTTCGACCAGGAGGACAACCGCGGCGGTTTCCCTCGCTTTGCTCCTGAGGCCCGCAAGGCGAATCGGGCTCTGATTGATCTGATTGGCGCTATCGCCGCGCGGAAGAAGGCGACGACTGCCCAGATTGCCCTGGCCTGGCTGCTGGCGCAGAAACCCTGGATCGTGCCCATCCCAGGCACCACCAAACTGCAGCGCCTCGACGAGAACATCCGAGCAACGGCCCTCGAACTTACCCCGGACGATCTGCGGGAGATTGACAGCGTTACTTCAACATTCGCCGTGCAAGGCGCTCGCTACCCCGATAACCTTGAGGCCATGACCGGCCGCTGAGCGCCGCCAATCCGATGACATCGCAATGGCTTCGCCCACAACAATCAGCAAAGAGAAGGAGAAACACAATGCAAAAGCGCACATTGGGAAAGAGCAATCTTGAAGTATCGGCCCTCGGGCTCGGCTGCATGGGCATGAGCTTCTCTTACGGGGCGCCCAAAGACAAGCAGGAAATGATCGCTCTTCTTCGTGCGGCCGTGGAACGCGGCGTCACCTTCTTTGACACGGCGGAGGTCTACGGCCCGTTCACGAATGAAGAGCTTCTGGGCGAGGCCCTCTCCCCGTTCCAGGGGCGGGTGGTCATCGCCACCAAATTCGGGTTTAATCTCAATCCCGACGGAAGCCCCGGCTGGCAGGGTCTCAACAGCCGGCCGGAACGCATCAAGCAGGTTGCGGAGAACTCGCTCAAGCGTCTGAAGATCGATGCCATCGATCTCTTCTATCAGCACCGGGTAGACCTGGACGTGCCCATCGAGGACGTAGCGGGTGCTGTGAAGGAGCTGATTCAGGAAGGCAAGGTGAAGCACTTCGGCCTCTCAGAAGCAGCCGCAAAGACGATCCGTCGCGCCCACGCCGTCCAGCCTGTGACAGCGGTACAGAGCGAGTATTCGCTGTGGACCCGTGGCCCGGAAGCGGAAGTGCTGCCAACTCTCGAGGAACTGGGCATCGGCTTCGTTCCCTACAGCCCGCTGGGCAAGGGCTTCCTGACGGGAAAGATGGACGAGAACACCACCTTCGCCAGCAACGACTTCCGCAGCACGCTGCCGCGTTTTACCCCGGAAGCCTTGAAGGCGAACCAGGCTCTCGTCGATCTGCTGGCCACGATCGCAGAGCAGAAGAAGGCGACACCTGCCCAGATTGCTCTGGCCTGGCTGCTGGCTCAGAAGCCGTGGATCGTTCCCATCCCTGGCACGACGAAGCTGCATCGCCTGGAAGAGAACATCGGAGCGGCCGCGCTCGAACTGACGGCCGACGACCTGCGCGAGATTGAAAGCGCCGCGGCCAAGATCGAGGTGCAAGGAGCCCGCTACCCGGAGGCCATTGAGAAGATGACAGGCCGCTAAGTCTCTAAGCGCTTATTGTTGTACGAACTGGGTGTCCCACCCTCGGCGTATCTTTGTTTTTGCGCTTAGGGTGGGATACAAATGCACTTTATTTCAGCACAACAGGGAAGAAACTCCGCGTTGGCGCTGGACGATGGAAAGCGAGCGCGAACTCGCTCAGTTGGAGAAAGTGAAATGAGCAAGAAAGTACTGATTCTTTCATCGAGTCCCAGAAAGAAGGGCAACTCGAATGCCTTATGCGACCGGTTCATGGAAGGCGCAGCCGAAGCCAATCATCAAGTTGAAAAAGTGGTGTTGGCGGAAAAGAAAATTAACGTCTGCACGGGCTGCTATGCCTGCCGGGGCAACGGAAAATGCGCGCAGAAGGACGACATGGCGCAGATCCTCGACAGCATGATGGCGGCCGACGTGATCGTGATGGCGACGCCGGTCTACTTCTACACCATGTGCGCCCAGATGAAGACCGTGATCGACCGGACCGTGGCACGGTACACGAAGATCGCCAACAAGGAGTTTTATTTCATCGTGACCGCGGCGGACAGCAACAAGGCAGCCCTGGAGCGAACCATCGAGGGCTTCAGGGGATTTACTTCCTGTCTGCCGGGAGCGAAGGAAAAAGGCATCGTGTATGGCGCGGGGGCATGGGAGATCGGCGACATCCTGACCAGCCGTGCCATGAAACAGGCGTATGAAATGGGCAAGGCGCTATAGATAGTCCCTGCTCACCGCTTCGCGCGATTCAGGCAATTGGACAGTCCGATCGGAAAACACCAAGAGAGGAATTCAAGAATGGAAATCAAACGAATCGGTTCCACGCCTTCCGGCAAAGGACCGGCGGATTACTTCACGGGCACGGTGCGCGTCGACATGTTGTTTGACGCGCCCGATCCCGCACGCATTGTGGGCGCCAGCGTCACCTTCGAGCCCGGCGCGCGTACCGCATGGCACACGCATCCGCTCGGCCAGACGCTGATCGTCACCTCCGGCTGCGGCCGGGCGCAACGATGGGGCGGTCCCATCGAGGAGATTCGCCCAGGAGACGTGATCTGGTTTGCGCCGGGTGAAAAGCACTGGCACGGCGCGGCGCCAACGACAGCGATGACCCACATCGCCATCCAGGAGAAGCTCGATGGCAAGACCGTCGATTGGATGGAGCAGGTCAGCGACGGGCAATATCAGGCATAATCCTGCTGTCTGAATTGTTGTCTGCAGATTAGAGCCCCACGCGCGGCTCAATGAGATATGCCTCCCATCGTCAGCCTCTGCATGGACGGAATCAGGCGCTTGCACCGGTCTTCTGACCCTGGGGCGCCCGCAGGCGCAACCAGCAGTAAAGGGGCCAGGCATGGGCGTGCGCGCACCAGACCATGTTCTCTGACAGCCCATTGGTCTTGACGAGCGACGAGTCAAGGGAGTCGGAGGCTGTCCATTGGCCCGTCCAATATCCGGGGAAAGTGCGTGCATAGTGGTCGAAGGTCATCCGGCGCAAAAGGCCCTCTGCGGCCTTGGGATCGAATGTGGCGACGCCAAGAACAAGGGGACCGTTGAGCGCGTACCAAAAGCCGCCATTTTCGCGGGTGCCGGCCGGAGTACCGGGCTGCTGGACCGGGGTTTCGATCTGCCGGGGCCCCATGGCTTCGTTCACAAGCAGCCGGCGTTCCACCTCCGCAAAGAGCCGGTGCTTTCTTTCTCCGTTGAACTCGGGAATGAGCAAGGCAAAGCCTTGCGGCTCAAGCCACATCTCGTTTTCTCCCAGGGCGCTGGCGTACGAGGTCCAGGCCCGGCGGGGAAAGGTGCGGTCGCCGAGGTCCTTCATCCAGGAGCCCAGGAGCTGAGCCCGGTATTCACGCATGGCCCCCGCCAGATCAAGAGCGGCTGGTTCCTGCGCGGCATCGAGAACATGGGCCAGGTCGCCGAGGATGACGATCGCCATGGCGGAGTTCATGTGGCTCTCGCCCTCCTCGAACATGCGGTTGTAAGGCATGGTGGTGGGCCAGAAGAAGAACATGTCGTTCCAGTCGGAGTTCCAGCGGCGAACGATGCCGTGCGGGCCCACACCAATGCGATCGCGAAGGAAGAGAAAGGCCTGGCGCACGTGAGCGAGGCCGGTGTCGCGGCCCGAGCAGTCGCGCGGGTAGTACTCGATCTGGTCGCGCAGCACGGAGACGTCGTGGGTGACGCGCAGGTATTCGGCGAGCAGCAGAAAGAAGAAAAGCTGCTGGTCGCTGGTCTGCTGGGCGCCGCTTGGGGACCAGCCGAAGCCCTCGTCGTTGAGCTTGATTTCACCGTCGGGAACGGTCCGCTTCATCAGATAGCGGAGCACGGAGCGGGCCACGGCGGGGTTGGTATGGCACAGAGGCAGCGCGTGCTGGGCGAGATCCCGGCTCGATGCAAAGATGCCCCATGTGTAGTCGTAGACGGTGCCTTGAGGGACGACAGTCTCGTTGTAGTACTCGCGCCAGGTGGCCATGGCTTCCAGCGCGGCGGCGTTCCACTGCATCTCGCGGCGGAGGACTGCGTCGGACTCGCTCGCGAAGGCTGGGATCGCTTTGCGCCAGGCTGCCGCAAAGGCCGATCCCCGCTTGGGTAGATGCGGCGAGGCAGGGCGAAGACGGGCGGCGAGTGCGGCGATGGCGGAAGGCGAGGCATCGCGCGTGTAGCCGATGATAAAGGTGAGTTCGCGCTCTTCGCCGGGACGAAGGACGCCGCTCCACTGCGCGCCAACAGAGGCTGCGCCGGCGGCGTCGGGCCTTGCAAAGGCCTGGGCATCGCCCGCAACGGAGCGGACAAAGAGAGCGGGTGGATACTGTTCGAGAAGGCACATCTGGCCTGCGGGCGGAAAGGCCAGCTTGCGCCGCGGATGGGGAGTGAAGCTGACTAGAGCGGTCTTGCCGCCGGATGTGCGTGGCGTGTCGGCGGACCAGGCAATATCGTGCCGTTCCACAGCCCAGGGAGAGAAGATTTGCTGATAGCGGGCCCGGCAGGATTCGCTATAGCGGATATCGAGGGGGTCTGATCCGGTATTGCGCAGGCAGACCTGCACGAGAAAGGCGGATGCCCCTTCAGAAAGCGCGGTCGAGGGCGGAACGGATAGGACGCGGCTGACTTGGAGCGCGGGGCTGAGGGTATAGTCGTACCGCGCAAAGCCAACGCCGAAATGCTTTGCGGCAGCGAGCGCCGCGGGGGCGTCCACGCCAATAAGCTGGTGAGTGCGGCCGGCAGCTTCGACAGTAGCCTGGTTCGCTCCGCTGTAGCGGGCATCGCCCTGATTCATGCGGCCCCACGCGCGCTCGCCGGTGAGAATCTGATACAGTCCGCTGGCATGCGTGAAAAGCGTCAGGCGGTAGTTGCCGAGCAGAAAGAGAGGGTCGTCCGGGAGCAGGGCAGAGTTGTTCTCGGTGGGGCTGTTGGGAAATCGCAAAGCCCCGGTATAGCGATAACAGGGCAGGCCGGCCTCGTCGTCGAGCCACTCGCCGACCGGGGATTCCTCCGCCGCGGTCCATCCGGGAAGCACGGAACTGGCGGCAAGCGCTCCGGCGCCCGCAAGGAATCCGCGTCTGGTCAAAGACTTGTCATCAACGAGGCCCGAAAAGGACATGCGATTTCACCTCATCCTCTTTGCGCGATTTGCGTCGGGAGAATTCTATCAGCGAAGAGAGGACGGCGGTTTCAAACTGTGCATGCCAGACCGGCGCTGCTTTGTCTTGAGCGGGGTGCCGCTTTCATCCATGCCGCGCACAGCCGGCAGGACCCCCAGCTACGACCAAGCAATAGAGTGTGGCTGGCGTCCAAACTGCATTGCCGGTGTGAAGGGTGAGCGCGGCTGCCATGAAATCGAGTTCCACAAATTCCGGCGTACGTGCATCGCGACCTGGATTCGGAATCGCATCGACCCGCGCACGGTAATGAAATACGCGGGCCATGCTGATCTGGAAACGACCCGGCGCGCTGGATGCCTGGATCGAGACCTTACCCCAACCGCGGACAATCGCCATGGAGGCGACGATCTTTAGTCGGGTGGATCTACGATCATTTGCTTCCGCACGCCGAGAAGGTGAAGGTGCACACCGCCGTTAGAAGACGATCTTCGCGCTAAGTTGAAAAACGCGGGGGTCGAACGCCTTGGTGGACTTACCGAAAATCGACGTGCTCGAATACGCGCCGTTCGATTGAAGTGCAAGAGCAAGATCGTTATTCGGCAGGTAGAGATTGACATTGTTGAATGCGTTGAATGCGTCCGCGCGGAATTGAAAGATTCTGTTCTCGCCGATACTGAAGTTGCGCCCAAGAGCCAGGTCTGTCGTGGTCTGGCGTGGTCCGCGATAGAAGTCCCTGCTCAGCGTCCCATCCGTTCCCAGCACGGGTTGCGGGAAGACTGTCGGACTGTAGAGCCCGTTAATGAAGTCCTTTTGTTTGAAAGAGGATTTCACTGCGCCATGCATCGGGGCATCCGGGCGGTCATAGAATCCGCTTCCTATACCGCCGCCACCGTCCATGTTGTAGTCGCACCCAAGATCTACCAGTGCACCCGAAGCCTCATGGACTAGCTTGGATGGCGCGGAGCAGTAGGGGCTGAATGGCCGGCCGGATTGTGCGGATATGATGGTCGAGATCTGCCAGTTTTTGTAAAGGCTCGCAACAAAGCCGTTCCGGTTGGAGAACTGGGGCACCCATACTGCGGAAGCTGTGAACCGCCGTGGAATATCCATCTCCGAAAGGCCCCGCTCGCATTTGAGACAATCGGCATCCTCGGCGCCTTCCGAGCCATCTGCGTTGTCCAGAAATGAGCCGGTATTTGTATCGGAGGATGTGTCGAGCCACTTGGACCAACGATAGTTTGCCTGCAAAGTGAACCCCGTTGCCACTTGATGACGGACCTCCGCGGTAAAGGCATTATAGTTGGAACTTACGTCGCTCATCACATAGGTGACGCCGGCCAGGTTTTGATTGATACGTTTTGCCTGACCATTGTTCACCAGCAGATCGCCTTCGAAGCGATTGATATCGTCGCGGCGTTCAAGGTCCATACCATCGGTTCCGACATATCCAAGTTCTACGATCCAACTCTTGGCGACCTCGCGTTGCACGCTTAGGAAATAGCTCGCGCTGTGCTGGGTCTTCAGCTTTGGATCGATGAGCCATGGAGAGATTCGGATCGGGGGCTCGCCTGCCGGCGCTACAACACCTCCCTGTGCATTGAGCGTTGTTTTGAACTCCGGGTTGAATGGCACTGGAATCCCGTAGTCGATGGCGGTTCCGTAGCCGTTTGCCGGCCAGATCACACCCTGGATTGCATATGGCGGGTTAGCGGTTCCACCCATCACAGTGTGTCCGTGAATCGGCTCGTATGCCAGACTAAAGCCCGCGCGAATCGTGCTTTTTCCGTCTCCGAAAGGATCGTAGGCCAGTCCGACACGCGGCGAAAAGTTGAGAGGAGAACCGTGAAAGAGATGGCCGACATGGCCGACCGTCGCATTCGCAAGCTGCTCGTCAACGGTGCTGCCTGTTCCGAATAGGATGGAGGTCAACTCGCCTCGGCGCTCGGAAGGGTCGCCGAAGTAGTCATTGCGCACGCCCAGCGTGAGCGTAAGGCGGTGCGTGACCTTCCAATCGTCCTGTGCGAAGATCCCATATTCATAAAAGGAAAAATCGCGCTCTTGCTCTGCGGGTTCTCCCGTCGCAGGAGTCACGATCAGTGTCTGTTCATAGGGCTGGTCGGCAGCAAAGGTGCTCAGTCCGTTGAAGTAGAACGAACCCGCGGAAGGCTGCCCGAGATTGAAGCCGACAAACTGCTTCCTCCATTCAAAGCCGGCGCGGAGGAGATGATCGCGATGATTGATGCTGAGGGAGTCGCGCGCTTCAAAGGTTCGCAGATGGCTACCTAAACTGGCGGCATCTCCAAAACCCGCCGTAATCCCGGTGATATTGATGGTCGGGTATTGCTCATATGGGCGGTCAAAGGAGAAGGTCACGTTATTGAATGAAAAGCGTACATCGTTAACCATCTGCCTTTCAAAGACGTGAGTTTCACCGGAATTGAAGTTTCCATAGAAGAAGTGGGTGGGATCACCAAAGCCGCGCAAGGACTTACCTGAGACAGCCGAGGTGCCGCTGTCTCGATCATACTCGGCTATCCAGCGACCGAATAACGTGTCTTTCTGCTGATTGAAAGTATGATCGATCCTCGTGACATACTGATCGTCCCGCAGATTGTCGGGCACGTTTACCTCCGCCGTACCCGCCGCGGGAATGCCGTTCAGATCCACTTCGCCAAGGTACCCAGCGCCTACACGCACGGGCGTCGGAGCCGGAAACTTGCTGAGCAATTGCTCTGCAATGCCTGACGGATATTTCTGTGCCACATAGCTTCTAAATTCGGGCGTCTCGACCTGATATGAAAATGGCGTCCCGAATGCATCGCGAGTGCCTTCATACGAGCCAAAGAAGAATGTTCGCTTCTTGAATACCGGTCCTCCCAGATTGCCCCCAAACTGATTGAAAACCAGAGGGGCCGGCTCCCCTGTTATGGAGAAGCGGTTGACCGCATTCAAAGCCGCATTCTTTTGGTACTCCCAAAGTCTCCCGTGGAAGGTATTTGTGCCGGACCGCGTCCGGATGTTCACAACCGAGCCATTTCCTCTGCCATACTCGCTTGAGAAATTGTCGGTCTGAACCTGCACCTCCTCAATGGAATCCAAACTGGGGACGATCGATGGAGTTCCTTCCTCGAGGAGGTATGCGTCCAGTGCGCCATCAAGCACATAGTTGTCTCCACGAAAGCGATTTCCGTTGACGGCGACCGCGGGTGAGTTCGTCAGCTTTCCCGAGGTCGATGCGCCAGGAATGCTGGTGGCTCCGGCACTCAAACTTGTCAGAAAGAACACGTCGCGGCCAGGAATTGGCAGACCGGTAATCTGATTCTTCTCCAAGGTATCGGAAAGGCGTCCATCCGTAGAGACTGGAACCGTAGCTTGCTGAGCGCTTACCTCAACCGTTTGGTCAACCTGCCCAATTTCCAGGTGCACATTGACCTCTGAAGTCTTCCCGACATTTAACTCCACTCCGCGCTGCTCAAATGCTTTATATCCTTGAACCTTTACCTTCAAGTTATAAAGTCCGGGCGGCAGATCGGGAACGGTGAACGATCCATCGTCGTTCCCGGTTGTAGCACGACTGATGCCAGTGTTCTCGTTTGTGACAACAATGGCAGCGTGCTGTACCGAACCAGATGCATCGGCGACGTTTCCTTTCAGGGTGGACTCCGTCAACTGGGCACGACCAAGCACGCATACCAATAGCAGCATCAAAAGGAAAAATGACGACAGGGCACAACTCGACTTGCGTGCAACTCTGTGCATGTATAGCTCTCACGATCCTCGGCGTTAACCGAATGAAAATTGCAATAAAGATACTGTCAGAGGAATGTTTTTTCATCGGGCATCCGATGGGGAAATAACTCTGACCTTCAGTGGAGTGCTTTGAACCACCTAAAGATGGATCGGCCTGCTCGATCATTTGGTGGAGGACTGTTTTCGCATGGCGGAATACACTTCCGCTGAGGAATGATCAACGTGGAAGAAAGACGCAAGCAGATAGGACGACGCACCCTCTTAAAGGCCAGTGGATTCGTTGCAGCAAGCGGCGCTCTTGGATCGCTTTGGGCGCTGGTGGCTGGCACCGGCACTGACACTTCGGGCAACCTACGGAAGCGCCCCCGGTGGATCAAGGTCGTGGACCGGCCTACACTGGGCGAAACGACCGCCGACTACAAGCGCTTTTCCGGCAACGATATTTTTACGATCTATCGGCAGTTGAAAGATCAGCGCGACGGAGCCGGTTCGTTTGAGGCGGAGCAAGCCTCAAAGGCCAAGCGTTTGGCCGGGTGGATAAAAGAGAGGAAGCCTGGGTACAGCCTGCCCGATCGTCAGTTGAGCGAGGGCGCGTTTACCGTGATGCATAGCGCCCGGCCGGGAACGGGACTGCTGTCATGGACGCGCACCTCGGTGCCTGCACCGGAGGAGCCGGCTCCCGAGCGTTATACTGCCTCGCCGGAAGAGGCGGCGAAAACAGTGAAGGCCGCAGCACGACTGTACGGAGCCGGACTCGTCGGAATTGCGCCGATGAACGAGTCGTATGTCAATCTCCAGGTGCCGCACAGAGAGCAGTCGCGGAAAGACCAACCGCAGAAGGATGGGCAGGGGAAAGATCGACGGGAGATGGCCCAGCATCAGGAAGCCGAACACCAGCATGGTGAGCACCCGATGGCTCAACACCATGAATGCGAACAGCAGAAGGGTGAGCACGGGAAAGATCAGCAGAAGACAGATCAACCTCCACAAGATAAAGATATTGTCTTTGAAGACACCGACGTGCCCGCGGTAACCGACACCAGGTTCGTGATCCCCAAAAAGATGAAATGGGTAGTAGCCATCGCCATCCCTATGGATCTCGACCTGCTCTCCCGCGCGCCCACGGCATTGGGCGACACCGCGGCGGCGCTCGGCTACAGCCACTCCGCTTTCGTAGTAGCATCGCTGGCCGTATTTATCCGCGGCCTGGGCTATGAGGCCATACCCTGCGTGAACGATACGGCCCAGAGCATACCGTTCGCAGTCGATGCGGGAATTGGCGAGCTGAGCCGCCTCAACAAGCTGGTCACGCCGGAGTTCGGCGCGGCAGTCCGTCTGTGCAAGGTCTTTACCGACCTGCCAATGGCCTACGACAAACCGGTCGATTTCGGTCTGGTCGAATTCTGTAAGACGTGCAAGAAATGCGCCGAAGCATGCCCTTCGCGCGCCCTGTCGTTCGACGACGAGCCGAGTTTCAAAACCAGAGGTCCGTGGAATAACCCCGGACACAAAGCCTGGTTCGAGGACTCTTACAAGTGTTTCCAATACTGGCAAAAGACCGGTACGGGTTGCGGTATCTGCCACGCGAGTTGCCCCTACTCGAAAGGCGATCAGGCGTGGATTCACGATGCGGTAAAGGCCACAGCCTCGATCGCCCCGGCTGCTGACAGCGCGTTCCGCGCGATGGACAACGCCTTCGGCTACGGGAAACAGCGCGACCCTGAACAATGGTGGACAAAAGATCAGCAGTCCAGCAGAAGAGGATGACCATGACGAACGACGTCGATTTTTTCTCGATCGCAATTCGCAAGCGCCCGTGGTGGTTCTGGGCGCTCGCCGAATTATGGCTGCTGGTGGAAGTCCTGCTGGTGCAAACGGCTTTGGCCAGTGTGAAGGAAGAGGAGTATCGCGCGGCCGCCATCAGTTGGGTATTGGCTGCCGCACTGGCAGCAGCCGGCGTCCTGGCCTGGCTTCGCCGGGGGCGGTCTCGCAAACCGGACGAATCGACCGGGAACAATAAAGACACTTCCATACCGGTTCAACATCGGAGTCAACCGGAATCTTAGCGGTGGCTCGACCGGCTTTCTCCGCTGCAGGTTACGTGCACTGCCGGCTGCTCCTGTAGCGGGCAGGCGTACTCGCACGCCCCGCAGCCCACGCATCGACTGGGGTCCACGTGCGGCCGCCTCAGCGTCCTGGTTTTGCCATCCGCGTCCACGATCTTGGCGTTTTCGACATAGATCGCTTTCGGCGTCACCGGACACCACTCAACACATACGATGCAATCGGTGGCCTTGGCCCAGGGCAGGCAGAGGCTCTGGTCATAAACTGCCGTCCCCACTCGCACCGGCGCGGACGATTCCCCGTTCCCCATCGCCCAGCCCTTTTGCCGTGAGGTCAGTTCCTGGATCGCGCCCGTAGGACAGACCTCCGTGCAAAGCACGCAACTCGGCTCGCAGTAGCCGATCTTCGGCGTCACGACCGGACTCCACAGACCCTCCAGCCCGGCCTCGGTGAACGCGGGCTGGAGCGCGTTGTTGGGGCACGCTCTCATGCACTCGCCGCAGCGGATGCACCGCGAAAGAAAATCGGTTTCATCCAGTGCGCCCGGCGGCCGGATCAAGCGCTCGTTACGCCTCTTGCCCAGCACAGCTTCTGCGCGCAGCATGGGCGCGGCGGCCAGCCCGGTCAGCACCGCAGCCAATGCTGAGCGCCGACCCAGACTCGTTCCCACAAC
>JBEKTO010000061.1:0-22104 GCA_049515995.1 Occallatibacter sp. | reverse complement strand
CGGCGCATCCCTCTTCGCTGGAGAAACGCTTCTCCAACTCAAGCAACGTCCTAGGATAATCCTCGTCCACAAACCAAAACACTACCGGTTGCGGTTGGTGGCGTCAAGTAAATAGCTAGATTGCCAAATATGGGGCTAAACATGCGGTCGGTGAAATGCTCAGCGCATTCGAGTTTGCGATGTCTGAGGGCGAAGTGGACAAAGATCTCATCGAAACAGTGCGAAAGAAGCAGCTAGCCAAGGCGGACGAGCAAGGCGGACGCCTAATGGACCATATTCGGAAAGGTCCAAAGATGTAAAACCTAGATGCATCATTTTAGGGGACATTGGTGCGGTACTGTGTTCCAATCGCCAACGCGGTGCTACGCCACCTTAATCTCATCGAGCAGATCGGGGGGGACAATCCAGCACTTTGAGCAGCTTGACCAGCGCCAAAGGAGGCTTGGTCTTGCCGTTCTCGTAGCGTGAGAAAGCATTGAGGACAGCACCTCCAAAGATTTCGGCTGCCAGAGCAATGGCCACCCGCTAACGCAGCATCTTTCTTCCCGCCCAACCCACAATTCCCGCGCCGAGCAGGACACAGGCCCAGCCAAACAGGTCGCCATGCGCGGTGTAGAAGGTCACATCGTCGCGAAAGCCGAACTCGGCGGGCAGCGCGTCCACCTGGTGGCGGGGAATGCTCTGCCGCACCCGCCCGTAGGGATCGATCACCGCGGTGACGCCGTTGTTGGTGTCGCGCAAAATCCAGCGCCGGTTTTCGATGGCGCGCATCCGCGCCATGTTCAAATGCTGCCAGGGCGCGCTGGTGTCGCCGTACCAGCCGTCGTCGCTGATGTTCACCAGCACCTGGGCGCCCAACTCGGCAAACTCCCGCACCTCGTCGGCAAAGACCGCCTCGTAACAGATGAAGACTCCGTAGCGATGTCCGTTCAGCCGGAAGATCTTGCGTTCGTCGCCGCGCGTGAACGACGAAACCCGCCCGGTGAGCTTGTGGGCAAAGAAGAGCAGATCCTTGAAGGGAATGTACTCGCCGAAGGGAACCAGGTGAATCTTGTCGTAGCGGCCCGCGCGCGCACCGCTGGCGCCCATCACCAGCGCGGAGTTATAGTCGCGCCACGTCTGATCTTCCTCAGAGAAATCCATTCCCAGGCTGCCCACCACCAGCGGCGCCTGTTCCTGACGGGCAATCGCGCCCAGAGCCTGCTGGAAGCGCGGGTCGGCCTCGACAAACGGCGCGGGCGACTCAGGCCATGCCACCAGATCGGGATGCGTCGGATAGGGCGGACAGACAATTTCTCCCATGGGAGCGTCGGTCTGGGGAATTCCGGCGATATAGCGCTTGCACTGCTCTCCGGCCAGGCGAGCGAATTCGGCAATATGCTGATCCCATTCGCCGGGGCCTGACCATCGATTGTCGGCGGCTACGTCCAGATTGGGCTGCACCAGCACGGCCGTCGCCGTGGGCGCCGGACGGGGCGGCGCAATTGTCACGCCCGCGCCTCCCACCATCAGCAGAATCGCTCCGGCTGCTCCCCAAACGCGCCGTCCCGAAGAGCGGTCCAGCAGCAGCCCGCCGGTCACCAGCGCATTGACGGCAACCAGCACAAAGCTGATGCCGTAGACGCCGGTCCAGGGCGCCAGTTGATTCACCAGCGTGTTGTCCACCTGCGAGTAGCCGAGCTGGTCCCACGGGACCGATGTAATACGCGAGGCGGCCAGCTCCAGCGCGGTCCACAGGATGGGCGCGGCGGCCAGCGCCAGCCGGGTACTGCCCGTCACCCGGCGCACCAGCGCCACGCAAAGGCCGAAAAAACCAAAGTAGAGGCCCAGCACCAGGCTGTATCCCATCAGCAGCAACAGCGGCGCAAACGGCGGCATATCGCCATAGCGGGACATGGTGTCGCGGACCCAGTAGCAGTTGCCCATGTACCACAAAAAGCCGCAGAGATAGGAGAGCAGGAAGGCGCGGCCCAAGGGACGCGGCTGGCTCGTGCACGCCGGCGAAAGCACCGCGCACAACAGCGGCACCAGCCCGAACCACGCGAAAACCGTTCGCCAGACCGGAAGCGGACCGGCCAGCGGAAACGGCAACTCCAGCAAGCCGGCGGAAAGGCCCGCGGCTGCCCATAACTTCCAGGCTCCAGACTTCCAGGACGCGCGCTGCATACAGGGCCGAGTCTATAGCATCCGGCTCGCCGGGCAGAAATCCGCCCAATCGCACAGCAGCTTCTATTGGAGGCCAGCTTTTGCCCGATTCTCCCATTTTTTGGGGTAAACAGCGAGTCATCCGCACCTTGCGCCCTTGACTTTCTCCCCTGGGCGCCCATCCGACCGGCGCCGGCCGCGCTACAATCGTGTTTATGCAACTTGCCATCTTCGCCATGCGGCTGCTTGAAGTGATGTTCTTTCTCGGCCTCGCCGGATCGACCGTCGTCGTAGTCATCAGCTTCTTTGAAGATGGGAAAGAACTCTTCGGCAAAGATTGATGCTGACCCGTTCTGGCCGGGAGCACGCCGTGCTCCGTATTCGATTGACTCTTCGTTGATTCGGACATAGACTCAGCGCAGGGCGAACGAAGATTTTTCTCTCCCTGCATCCCAGAAAGCCGGCCGTTGCACCGGCAACGTAACGATGGCATCCTCCCGAACGACCGTAGCCCCACCTTCCGACCGCGTCCGGCTTATCGTGGCATCCTCCGTGATGCTCACGTTCATCTCCTTTTGGCGCGCCGCCGCTATCGTACTCAACGATCTGGGATCGTCGGCCTTTTACGCCGGGGGCATCGCCGAGCAGGCGGTGGGTGCGGCCGCTCCCTGGTTCATCCTCGGGATCATGCTCTTCAGCTTCGCGGTGCGCGCGGTCTACGTCGAAAGCTGTTCGATGTTCACCCGCGGCGGTGTCTACCGCGTGGTCAAGGAGGCCCTGGGCGGCACCTTCGCCAAATTGAGCGTCTCCGCCCTGATGTTCGATTACATCCTTACCGGGCCGATCTCCGGCGTCTCCGCCGGGCAATACATTACAGGCTTGATGAACGAGCTGTTGAACGTGGCCAACAATAGCCACTGGCTTCCTCCGGCTCTGATGGACGCGCAGAACAATCCCTTCCAGTTCGATATGAATCACACCGCTGCGGTCTTCGCGGCGATCGTCACCATCTATTACTGGTGGCAGAACATCAAGGGCATCGAGGAATCCAGCGGCAAGGCTCTGCGGGTCATGCAAATCACCACGGTGATGGTGATCGTTCTCCTGCTCTGGGGCACGTATTCGGTCATTACCCGCGGCGCTCATCTGCCCCCTGCGCCCATCCCATCCAACCTCAAGTTCAGCGACGACGCTCTCGGCTTCCTCAAGGGAACGAAGCTGGTGCCGCTCTTCGGCCTCTTCGGCATCCTCATGGCCTTCGGCCACTCCGTGCTGGCCATGAGCGGCGAAGAGAGCCTGGCCCAGGTCAACCGCGAAATCGAGCACCCCAAGCTCAAGAATCTCAAGCGCGCGGCGATTGTCATCGCCATCTACAGCCTGATCTTCACCGGCGGCGCCACGCTGCTGGCCTCCATGCTGATTCCCGCATGGGAGCGTACCCACATCTACCAGGACAATCTCATTGCGGGCCTGGCCATGTACATGGTGGGGCCCATGTTCTGGCGCATTGCCTTCCGAATCTTTGTCGTCCTGGTCGGCTTCCTGATTCTCTCCGGCGCCATCAACACCTCGATGATCGGCTCGACCGGCGTACTGATGCGCGTGGCCGAGGACGGCGTGCTCACCGACTGGTTCCGCAAGCCGCACCGCAAATTCGGCACTAGCCATCGCATCGTCAACCTGGTCTTCATCCTGCAGATGATCACCATCGTCGCCAGCCGGGGCAACGTCATCACCCTCGGCGAGGCGTACGCCTTCGGCGTCATCTGGTCCTTCACCTTCAACAGCCTGGCCATGCTGGTGCTGCGCTGGAAATATCATGGCGAGCGCGGATGGAAGGTTCCGCCGAATCTGCGCATCGGAAATTTCGAGATCCCCGTCGGGCTGCTCTCGGTCTTTCTGGTGCTGCTCTCCACCGCGATCGTGAACCTCTTCACCAAGTCGGTGGCCACAGTCAGCGGCATCGTCTTTGCTGCGGCCTTCTTCATCGTCTTCAGCATCTCCGAGCGAGAGAACCTGCGCAAGCACGCGCTGACCGCCCGGCAGATGAAGGACCAGTTCCAACTCGAGCACCAGGACACCGTCAGCCGGGAGTCGGCGGCCATCCGCCCCGGCGGCGTGATGGTGACCATGCGCGACGCCGCCAACCCCTTCGCTCTCAAGTGGACCCTCTCCCATACCAATACCGACGAGCAGGACGTGGTCGTGCTCAGCGTGCGCATGATGGGTGTTGGCGGTCCCGAATATCTGAGCGCCGTGGACCAGAGCTTCAGCGACCACGAGCAGATGCTCTTCACCAAGGCCATCTCCGTCGCCGAAAGCTTTGGCAAGAAGGTTTCTCTGCTCCTGGTTCCGGCCGGCGATGTCTTCGCCGCGCTGGCCCAGGGAGCAAACTCACTGGAAATCGACTCGGTCATCTCCGGAGTCTCCAGCAAGATGACCGCTGAGGAACAGGCTTACCACATGGGCCAGGCCTGGGAAGCGCTGGCGGAGCCAAAGCGGCAGTTCAACTTCTATGTCATCGATCCCGGCGGCGAGGCCAAGGTCTTTTACATTGGACCCCACGCGCCCAAACTGAGCCCCGACGACGTGCAACTGGTGCACCGCCTGTGGGTGAACATGCGCCGCGATCCATCCGTCCAGGATCTGCACCACAGCGACATCATCACCTATGCCCTCACCCGGCTGGCCGGCCAGTATGCCCGCGAAAAGCAGGAGATACTGCGCGACCTGCGCAATTATCGCGCCGCTGACTCGCCCGTCGCGCTGCGCCTCGGCCGCCATGACCTTCCCGGCGCGCCCTCCACTCCTCTTGCCCCCGGCCAGCCGCCGCGTCTTCCGCGCTAACTCCGCAATATAGGCGCGGCCCGCACAGCACCAGCCCACGGCGCCGGCCTTTCTTCTCTCAACTAATTCCCGCATTGCCGTGCTGGCCTGCCCGCGCCGTTCTTGGCGGAACGGAATCGCCTCCGGATCATCCGCTGCCCCTATCTTCCGCACAGTGAACCGCGGCAAAGATGCTGCCGCGAGGGCTGCTCCCGCACTGCCGCGAGCACCTATCCACATAGGTTGCGCTATTGCCCGAAATCGGGACAACCTTTCATTTCGGGAGCCTTCCTCAAGGAATGTTGCGTCCGTGTGGGAGATTTTTACTTTTTTGTTTGTAAATGAGTCTACAGTTGCGTATTGTGTTGCACAGGACGAGTGGTTGAGTCGTCCGTGATTGCCCACTTAGGCAAAGCGCGGACCGAACCACTTATGAGTACCTAATAGGAGGAACTGTGGGAGTTTCTGAGATTCTGGCACAAATTGACCGTGAGATTGCACAATTACAGCAGGCACGCTCTCTGCTGGGAGGGGACGCCGCCCCGGCGCCCAAGAAGGCCGCGGCAGCCCCCGCCGCCAAGAAACCCGCCAAGAAAAAGAGGAATCTGACCCCTGAAGGCCGGAAGCGCATCGCCGAGGCCGTCAAGCGGCGTTGGGCGGAACAGAAGAAGGCAGCTTCCGCAAAGTAGCTGGAACCACGGGAAGGTGATGGGCTGGCTCGGGGGCCAGCCCATCCTTTTGTTTTGCGCATTCTGGCAACACTGAACTCAGACTGTGAACACTTCCCCAGGCTCCCATCGCACCACCTGGAGGCTGGCGCCGGTAAGCGCCTCCAGTTCCTCGGGCGTGCCTTTCAGGATAGGAAATGTGCCAAAGTGAAGCGGAAGGACGACCTTCGGCGCCAGAAGCCGCGTTGCCAGCGCGGCCTCCTTCGGTCCCATGGTGAAATGCCCGCCGATGGGAAGCATCGCCACCTCGGGCCGGTATAGCTCGCGAATCAGTTTCATATCCCCGAAGACTGCGGTATCTCCGGCATGATACAGCACCGGGCCGTCCGCAACGGTCAGCACATATCCCGCCGCGACTCCCACATAGTGCGTCCCATCTTCATCCTGTGCTCCCGCCGAGTGCTTGGCCTCCACCATCGTCGCCGCCACGTCGTCCAGTTGCACCGTTCCGCCCAGATTCATCCCGATTGTCTGGGTTACTCCCTTGCTCGCAACATACGATGCCAGCTCATAGATGGCCACAACCGTAGAACCGTGCTGCGCGGCCACTGGCACTACATCGGAGATATGATCCCCGTGACCGTGAGTGAGCAGGATGTAATGAATCTTTTCGGGCAGGACAAAGCCCTTCGGATATTTTGGGTTCTGTGCAATATACGGATCGATGAGTATCTTTGTGCCCTTGCCGGTTTCTACCAGCACGGTGGCATGGCCCAGCCAGGTGATGCGCGTCCTCTTGAATGAACTCATGGTTCCTCCCTGGAAGAGTCTCAGCTTCTTCAAGCTCCTATCGGGTGACAATCACCTCGGAGACGCTGTCCTTTGCCAGAAACTGCTTCTGCGCCGACCAGCCGGCAAACAGGCGCTCGATGCTGCGGTTGGTAAAGGCGCGCTGGATGGGAAACGGCTGCGCCAACTGCACCTCGACATCGTCGCCGGCGGTAACATGAAAGCGGCAATGCACCGTCTCCTCGCCTTGCGTCCGCGTATGGAAAAAAGACAGCACCTGACCGCCGGGATTCATCGCGGAATACAGGTGCGCAACCACCGGCGCCACCAGGGGCTCGGGAAGATAGTCCAGAGCCGTCCACAACAGCACCACGTCGAAGGTGCGCCCGGAAAACTGCAAGGTCTGATCCAGAAAACCCTGGATATCCCAAACCTGGCCGCCGTCCTCGTCCGTTCCCCGCAGCCAGTTCCCGCTCCACGCATCGTAAACCAGGTCGGCCAGAAAGACGCTGTGCCCCAGCCCGGTAAGGTAATTGATGTTGGAAGGCGAAGTGTACCCGACATCGATCGCACGCAGGCCCGCTTCGCCATTGAGCCGTTTGCGCAGCGCCGCCCATCCGCCGGAGTGGCGCGGCACTCTCGGCCCAATCGAGCCCGCCGCTGAAGTCGGAGGTACGCTGTCCTGCTCTCTGTTAAACCAACGGCTAAACACCTTGAAACTCCCCCGCGATCGAGCGGATCACTGCTTGCCAGACCGGCGCATTGCACCGTCTCAAAAGATGCCGCCGGCGTGCGGAGCATTGGCTCCATCGGGTCCCTTGGCTACCGCCTGGGTCAGGTCCACCTTGCCGCGAAAAACGGCATTGTCCTCCACCGCCAAGCGCAGAGCGCGTATGTCGCCCTCCACCACGCAGCCGGAGCGCAATTCCACGCGTCCGCTGGCCACCACGTTGCCCTGGACCTGTCCCAGGATCAGCACGTCTTTGGCGGAAAGGTCGGCGGCTACATTTGCACTCGCTCCGATCGTCAACCGGCTCTCTGAGAGGCTGACTGTCCCCTCGACGCGCCCGTCCACAATCAAGTCTTCGCTGCCCTTTACTTCGCCGCAAATTACGACCGTCTTCCCGATGCGCGCGGGAGAATTCTCCACTGCCATGGCGTGATTCCTTCCGGAGCCTCAACAAGGCCCTGAACGCACTATACGCAACCCAGCCACACTGCTTCAATCGCGGAAACCGGAGAAGTACCACGGCGTCTAACAAAGCATGAGTCAGGAGATCACAGCGCGGGGAACTCATGTCCGCTAAACTATTGGTTGTGTGCAGCCTTTTTCCGTTCGTCCTCCTGCTGCCGTCGGCTGCTGCCTTCTGCCGCCAGCCCGCTTCCGTTCCGCCGGCCGCCCTCACGCCCGAGCAGGCCCAGACGCTGGTCCAGCGCGCCCTCGCGACCGAGTTGCGCGGAGCCCAGGACCCGAACCACCCCATGCGCTACCGGCTGCGCAAGTCCAGCCCTCGCCTGACCTCGACCAAGGAGATTGTCGAAACCAGAGACGGCGCCGTGGCCCGCCTGCTGGCGATCGACGACAAACCGCTCAGCCAGGCCGATGAACAGAGGGAACAGGCCCGTCTCGATGACCTGCTCAGCGATCCGGGCCGCCAGCGCCATCGCAAGCAGAACGAAGACGAAGACACCAGGCGCGCCTTGAAGGTGCTTCATGCCCTTCCCCAGGCATTTCTCTACCAGTTTGCAGGCGCCCCTGCAGGCGCCGCGGGAAAGGTGGAGAGATTCACATTCAGGCCCAATCCGAACTTCAACCCGCCGGACCTGGAGACGCAGATCCTGACCGCCATGACCGGCGAAATCTGGATCGACACCGCACAGGAGCGCGTCACGCGTCTGGAGGGCCACTTGCAGAAGGACGTGGACTATGGCTGGGGCATCCTGGGACGGCTCTACAAGGGCGGATGGATCGTGATTGAGCAGGCCGACGTGGGCGGGCGCCAGTGGCGCATCGTGCGCTTCCAGATGGTGATGAGCGGCCGCGTGCTCTTCAGGAACAAAAGCTTCGACACCGTCGAGGAGCAAACCCACTTTGCGCCGATGCCGCCGGGGCTGAACTATCGGCAGGCCATCCAGATGCTGCGCTCGGGCGCGGGGCAATCCGGCCGGTAGCTTGGCTGCCGCAAATAACAAAGCGGCCCCACCCGCTCGGGTGAGGCCGCTTTTTCCATTCTGGAATCCGCCTTACTTGATCTTGATGAAGATCGTGGCGAAGGTGAACAGGGTCAGGGACTCGATGAAGGCCAGACCGAGAATCAGCAGAAGCTGAATGCTCGCCGTGGCTCCTGGGTTGCGGGCAACCGACTCGACGGCCGAGCCGACAGCCCTGCCCTGGCCGATGCCGCACAGACCGGCCGCCAGCGCGATGCCGATGCCGATACCGATGGGAGCCAGGTCGACGACAGCCGAACCGCTCTGGGCAAATGCCGGAACGGCGAAGCAAAGAAGGGACAACACCATCAGAACGCTTTGCAATTTACGCATGTTTCTCCTGCTTCCCTTGGATTGGCCGCCAGTGGGTGGTTGAGGTTCACCGTGCTGACCCCCTCACGCTCGCGGCCGTCCGTTTTTCCGGAGCGGAAGCGCTCTCCGGCGGAATCTTTTCCTCGCTTTGGACGAGGTTTGTGGAACCAAACCCTAGTGCTCGTGCGCCACGGCCTGGCCCAGGTAAATCATGGCCAGCATGGTGAAGACCAGCGCCTGGACGATCGATACAAAGATGTGCAGCCCCATGAACGGCAACGCCAGGCCGACCGGGAACAACGAGAAGAAGACCAGCGTCACCAGATCGCCGGCAAACATGTTAGCCCACAGACGGACGGTAAGCGAGAGCAACCGCGCCACGTGGGAGATGATCTCGATGGGGAACATCAGCCACGCAATCCACCAGATCGGGCCGGCAAAGTGCTTGAGGTAGCCGATGGGGCCCTGCGCGCGCACGCCGTGAAAGTTGTAATAGAGGAAGACCGCGACCGCCAGCCCCAACGGCACCACCGGCGACATGGTGGGCGCCTCGATTCCCGGAATCAACCCCAGCAGGTTGCAGGTGAGGATGAACAGGAAGATGCACGTGACAAAGGCCTGGAAACGCTCGTAGCCATGGCCGATGCTCTGTTCGGCCAGCCCGCCGATCGCCTCGTGCACGACCTCGGCAAACTGCTGCGGCGTCCCCGGCTTTTCCACCGAGAGGCTGAACCGCACCAGAGCGAAAAAGGCGATAAATGCCAGAACCACCAGCAACTCCACGGCAAAGGTGTTGTCGATGGGGGCGGCGGGATTGGCCGGATGCACGCCGATGGCCTGAAGAAGCGAATCCACGGGGCCGGCAAAGAGATGATTCAGTAGTTGAGTAAAACCGAGCTGTGCCTGCATGAAGCCAATGATCTTTCTGGTTCCAGGGCGGAGTTGCCGGCAAAATCGGGCAGAAATCTCAGTCCCGCAGCAACTGGAGCGCCTCCCACGTGAGCGTTACAACCGCCAAACTCAGGCCGCATACCAGCGCTATTGGAGAACCCTGGAAACATTTTAGGCTACCATAAATGACCGCCCCAAAGAAAAGCAGCCGTACCAAAAAGAACGCAATCACCAGAACGGCGCTGCGCTGGGCCTTCTCGCGCCTCATTCGGGAATTGATCAGGCGGATCAGCCGCCGCCACTCCATAATGCTGGCCGCCGAAATCAGGGCGCCGGTCAGCAGCATGGCCGCATTCCGCCAGCCGGAGGCGATCCACAGCACCAATGCCGGCGCCAGCCCCAGAATTGCGGTGTTGCGGATCGCCCGCTTGAGCAGAACCTCCAGCGCCTCGTCGGTAAGATTGGTCAGCGAATGGGTCTCTTCGGTCATGCTTTGTCATCGCCCTTTCCCGTCTTGGCTCCCGTGGCGATCACCAGACGGACCACATAAAACAACCCGGAAAAGCCGCCGAAGATGATTCCCGCCAGCCCGATCCACGACTGGTGCAGAAAGCTGTCAGCCCACGCGCCCGCCAGCCAGCCGACAAACGCCGCGCAGGGCATCAGAATCGCGATCTGCATCAGCTTTTCCGCTTCGATCAGGGATTTCAGCCCACTGGGACCCTTGCTGGGCTGCTGGGAATCCGGAATGGGGCGGTTGAAGGGCATCCATCGTGGTTATACACGATAGCGCCCTTCCCCGCGAAAGGACCGGACTCACTTGTTTGGTTTCGAGGTGGCGAGCTTCCATGCTTTGAGACGGTACTTGCCCTCGTCGTCGCTCAATTGCGAAAGATTGAACTCGTAGTCGGCGGAGTTTTCGCCGATGGGAATCACCCGGACATTGGCGGCAAAGTAGTAGACCTTGCCCGGCTCGGCGGTGAAGGACGCCACGTCGATGCTCTTCTTCAACATCGGCAGCGCCGATTGCCAGCTCACGCAAAGATGATGCTCGCCGGGGTCCACCGTCACGGCGAAATAGGAGTTGTTGTTATTGGCGCCCGCCCAGGCTCCGTCCAGGCCAAAACGGACCGTGGCGTACATGAACGGGCCGAGCATCCGGTTTTCGTTCTCGACAAAGACAATCTGAGCCTTGCCGGCCTCGGGAGGCGCGGGCGCGGGCTGGCCCTTTTGCGCGGTAACGTCGAATTTGACTTTGTCGTCGCCACAGGCGTCCGGCAAGGTCGTGGCCCAGGCCTGCGCGGAGCAGGCAAGAGAGGCAGAAAGGAGCAGAATTCCAAAACTTGACTTCATAGGGATTCTCCTTGGGATTAGACCGCCCTTTCCGCCCTCCGGTTAGGAAGATCCGCAGCGCATATCCGTTGGCGGCGGCATTGATCGCCCACTCGCATCGGACGCTATACTGACGGTTGGACCCTGAATTGCGTCCATCTAAAGGAAATCACCGTGTTTGATTCGGAATTTGAGCGCAGTCTCTTCGACCTGCGCAAGGCAAAGCTCGAAGAGATCGTGAAGCTGGGCCAGGCGGCCTATCCCAACCAGTTCCCTGCCTCGCACACCGTTCCCGCGGTGCGCGCCCAGTGGGGAGAGACGCAGACCGAGGAGTTGGAAGCCAACCGCGTGACCGTGGCCGTCGCCGGGCGCATCATGGCCATCCGCGCCCAGGGCAAGGCCGGCTTCGCCACGCTCCAGCAGAACGGCGAGCGGCTGCAAATCTACGTCCGCCTCGACGCCGTCGGCGAACCGGGCTTCGCGCTCTACAAACTGCTCGACCTGGGCGATCACATCGGCGTCTCGGGCTACCTCTTCCGCACCCGCACCGGCGAGTTGACCGTTCACGTCGAGCGGCTCACCTTCCTCTCCAAGGCCATGCTGGCGCTGCCGGAGAAGTTTCACGGCCTGGCCGACGTGGAGATGCGCTACCGCCAGCGCTACGTGGATCTCTTCAGCAACCTCGAAGCCCGGGAAGTCTTTGTCAAGCGCGCCAAGGCGCTCAAGGCCCTGCGCCGCTTCTTCGACGAGCGCGGCTACCTTGAAGTGGAAACGCCGATGATGCAGCAGATCGCCGGCGGAGCCGCCGCGCGCCCCTTCAAGACCCACCACAACGCGCTCGACATGGACCTCTTCCTGCGCATCGCGCCGGAGCTCTATCTCAAACGGCTGGTCGTCGGCGGCCTGGACCGCGTCTACGAGATCAACCGCAACTTCCGCAACGAGGGCGTGAGCACCCAGCACAATCCCGAGTTCACCATGCTGGAGTTCTACCAGGCCTACGCCAACTATCACGACCTGATGCGGATCACCGAGGAGATGATCGCGTTCGTCGCCCAGCAAGTGAACGGCACCACGCTGACGACGTTCAATGGCGTGGAGATCGATCTAAGCAAGTGGACCCGGCTGACCATGCGCGAGGCCATCCGCGAATTCTGGCCGGAGGAAGCGGGCGCCAAGCCGGCCATGACCGCTTTCGAGTCCGCCCCGGTGCTGCAAGCGCGGCTGCACGCCGCCATGAGTTCGCTGGAGAAGGCCCTCGGCGAAACCACGCGGCTCAGCCCGGAGCGCATTGCGGAGTTGAAGACCATCCTCGGCGCGGTCACCGCGGTCTACTACGAGTCTCTCAAGGGATCGCAGGAGGGCAAGGGCGCGCCGGTAGGCAAGTCGGTCTACAACCTTTTCGAGGCGGTGGCGGAGCCGTTTCTCATCCAGCCGACCATCATCTACGACTACCCGGTCGAGGTCTCGCCGCTCTCCAAGGCCAAGCCGGACGACCCGGCCCACGTGGAGCGCTTCGAGTTCTTCGCCGGCGGCTTCGAGCTGGGCAACGCCTTCAGCGAGTTGAACGATCCGGTCGAGCAGCACAAGCGCTTTGAGGCGCAACTGGCCGAGCGCGACCGCGGCGACGACGAGGCCCACCAGATGGACGAGGACTACGTGCGGGCGCTGGCCTACGGGCTGCCTCCCACCGGCGGCGAGGGCATGGGCATCGACCGTCTGGTCATGCTGCTCACCGGATCAAGGTCGATTCGGGACGTGATCTTGTTTCCGCTGATGAGGCCGGAAAAGCAGCCTCCAGCTCCTAGCTTTTAGCTTGTGCCCTTTCGCCTTTGATCGGAGGGGCTTCAGGGCAACTTTATCTTCGCTTTTCAACAAATCGGGGCAAGCACAGGATCAAACAGGCTCCGTCCCGCACACCACCTGGCCTAAAGCTGGAAGCTAAAGGCTAGAAGCTAGGAGCTGTCTTTGAACATTCTTTTCGTCGGCGACATCTTCGGCAGCGCGGGACGCAAGATCGTCCGCGAGCACATCGGCCACGTGCGCGCGGCGCACGCGGTGGACCTGGTGGTCATCAATGCGGAGAACGCCGCCGGCGGTTTCGGCGTGACGCCGCAGATTGCCGAGGAGCTCTTCGATCTGGGCGCGGACGTGCTCACCACCGGCAACCATATCTGGGACAAGCGCGAACTGATCGATTATCTGAATTCGGCGCCCGCGGAGAGCGACGGGCGCCCGCGCCGCGTCCTGCGCCCGGCCAATCTGCAGCCCGGCCTGCCCGGCTATGGCGTCTATGAGGGAACCACGCAGGGCGGCGTGGACTACGCCGTGATCGACCTGCAGGGTTGTGTCTTCATGAACACCACCAACGATCCCTTCCACGCCGCCAACGCCCTGCTGGCCGGCATCGAGGCCAAGGTCATCGTCGTGGACTTCCACGCCGAGGCCACCAGCGAGAAAGTCGCCATGGGCTGGCACTTGGACGGCCGCGTGACCGCGGTGCTGGGCACCCATACCCACATTCCCACCGCCGACCAGCGCATCCTGCCGGGCGGAACCGCCTACCAGACCGATGTGGGCATGAGCGGCCCTTATGACAGCATCATCGGCGTCGAAAGGGAGCTGGTGCTGCACCGGTTCCTCACCGGCATGCCGGGCAAATTCGAGGCCGCCAAGGGAAATCCCAAGATGTGCGCCGCGCTGGTCACGTGCGACCCGCTTACCGGCCGCGCCTCCGCCATTCAGCGCATCGTGCTGGGCGAGTAGCCCCGCACAACCCTCCGACTTTCTAATTGCTGGGAACGGGATGCGCTGTCCCGGCGCTCTGCTCCAGCGCATGGCTCGTCACGTCCAGCGTAGACGGCCAGGGAGCGCTTTGCAGTCCCGCGCGCTCCGGAATGACAGTCACCTTGAACGGCGGCGCGGGCGTGTGCGTCGCCTTCAGCAGCCTTCCGCTGGGGCTGAAGGTCATCGTCCACTGCACAGGCTTGGCCGTCGCCGTCCCTTCGGCAAATTGGAGGATGGCGCCGCCGCGCACCGGAATCTGCAACACCGCCGGCACCGCTGTGGGAAACTTCCAGACCTCGGGAATGGCTTCCGATCTCTCCGCCTGGGGTTGCGCTCCTGCCAGTGCGGCGTAGCACAGGGCTGTTCCCAGCCAGTCCGGCGCCTTGCCGGGGTGCTCCTCGGCCCGGATGTGATTGAAGGCTGAGACAGTCACGGCGTTGATGGGCGCGGGCGAGAAGAGCGAATAGTTGCGGCGCAGAATCGGAATGATGCGCACGTGCCCCTCGCCATTGCGAGGAATCGAGGCCGAAAACACGCTCGCGTCGCCCGCCCCATTGTTGCGCGTGAAACGCAGGAAGAGGTGATTGGGCAGCGCCGGGCACACCATCTGGCGATAGCTCCACGGTCCTGCGTTGAACTCCAGGCCGGCAAATCCGGCGCGCTCGCCGATCGAAGACTCCGCGTCTGCCGCCAGATCGCGGTCCTCGCGGGTCATCTGGCCGGCGGAACGGAACTCGACCCACCCCTTGGCCTCGCTGCCCGGAGGAAACGGCATGGGGCGTGCATCCTCGGGCACAAGACTCATCTTGAGATGGTCTGCGGAAAGATCCTGAACCGTCTGGCTCTGCAGAGAAGCGCAAGCAATGGCGAGGGAAGCTACGGCCAGGACGATAGGGGAGAGTCTGAATCGTTCCATGCTGCCCCTAGACTACCACCGCTGCGTGGAGCAGACTCTTGGTCGAGAGTTGTGCGGCGATAAAAAGGGCAGCCCTGTGCAGGCTGCCCTTTATGAACCCAGGAGCAAGTGCATCGCGCGGCGTGCATCGGTTGATTTCGCCGCGATCGATGCACGCGCCGATCAATGCGCCGTGTGGTGCCCGGCTGCCGGCTTGTGTGCCGCCGGAGCGGGCTTCTTCTTCTCGGCCTGGATGAACCCTTCCTTGAGCACAATCTGCACCGACTGCGCTGCCGTGGCTGTGGCCGGAAGCACCGCGAAGTTGTCGTAGGTGCCATCCAACTCCGCATCGCCCTTGGTCTGAAGGCCGAACTCGGCGCCGGCGGCCGGGACTTCCTTGCAAGCCGCGGGCTCCTTCAGATTCACCACGAAGTCGGGCTGCTTGGCAGACTTGGCGTCGTCGGTGACGGCAACCTTGATGACTGAAACCGTTCCCTCGATTGCAAGTTTCGTAATCGGCTTCACAGCTTCAGGCGCGATCGCCTCGATCTTGTCGGTGTCTTCCTTGACGCCGTTGGCCAGGATGAAATCCTTCAACGCCTTGACGTCGGGACCTGCCGCCGCAACCGCCGCGCAGGTGACGGGAGCGCTCAGCTTCACGGTATAGTCGGCGGTCTTGACACCCTGGGTCAAGGCAACCTTGATCCCTGTAGCCGAAGCCTCGAGCACCACTCCCGGGACCGGCGTCGCCTGATCCTTCAAGAGCGCCCAGAGCTTGTCGGCGTCTTCCTTGGAACCGTAGGCCAGAACCAGTTCCTTATCCGCCAGAGCCAGCGTGGACAGGTTCGGGGTGCTCGCCACAATCTGGTGGATTCTCTCGGCCGGTGTCGGCGCGGGCTTGATCACCAAGGTTCCCGGAGGGAAGGTCGTGGCCGCGGCCTGGGCCTTGACGTCGTCCAGTCCGTCCATGGCGCCGTGGTACTTCTTGTAGTAGTAATCGAGCTTCTTCTCGATGTCGGCCTTGAAGCTGGCGGGCGCGAAATCCAAAACGCGCGCGTAAAACCAGACCGCCTGCACCAGATCCTGAGCGGCTCCCGGCTGGCTGTAGGCTTGCGCCAGCAGCAGCGTGTCGTTCAGGCCCATGGTCTTGCTCTGGTCGTCCGTGAAGAGCATCAATTCCTGCTTGTATTCGTCCTGGGCGGCCTTGAAGTCCTTCTTCGAGATCACATCGTCCAGCGCAATCGTCGAGTGGAAGATCGGGAAGGCCGTTCCGACCAGTTGCTTCCAGTCGGCGTCGGCCGTGCCGGCCGGCTTGGAGGCAAGCAACCCTCTGCGCGCCAGCGCCGCCGCGTCGTCGCAGGTCTGCACATCGCCCGTCTTGGCGCATTGCGACTTCTTGATGTACGCCGAAATGAAAACAGCCTTCAGGTTGCTGGGATCCACCTGGAGCAAACGGCTCGCCGCGCCCAGGGTCTTGTCGTTGTCGCCAAGAGCCTGATACGTCTGGATCAGCATTTCAAGAACGCTGCCTTTGACCACGCTCTGCGGATACGCATCCAGGAAGCCCTCAAGGGCCGACGCTTTGGCCTTGGGATCGGTCTGGGTTATTGCCTGCTGATAGGCATTGAATTCGGCCGGATTCTTGATGGTGATATCCTGTGCCCGCAGCGTTGGCGCAATAACGAGGCTCAGGCTCGCCAATGCCATAACTGTCGCAAAGACTAACTTCTTCATTCAGTGCTCCTGGGAATTGCGGAAATGGAGATCAATACTCGGCACTCGCTCGCGAAAAAGCACAACCGTTCTGCTTGGCGGTTGAGTACCGGGTCACGGGTAAACGATACCACGGCTTCCGATGCGGTGTTGGAAGGATTATAGAAAGCCCTGCCCTCCCTGACAAGCGAAGTTGTGCGGGAATGAGCCAAACAATGGGACAAACCGCTCCGTGGGGCTGCGCGGCGCGGTTTTGCGGCTCATTCCGGGGTCTTTGCCCGCCCTCGTGGCCGGTGCCTCCGGGACCCCGCTGGCCGTCCGCTCCGGATTGCCCGCCCACTCGCCGCATACCGGGTTGGACACCAATTCCGAGAAAACTGTTCCCGCAATATCGAGGGGTCGAGCGAAGCATCATTGCAGCAGCCGCACGAGTTCGGTCTGTTCGGCCAGAAAGGCGTCGTGGCCATGGGCGCTGGTCATCTCCCGGTAGTCGGCCTGCACCCCGGCGGCGCGGATTGCATAGGCAAATTCGCGCACCTCTCCGGGCGGAAAAAGCCAGTCCGAGCTGATGCCGACAAAGCTCAGCCGGGCGCGTATGCGGCTGAAGGCGTCCTGCGCCGAGAGATAGCCGCGCTGCGGGTCCCAGGTATCCATGGTGCGCAGAATGGCCAGGTACGAGTTGGCGTCGAAGCGGTCGATGAACCGCTCGCCCTGGTGGTCCAGGTAGCCGGCAATGTCAAAGCGGCCGCCGATCAGCCCGCCGCCCTCGTCGTCCAGTCCCCAGGGGTCCTCGCCGTTGCGGTTGGGCTTGCGGCCAAAGCGCTCGTCGAAGAGTTCCGCGGACTTGTAGCTGAGCATTCCGATCTGGCGGGCCAGCGAAAGCCCCCGTTGCGGAGGCCGTTGGGGAAGATAGTTCCCGTCTTTCCACTCCGGGTCGCGCTGGATGGCCTGGCGTTGCAAGTGGTTGAGCGCCAGCCCCATCGCCGAAACCGGCGCCACGGCGATCACCAGCGCCCGCTCCACCCGTTCGGCGTTCACAATGGCCCAGTCCAGCGCCTGCATCCCGCCCAGCGAGCCGCCCATGACCAGGCGCAGCTTGCGGATGCCCAGCGAATCCAGCAGCCTGGCCTGGGCCCGGACATTGTCGCGGACTGAAACCAAGGGAAAATCCGGACCGTAGATCTTTCCCGTCTCCGGATTCACCGAGCCGGGCCCCGTCGAGCCGTAACAGGAGCCCAGCATGTTGATACAGATGACGAAGTCGTTTTCCAGCGACAAAACCGCGCCCGGCGCGAAAACCTCCGGCCACCAGGAGCCCACCAGCGCCGAACCGGTCAGCGCGTGACAGACCAGCACGGCATTGTCGCGGGCCGCGTTCAGGCGTCCATAGGCCGCATAGTGCAGCGTAATCCCGGCCAGCGGGCGGCCGCACTCCAGCAACAGTTGCTCGTCGAGCACAAAGTCGCCTTCGTAGGTGGGGGTGAGGACTCGCGTCCCGCCCCCCCCTGCTTGAGGCCCGGCGCCGGCCCGGTTTCGCGTCTCGGTCATTCCTTTCATTGTGCAGCAACAACCCCGGTTGTGGCTTGGGCGGCGAAGGCCTGGCCGTTGGCCGCCTCGATCGCCTGGTCCAGATCGGCGAGAATATCGCGGATATCCTCGATTCCCACCGACAGCCGGACCAGCTCCGGCGTGACGCCGGCATCCGCCTGCTCCTCCAGCGAAAGCTGCTGGTGCGTGGTCGAGGCCGGGTGGATCACCAGCGACTTGGCGTCGCCGATGTTGGCCAGCAGCGAAAACAGCTTGAGCGCGTCGATCAGCTTCTTGCCCGCCTCGTAGCCGCCCTTGATGCCGAAGGTGACCAGCCCGCCCCGTCCGTTGGGCAGATACTTCAGCGCCCGCTTGTGGTAGGGGCTGGACTCCAGGCCGGGATAGTTGACCCACTCCACGCCGGGATGCCGCTCCAGATGCCGGGCCACGGCCAGGGCATTCTCCGAGTGGCGTTCGAGACGCAAGTGCAGCGTCTCGATGCCCTGCAACAGCAGAAAGGCGCTGTGCGGCGAAAGCGCCGCGCCGGTGTCGCGCAGTCCCTGCACCCGCGCCTTCAGGATGAACGCCAGCGGTCCGAAGGCCTCGGTGTAGGAAAGGCCATGGTACGACGGGTCCGGTTCGGTGAAGTTCTTGAAGCGGCCTGAAGCGGCCCAGTCGAACTTGCCCGCGTCCACAATCACGCCGCCAATGGTGGTGCCGTGGCCGCCCAGGAACTTGGTGGCCGAGTTGATCACGATGTCCGCGCCCCACTCGATGGGCCGCACCAGCGCCGGCGAAGCCGCCGTGTTGTCGATCACCAGCGGCAGGCCGTGTTCGTGGGCGATGGCGGCCAGCTTCTCGATATCCGCGACATCCAGCTTGGGGTTGCCCAGCGTCTCGGTGTAGATGGCGCGCGTCTTGTCGTTAATCAGCGCGCGCAACCCCACAAAATCGTCCGCGTCCACAAACCGCACCGTGATGCCCAGCCGCTGAAACGTGTAGCGCAGCAGGGTATAGGTGCCGCCATAGAGCGAGGTGGTCGAGATCATCTCGTCTCCGGCCGAAGCCAGCGTAGTCAGGGCCAGCGTCTCCGCCGCCATGCCCGATGCCGTGGCCAGTCCCGCCACGCCGCCCTCCAGCGCCGCCACCCGCTTTTCAAAGACATCGTTGGTGGGGTTCATGATGCGGGTGTAGATGTTGCCGAACTCCTGCAGCCCGAAGAGCCGCCCGGCATGGGCGGCGTCCTGGAAGACATACGAAGCGGTTTGATAGATCGGAACGGCGCACGCGCCCGTCGTCGGATCGGGCGTTTGACCGGCATGAACGGCAAGGGTGGCTAGCTGCTGCTTCGCTTCGGACACTGTGGACTCCTTCACATTTCTGGTTTTTGGCTTGAGTGTGCGGCGGGAGCGGGTGCCGGGCCGCGCCTCTAAAACAAAAACGGCCCAAATCCCCGAGGGACCCGGACCGCCTGGCTTCGAGATCGGTTGCGTTTAGCGCATTCGCCTCTCGGGAACCAAACGGACGGGTCCGCACTCCATGTACATACACATGGCCATGACCGCAATTCCGTGTTCCCTTGAGTTCGGCATTGAAGGCAGTATCGACCAGCACCGGGGACAAAGTCAAATGGCGCCCTCTGGCGAGACTTAGGTTTGCTTCGGCCCAGGGGATGTTGTGTTATCAAAGAAGGCGACCGCTCTGTTGAATTCCGAAGGAGTCTTGTTTTGGTCAACGATCTGAACCGCAGGGATTTCCTCCGCACTCTGGGCCTGGGCGCAGCCGCGCTGGCCATCGATCCCGCGCAAGCCAAAGCCTCGCCCCAGCCTGGGGCGATCAAGCCGATCTCCGGAAGCTGGTTCGAGTTTCAGCATCACGCCACGGTCGAGGGCGTCGATTGGAATCCGGCCTGCGCCCGCTTCACGGCCGCGCAGTGGGAGGCCAAGGTCGAAGAAATCGCGGACGCCGGCATGGAATACCTTGTGCTGATGGCGACAGCGGTCTATTACCGCGCCTTTTACGAGACAAAGATTTTTCCCAAGTGGGACCTGGCCTGCGCGGACCCTCTCGAGGCCGTGCTCTCCGCGGCCGACAAATACAAGGTCAAGTTCTTGATCGGCGGCGGATTCTACGGCAACTGGCAAAGCAACAAAACCATCTCAGACCCCGTCGCCGCGAAAAAGAGGCTGCAGGCGATTGAAGAACTCGCCAATCTCTATGGCCACCACCCGAGCTTTTACGGCTGGTATTGGCCCGACGAGGCAGAGATCCATCCCCGCTACACGCCGGAGTTTATCCAGTACGTCAACTCCTGCTCCCGGCTGGCGCGCCAGCTCACACCGCACGCGCAGATCATGATTGCGCCCTACGGCACGCGCCTGGCCATCGCCGACGACGAGTATCTCCGCCAACTGGACGCGATGGATGTGGACATTGTGGCGTACCAGGATGAAGTTGGGGTGCGGAAGTCGAAGGCGTCGGAGACCTCCGCCTTTTTTGAGGGTCTGCGCAAAGCCCACGACCGCGCGCAGAAGGCAAAGATATGGGCCGACGTCGAAATCTTCGAGTTTGAAGGCGAGACCTATAACAGCGCCTTGATGCCGGCCTCCTTCGACCGCGTACTCGGCCAACTGGAGGCCGTCTCGCCGTGGGTCGATCGGATCCTCGTCTACCAGTACCAGGGCATGATGAACAAGCCCAGCACGGCGGCCTTTGCCGGCTCGGCGGCCTCCACCAGGCTCTACACCGACTACCAGAACTGGCGCACGGGCCGGCGGACTTGATTCGCCCGCAATGGAGAGCATGACCATCCGGATTGAGCAGATCGGAGCGGCTGCTGTTGCCTTGGCGCCGCTCCGTTTCACCACTCCCCTACTCCCTATTTCCTACTCCCTACTCCTCCGCCTTCCACACATACGCTCCCGGCTGCGGCAGCCCGATGTGCGCCAGCACGCGGTCCACAAACTGCCGCGCCATCTCGGTCGAGTCGGCAGGGCGGAAGTAGAAGGCCGGGATGCACGGAAAGATCGTCGCGCCCGCCTCGGCCGCCAGCGTCATATTGCGCAGATGAATGCGGTTGAGAGGCGTCTCGCGCACGCACAGCAGCAGCGGACGCCGCTCCTTGAGCGTCACGTCGGCGGCGCGGGCAATGAGCGAGTTAGCGAGGCCGTTGGCGATGGCCGCCAGGGTGCCCATCGAGCACGGCAGCACGATCATGCCGTTCGAGGGATGGCTGCCCGAGGCAATGGCCGCGCCGATATCCGCATCGGAGAGCTGCACCGTCTTCGCAGGCGCCGCGCCGAGCAGCTTTTCCACGAGATCGTTGCGCCCGCTCAGCCCCAGTTCCTCGGCCAGCACGCGCAGCGAATTCTCCGACGCGACGAAATGCACGCGGGCCACGCGCTCGTCAGCCTCCAGAGCCCGCAGCAGTTCCCTGCCAAAGACCGCGCCCGATGCGCCGGTGAGTGCAATTGTGAGATTCATTCAGCTCCGAACCACGGGTTTCAAGCGTTCTAGTTTGGAACCCTCGCGCCGCAGGCGTTTGTGTTCGTCAGCCTCGCGCTTCAACGTGGGGTTTCTCACGCCCATGCCAAAGAATACTACGGCGTCGAAATCTCCCGCCTTCGGTTCATTCCGACCTTCCGACTACGGAACTGCTTTGCACCTGTTTGGAACACTCGCGCCGGAGGCGCAATGTTTGTTAGCCCGCGCTTCAGCGTGAGGTTTCTTTGCGCCGCCTACAACACTCGCGCCGGAGGCGCAATGTTCGCTAGCCCCGCGCTTCAGCGTGGGGTGGGGTTTCCCGCGATTGAAATCGATTCGAGTCCCGTCGGGACGACGCCCAGCCCGTCACCCGAACACATAACGCTCGTCGTGCTGAATTCCGCAATCTAGCTATTTACTTGACGCCACCAGACACAATGAATTGTGATTTCACCAGTTTTACGAACGGAACCGGCTCGATCTGAACGGCTTGTTGCGCCAGGCGGTAGAACAGTTTGCCGCGTG
>JBEKTO010000060.1:0-22179 GCA_049515995.1 Occallatibacter sp. | reverse complement strand
CCAACGATACATAGCTGAACATCCCATCCTGAATCCGCTCGTCTCCACGCATACCGATTGGATGAATCAATATGAACTTATGACGCTGAAATCGAATCGTTTTTCAACAAGTTCCTAGATGGTGGTCAATCAAATCGACGAACTTATCTAAAGTTTTCTGTTCGCCCTTCCCGTGCGGCTTATTTTTGTAGCTCAAAAGGAAATGGTGCTCTCCAACGGCAAGCGTGTCGCCTTCCTCGAAATCATAAGTTTGAATGGTACTCAAGTCGGTAAAATTCAATAGCTTGTCCATATCGCCGATCAACTTTTTATCTGCATAGTAAGTAATGGACTTTATGGTCGCCGGCCCCGGTCCTGAGTTCTGAATGTCAATGCCGACGGGCAGGTCGTCAGGATCGTCTAAAAGCTCGAAGTCGACTGATGGCTTCATAGATAAAAGCAGCAGGTTGTGACTTTCCCTCCATTGAAGACCAGTGAACACGGCCGCAACAAGCGATATGGCTACGGCTAGCCCCGACAGAAACACTGGCAGGCCCTTTGAAATAGGCTTCCCGTCTTGACCAGAGTTGGAGATCATAACGGCACAGATGCTATCACCTTTTCCGACGGCTGCGCCGCCAAATTGTTGCTCAACGCAACTTTATCCCGCACACTGCGGCTCCTCGCTCCAATCGCAGGGGATTTCGCGGCGTTCGGCGGAACTTTCCGTTGCCCACTCCAGCAGGCGCGCCACGCGCCACGCATCCAATGCATTGACCGGGGCGGGCGCTTTGCCCAGGAGAGCGTCGCGGATGCCGGCGTAGAAGAGCCGGTAGTCGCCGGGGATGGGCGTGATTGGGCGGGTGACCATGCCGCCGTCCACATCCACGCTGAGCGTACCCCAGCTCGCGGTTGGCTCCTGTCCCCAGGTTGGGTTGGCGATGCGGGCGACCTGGTTGAGCGCCGCTTCCTGCGGGTCGACGCCCCACTTCCAGTAGTTGCCCTTTGTGCCGCGCAGATGAAAGCGCGGCCGCGCCAGCGCGGAGAGGCAGTTGGCCGCCAGAGTGACGGAAAAGCCGGGATAATGCAGCCGCAGAGTGAAGGAATCGTTGGCGCCCTCGCCGCCGCGCTCGCGAAGGACCTCGGCGCCAACCGCGTCGGGCTTGCCGAAGAGCAGAAGCGCCTGGTCGGCGATATGCGTTCCCAGGTCCAGCAGCATTCCACCACCCTCCGCCGGGTCGTCCTTCCAGGGGCGCCGGACCGATCCGGGGCTCCAGCGGTCGAAGGTGGATTGGAAGTGGACGAGACGGCCCAGAGAACCTTCACGCAATAGTTTCTGAATGGTCTGGAAATCGCTGTCCCAGCGGCGGTTATGGAATGGAGCCAGCAGCACGCCACGGGCCGCGGCCAGCTCCGACAGTTGGGAGATTTCGGCCGAGGAGACGGAGATCGGCTTGTCCACGACCACGTTCCTGCCGGCTTCGAGAATTTGCCGGGCAACCTGGAAGTGGGTTCCGCTGGGAGTGGCCACAATGAAGAGGCCGAGGGAGGAATCGGCCAGCAGCTCTTCAAGGGAACGGCACGTCACGATGCCAGGATAGCGTTGGGCGGCCAGGTCTGTGTGGCGCTCGACTACGGCGGCCAGTTCCAGGCCTTCGACGGAAGAGACGAGCGGGGCATGAAAGACGCGCCCCGCCATGCCGAAGCCAACCAAACCGACTCGAATCATCCGATCCTCCGTAGCGGTGCTGACTCCGCTCGCTCCGCTCACCCGCAGTTAGCCCTCCAGTTTATACCTGGTCTCAGCCAAGCGGTAGAGACGGCGCCAGACGAGGCGGTTCATGGTAACCACCATGACGGAGATCAGTATGGTGGCCAGCAGGATGATGGGGAAGCGGCCGCTGTCCGTGGCGGAACTGATCTGCGCGCCGAGGCCAATGGTCTCCAGAGTGCGGTCCTTCACGTGCGAGTACTCCGCCATGACGGAGGCATTCCATGCGCCGCCGGAAGCGGTGACCATTCCGGTGATGAGAAAAGGGAAGATTCCCGGCAGAATGAGTTTGGTCCAGCGCTGCCAGCGGGTGAAGCGATAGAGGGCCGCGGCTTCGCGAAGGTCGGAAGGGATGGACATGGCGCCGGCAATGACATTGAAAAGGATGTACCACTGCGTGCCGAGGAGCATGAGCGCGAAGGAGCCGACTCCGATGCCGCCGCCGATTTTGATGAGGCCGATCAGCAGGACAGGGTAAAAGGCCGAGGCCGGGATGGAGGCCATGACCTGCGCGACCGGCTGCGCGATGCGGGCGAGCCTGGGATTGAGGCCGATGGCCACGCCGACGGGAATGGTCCACAGGGCGGAGAGGAGCAGGGAGGAGTTGACACGCAAGAAGGTGGCAGCCGCTCCCTCGAGAAGCAGGCGCAGGTCTGGCCAGGTGACGGTTCTGAGCATCAGGAGGGCTTGAGCGGCTCCCCAGCCGGCAGCGGCCATCGCCGCGAAGGCCAGAACCCAGAGCCCGGCGGAGGCTTTGGGTCGGGATTGTCCCTCGTCGATCGGCTGCACGATGCGGCATTCCCTGGTGCGCGCCATGCGGCGGTAGATCGGCTCTTCCAGGCGGGTCCAGATGCGGCCAGGAGCGGAGCTGAGCAGGGTGGACTTGCGCAGCAGTTCCAGGATGGGGGAAGTGACGCGGTCGGCGGACTCGATCTGCTCGAACTTGAATTTGTCGCTCCAGGCGATCAGTGGTCTCCAGACCAGTTGATCGGTGGCCACGACGATCAGGATCACGGCGGCGATGCCGCTGAGCAAGGCGCGGATGTCGCCGGAGTCGGTAGCCGACTGGATGTAGCTGCCCAGGCCCGGCAACTGGAAGTTGCGGTCGCCCATGGTGAAGGTTTCGCAGATCATGAGGGCGAACCATCCGCCGGCCACGGAGACGATGGAGTTCCAAACCAGGCCGATGGCGGCATAGGGCATTTCAAGCTGCCAGAAGCGCTGCCATGCGGAGTAGCGGTAGATGCGCGCGGTCTCGACCATCTCCCTGGGGATGCTCTTGAGCGAGGAATAGAAACTGAAGGCCATGTTCCAGACCTGGCTGGTGAAGATGAGCAGGATGACGGCCATCTCGATGCCCAACTGATGGCCTGGGACGAGCGCGACCATGGCCAGCACCACGGGAGGCAGGAAGCTGAAGACGGGAATGGATTGAAGAATATCCAGGACGCCGATCATCCAGGCCTCGACCCGCGGATTGTAGGCCGCCGCGTAGCCGTACGAGATGGCAAAGACCAGGCTGAGCAGGTAGGCAATGGCCATACGCACGATGGAATAGGAGGCGTAGACCGGCAGGGCGCCAATGGCATGCGAGATGGGCACCACCGGGACGGGCGCGCCCATCCAGTAGCTGGCCGTGCGCAGAATGCCGAGAAAGACGGCGATGCCGCACAGGCCCACGGCCAAATCGATGACAAAGGGCCAGGTGCGGGCGGAGACCAGGGTTCGAGCCAGAGGGTGCTGGATCTTCACTTGGCGTCCTCGCTGGCGGCGATTTCTTCATCCTGGGCGTCGGGCAACACGAAGCGGCGGCGTCCTGCGTCGAAGTCGAATAATTCGGCGTAGCGGCCCCAGGCGACGGCGGTCTCCATCTGGCGCAGGCACTCCTCCTCGCTGAACTGCTCGTCGAGCATATCGAGGAAGAAGTCCTCGGGCACGGTGTGGTCGCTTTTGGCTTCCAGAGCGCGGCGAATCTGGCGCAGCAGGAGCACATTCGCGACCGCGGCGTCGCGGAAGAGCTCCTTCTGGCGGAGAATCTCGGAGTTGGCGAACTCCGTGCCGCTCTCGGTGATGGCGGCGTCGCCTTCCTCGATCTGGAGGAAGCCGAGCAGGTGCGCGGCGTCGACGATGGGTAGCAGATCGTCGATCTCGAAGGCGAGATCGTCGGCCAGACGGTAGATGTCGTCGCGGCCACCCTTGTCGAGCAGCAGCTCGAGCAGGCCGGCCATGCCGCCGGGACGGGCGTGGGGCAGCATCTGGTAGTGCATCTGGCGCTGGTCGCGCACCTTGGGACCTGTTTGTTGCTCCGGCGCCTCGTCAGGGGCGACATCGGGCTTGGTGAGCACCTTGTAGATGTAATCCACCAACTGGGTGAAGGGCTCGGATTTGCGGTCGCGCGGCTGCGGCAACTGGACGCGGAAGTCGGTGCGGATGTGGCCGGGATTGCGGCCCAGCACGATGATGCGGTCGGCCAGCAGCACCGCCTCTTCGATGTTGTGGGTGACCAGGAAGATGGCCTTGGTGGGCATGGCCTTGTTGGCCCAGAGCTCGAGCAGTTCGCTGCGCAGATTCTCGGCCGTCAGCACGTCGAGGGCACTGAAAGGCTCGTCCATGAAGAGGACTTCGGGTTCGACAACGAGGGCGCGGGCAAAGCCCACCCGCTGCTTCATTCCGCCGGAGAGTTCTTTCGGGTAGGCGGCTTCAAAGCCGTCGAGCCCGACCGTGTCCAGCATCTTCATGCTGCGATCGCGCCGCTCGTCGGGGCTGACGCCGCGGGCCTGCAGCGGCGCTTCGACGTTTTCCAGGACCGTGAGCCAGGGAAAGAGAGCAAAGCTCTGGAAGACGATGGAGACGTTGATCTCGGTCTCGGCGATGGGCTTCTCGTGCCAGTAGACCTGACCTGCTGTCGGCGTGGAGAGACCGGTCAACATGCGCAGCATGGTCGATTTGCCGGAGCCCGAGGGACCCAGCAGGGCGAGGATCTCTCCCGGCACGATCTCCAGGTCGGTGGCTGAGATGACCTGAATGCGATTCTGGCTGGGCTGAGCGTAGTACTTCTCGATCTTCGCGGCGCGAATGATTGCGTCGGCGGAGCCGGCCTGGATTGGCACCGGGGTCTGGCTTTGGCTGGGGATGCCCGCTTCCTGCATGGGTGGTTCTCCGCTTGAGGTCCGCCTGCCAAGAGCCGCGGCCGGTTAATGTTGCCAGTGTATGTTTGCCCGGTTGCTCCCAGATGAAACAGCGTCCGCAGCACTGTTTTCTGCCCTGGTTGAGGGTCGAGGTTGTCGGTTCGCACACAATTCCGTCTCGCTCTTCCGCCGCCGGGCGAAGAACGTTTTGCACAGAATTGCTCAAGCCGAGCGTATCATTCTAGGAAAGCGTCTAGCCAGCGAAGCGAATCTTCGTCGATTGTCGACAGGCGACGCGCTACGCAAAGTTGCGCAGCAGAGGGGAACTCTGTCGCCGCGACGATGCGCCCAGGAGAGTATGCCCGAGAACGCTGCCAAGCCGAAGGTACTGGTTGCCGACGACGAACGAGTGATCGCCGACACCCTAGCCATGATCCTAAACCAGAGCGGCTTTGAAGCACGCGCCGTTTATTCCGGCGAGAAGGCCGTCGAACTGGCTCCGGCATTTGTGCCGGACATGCTCATCTCCGACGTCATCATGGCCGACCTGAACGGAATCGACGCGGCCATCCGGATTCGTAAGGTGCTGCCGCGCATCAAGATTCTGCTCTTCTCCGGCCAGGCCGCGACCGCCGATCTGCTGGAAAAGGCCCGCGAACAAGGTTACGAATTCGAGATTCTGTCCAAGCCTGTCCATCCCCAAGACCTGCTGCGCAAGCTGCTGGGCTAATTCGGGGAAAGCCCTCTTTCCCCGGTGCAACAGTATTTTCAGGGAAACTGTATCTCCCGAACACCGCATTCCAGTTGAGCGTTTTTACTCATCCTGTTGAGCAAGACATGCTTCGGCACATAACATTTATATTATCAATAGCATAGAGGGATAGATCCGCAGGTCAAAGTTCCCGGCGCCCGTCCATGGCGCGCGCCATCGTCACCTCATCGGCGTACTCGATGTCGCTGCCTGCCGGTACGCCGGTGGCGATGCGGGTAATCCGCACCTGGAATCTGTGCAGTGCTTCGGCCAGCCAGTTGGCGGTGGCTTCGCCCTCCAGCGTGGGGCTGGTGGCCAGGATCACCTCGTCCACTTCGCCGCGCTCCACGCGGGCGACGAGTGTGCCGGTGCGCAACTGGTCGGGCCCCACGCCGTGGAGGGGGGAAAGGGTTCCGTGCAGCACGTGGTAGACGCCCTGGTAGCTGCGGGTCCGCTCGACCGCGGCGATGTTCGTGGGCTCCTCGACCACGCAAACCAGCCGCTGGTTGCGCGTAGGACTGGCGCAGTAGGCGCAGGGATCGATGTCGGTGACGTTGTTGCAGATGGAGCAGAGGCGCAGGCTGGCTTTGAGTCCGCGCACGGCCTCGGCCAGCGCCGCGGCATCCTCGTCGGTGGAGCGCAGAATATGGAATGCGAAGCGCTGGGCGCTCTTGGTGCCTACGCCGGGCAGCTTCTTCAACTCTTCAATGAGCCGGGCCATCGGCTCGGCATAGCGTGACACGGGGCGCGCCTCCTAGAGAGTCCGATAGACGATGCCGGCGAAGGCATCGCCGCTCATCATCCCCTTGGCCCAGACGGCATCGAACTCCGCGGTGGGCTTTTTGGCAATGGCTTCCTCTTCGCTGGCTCCGGCGGCCTTGAGCGCGGCTACCTTGTCGCGCACAGCCGAGAGCATGTCGTGGAAGCTCTGGAAATCGGCCTTCGATCCCAGCGGACCGTGGCCAGGAACGATCTTGGTCTCTTTTCCGGCCACGGCGAGAATCCTGTCGCCGGCGTGGATCATGCCGCCGATCGAGCCGCCGGTGCCCTCGTCGATGAAGGGATACATGCCGTTGAAAAAGAGATCGCCCAGGTGCAGGAGATCGGCCTTGTGAAAGTGGATGTAGATGTCGGTGTCGGTGTGCGCGGGGGCGAAGTGGAGCAGATCGAGATCATCGCTATTGTGAAAAATCTGCATCGCGTCGTTGAAGGTGACGGCGGGCAAAGCCCCATCCGGAGACGGGGGCACGTCCCGATGGAAGAGTTTCATCGTCTGCGGCGTGGAGAGCCGCAGACGGGTGTTCTGATGAGCAAGGATGGTAAAGCCCGCCGTGTGCAATCCTTCATTGCCGCCGGTGTGGTCGCCGTGCCAGTGAGTATTGATCAGCATGAACGGCGCGTCCTTGCTCACCGTTCCGATGGCCTCAAGAATCCGCGGAACCGCCGGGGCGTAGCTCGCGTCGATCAGCAGGTTGCCGTCGGGGCCGGTTTGCAGGGCCATGTTGCCGCCCGCGCCTTGCAGCAGGTAGAGATTGTTAAAGAGCCTGGTGGTTTTGATGGGCGTGTTCAATGCGCCCGCCGGGGCCTGTGCGACCATTCCGGTCCCGGAGTTGGCCTGGGCGCTGAGCCAGCGCTGAGCCATCGCCGTTGCGCCTGCCGCGAAGGCCAGTTCGAGGAAGTTCCTGCGATTGATTGCTTCGAGCATCGTCAAAGTCCTCGCTCACTTTGGGATAGAAACATCAGCCGAGTCCTGGCAGCTTAAGGCCGCCCAGCAGGCCCTGCACGCTGGACTGCATGGCCTCGTCGGCCTTGCGCCCGGCCTCGTTGATCGCGGCGACCACCAGATCCTCGAGCATCTCCACGTCCGGTTTGCCGCCGCTCAGGCCGACCACCGCCGCCGGGTCGATGCGCAGCTTGAGGAGTTCTTTTTTGCCATTGACCGTGGCGGTCACGGCTCCGCCGCCGCTGGTTGCCTCCACCACGGTCTGGGCCAGCTTGCGTTGGACCTCTTCCTGCATCTGGTTGGCCTGAGAGAGCATTTCGGAAATTTTGAGCGGGTTGAGCATAGCCTTTTCTCCTGTTCGAGCGAGCGGTCACTTCTGGCGCAGATCGACCACACTGCGGACCTCAGCCTGGAAGATCTCTCGTGCCCGCTGGACCAGAGGATTGTTCAGCGCAGCCTCCTGAATGCTGCCGGCGAGCGGCACCGAGACGATAGTGGAAGCAGAAGCCGCACCTTCGCCGGGAACCACAAAGAAGCGCGCGGGCGCGCCCAGCCGTTGCAACTCCTGGCGAATGATCTTCTCTGCCGCGGCATTCACCGTCAAGCTGAGCATCTTTTTGCCCATGCCGGCCACTTCGATGCGCAGGCTGGCGCCATCCAGGGTCCACGCGCCGGAGCCGAGCAACTGCGAGGCAGAGCTGTGTCCGGCCGCGGCCAGCTCGGAGACGATGGCCTGGCGCAGGGTTTCTACGCCGGGAGAGCTTGCGGATTGCGCGGCGGCTTGTGGCGCCTTGGCCAGCGCGCCTTCAGTGAGCGGAGCCGCGTAGCCGGCAGACGGAGTGGCGGCGGCCAGAAAGGGCGTGGAGACGGGAAAGGGGTTGATGGGGGCTTCGGCGGCGGTTGCGGAAACCGGCGCAGGCGTGGTGCGTTCCATTTGCGCGACGGGGTGGCTGCCCGAGCTTAGTTTCGGACTCGAACTCCATCCGCCACTGGTTGGACCAAAGGGCGAAAGCGCGGGCGCGGAAGGCGGGGCTGGCGTGGGGTGCGCGTGGCTTGCCGTTGTACGCGGAGCGGCAGCGGGTCCTGCTGGCGTGCGAAATCCTCCGCTGCTGGTGACGCCGCTGAGCAGCTCTTCCAGCGGCAGCAGGCGCTGCGCGTGAATCAGCTTGAGCAGGCCCAACTCGAGGTGGAAGCGCTGCTCCTGGCGGTAGTTCAGATCGTCGAAGGTGCGCAGAACGATTTGCAGATTGCGGGTCAGTTCCTCTTCGGTGAACAGAAGGGCGGTGCGGGCGGCGCGGGCCCGCTCGTCGCCGGAGATTTGAAGTAGTTCGGTCTGCTCGCCGGCCATCTTGGCCATCAGGGCATTGCGCAGATAGCGGACCATCTGCCGGGCCAGCGACGAAGGGCTGTGGCCGGCATTCACCAGCAGGTTCAACTGCTGCATCAGCTCGGCGCTCTGCCCGGCGGCCACGGCCTCCAGCAGGCGCTCGAAGACGGCGTTGGGCACCGAGCCCATCAGCTCGCGAATCTGCGCCGTCGAGAGCAGCGGACGGCCAGCTTCCATGGGAGCGGAGGCGATGGCCTGGTCCATGATGGAGAGCGCATCGCGCATGGAGCCGTCGCCGGCCTCGGCCAGCAGGGCCAGTGCGCCTTCCTCGGCCTCGACTTCCTCCTTGGCGGCGATCATCTTCAACTGGGCCAGGATGTCGTCGAATTTGACGGCATGAAAGCTGAAGTGCTGGCAGCGGGAGCGGATGGTCTGGGGAATGTCCTCGGGCTGGGTGGTGGCCATCATGAAGATGACGTGCGCCGGGGGCTCTTCCAGGGTCTTGAGCAGGGCGTTGAAGGCGGCCTCGGTGATCTGGTGGGCTTCGTCGAGGATGTAGATTTTGTAGCGGTCGCGGGAGGGGGCGTAGCGGGCGGCGTCGCGCAGTTCGCGAATCTCGTCGATGCCGCGGTTGGTGGCCGCGTCGATCTCGATGACGTCCACGGCGTTGCCCTGGCGAATCTCGACGCAGGAGTCGCAAATGCCGCAGGGTTCGGGTGTGGGGCGCTCGGCGCTGCCGACTTCAGTGCGGCAGTTGAGGGCCTGGGCCACGATGCGCGCGATGGTGGTTTTGCCGATGCCGCGGTGGCCGCTGAAGATGTAGCCGTGCGCGATGCGGTTCTGGCTGAGCGCATTCATCAGCGTGTGGGTCACGTGATCCTGGCCGGCGACGTCGGCAAAGCGCTGCGGACGATATTTTCTGGCCAGAACCTGATAACCCATGGGAATGCACGCTCCTTTGTCCCGCCCGGAGATCGAGGCGGCCTAGAGGGGATTGTATCGTTCCGGGCTGGGGGCGCGCGGGGTGGAAAAGCCGCGTCCTGGTTACGCAGGAGCGATTCGTACCATGCGACGGATTTGAGGCGCGGCAAAAGAGAACCAATCGCTGGAGCGGGGGGTGCTTCACCAACGGAGGAACTCAAGTGATGGTTCGGGGGGCGCCGGCACGGCATTCAAAAGGGAATTGCCGTTCTTCTCCTGCAGGAGGATGCGAGAGCAGCCGCAGGGTGGAAGCAGGAGACGGAAATTCAGTGGAGGTCTCGCGATTAACACTAAAAGCGTGTACACTGTTTTCGTATGAAGAATATTACGATGAGCGCAGACGAGGACCTGATCGAGCGGGCGCGCTCGATTGCGCGCGGACAGCGGAGAACACTGAACGACGCATTCCGTGACTGGCTTGCGCAGTTTGCTCAGAGCGAGGGAGACGCCCCTTGCTTCGATGCGCTGATGAAGCGCCTGCAATACGTTGATGCGGGCCGGCGCTTTAGCAGGGACGAACTGAATGAGCGATAGATTCTTTCTGGATACGAATATCTTTGTTTACTCGTTCGATCAGAGCGCCGCCGTGAAAGCTCGCAGAGCCGCGCAACTCATCCGCAAGGCCTTGACAACGCAGAAGGGTGTTATCAGCTATCAGGTCGTGCAGGAGTTCTTCAACGTAGCTCTCAGGCGGTTTTCCCAACCGATGCAGGCTGCGGACGCCGGACAATATCTCAGTACGGTCTTCCGCCCGTTGCTCGCCGTGCATTCGTCGCAGGCGCTTTATGTGGAGGCTTTACATCTCCACGCCCAAAGCGGGCTTTCGTGGTACGACTCCTTGATTGTTTCGGCTGCGATCCAAGCGCGCTGCGATCTTCTTCTTACGGAGGATCTCCAGCATGGGCAGCGATTCGGAGACCTCCAGGTTATAAATCCCTTTCTCTGAATTCTCACAAAGGGTAGGACTTAGGAAGACATCTGGAAGCCTGAGAATCTCTTTCAACCCTTGCCCTTGTCGCGCGTCTTTTTTGCGGCCTTCTCGAGAGCTTTTTTCGCGGCGGCTTTGCGGCGCTTGCTCTCTTCCTTGGAGTACATGGTGCCACGGCAGGTTTTCGCGCCGCAGTTGCACGCGGCTTCGTCGTCGCCGCCGTCGTAGAGGCAGTAGTCGTAGGTGATTTCTTCGCCGGCGGCGATGTTGCGGATGGCCTTGATCCAGACGCGGCCGTCTTCCTCGCTGGTCTCGCAGTTGCCGACGCAACTGTGGTTGATGAACATGGCCATGCAGTGGCCGTCGATGACGATGGAACCGTCGCCGAGTCCAAAGAGATAGGTGATGGGCGATTCCTCGTATGCGGCGTCGGCCTCGGCCTTGGTGAGGCGATGGCCGGTATACTCGGCCACGCGGGCGCCCTTGCGGATGGAAGTGGTGGTGTAGCAGCCGGCGGCGTGGATGGCGGAGGAACGGATGATGAGTCCCATGCGAATGTGCGATGCTTTCCTTGGGTGTGGAGTGAGGCGTATGCACCGCATCGTACCATTGAAGGGGCCAGTGAAGGGGCCAAGGGGAGCAAAATGAAACGGGGCGTTTGGATAACGGTGATCCTGGCGGGCGGCCTGGCGATGGCGCAGCTTTGCGCGCAGGCGCAGGCAGGCGGCGATGCGGCCGGCTCTGGCCAGAGCAAGCCGGCTGCCGACGCTCAAAAACCGGCCGCTGCGCCACCGTCCGGCGCCAACCCGTTTCCCGAAGATACGAATTCGGTTCCGGTGCTGCCGACCAAGGACACTCCCATGCCTTCTGAGGCAGGTTCGGCCGATTTTGGGCGCATTCCATTGCCGGGCGAGGATGCCGATCCGGTGCGCAGCCCGGACGACGCTGCGCCGGCTGCCGGGAGCGCCCAGGACCAGAATTCCAGTTCCAGCCTCGCGGGCCTGGACACTCTGCTGCCCAAGCCGGAGGACGATCAGCCGGGCAGAAAGGGAAAGCTCACCGTCAAGGAGCCGACGCACAAGGAAGCCGCGGCTACCGACATCAACGTGGGCCAATACTATCTGGAGCGCAAGGACTGGAAGGCGGCGCTCTCGCGCTTCGAGTCGGCCATGGTGCTGGACCCGGAGAATCCCGAGGTGTATTGGGGACTGGCCGAGAGCGAGCGTCACCTGGGGAATCTTGCCGATGCCCGTGCCTACTATGCGAAGCTCCTCGACTACGATCCCGACGGTCCGCATGGGAAACAGGCCCGCAAGGTCATGAAAGATCCCGCGCTGGCGGCTGCGCAGAATCCTGCGTCTGCCAAGCCCGCGGCCGATTCGCCGCGATAGAAGCCATCGCTCAAGTAACCGTGTTTTCCGTTACTATTTTGCAAACTGACTTAGGGCGAGATTCTCTTGCCATTCCCATTCGTTGGTCTATGCTTCTTGGTAAGTCCTGACCGATTCGGGAAGGACAGCGGAAGATTCGCTCGCCTCTTTATGCACCCAATTCTCTCCAGAAGCATTCGCCCGTTCGCCGAGGAGATTGCAATCGTCAGTCTGGCGGAAGCCCAGGTATCGCCCGATTCCGAACAGAGACGCTGGAGCGGCCAGCAGGTTGTCGAACACCTGATTCTGAGTCTGCATCAGACAAAGGAAGAACTGAACAAGCGTCTCAAGAGCAAGAATCCGCCCGCGTATTCCGGCACCGTCCTGCAGCGATTCATCAAGTCTCAGCTTCTCTGGTTAGGCTCGATGCCCGATGGCATTCCGGCGACACATAGTCTCTACCCGCACCGGCCTGCACCCCAGGACGGGCCGGCGCTGGCGGCCCGGCTGTTGGCGGAGGCGGAGGAAGTGAGCCGGCTGCTTGCCGAGTGCCGCATTGTCTTCGGACTGCGGCCCTGCGGCAATCATTCCATCTATGGTCCGCTGCGGGTGGAGGAGTGGCGCAGCTATCACGCAGTGCATTGCAGGCACCACCTGTCGCAGTTCAAACGAGCAATCGAGTTTGCCAGGAAGCATCCGGAAAGTCCTGTGCAGCCGGATGCGGATATTGCGGCGGCAAGCGCAGGAGCGGACGTGGAATAGGTGCGTCCGCCGTTGAGGATTGAATCGTTGTCAGAAACCGGCCCAGCCAAGATAGGCGGTAAGGATGCGACCGCCCCACAGGCTGCTGACGACACCGCCGATGCAGAGAAAAGTGCCCAGCGGCATTTTGTTCAGGGCCCAGCTTTCGGATTTGGCCCTAGTGGAAGGGAATGCCAGCAGGGCGACGGCAACCATCGCTCCCAGTACGACGCCCACAGCGAAAGACAGCAGAGCTTGCGGCAGGCCGAGCCAAGCCGCCAGCAGGGCCAACAGCTTGGCGTCGCCGAAGCCGATGCCTTCGCGATGGCGGAAGAGCAAGTAGATCCAGCGGATGAACAGGACGAGGCCGGCGGCGAGCACAGTGCCAGCCAGGGAGTAGACGGCGGCTTTTACTATCGCGAACCCATCGTTGAGGGGAGAAGCGGTCGCGAAGATGGCGCTTGCAACAGTAAAGAGGAATCCCAAAACGATTCCCGGCCACGTGATCCAGTCCGGAAGCCAGAGATTTTCGAAATCAAGCACCGCCAACGCTACCAGCAGCCAGTAGAAAACCATCATTCCAATCGCATTTGGGAGGCCGATGTAGACGAAAGATGCCGAAGCATCGGGCCCCATCATTGCAGTCAAGGCTTGCCACGCGGAAGAAGCCCACAGCACCGCGACCGCCAGTTCCACCAGCGGATAGCGCCAGCCGATCCAGTTGTGGCAGTTGCGGCAGCGGCCATGCAGGAGGAGCCAACTGATCAGCGGCACATTTTCCCACCAGGTGAGCGTGTGGCTGCAGTGGCGACAGTGAGAACGCGGCTTGACCACGCTCTCTTCCTCCGGCCAGCGGGTGAGGCATAGATTGAGGAAACTACCGAAGGCGAGGCCCAAAAGTACTGCGAATATCGTTCCAAGAATACGCATCATTGCCGAGATAAAGTATACGGCTCTTGAGTAGAAATAGCCGGTCGAGGCCGTCGTTTTCCACCCATTTTACGAAGAATGCGGAAAGGATGGGTACAGAGCTTTTGCAGGCGCGGAGAATCGAGCAGATGGCGCCGCAGCGGACAGGGTAGACTGGAGTTGCATGGACCTTCCGCCTGAACGCCCACTGGAACAGGCTTCCGCGCCGCAAACCGCAACCGATCCGGCGCGGGCGGCTGGCTTGTTTGAACAGTCGGTCAAGATCATGGCCCGGCTGCGCGCTCCCGATGGCTGCCCCTGGGACCGCGAACAATCCTTCGATTCCATCCGCAAATACACGCTGGAAGAGACCTACGAGGTCTTCGACGCCATCGAACGGCGCGACTTTCCCCATCTCGCCGAGGAACTGGGCGATCTGCTGCTGCAGGTGCTGTTCTATGCCGAGATGGCGGCCAACGAGGGCCGTTTCACCATCGCCGATGTGCTGGACCACCTGAACCGGAAACTGGTGCGCCGGCATCCACACGTTTTTGGAGATGAGGCCTCGCGGGCGGCAGGGAACCGCGCGGAGGTCGACGCCGATGTCGAGGGTTCTTCGGCGGCCGTGTTGCGCAACTGGGAAGAGATCAAAGCAGCAGAAATGGCGTCAGGGGCTGGAGCTGAAGAGAAAGGGACTCGGCCGGCTTCGCGGCTGGATGGAGTGCAGCGGGCGATGCCGGCGCTGGCCGAGGCGGCCAAACTGGGCGCCAAGGCGCGGAAGTCTGGCTTCGACTGGCCAAACTGGCGCGATCTGCTGCCCAAGCTGGTCGAGGAGACCGCGGAACTGGAGGCCGAAGCCGCTTCGGAGGATCCAGCCCGCCAGCCGGCGGTGGAGGCGGAGCTGGGCGACCTGCTGTTCACCGTGGTTAACCTGGGCAGGCACCTGGACGTGGATGCGGAGATGGCCTTGCGCGGCTGCAACCGGCGTTTTCGCGAGCGCTTCCGAGAGATGGAACTGGCCTCGGCGCGGCCGCTGGAAGAGCTTTCCGCCGATGAGCTGGAGGCGCTTTGGGCGCAGGCGAAGAGAAAGCTGGCCGCGGAGGCGCGGCCATGATCGCGATCCGCAATTGCGCGGGCTTTGACGAGTTGGAAGCTTGTGTCCAGCTTCAGGTCGAGACTTGGGGTGTGGACCCATCCGACACGACTCCTCGCAAGACTTTTTTGCTGGCGCAAGAGATCGGCGGCCAGGTCATGGGAGCTTTCGATACCGAGATTGCCGGTGATGGACCGGAATCGCTAGTTGGATTTGTCTTTTCGCTGCCTGGAGTGAAGACGGGAAACGGGGAGCCGCAGCCCTATCTGCACTCTCATATGCTGGCCGTGCGGGAAGGGTATCGCAACCGCGGACTGGGCGCGCGGCTCAAGCGGGAGCAGCGGCGGGAGGCGCTTTCGCGCAGCATCCGGCTGATGGAGTGGACCTTCGATCCACTGGAAATCAAGAATGCATTTCTCAATATCCACAAGCTGGGAGCCATTGTTCGTGGTTACCTGGTGAATTTCTATGGTGTATCCTCATCTCGACTGCAGGGTGGGCTCCCGACGGACCGGCTATTGGCCGAGTGGCAGCTCGATTCGCCCAGGGTGAAGGCAGCTCTTGAAGGGCGCCCGGCAGCCGCGCACGCCATCGAGGAGCGAATTCCGGTCCCGGCCTTCATCTATCAATGGAAGGCCAGCGAAGCCGGCCGGGAACGAGCCCTCGCCGTTCAGTTGGAGAACCGCCGCAAGTTTCAACAGGCATTTTCCCAGGGGTTGGCCGTACTTGGCTTTGTCCGGGATGCGGAAGGAAATGGAGTCTTCGAATTGGGCCTCATACCCCAGCCGGAGCTGGACCGATTTCCCAAGGAATATAAAAACTCATGAAAATCGATGCGATCGTCCTGCGCGAAATCCACATGCCCTTGATTCGTCCGTTTGAAACCAGCTTTGGCGTGACCCGCGAGCGGAGGATACTGCTGGCCGAGATTCAGTCCGAGGGGCTGACGGGCTGGGGTGAGTGCACGGCAGGCGAGCATCCGTTCTTTTCCGCGGAGTCGACCGACAGCGCCTGGACTGCGATTGTGCAGGAACTGGGGCCGATGCTGGCCGCGGAGCCGCCGGAGCATGGGGGCAAGTGTCCGCGCATCTTCCGCCATGTGCGCGGCAACCGCATGGCCAAGGCCGCGCTGGAAAACGCCATCTGGGACATCGAGGCGCAGCGCGAAGGCGTTTCGCTCTCCCGGCTGATCGGCGGAGTACGCGACACCATTTCCTGCGGCGTTTCGCTGGGGATTCAGTCCTCGATTCCCGAGTTGCTGGCGATCATCGAGAAAGAACTGGCCGCGGGTTACCAGCGCATCAAGCTCAAGTGCAAGCCGGGCTGGGACGTGGATGTTCTCGACCGGGTGCGCAATCGCTGGCCCGCCATCGCGCTCAGTTGCGACGCCAACTCGGCCTACCGCCTGCGGGATGCCGATCACCTGGTGAGCTTCGACGCCTTCGATCTGCTGATGATTGAGCAGCCGCTGTGGCACGACGACTTCTACTACCACTCGATGCTGCAGAAGCGGCTGCAAACGCCCATCTGCCTGGACGAGTCGATCCGCAACCGGCGCGATGCTCTGGCGGCCATCGAGATGGAGTCGTGCAAGATCATTAACTTGAAGCTGGGCCGGGTGGGCGGCTTCTCCGAGGCCATCGCCGTGCATAACGCGGCGCAGGAGCGCGGGATTCCGGTCTGGTGCGGCGGGATGCTCGAGTCCGGCATCGGCCGGTCACACAACATCGCGCTTTCGACCCTGGAAAATTTCACGCTGCCAGGCGATGTCTCCGCCTCGGCCCGCTATTGGGCAGAGGACATCATCGAGCCGGAGGTCACAGTTTCTTCAGCGGGCGAAATCGCCATTCCGGATACGCCGGGCCGGGGCTACGAGGTACGGACCGATCTGGTGGAGCGGCTCACCGTGCGCAAGGAGACCATCCGCGCTCTGGAACTGGTGATGTAGGGCACCCAGGTTCCGCTCAGAGGAACGGCGCTTTCGGCTTCACGGCCCGCACATGAAGAAAGATGCCCGCGACCCGCGTGTCCGCCACGATGGGAAAGGCCTGGGCGGTTTCAACCGAGGCGCAAGGTTCGCCGAAGTGCTGAATCACAAGACCGGCCTGGCAGATGGTTTCGACCCACGAACTCAAGGTGCGGTGAAAGCGCGCGATGCGGAAGGGCGCCACCTGCTCCCGCTGCTCATGTGGAAGGGACGAGAACCACCACGTCTCGACATCTCCGTCCATCTCATCGAAGTAGCCGGCGACCTCGATGGCGCGCGCGCTGCCGTCCGTCTCGCGCAGCACCTTGCGGTGCGGCGGAACAAAACAGGGGTGCAGGATGGAGAATTGCAGAAAGCCGCCCGGCCGCAACACGCGACAGGCTTCTTGGAGGGCGCGGCCCTGGTCGGGCATGTCCATCAGCGACATGAACGCGGTGACAAAATCGAACGAGTCGCCGGCAAAGGGCAGAGCCATTCCGTCGCCCACCTGGAAGTCGATGCCCAGCGGCTCCGCCTGCTCGATTTGGCGTGCGTGGCGAATGAAGGTGGGCGCGATGTCGAGGCCGCGCATCCGGGCTCCGCGCCGGGCGAGCTGACGCGTGTTCGAGCCTTCACCGCAGCCGACATCCAGCCCGTCGAGGCCATCGACCGGGGGCAGCATCGCCAGAAAGGCCGGCGTGTTCACCTGGTCCCGATAGATGTCGTAGCCAGCGCGGGAAAGGCGCGTCCAGGCATCGGCATTGGCTTCCCAAAGGGCCGCGGCATCCGTCGCATCCATGTCGATCTCCTTCGCTTTCTGAACTTGAACTGCAGGTTATCGATTTCAAAATCATAGGCCTTTTCAGCGGGTCGCTGGAGATTGCGGGGAATCGGGAAGATGCCGGATTGGAGGGGAAAGAAGCCAGATTCAGGGAGATTGCATCGAATCGGCTTGCGGATTGCTGTTCCACGTGGGGAACACGTTTTCTGTGTGTGATCGTGAGCGTTTGCGGAGCCAGGGATAGGAGATCTTCGTCGGTTGAGCCCTTCTTGTCCACCGTGGAGATTGTCATGCTGGCATCAACCAGGAAGGTCCGCACTTACGCGAACGATTTTGTGCGGTTAGTGAACATATCCCTGCAATGAAACTATTCCCTATAGCTTCTAAAGATTCAGAGGTAACCACGTATAGTTATTATGTAATAAACAAAAGAAATATCCCCAAATAATCTGAGGATCGCTCTTGACATGAACCCAATTGCGCCACATACTATTCTGTCTTAGGAAAACGGCCCCTCGGGCCAGAAGTACACTGAGGCATCGATTGGGTTTGCGTATTCGCCGAGCGAACCTTTGGCAGCCATGCCGGAACAGTCGGGCTTTCTACCTAAGTCATCGAAACCGCTGAAATCAAACGAGGTATTACCGTGCTGTCGCGAGGTCCTGCGATGGAAGCAGCCGCCTCACAATGAGACCAGCAATACCCTCCTAACGCGAATCAGAATGGGAGGAATCGATGATTACAATGCCGGAGTCAAGACGGATGGGAAGCGGGTTTACGAATTCAAGGAAGCGTTCGTTTCTATCCCTTTGCAGAAACTTGGGATTGTTTGCAGCCGCCGCGATGCTTGTGCCGCTCGCGGCGAAGGCACAGCAGAGCACACCTCTCGCCAGAGGCACATTAAACTGGACGATAACCGAAACGACAGGACAGTGCGGCCCCGCGATGCCGCCTTTCATGATTCTCCCATACACGTATAACCTTTATTCCTTCGGCTCCTTTACATTCAACTACCAAGGGACCAATTATCCTCTATCCGGGGTTGCTGCCTGGGTTCAGGACAACAACTCCCCGACGGGTGCCCGCCGCCTGGTGCGCAGTCAACGGAGATGACCCTCCCGTCCAGCCTCGGCTTCAGCAGCGATTGTCCTATTACCTTCACACCGCAGTCTTATAGCCAAGGGGTCGCCGCCCTTGACCCGGCGTGCCAAACTAGCATTTTCTACCCGGCATATAAGGTTGTATCTATTCTCTACTCGCCTCCTGGCAATCAGAGTTTTCAGGGGTACACGGATACCACCACGAATGGTACGATCACAACGGTCGGAAACAGCTTTACGGAGGCGACCGAACTGTATTTTACCACGGGTATCCCAGGCATTTTAGAGGAAACTGGAAGTACGGGGTACGCCGTCACGTCGTCGAACAGCTACGCATTTACCGAAACCTTCAGCGACGCCTTAGGGATTCAGACCAACGACAATAATAGCTCCACGTATAACGCTGGCGGGTCGAACGCCGACAATCACAATCTGGACGAATTCGTCATCTGGCTCAATCCCCAGGTATCGGTCATAACGAACGCGGGGAGTTTAGTGGGATACAACATGAGCCCTCAGCCCACAGACGGCGTATCGGGGCTAGTAGCCGACACGTTGACGATCCCGGCGATCACCATGGAAGCGGCGCCCGGGAGTATCACGCAAACGAACCCCTCGGGTATCTCATCTGTCCCTATATCGTCCTTGCAGCCGCAAGCCGTCGGATCCCCCGTGGACGGCGTGCAACCAACTATGCCCGGCTTGGCCGCAATCTGCAAAAACCAAAGTTATTACCCAGACAACTGTAACTTGACCGCAGCACAGGGCGGAGATCCAAACGGCCAATGCGGGTGCACTCCCAGCGACTTTGTGGCCATTCTGCAGACGGACCCGCTTCTGAATTACAACGGTACAACCTATACTGCAAATCCTTATCCTGGCACTACCAGCCCGCTGGAAACAGACGCCTCTGGTGCCAGCGTTTGCGACCAGAACCCAGTCCCCTCCACCGCTGATTGCCGTTACGTGATCGTCCCAATCGAAGCGGGGAGCAACACACCGCAATTTGTACCGCTTAGCGGCAGTGCAGGATACACTTATCAGCAGTCGGACTCGACCTCCACCTCTGAAACATTGGGTGAGAGCTCGTCTTATAACGTGGGCATTAGCTATGCGACAGGTCCGGCTTTCGCTTCCTTGAAGACTTCGGATACGTGGACGTGGACCGACAGTGAGAGCATTGGGAATTCAACCACCCAGGGCAACACGATGACTGTTACCCTTAAGACGACGACGGCCGGTTGTGAGGAGAACGTCAACATCTACGAGGACACTCTGTACCATACCTTCGCGTTCCAGGTACCGACCGGCTATACGGGGTGTTAGGCCGGCCGAGACGGCGGTGGAGATGGCGATAGCATCTCCACCGCAAACGAGGCTCTAACTGCCGGGTGAGTTTTTTCGTACGGAAGAATCCGCCCAGCGACTGCAACGATCGGAGGACAGCCATGCACTTGCCGTCCCTTATGCTCACCCGTATGTTCTTTCTCTCCGCGAAATCTCCGTGTCGCATTTCTTCAAGATTAGAGTTCCCGGCAACGGGCCGCCGTCGCTGGGGTGAAGCGATGTTTCTTTGGGCCTGCGCTGCGCTGCTGCTTATAGGATGCGGCGGCAAATCCGGATACGGGGGCGGCTCGTCGTACAGCCAGTCTGTCGTTATCACGGTTCAACCGTTGAGCCAGACCGTTCCCCTTGGCGAAATGGCTACCTTTACCGTAACTGCTACAGGAACCCCGCCGCTTAGCTATCAGTGGAGTGAGAATGGCACCGAGATTCCCGGAGCCACCAGCGCCTCCTATACCACGCCCGCTATCGCGCTGGGCGAGAATGGCTCGACCTCGATAGGCTCCTTCCAAGTGACGGTCAGCAACGCCAACAGCCGGGCTACCAGCAACAGCGTCACGTTGAGCGCGGGGCCGCGCTCGCCCAAGCCGGGCGATCTGCGTTATCTGGTCTTCGAGCAGGTAGATATTCCAGGGCTGAGCCAGGACGGGGGCATAGCGACTGTCCTAAGCGCGGACGATATATCGTATCCTGATTCGGTAGGCTCTCCCCTCTCAATCGGGCCCGATGACTGTTATCCGCCTGGCACCGACTGCGCCTGGCAAATCTATATGTTCCAGCTACCGCCGCCCATGACCGGCCTCAACATGTATTACCAAAGCGGCAATTATCCGGATTTTACATCGGACATGCAATCGATCCTGGCGCCCGATGTCATGCTTAGTTCTCTGGACTTAGAGCCTGCGAATGGGGCCTACGCAGTGGCGACGGTGCAAACGACGCACTCTGGAGGGTTCGACTATAGGCTGGAAACCGTTCCGCTCGGGGCAAACCTGCAAGCGGGAATCCAGAATCAGGCGGCCCAGGATGGCGCTGGAAGCCGCATCATCACAGCCGTCACCTTCGACGATCAGTTGCAGAAGGCCGTTCTGCTCTCCTATGGGTGGACGGGCGATACGACGACCGTGTACGAAACCCAGACGATCGTAGCCACGTCGGAGAATGTTGTCTCTGCGGCAATCACCCTGGCTGGCCAGGGTTACGCCATCAGCGCCTTCGGCGGCAACGGCACAGACGGCTACATGCTCATCGGCACTCGCGTCAAGGGCGATACCTTGGCCCGGCAGATCTGCGTGTTTCTACCGGATTCAACAACTTCCTCAACCCCGTGCGTCGACAACGGTGTCTACTACACTCCTGTCGTCAAACTCCTTGACAACAGTGGTTCTACGGATATCACCGAGCAATAAGTTTGCTTGAACGTTTACGGGTTCCCCGATCTCAAAATCGAAGCATGGAAACCCCGGCGACAGGCTCGGTGTCAGTCCGCCGCTTCGAAAGTGAGAAATCCGCCTGGCCATTAGATACTTAGGAGGGCCAACATGCATTCGCCTCGGACGCTCAACGGTATGCTCTGTCGCTCTGCGAGATGCGCCTTGCATCTTTTCTTGACCTTAGTTCCCTTGGTCTGCCTGGCACTGCTGCTCACAGGATGCGGAGGCAAATCCGGATCCGGGGGCGGCTCGTCGTACAGCCAGTCAGTCGTTATCACGGTTCAACCGTTGAGCCAGACCGTTCCCCTTGGCGAAATGGCTACCTTTGCTGTAACTGCTACAGGAACCCCGCCGCTTAGCTATCAGTGGAGTGAGAATGGCACCGAGATTCCCGGAGCCACCAGCGCCTCCTATAGCACGCCCGCGATCACGCTGGGCGAGAATGCCTCGACCTCGATAGGCTCCTTTCAGGTGACGGTCAGCAACGCATCCAGTTCGGCTGCCAGCAACACCGTTACGTTGAGCGCGGGGCCGCGCTCGCCCAAGCCGGGTGATCTGCGCTACCTGCTTTTTCAGCAGGTCGATGTTCCGGGGTTGGGCCAGGACAGCGGGGAGGACTCCGGTGTCATGCCCGCCAGCACAATTTCGGCTGAACACGCCGTAGGGACCCCCCTTTCAATGGGATCTTCCGACGCCTGCGATCCTGAGCTTGAGTACGACTGCGCATGGTCATGTCAATACCCCCGGCAGAGCCGGGGGCTTGATTGTGTGAGCCGCTCAAAGCGGCTTGAGCGGGGTCGCTAACGCGGCCCCGACGTTATTGAGGCCCCCTTTCGGCGGCTACTTCCACATCT
>JBEKTO010000059.1:0-22263 GCA_049515995.1 Occallatibacter sp. | reverse complement strand
CTCGGGAAAATACGGCCGGTAGACTTTCGCCATACCTAAAGACTGCCAGCTTCCAAGCCGCTGTTCAACCCAGCTTCAACAAAATCTCTGCCTTACTCAGACACACTCCTAGGGAATGTTTTTCAATCATTTGCATTCCCCCGGCGGCTGAAGCCTTGCCTTTTCAAAACTGCGCGATTCTATGCGGGTTCTTCAAGCGGGGACGAAGCCGCGGGAACGGGCCTCAAAGCGCGAGGGGCTGGCCGTGGTGGATGGAGGCGAGGAGCTTGCCGGCGGGGTCGGTGACGACGAGGTTGGCGGGGCGGCCGACGGCGAGGGCGCCGGCTTGCGTGGCGAGGCCGGTCATTGCGGCGGGGTTGGCGGTGAGCAGGCGCAAGGCCTGTTCGAGGGGCGCGCCGGTGAATTGGATGAAGTTGGCCAGGGCGCGGTCGAGGGTGAGGACGCTGCCGGCCAGGACTCCGCCGGAGATGGCGCGGCCGTTGGCGACCTGGACGGGGAATCCGCCGAGCTGATACGTACCGTCGGGCATGCCGGTGGCGCTCATGGCGTCGGTCATGAGGATGGCGCGCTGGGGCCCCTTGGCTCTCCACCAGAGTGTGACCATCTCCGGGGCGGTGTGGACGCCGTCGCAGATCAACTCGGCAAAGAGGGAATCGCAGGTGAGAACCGTGCCCAGGATGCCCGGCTCGCGATGGTCGAGGGGGCGCATGGCGTTGAAGGTGTGGGTGGCGCTGACGGCTCCGGCGGCGATGGCGGCGCGGGTTTCGGCGGCGGTGGCGTTCGAATGGCCCAGGGAGACGCGGACGCCGCGCGCGGTGGCGTGGGCTGCGAGCTCGGCCGCGCCGGGGAGCTCTGGGGCGAGCGTCATCAGACGGACGTGGCCTTCGGCGGCGTCCTGGAACCGGTCGAAGAGGGCAATATCGGGCGCGAGGAGGGATTCGGGCGGGTGAACGCCGCGCTTGAGGTGCGACAGGAACGGGCCTTCGAGGTGGATGCCGAGGGGATGGGCGATGCCGGCGACGGGCGGCGCGGCGATGAGCTTTGCCAATCCCGAGAGCGCGCGGAGGGTCGCGTCGAGCGGGGCGGTGACCGTGGTGGCGAGGAAGCAGGCCGTGCCGCGCGAGGCCAGGAAGCGGCCGATGGCGGCGAGAGCCTGGGGCGTGGCTTCCATCGCGTCGTGACCGGCGGCGCCGTGGATATGCACGTCAAAGAATGCCGGAGCGAGCGTGGCGCCGGGATAGTGGAGAATGCGGGCCTGGGTGGGCAATTCGCCCGCCGGGCGCGTCGCGATGGATTCGATTCGGCCGTCCTCGATGACGAGCATGGGGTGATCGAGCAGGCTGGTCCCGTTGTAGAGGCTTTCCGCGGTAAGCACCGTGCGCATACTGGGGATTATTGCAGGGGCCGCGCGGGGTTTGCATGTTTTGGGCTCCGCGCGCGGGATTTTGTACTTCGATCTTGAGCGCCGTTCGGTCCCAGGTTTCAAAAGCGGGAGCTGGGGCGCTTGGACGGGATGCAACTGAAAACAAGGCGAGTGATTGGCCTAAGACGCAAACCGCAGGTCCTTCGGCTACGCCTCTCGCGATGAAGCTGCGAGAGGTTCCGCTCAGGATGACACTTCTTGCTTTTCAATCGGTAACAGCGGCTTTATCGGCCGATATGGGCTGAGGGCGGGTTGGCGCGCGAATGGAGTCGCGGGTCAGTTGATGAGCGTGCTGCCTTCGCGCTGGCGCAGGCCAATCTGCATCTGCGCGGCTTTGAGGGCAGCCTGCATGGCAGCCAGTTCGGCGCGGCAGACCGTGAGTTGAGCCGAGAGCTGGGTGAACTGCGACTGAAGGTGCTGGCGCAATTCCTCGATGGCCTTTTCCAGCCGGTCGTTGGCGGCGATCTGCTCGGCCTGACTCCTCTGCACCGCCCTGAGGTTGGGCAGGATGACATCGGAGAGCAGCCGGGTGAGGGTGGCAAGGGGCTCGTCCATAAGCAGATTTTAAGCACAAAAGTGGGTTTCCAGCGCAAACCAGAGCAAAGGAGTGATTACGATTGGTGTGGCTTTGGTAATGGGCGCGGACGCAGCTGGCGGGCGAAGGCCGGGCGTGTTACCGGACTGTAAAGCGCGAGCCGTGTTGATTTTGTTAAGGTTCTGCCATGCATACGACGGTTCAAGGAACGGTTTTCGGCGCGGTGCTGGCTCTGGGGCCGCTCGCTCTTGCGGCGCAGACGGTGGATTTGCCCACCAGCAAGCAGTTGATCGGCGAGGCTCCGGGGCATCCGCAACGGTTGAACAGCCTGCCGGTGACGATGGCCGTTTCTCCCGGCGGGCGCTATGTGGTGACGGTGAATGCCGGGTACGGGACTTACGAGTCGAAGTATGCGCAGTCGCTGGCGGTGGTGGACACGCAGAGCGGAGCGGTGACGGACTTTCCCGACTTGCGCACGCCGATCGGGGCCGGGCAGACGCTCTACTCGGGGCTTGCCTTCAGCCGCGACGGACGCCATCTGTACGCGAGCATGGGGTCCACTTCCGATCCGCTGGGCGATGGCAAGAAAGAGACGCAGAAGAACGACACCGGAAGCGGGATTGCGGTGTACAGCTTTGCGGCGGGAAAGATTGCGCCGGAGCGGTTTGTGCGGCTGCCGCTGGAGCCGCTTGCGCCGGGGCGGAAGACGAAGCTGCTTGGCGATGTGGAGGGAGATAAGGGCGTGCCGTTCCCGGCGGCGATTGCGGTGGTGGGTCCGGCGGGCACGGAGAAGCTGCTGGTGGCTGAAAATTTGTCGGACGATGTTCTGCTGCTGGACGCAGCCAGCGGAGTTATCGAGAAGCGATTCGATCTTGCGGAGAACGACGCGGTGCCGTCGACTTATCCGATTGCCCTGGCGGTTGCAAAGGAGGGCGGGCGGGCCTTTGTCGCGTTGTGGAACGCCTCGGAGATTGTGGAACTCGATTTGGCGCGAGGGAGGGTGGGGCGCAAGCTGGCGCTGCTGAAGCCGCCCAGCGCGATTGCCGCGGGGACGCATCCATGCGCGCTGGAGTTATCGCCGGATGGAAAGACTCTCTATGTCGCGCTGGCGAATCGCGATGCGGTTGCGGCCGTGCATGTGGGCACGGGACAGTTTGCGGTGAAGGGCTACTTCGATACGCGGCTGCCGGGACAGAGTTACTTTGGCGCGGAGCCGGTGGCGCTGGCTGTGAACGCGGACGGCAGCCGGCTGTATGTGGCCAATGCGGCCAGCGATGCGGTTGCCGCGATCGACACAAAGAAACTGACGGCAAAGGCGGCGCGCGAAGGGATGGTGGAACCGATCGGCTTTGTGCCGACGGAGTGGATGCCGATCTCGATGGCGTTTCTTCCCTCGGCGAGCGGCGGAAAGCTGTATGTGGCGACAGCGAAAGGGAAGGGAACCGGGCCGAATAACTTTCCCCAGCGAGAGACGGAAGAGTCGAAGTCGCGGAAGCTGCACAGGCCAACGACTTACATTGGGACGCTGCTTTACGGGTCGCTGGCCACGCTGGATGCGGCGGAGATCGAGAAGGAGCTGGCGCAGTCGACCGCGGTGGTTCTGGAATCGAACCGGATGAAGGCGGGCGAGGAGAAGATTGGCTTTGCCGGAGGGCAGAACCCGATCCAGCACGTGATTTACATCATCAAAGAGAACCGGACTTACGATCAGATCTTTGGCGATCTAACTCAGGACGGAAAGCCGGTGGGCAACGGCGATGGGAGCCTGACGATGTACGGCGCGGCGATCACGCCGAACCTGCACAAGCTGGCGCTGCAATTTGGGGTGCTGGATAACTTCTTCGATTCGGGCGAGGTTTCGGGCGACGGGCATGTGTGGTCCATGGCGGCCATCGGCACGGACTATCTGGAGAAGAGCTGGCAGCAGAACTATCGCGGCGAGCAGAGAACCTACGACTACGAAGGCATGGTGGCCGAGGGCTATCCGCTGCTGCAAAAGATTCCCGATGTGAACGAGCCGGCCAGCGGGTATCTATGGGGCAATCTGGCCGCGCACGGCAAAAGCTATTATCACTTTGCCGAATTCATTTCGACGGTGTTTTGCGACGAGGTGAAGACCGCAAATCCGCAGCAAGGGCCGGTGCTTGCGGGTTCCAACTGCGGGGAGCGCAAGGCCGTTGCGCCGGGCGAGGCGCTGCCCGCGGAGTGGGGCGGCGGGGTGAACAAGTGGCCGTGGGCGATTCCGCTGATGGCTTCGAATATCGCCACCAAGCCGGAACTGGCGGGCCATTTTGCACCGGAATCGCCGGACTTCAACCTGATGGTGCCGGACCAGGTGCGGGTGGAGATTTTCCTGCGGCATTTGAAGGGGTGGGTTAAGGACAAAGAACAGGGCAAAGATACGATGCCGAACCTCATCCTGCTGCGGCTGCCCAACGACCACACCGCGGGCACGCGGCCGGGCAGCCCGACGCCGAAGTCTTCGGTGGCCGATAACGACCTGGCGGTGGGCCGCGCGGTGGAGGCCATCAGCCACTCGCCCTTCTGGGATTCGACGGCGTTTTTCATTTTGGAAGACGACGCGCAGGATGGCGGCGACCATGTGGACGCGCACCGCAGCCTGGGGGTGGTGGTCAGCAAATATGCCCCGCATGGAGCGGAGGGCCGGCCGTTTGTGGATAGCCGGTTTTACTCGACGGTCAGCGTGATCCGAACCATGGAGACGCTACTGGGGCTGCCTCCGATGAACAACAACGACGCTTTCAGTTCGCTGATTTCGACACTGTTTACAGGGCCGGGCGATCAGGCCGCCTTTGCGGCCGACTACTCGAATCGCGACAACGGCCTGATCTATACGGCGAACGCCAAGACGGCTCCCGGCGCGAGGGAGAGCATGAAGATGGATTTCCGGCACGCCGACCACGCCGACGCGCAGAGGCTGAATGTGATTCTGTGGAAGGATGCGATGGGGGAGAAGGCGGTGCCGGCGATGCTGATGGAGCGGCGGAAGAAGGCGGCGAAGGATGACGACGATTAGTGATTTGTCAGATCGGTGCGTACTTTTGCATAAAGAATGCGCCGTCCCCACGGGACTCCGGATATATTGTTGGTTACGCCAACCCCACGCTGAAGCGCGGGGCTAATAACCATTGCGCCTACTGCGCGGGGCGACTGGCTGCTGCCGGCACGGAGCACGCTGGCACACGCCCCTTTGAGGTTCATGCTTTCCCAGGTCCAAAAAGCGGGACCTGGGGTACCCGGCATCTGAGTGTGGGTGGTGATTTTCATTCCGGCCCTCCGGGGCGGAGGATTCGCAATCGGACGCCTTCCCACGGTTGCGCTACGCTCCACCGTGGGCTATTTTCAGACGCTCCCTACGGGAGCACGGCCAAAGGTTTTCCGTTTCGGCGGGAGGACGAGCCAGTTTCGGCAACAATCGACGCTCATGCGATTGCGCTGGTGGGAAACCGAAAGCCTCAAGCGTTCCGCTCATTTGCCGGTTACACTATCCGCATGACAAAGCGGATTGGGATTCATCTGGGCACAACGGGCGGCGCATCGAATGCGGTCGAGCGGGCGCGGGAGATTGGCGCCAACACCTTTCAGATTTTTTCGTCCAGCCCGCGCATGTGGCACGCGCCGAAAGTCGACCCCAAGCAAGCCGAGCGCATGAGAGCACTTCGTGCGGCTCTCGACGTAGGCCCCTTGGTCATTCACACAAGCTACCTGGTGAACGTGTGCAGCCAGACAGACGAGGTACGGGAGAAGAGCGTGGGGGCGTTTCGCGGGGAGATTGAGCGGGCGCTGGCGCTGGGGGCCGAGTACCTGGTGCTGCATCCCGGCTCGTGGAAGGGGCTGACGCGGGACGAGGGGCTGAAACTGGCGGCGGACTCGATCAGCCGCGCCATCGACGGATTGCCGTGGCAGGGAACGCCGTTCCACATTCTCATTGAAAATACCGCCGGGGCCGAGTTTTCGCTGGGCGGCAGCTTTGAGCAGGTGGCCGAACTGGTAGAGCGGCTGAAGGTTTCCGCGCCGATGGGCGTGTGTTTGGATACCTGCCACACGCACGTGGCCGGCTACGACCTGGTGAGCGCGGAGGGCTATGAGGAGACCGTCGCCCAGGCGGCGGCGACCGTCGGGCTGGAGGCGGTGCGGGTCTGGCACATGAACGACGCCAAGGCCGCGCGCGGGTCCAAGCTGGACCGGCACGAGCATATCGGGAAGGGGACGATGGGCCTGGAGCCGTTCCGGCGGCTGCTGAACGACGAGCGCTTCGCGCACGCGGCGTTCATAGCCGAAACGCCGGTGGACGAGCCGGGGGACGAGGAGCGGAATGTGCGGGTGCTGTTGAGCCTGGTGGAGTAGTTCAGAACCCGACGCGTCTTCCGTTTACACTGAATAAGATATGGCGGAAGAGAACGAACTGCGTTACGACCCGGCGGCGATTGAACCCAAGTGGCAGCAGCGGTGGGCGGCGGACCCCACGATGTACGCGGCTGAGCCCGTTTCCTGCGGCAAACCCAAGTATTACGTGCTGGAGATGCTGCCTTATCCCAGCGGCCAGTTGCACATGGGACACGTGCGCAACTACTCGATTGGCGACGCGCTGGCCCGGCACATGTGGATGCGGGGCTACAACGTGCTGCACCCCATGGGGTGGGACGCCTTCGGGCTGCCGGCGGAGAACGCCGCGCTCAAGAACCATACCCCTCCGCGGGAGTGGACGCAGGCGAATATCGCCGCGATGAAGCGGCAGATGGAGCGGCTGGGCCTGGGCTACGACTGGGCCACCGAAGTGACCACCTGCCTGCCCGAGTACTACCGCTGGAACCAGTGGTTCTTCCTGCGCATGTATGAAAAAGGGCTGGTGTATCGCAAGAAGAGCAAGGTGAACTGGTGTCCGGAGTGCGCCACGGTGCTGGCCAACGAGCAGGTAGTGGACGGATGCTGCTGGCGGCACGAGACCACGCTGGTGGAGCAGAGGGACCTGGTGCAGTGGTTCTTCCGCATCACCGCCTATGCCCAGGAACTGCTGGATGGGCTGGACAAGCTGGAAGGCTGGCCCGAAAAAGTGCGCACCATGCAGCGCAACTGGATCGGGCGCAGCGAAGGGACGGAGGTCGATTTCTTCCTGGAAGGGCAGGGATCAGGGGTCAGGGATCAGGGGATAGACGCAGGTCCTTCGACTGCGCAGACCGCAAAGAACGCGGCCTGCTCCGCTCAGGATGACATCTCTAAGGGATGCGCTCAGGATGACAGATCTAAACCGATTGCTCAGGATGACAATGCTGTTAGGATTCGCGTGTTTACTACGCGCGTGGATACGATCTTTGGGGCGACCAGCGTGCAACTGGCGCCGCAGCACGCGCTGGTGGCCGAGTTCACCGCAGCCGATGCAGAGTTGAAGGCGCAGGTCGACGAGCTGCTGGAGCAGCAGAAGAAGGCGCGCGAGGCCGGCGACCTGGGCGCGATCGAGAAGCACGGAGTTCCGACGGGGCGCTTCGCGATTAACCCGTATAACGGCGAACGGGTACCGATCTGGGTGGCCAACTACATCCTGGCCGACTACGGGACGGGCGCCATCATGAGCGTTCCTGGCCACGACGAGCGGGATTTCGAGTTCGCGACCAAATACGATCTGCCGATTGTGCAGGTGATCGAGCCAACAGACGGGGCTTTGGGCGTGGTCTTGCCGTTTGTCTCGGAAGACGGCGTGCTGGTGAACTCCGGCGAGTACGACGGGATGAGTTGCGTGGACGCGGAGAAGAAGCTGCAAGAGATTGCCGCGGCCGAGGGATTTGGCGAGGCGACGGTCACCTTCCGTCTGAAGGATTGGGGGGTGAGCCGGCAGCGGTACTGGGGCACGCCGATCCCGATGATTCACTGCGAAAAGGACGGGCTGGTGCCGGTGCCGGACGAGCAGTTGCCGGTGGTGCTGCCGGCGCAGATCGAGATTACGCAGCAGGGCGGATCGCCCCTGAGCCGGGTGCCGGAGTTCCTGCACACGACGTGTCCGAAGTGCGGCGGGCCGGCGCGGCGCGAGACCGACACGATGGACACGTTTGTCGATTCGAGCTGGTACTTCTACCGCTATACGGACGCGAAGAACGCGAACGCGCCGTTCGATCCGGCGGTGGCGCAGTACTGGTTCCCTATCGACCAATACATCGGCGGCGTGGAGCACGCGATTCTGCACCTGATCTATTCGCGCTTTTGGACCAAGGTGATGCGCGACCTGGGGCTGATCGTGAACGACGAGCCGGCGCGGCGGCTGTTTACGCAGGGGATGGTCATCAAGGACGGGGCGAAGATGTCCAAGTCGAAGGGCAACGTGATTTCGCCCGACGAGATGATCGCCCGCTACGGCGCCGACGCGACGAGGATGTACGCGCTGTTTGCCGCGCCGCCGGACCGCGATCTGGACTGGCAGGAAGACGGCGTGGCCGGTGTGAGCCGCTTTTTGGCGCGCGTCTGGAGGCTGGTGACGAAGTACGCGCCGGCTACGCGCGCCGGCGGCGGTGAACAGGCGGTTGCGCCTGCGGGCGTCTCGCTGAAGCTGCTGCGCAAGCTGCATCAGACCATCGCGAAGGTCACGCTGGACTTTGCCGGACGCTGGCACTTCAATACCTGCGTGGCGGCCATCATGGAACTGGTGAACGAGATTCAGACGGCGGACGCGCAACTGGCCGCGGGCGAGGCGCCTGCGCCAGTGGTGCGGGAAGTGCTGCATTCGCTGGTGCTGCTGCTGGCGCCGTTCGCGCCGTACCTGGCCGCAGAACTGTGGGAAGAGCTGGGCGAAGAAGGCGCAGTTTTGCGCGCCCCGTGGCCCAAGAGCGATCCGGATCTGGCCAAGGAAGACGAACTGGAAATTCCGGTGCAGATCAACGGCAAGCTGGTGACGGTGGTGCGGGTGGCTGCCGACGCCGGGCCCAAGATCATCGAGGCGGCGGCGCTGGCCGACGAAAAGGTGCAGTCGCGTACCGCGGGCAAGACGGTGGTGAAGGTGATCCTGGTGCCGCGCAAGCTGGTGAATCTGGTGGTGAGATGAATCTGGTGGCGAAATAGGATGGCTGCGCCGTTGCGCGGGACCCAGTCGCTGGTGGGCCAGATGGGCTGGGTCTTCGCGCGGCCCTCGCTGACCGCCATCGAGGTGGCGTGGCGGTGGATCTTTGGCATCCCGCTTCTGGCGGTTTGCTGGGTGCAGGCGCAGCGGATCCTTGCTGTGCTTCCGCTGGAGTCCTCGGGGCTGAACGCGATCGACCCACAAAATCCGTGGATCGCCGTGGTGCAGCTCAGCAACGTGTGGGCGCTCTACCAGCCGCATGCGGCCGCCGTTCTGGGCTGGCTGCTGCCCGCGGCCGCGCTGGGCTGGGTGGTGGTCTCAGGATTGGGGCGCAGTCTGGTCCTGAAGCGGATGGAGCCTCGGCTGGGCTTCCGGCCCGCGGCGGCGATCGCTTTGCAGGCCGCCTGGCTGGCTCTGCTCGCTGCCACCTGCTGGGGATGGTTCCGCTCGATTGAATGGGTTGCGGCCACGCACATCCCCACTTCCGGCGAGCCGGACCTGGTGGGCTACGCCTTCTGGGCGATCTTTCTTTCACTGGGATTTTTCACGGCGTTTGCTCTGGTGAGCTGGACGCTGGCGATCGCGCCGCTGCTGATGTTGCTGGAGGAGCGCTCCGCGCTTTCGTCTCTTGGGCAAAGTCTCAGGCTGGGAAAGGCATTTACCGGCAAGCTGGCCGAGATCAATCTGGTGATGGGCATCGTGAAGCTGGCGCTGATCGTGCTGGCCATGGTGCTATCGGCCGCGCCGCTGCCTTTCAGCGACCAACTCGGCCCGGAGGCGATGCATGGAGTGTGGCTGGCGGCGACGGTCTTCTACCTCGTGGCCAGCGACTACTTCCAGGTGGTGCGGCTGAAGGGGTTTGTGGAGTTCTGGAAGATGTTTCGGGGCGGTGAGGCAGCGAGTTAGCACGTCAGCTTGCATGGTTTCCCACCCTTCCGCGATGAAACTGCGGAAGGATGGGGCACCCAGCCTTTGTGGCGATTCAAAGGATGGGGTACACGCAAACAGACAATGATGACTGGAATCTAGTTCCACGGCCAGCGCTTCACGGTGTTGACGTAGTGCTGAAAAACAAACGCAGGTCCTTCGCCTCCGCTGCGCTCCGCTCAGGATGACAGCCTTGTGAACTTACAGAGTTATCGACGAAGCTCGCTCTCAGAAAAGCTTCATGCGGATGACCAGGTACTTCTTGGGGTCTTCGCGGATGCTCTTCACTAACTGCTGGGTCTGATCCAGGGTCTGGTCGGCGTGGTCGTAGAGGGAGCGGTTCTGGACCAACTGCCCCAGTGTACCCTTGCCTTCGTCCACACCCTTCAGAATGCCGTCGAGGCGGGTGACGGTGTCGTCCAGCTTCTGAGCAAAGACCGGGTCCTTGGCCAGCTTGCCCAGGCTGCCCTTGCCGGCGTTGATCTCGGAGACCAGTTGATTGGTGTTGGCGACGGCAGCGTTCAGGTTGTTGTAGAGGGTGTCGTCTTTCAGCAGCTTGCCCGCACTGCCCTTGCCCTCGTCGAGGGCGGTGGTGATTTTGTCGAGCCGGTCGACGGCCGAGTTGGCGCGGGTGTAGAGGGTATCGTCGGTCATCAGCTTGCCCAACGAGCCCTTGCCCTGGGCCATACCGTCCGTGATGGTTTCAAGATTGTCGGCGATGCGCCCGAGCTTCTTGTAAAGGGCGGGATCGTTGATCAGTTCGCCGGCCGAGCCCTTTTTCGAGTTGAGCGTATCCACCAGGGTCTCGATCTTGTGCAGCAGCGCGTTGACCTCCTCGATGGAAATCTGGCTGGTGCGGATCACGTCCTGGATGCTGGGCGAGCCGGTGGCCTTGAGCTCGGCGTCGTTGGCTGGAGGGGGGCCGCTGGCGTGGGCCGAGTCGATATCGACGAAGCTGTCGCCTAGAACGCCGGCCTGGGCGATCGAAGTGGTGGAATTGGCGTGCAGCGCGGGCACGTATTCGCGGCCGACCTGCATAGTGACTTCGACCGGGGTGGGATTGCGGGCGGGCACCACCCGGACATGAATCACATTGCCGATGGTGACGCCTTCGAGGGTGACCGGAGCGCCGTCCTTGAGGCCGGCGGCATTCTCGAAGTAGGAGCGGAGCAAGAGCTTGCGCGCAAACAACCCGCCGGAGGACCCGGACATGAGAAAGATGAGTGCGATCAGCACGACCATGGCCGACAGGACCAAAGCTCCCACTCTCAGTTGCGACCACTGAATCTCTTTGCGGCTTGGCACGGAACTCCCCTAGCTGAAATGAGCAGGTTGTCGCCTTGAGAATAGCAGAATAGGCGTGGGTTACCGTCCGTCCTCGAGCGCGACGCTGGCCATGGCAAGGTCGCGGGTGTGGGTGATGGAGAGGGCGGCGCGGGCTACGCCCAGGCGGGCGGCAATTTCGGCGGCGCGGCCGAGAAAGCGGAGGGTGGGTCTTCCGCTGGGTTCGCGGACGACCTCGATCTCCAGCCAGTTGACGCCAAAGCTGATTCCGGTTCCGAGGGCCTTGGCTCCGGCCTCTTTGGCGGCAAAGCGGGCAGCCAGGCTTTCGGCAGAATTTCGCTTGCGCAGGCAGTAGGCCTGCTCCGCGCCGGTATAGACCCGGTCGAGGAATCTTCTGCCGTAGCGATCCACAGATTTCTGGATGCGCTCGATCTCTACAAGATCGATCCCGGTGCCGATAATCATGCTGTTATTCAAGCTACACCAATTTGCTTCTGTCGGGTTCGTGTGGCTGGTCGCCAGCGATGCTTCCTGAGGGGCAAGTCCCGGTTCGCCAGGTGTGCAGGAGGGGCTCTCAATTACCAGCGCAAGGTATGCCGTGACTCCTGGGAAACATGAATGTTCCAAAGCCGGTCAAGGCCGTTCGACTCCTGAACAGGGGTCACGCTGCGCCAACTGGCTCCGATAAGACGGAAATGAGGCTGACGATGCCGGAAATCGACGCAGTGCAAGCGATGAGCGTACCGTGGGCGATGCAGATGAAGGCTGTCTCGATCGAAGAGCCGTCGCGGTTGGTGCAGACCCTCACTGGCGCAATTCTCGGGTGCGGCGGCTGGGTGCTGAGCCGAGGCGCCAACGACACCGGCATGGTGAATATACTTTTTGAATTCGAGCGGCAGGTTTGCGTGGATATCTACAGCGTGATGATCGCCGCGGGGCTGGAACTGAGCCATAACGGGCATGTGCGCTTTACCGAACTCTGCCAGTGCACGCGCAGCCAGCAGCGGGATTGCGGCACGGAGATCGCCAGCATCGACCTGGAGATCCAGACTTTTCCGGTGGAGATGGTGCATCGATCGCGCGCCATCGAGGTGGCCTGAAGCGCCCATCGAACGATTCCGTAGCGCCACAGCTTGTCGCATTCGGCGGCAATTGACCTGGCCGACCGAATGCCAGTGGGCTGCTCAGCCCGCCTCTACCAGCCCATAACGCCGCTGCCATGCCTCTTTGAGCCGCGCCCAGACGCGCGCCCGCTCGGCTTCGGTGACTTCGCTGCCCGGAGAGTTGGCAAAGCGGGCCGCTTCCATCTTGGCCATTTCGAGCAACTGCCGGTCGCGCACCAGGTTGGCCACGCGAAAATCGGGCAGTCCGGCTTGCCGCGTCCCGAAAAACTCGCCAGGACCGCGCTGAGTCAGGTCCAGTTCCGCCAATTCGAATCCGTCCTGGGTGCGGACCATCGCATTGAGCCGTTCCTCGCCCAGCGGAGAGACGCGGGGGCCGGTGATGAGAATGCAGTAGCTTTTGGCCGCTCCGCGACCGACGCGGCCGCGCAACTGGTGCAACTGCGCCAGGCCGAAGCGCTCGGCATGCTCGACCACCATGACCGTGGCGTTGGGCACGTCGACGCCGACCTCGATGACGGTGGTGGCCACCAGCACGTCGATTTCTCCGCGCTGGAAGCGGCGCATGACGACCTCTTTCTCGTCCGCATCGAGGCGGCCGTGGAGCAGGCCCACGCGGAGGCCGGCGAGGGGGCCGGCACGGAGCTTTTCGTGCATCTCGACGGCGGACTTGAGTCCCGATTTCGCACCGGGATTGGCCTCCTGCGCCGCTTTTGGGAAGAGCTCCGCTGTTTTGCCTTTGCGGACGGATTTGCGAAGAGGCGGCGTCGCAATCGGTGCAAGGCCGGCCTCGGGATCGTCGTGGGAGAAGTCCAGCTCCGGCTCGTCTTCCTTTGTCCCTTCGATCACCGGGTAGACGATGTAGGCCTGTCGGCCCTTCGCCACCTGCTTGCGGACGAAATCCCACACCTCGCCGGCCATTTCGCCGGCAACGCGGCGGGTGACGATGGGCGTGCGTCCCGGCGGCAACTCATCGAGGACGCTCACGTCGAGGTCGCCGTAGAGGGAGAGCGCCAGCGTGCGCGGGATGGGCGTGGCGGTCATGACCAGCACGTCCGGCTCGGCCTGGTTGGGCTTCTTCATCATCTTGAAGCGTTGCATGACGCCGAAGCGGTGCTGCTCGTCGACCACCACCAGGCCCAGCCTGTCGAACTCGACTTTTTCCTCAATCAGGGCGTGGGTGCCGATGACCAGTTGCGCCTCGCCGCGATTGATGAGGCCGCGGGTATGGCGCTTTCCGGCCTCGTCGAGCGAGCCAGTGAGGAGCACAATGCGCGGCTTGCGGGAGGACTTTTCGAGGAGTTTGCGCATGGCCAGAAAATGCTGCGTGGCGAGAATCTCAGTGGGCGCCATGAGAGCGGCCTGATAGCCGTTTTCCATGGCCACCAGCATGGCCTGGAGGGCCACGATGGTTTTTCCCGAGCCCACATCTCCCTGGAGCAGGCGGCGCATAGGGCTGGGCTGGCGCATGTCGGCCACAATCTCGCCCAGCGCCCGCTTTTGCGCCTTGGTGGGGTGGAAGGGAAGGACCTCGCGGATGGCCTCGCGGACCTTGTCGGTGGTGGCGAAGCCGATGCCGGCGCGCTCCCTCATGCGGCGGCGCTTGAGTTCGAGGCCCAGTTCCAGGAAGAAGAGCTCCTCGAAGATCAAGCGCCGGTGGGCCGGCGTCGCCGAGGCTTGCAGTTGGACAAAAGACGTGCCCTCGGGCGGAAAATGCACCTCGCGCAGCGCGGTTTCGCGATCGGGCAGATCGAGCCGGGCGAGCAATTCGCGGGGCAGGCACTCCGGTACCGCGCCCCGCATGGACTCGAGGAGATTGAAGATGGTCTTGCGCTGCCAACGAGAGGCCAGCCGCGCGCCGCCCAGGGACTCATAGACCGGGGTGATGCGGCCCACTTCGAGCATCTGCGTCTCGGCGTCGTCGGTCGCGTCGGGCAGCAACTCGAACTGCGGCTGGATCATCTTGAAATTGCTGGTGGAGCGCGAGGGCTCGACTTTGCCGTAGACGGCCACGGTTTGGCCGGCGTGGAATTTGCCGTTCAGATAGGTGCCGTTGAACCAGATGCACTTCATGGCCAGACGGCCCTGGCCTATGGTGAGTTCAAAGATGGGCGCCTTGCGGGTGCGCAGCAGCGCCGAACCGCGCACCTCCGCGATGACGCTGGCCGTCTCGCCCGGCTGGAGTTCGTCGAGGCTGCGCGGGTTCTGGCGGTCCTCATAGCGGAAGGGCAGGTGGTAGAGCAGGTCCTCGGCGGTCAGGATGGCCTTGGCGGCGATCATTTCCGCGACGCGGGGACCGACGCCGCGCACATACATTGCCGGAGTGTCGAGGCTGGGCACATTCCGGATGCTAAATGGCGCCTGTGCGCGGGGACAAACGCAAAGGGAGTCTGGGGCGGAGAAATCCCGAGGAAGAGGCGCGCAGTAAAAGCAGGCGCAGGCAATGAATGTGAGATGAAAAGAGCGTCCCAGAAGCCTTGGGCTGCGCATGGAGGAGCCGCTGGGCGGGCCGCTTCCTCAGGACTTCTGCAGAAAGTAAGCTTCCACTGCCCGGAGCAGAGCATTGCGATCGAGGACGGGCTTTCTTTCCTCGTAGCGTGCGGCCCAGCAGACCTGGTTCACCAGATCCCGCGGATAGCAAGCCCGCAGCTCGTGATGGAGAGTATTGCGAATCAGATCGATCAGATCGTTGAGTACGCCTGGGTCGCATACCATTCCCTGGCCGGCGGCAACGCGGCGAAAAATCTCGCGGAACGCTTCGTCGGCAACCGCGCCGATCTTGATCTTGGTTTGAATTCTTCGCAAGAAGGCAGGATCGACCAACTCGGCAGGATCCATGTTGGAGGCAAAGACGACCAGCATTTCGAAGGGAATCTCGATTTTTCTTCCGCCAACCAGGGTGAGAAAATCGATGCCGCGATCGAGAGGAACGACCCAGCGGTTCAGCAGCTCTTCCGGCCGTATCCGCTGACGCCCGAAATCGTCGATGATCAGGACGCCGTTGTTGGCCTTCATCTGCGCGGGGCTGACATAGAATTTTGTGCCGGGGTTGAATTGCAGGTCGAGCATCTCGGCCGTCAGTTCTCCGCCGACCAGCACCGCGGGCCGGGCGCAGCGCACCCAACGCTCATCCCGGTCCGCGATTTCCGGTTTTGCGGAACGCTTGTGAATTACCGGATCGTAGACCGTAATGATCTGGCTATCTACTTCCACCGCGTACGGCACCCAGACCTCATCCTCGGCCAGCACGCGCGAAAATGTCTCGGCAATGGCGGTCTTGCCGACGCCCGGCGGGCCATAGAGAAAGACCGAAGAGCCGGAGTTGAGCGCCGTTCCCAACTGCCACAACGTCTTGTCGTCGATGACAAGATGGGCAAAGGCCCGCTCCACGTCGGGTGCGTGCACCTGCACGTTGCGAACGCTCTGTTTGCGCACTTGCGTCACATAGCTGGCCAGAGAGACCGGCGCGGCGCCCGCATACTGACTCTGGGAAAGCAGTTCCAGGGCACGGGTTCTGCCTTGCGAGGTGATGGCAATCTCGGGAACGTTGGCGGTCATCCCGGTGACCTGGCAGAGCAGTTCCGCCCGCAGCCGGGTAAACAGTTCGTTTGCCACTTCGAAGCTGAGCCGCGTGCGTTTAGCAAGCTCAAGAACCGAGAAGGGACCGGAGAGATAGAGAGTTTTCAGGGCAATGTCTTCCAGAACCGTCTGACGGACGTCAAGGTCTGCGACGGACTGGGGCTTGTGCGCCGGTCCGGCAGGGGTTTCGACCTTGAGAATATCTTGCATATTCAGGAAGTTTTCCATTGGGATATTCCTATGACTCTTTTGCCAATATAGCGCGTGTCTCCAGCGGGGTCAGCTCATTTATCGCCGTTTTCAAGCCAAACTCAACGGGGAAGGAGGAATCGAACCAGTGTAGTTACGGAGAGGCGAAACCGGCTGACCTAGCGCAGAGGAGAGAGCCGAGCCGGCCTGGAACTTTTCCAGGACGCGCTGCGTAACCAAGCCGGGACGCGGTGTGTGCGGGGCCTTTGCTACACTGCTCCTGAGACCGTTCCCCCGGTTTAACCACGGCGTTTCCAGGAGTTCTATGCCCTTTTAACTTTGTTCAGGGTCGCCGCTCGCTGGGCTTGCGTCGACTTGAGGGAATTGGCTTCGAGGTACATCCTTCCTGGAAGCGCTATCGATTCAATTTGCAAAATGAGAGCGGCGGGAGAATCCATGCCAGTTGTCGAACTCGCGGGAGTGACGAAGGCCTACGAGAGCAAGGTTGCCGTGAGCAACCTGAGTTTATCCATCGATGCGGGCCAGATGTTTGGCCTGCTGGGGCCGAACGGAGCGGGCAAGACCAGCTCGATCCGCATGATGATGGGCATCACCGTTCCCGACTCGGGGCGGGTGAGCCTCTTTGAGAAGCCTTTCGAGCGCAAGAGCCTGGAGCGCGTGGGCTATCTGCCCGAGGAGCGCGGACTTTACAGGAAGATGAAGGTCCTGGACCAACTGGTCTTCTTCGGCCAGTTGCACGGGATCGTGGCGGAAGAGGCGCGCAAGCGGGCGATCGACTGGGCAGGGCGCATGGAGATTGCCGACGCGCTGCACAAGAAGACCGAGGAACTGTCCAAGGGGATGCAGCAGAAGATCCAGTTTATTGCCACGCTGCTGCACGAACCAGGACTCATCGTCATGGACGAACCCTTCAGCGGGTTGGACCCGGTGAATGCCGTGCTGGTGGAGCGGACGCTGCTGGAACTGAAGGCGCAAGGCAAGGCGATTCTGTTTTCGACCCATCGCATGGACCAGGTGGAGAAGCTGTGCGACACGATCTGCCTTATCAACAATGGTGAGGCGGTGCTGGCGGGGAATCTGCGCGAGATCAAGGCCGGCTACGAGCGCAACCGGGTGATCGTCGAGTTCGAAGGCAGCTCCGAATTCCTGAACAGCGAAGAGATCGAGGAGGCCAAAAACTTCTCAGGCCACGCGGAGATCAAGCTGCATCCGCACGGCAACGCGCAGAAGCTGCTGCACGAAGCGGCGGCGGCCACGATTTACCGCTTCGAGCTGGTCGAGCCGTCGCTCGAAGAGATCTTTATCCAGACCGTGGGAGGCAAGGCCAATGCGTAACATCCTTCTGATTGCCAGACGAGAATACCTGGAACAGATCCGCGGACGGGCCTTCAAATTCTCCACGGTGCTGGTACCGCTGCTGATTATCGTGATACTGGGCGCCAGCTATTTCACCGGCCACAACGTCGACGCGGGCAAGCATGTGGACATTGCCGCCGACAGCGCGCCGCTGGCCAACGATATGCGCCGCCAGATGCTGGACGACAAGGATGCGAAGTTCACTGTGGATGTGGTTGCGCCGGCCAGCCAGCAGGAGCGGGACGCTCTGCTGAAGCTGGTCCAGAACAAATCCATCGACGGGCTGCTCTCGATCGAAAGCTCTTCCACAGGAGTTCCTGCCGCCACTTACACCGCGCAATCCTCAGTGGATTTCGCCACCAAGGACAGGCTGGAGACGGCTTTGAATCGCAGCCTGGTGAAGGAGCGCCTGACCGAAAGGGGCATGAAGCAGGCCGATGCCGATGCGCTGCTAAAAGAAGTTACCATCGAGACGCTGCAGTTGAACAAGGAGGGCAAAGCGGCCAAGAGCAACGGAATGGCTGCGTTCTACAAGGCCTTTGCGATGGCTTTTCTGCTTACCATGCCCATCCTGCTTTACGGCATGGATATGGCCCGCTCGGTTGTGGAAGAGAAGAGCTCGCGCATCTTCGAGGTGATGCTGGCGGTGGCGCGGCCCGACGATCTGCTCGCCGGCAAACTGCTGGGCGTGGGCGCGGTGGGCCTGACGCAGATGGCCATCTGGGTGGTGGCGGCGGCGCTGCTCACGGGCTCCGCGCTGGCCGCGCCCTTGCTGAGCGGAGACTTCGCCTTGCATTTTTCATGGGCCGAAGGGTTGCTCTTTCCGGTGTACTTTGTGCTGGGCTTCTTCCTCTACAGCGCGTTCTTTTCCGGTCTGGCCGCCACCTGCGAGACAGCCCAGGAACTGCAGATGTATATGCCGCTGGCGGTGGTTCCGGTCTGGCTCAGCTTTGGCATTCTTCCCTTTCTGCTCAACAGTCCCGGCTCGGCCTGGGGTATTGCCTTATCGCTTTTTCCGCCCACCGCGCCGTTTGTCATGATTCCGCGGATGGGTTTGGAGACGCCGCCGCTGTGGCAATTCGCGGCCTCGATCGGACTGCTGGTCTTGAGCATCTGGGCGATCCTCTGGTTCTCGTCGCGCCTCTACCGCATCGGCATCCTGATGTATGGCAAGCGCGCCACGCTGCCGGAGCTGCTGCGCTGGCTGCGGTACAGCTGAAAGGCTGGGTTGGCGGTGTTAGCGGAGCGACGAGACCGCCGCAAATAGGGGCATTTACAGGTGCCCGCGCATGGGTTGAATGCGTAGAAGAGGCTTCCCTCAGAGGCCAAAGAGTGAGGAGATCCCCCGGCTCTGCCGGGGTGGCAGTAGCAGTTTGACATTTGCGGGAGTCGTCCCCGGTTTGTTTTTTTAGCTTCTTCCGGCAACCAGGTTGGAAGGCGCGGAGCCTGAGCGCCGTCCCTACGGGACTCCGGCTGAATGGTTGGTTTCGCCATCCCCACGCTGAAGCGCGGGGCTAACAACCACTGCGCCTACGGCGCGAATGACGGGCTGCTGCCGACTGGAGCGCTGAATACCAGTAGGGGAAGTGGTCAAGAGAGCCTTACAGCGCGGACGACTGGATGCTGCCGACTGGAGCGCTTCTACACAGGCCCCTTGGAGGGGCCACCCATCCTAAAGCCCCCGGCTCTGCCGGGGGTATTGACAGCCCACGTTTTTTTGCAGCTTGCGGCACGACTGAAGTCGTGCCCTGTTACAAGGCGGTGTTTTTCCGCAGCCTGTGAAGCCCACGTCGATTCTGCGGCTCTTACGGCAGGGTTGAAGCCGTGCCCTTTCAAAGCACGAGATCTCCGACGGGCTTCGTTGCGCCTGGAGCCGTGCGCTTGCAAAACAGCGACTTAAGCGGAGGCCTCGCCAACCTCGCAAACGCCGCTGGCCCCGCTCACGCTGCTCTTTCCACTAGAATCATGGGAGTGGCCACCGAACACAGGCAACGATTCACTTTTGGGCAGCGCCTTGTGCTGGCGGTGGTTCCGCGCGTGGTGTGGGCGCTGTTGTGGATGGTCAGCCGCACCTGGCGTTTTGAGGTGATTGCCGAAGAGGGAGTCGTCCCCGTGCTCTTCGGCGAAAAACCGGGAGCGGAGATTTACTGCTTCTGGCACCAGTGCGTGCTGCCCTGCACGGTTTACTTCCGCAAATCTCACGCCGTGATTCTCATCAGCCGCAGTTTCGACGGCGAACTGATTACGCGGATTCTGAGGATGTTCGGCTTCGATGCCGTGCGCGGCTCCAGCTCACGCGGCGGGCGCGAGGGACTGCTGGGACTGAAGCACATCCTCGATAGCGGGAAGACGGCGATCTTTACCGCCGACGGGCCGCTGGGACCGATCTATCAAACGAAGATGGGGCCGATCAAGCTGGCGCAGATGACCGGCGCGCCGATCGGCGCTTTCCACCTGGAACCCGAACACGCCTGGACGCTGGGCTCCTGGGATCGTTTCCTGGTGCCCAAGCCCTTCACGCGGATCGTGGTGAGTTGGGCGCAATGGACGCGGGTTCCCGCGGGTCTGGCCGCCGAGGAGTTCGAGCCCAAGCGCGTAGAGTTGAATGCCGCCATCGAACGCGCGCGGCTGCGGGCGCTCGACTACTTCAAGAAGGCGCGGGCATGAGCGGACGGGCAGAGAAACACGAAGCGGGGGCCGGCCTGCGCGTCGCCGATTTCGGTTTCGATCTTCCCGCGGAGTTGATTGCGCAAGAGCCGCCGGCGGAGCGCGGCATGGACCTCATGCTGGTGGTGGACCGCGCCACCGGCGCCGTACGGGATGCGCGTTTTGCCGAGTTTGCCACGCTGCTGCGGCCCGGCGATTTGCTGGTGCTGAACGACAGCCGCGTGATTCCGGCGCGGCTTTATGCGCGGCGCACGCTGCTGCGCGACCACGAGAAACCCACCGGCCGCATCGAGGTGATGCTGACCGAGCCGGCGGGCGAGAACCAGTGGCGCGCGCTGGTGAGGCCGGGCAGGAAGGTGGCGATCGGCGAGCGTCTTGTTTTTCCGGCGCCCAGCGGCGAAGTCGCACTCGAAGCCGAGGTGCTGGAGCGCGGCCAGTTCGGCGAGCGACTGCTGCAATTCACACCTGTGGACGATTTTTTTGCCGTGCTGGAGCGCATCGGCCATATGCCGCTGCCGCCCTATATCCGCCGCGACGATGCCGATGCGGACCGCGAGCGCTACCAGACGGTTTTCTCGCGGGAGCGCGGTTCGGTGGCCGCGCCGACGGCGGGGCTGCACTTTACGCCGCAGGTGCTGGAGGCGCTCGCGGCCAAGGGCGTCGAGATTGCGCGGGTGACGCTGCACGTGGGGCTGGGCACCTTTGCACCGCTGCGCGTGGAGCGGGTGGATGAGGTGCATCTGCATCGCGAGCGCTACACGCTCTCGAAGGAGACCGCTGAGGCGGTGAACCGCGCGGCGAGCGAAGGCCGCAGGATTGTGGCCGTGGGCACCACGGTGGTGCGAACGCTGGAGCATTGCGCACAGCAGGCAAAAGGCTGCCGTCTGCAAGGCCACTCCGGCGTGACGGAGATTTTTATCTCGCCGGGGTTCCAGTTCCGGCTGGTGGGCGCGCTGCTGACCAACTTTCACCTGCCGCAGTCGAGCCTGCTGATGCTGGTGAGCGCCTTTGCGGGACGGGAACGGGTGCTGGGTGCCTATGGCCATGCGGTTCGGGAGAAATACCGCTTCTTCAGCTATGGGGATTGCATGTTTCTGGGGTAATACAGGGGTCAGGGATCAGGGGTCAGGGGTCAGAGATCAGATTTCGCCTGTCGGCGGTTGGCGAATCAATCTCGCGCCGGAGACGAATATGGTTCGGGGCTGGGCGCCGGATTGTTGTTTTCGAATGTCTCGATACACGGAACCGGCCTCCGACTTCCGATTTCGGTAGAGGTACGACTTCCGGTTTGCCAGTGATTCGGGCGGATCCCGATCTCCGTTATAACTCTGGCAATTGGCGTCATCGCCGACGGGGCAAGTCCATGACACTAATCGATGCAGACGTGAAGCGAGACCCGGTGCTTGGCGAAGACACGTGGGAGTTGTTTGAAGTGATCGAGGATTCTTTTGGAGTCGATCTCGGTGATTACTACGCGATCTGTGGAATTACGCTAAGAGAGCTTGCCGAGCTCATAAGTAGGAAAGCAAATCATCCGACCGAAGAAAAGTGCCTCTCCGCAGTCGCGTTCTACAAATTACGACGAGCGCTTGAGATCCTATTTGACATTCCTCGGACAGCGATTCGACCTGCCACATCTGTCGTCGACTTGCTTCCGTTGAAGCACCGGAGCACCAGGTGGCAGATGCTTCAGGAGCATCTTGGATTGACTCTTCCGCGACTACAGTTTCCCGGCTGGCTTCTTTTGCTCGCTCTTGTTACCCCGCCCGCTCTGTTGTTTGCCATCAGGGCATTTTTGGGAGCTCGGATCAGTGTGATTTGGATTTTCGACGGCTCATTTGCGCTTTACTGGATCACACTTGTGAGTATCATCCCTGCGATAGATAAACGCTTCCCGCTCGCACGAGTTCTTCCTAAAAGCTGTGAGACATTCGGTGGACTGGTCACCGTAATCTCAGCACACAACTATGCTGCTGTCAATACCCCCGGCAGAGCCGGGGGCTTGATTGTGTGAGCCGCTCAAAGCGGCTTGAGCGGGGTCGCTAACGCGGCCCCGACGTTATTGAGGCCCCCTTTCGGCGGCTACTTCCACATC
>JBEKTO010000058.1:0-22329 GCA_049515995.1 Occallatibacter sp. | reverse complement strand
CGGAAGATACGGCGGAATCGATTCACTTTGCACCTCCGCTGACTCAGGCGTCAGCATTAGGGCAAAGTTATGGCGGTTTCGGGGCCGCGTCCAATGAATTCCAGGGAGACCGTTATTCCATTCGGGAATAACGACCGGGTTTGTGGGGGAGGATTTTGCCTACAATTTGTAGTCGCGAATGGTTTCCGGTGCTCCTGCGCCACCTTTATATAAGGTTGCTTCCACGGCTGGACGAACCAAGACGTAGCAGGTAAAGCTGGTTCCGTCTGTCAACTCAATCTGGACGCGCGACCCATCGCCGGTGTCCCGGTGAATTCTCAGCAATTGAATTGTTTTTCCTGCCACTTCCGGGCAGTCGATGAAATCTGTGTTCACAGATTCTCCCTCCTCTCCTTTTGAATCGTATCCCTTCCACCTCAATGCTGGATTATTCCGATGAATTTCTTGTCAACTGGGGAAGTTTCCGGCAGTGCACAGGGCGAGAGCGGCGCATAGTGCAACTCCAACCAGGACATTATCACACTCATCGTGTGTAGACGCATAGTGGTCAGCCTCCGAGCATGGAGATGTGGCCCCACGCTCCGTTAAGTCTCGATTTGGCACAAGGTTGCGGCAACTCCGCGACGAGCGGGGCTATTCCCAGGAAGAGCTGGCCGAACGGGCCGGACTGCATCGCAACTACGTCGGTGGAGTCGAGCGCGGCGAGCGGAACGTCGCGTTGGAGAACATCGTCAAGCTGGCGAAGGCGCTCTCCGTCAAACCGGCCGACTTATTTGCGGATTTCTATTGAGGCCCCTATGCGATGCAAGCCTTTGCAAATGTTGTGTTCTTTGCTCTGCAACGGCTGCAATCAGCCGCGAGATCCTGTATCGGTGCATACAGAACAGGTATGACAAGCGGCGGATGGCCTGAGATTAGCTGGCGCTAGCGGCACTTGGACAGTAGGGTGGGTCGCTTATGCCAGGGAAGTTGCATTTCGCGAAATGGATAGCGCAAGTCTATCACCATTTGATAGACTTGCTATCGAAAGCTGAGGTTTACGAGATTGCTCTATCAACGCTCAATGAGCATTGAACGGCGTTTGGTGGCAGTATTGCGCCTGATTGAAACCGAGAACTATTCGACGCCGATGATCTCAGAGACTTTAGGCATTTCCATTCCTACTGTTTCTCGCCATGTTTCAGCTCTCCGGGAGCGCGGGTTTGACATTCGATCCCAGCGGAGAGATGGCGTGTGGCGTTTCATTCTCGTTCGCAAACAAGCAAGCCCTTCGTTCCCTCGTGACGTTGAGAGCGAGACTGTGGGGGCAAGTAGGCGGGGAGTTGACCCCGGAAGAGCGAGGATTGCATGAATGCTGACATCGTTACGCGCGTAGTTCGGGCCATTGTTGATGGTTCGCAAAATGACCTCGACCGTCTTGCGGAGAAGATCGTTGATGCGGAGCGGCGTGCTGGTCACAAGAGACTAGCGGACCAACTGGAAGCCATCCTCAAACTGCCCCGGAAGCGAAATAACGGAAATCCGCCAAGCGGCGATTCAGACCGTAAACTCACGGAATTACCGCTGAGCCGCAGGAATGCGGAGTCTCTGGCGACTCTTTTCCCGACAGAAGCCTTAGAGCATCACATGGTGCTACCCAAGACGACCGAAGAGCGGTTCGCTCGGATAGAAAGCGAATTCGCGGCCCGGGATCGGTTGCGCCAGCACGGATTGAAGCCAAGAAAATCTGTTCTTCTCTACGGACCGCCTGGATGTGGCAAGTCGTTAGGTGCAAAGCGACTCGCGTGGAACACGGGCTTGCCTCTAATGAAAGTTCGCTTCGATGCTCTTATTTCCTCCTATTTCGGCGAATCAGCATTGAATCTCCGTAGCATATTCACCGCCGCCAAAGAGTTTCCTTGTGTCTTGCTCCTCGACGAGTGCGACTTTATCGCGCGCTCACGCATGAACAGCAAGGACATCGGCGAAGCATCGCGCATCGTAAACTCGCTTCTGCAATTTATGGAAGATTACGATGCACCTGGACTTCTAGTTGCTACGACGAACGTTGAATCTTCGCTTGACCCTGCACTCTTTCGGAGATTCGATGATGTGTTTTTCGTTCCTCCGCCCGGCCCCGAAGAGATCAACAAACTGCTACGACTGACATTGTCGGCGGTTCGAATGGCAGAGATGATTAACTGGGAAAGAGTCTGTGACGAACTATCCGGTGCCTCTGCTGCTATGGTTGTCAAGGCCGCTCAGGATGCAGCAAAGGCTGCGGTGCTTGGAGAAACGAAGGGGGTAACAGAGACTCTTCTCTTGCAAGCAGTGGCAGAGATTCGCAAAGGTGATCGCATCGCGCAGGAAGGGTAAGTCATGCCGGGTGAGCATAATTTCGAACATCTTCCGTTGCTGCTCCGTTATGAAGGCAGAGCACGCTTGCAGGGTGGAGGCAAACAGTCACCACAAACACGCGCAAATCGAAATGCTCGTCAAGCTCACAGTGCCACCCTGCTCGGCGCAGCGCAGTCGCTCAGTGCAAACTGGAGAAATAGACGCGAACTCAGGGAAGATGAACTGCCCACAATCCCGGCGGGCATTCCGATACTTTTACAAGTCGATCCGAGTCTAGACCTGGATGTTCTCCGCGATAAATTCTCTTTCGAGATTGTTGCAGAGCAGGAAGAAGGCTACGTTATTGTCGCATCTGAAGATATTGACCTGGCACCGTTCTTGGCGATGGTCAATGGATTCGCAGTTCAGGTGCATGGTTCGGCAACAATCGCTTCAGTACATCGGTTGTTCGATGATCCCAACCAAACAGACCGGCTACAGCGGGTTCTCTCTGAGCGTCTCTTCGAGGAATGGCCCACCATTCGTGACGAGCAAACCTACATCGTTGACATCGGCATAAGTTGCACAGGAACACAGGAAATTCCTGTGCTCCCAACAAGGGGAAAGAGAGACTCCGATGCAGATTGGGCAAGGAAGGAGAACGGCTGGTCACAAGCAAGGGCAAATGCGTATGAGGCTTGGGACAACATCAAGGCGACCCGCGAGACAGAGATCGAGGAGTTCACCCGATTTTACGAAGCTGAAATTCTGCACCTCATTGATGGTGCGGCCTTCGATGCAGCAGTGCTGCCAGACAGCTTTACGGTACGACTTCATATTTCTGGAAAAGGTCTGCGAGACTTCATTCTGAATTATCCCTACATCTTCGAGGTCGTAGAACCAGAGGACATCGCACTACCTCAACGCCCCGTAGAATCACAAGATCGCACGGATGGCCTCACCCCACCACCACCGCCTGACGCTGAAGCTCCTGCCGTGTGCGTTATCGATAGTGGAATTCAGCAAGCCCACGTGTTGCTTCAGCCTGCCATCGATCAGGCTACGTCGCATTGTTTCCTGCCTGGACGTAATACAAACGAGGTAGACGATCAGGTAACTCCGGGTGGCCACGGGACCCGTGTGGCTGGAGCAGTTCTCTATGGTGAGAATGTCACGGGGAATACCACATCTCAACTTCCGTTTTGGATTCAGAACGCTCGCGTGCTGGACCAGAACAATCGAATGCCAGTGGAGTTGTTTCCACCGCAGGCCGTTCGTTCGATTGTGGAGCGTTTTAACCAAAGTGCTCGTCAGACACGAATCTATAACCACTCGATAAATGCGAGCGGACCATGCCGCACTCGATACATGTCCTCATGGGCTGCCGAAATTGATCTGCTCTCTGCAACCCACGATGTACTGATTATTCAGAGCGCCGGCAATCTGCCAATTTCTGGAACGACAACTCAGCCAGGTGTGAAAGAACATCTTGTTGCAGGTCGTGATTATCCCTCATACCTGTTGGAGGCTTCCTCAAGAGTCGCAAATCCAGCGCAGAGCCTTCAGGCTCTCACCGTTGGTTCTGTTGCTTACGGACAATTTGAACAGAACGGTTGGCGAACCTTCGCGCAAGGGAATGGAAACCCTTCAGCGTTTTCCCGAACAGGTTTTGGAATTTGGAACGTCATGAAGCCCGAAGTCGTCGAGTATGGTGGAGATGATGTTCGAACGATCAATGTCCCACCTGATGTTCAAACGGGCGGACGCATAGCAGCGGCGTGCCCGGAATTGATTCGCTCGACCATGTTCCCCCCTGGTCCGGCGTTTGATCGGGACGAAACGGGAACCTCTTTTTCAACGCCAAAGGTTGCTCGCATTGCAGCGCATTTACAGAGAATTCTACCCCAGGAATCGACTCTTCTGTATAGGGCTCTAATTGTGCAATCTGCCCGCTGGCCCGAGTGGGCGGAAGCGATCCTTGCAGAATTGCGAGGATACGATCTGCACAACGGTCAAGAGCGGCGTCAAGAGCTTCTCGATCAGGCATCCCGCACTATTCGCTTGATTGGCTACGGCATACCTGACCAAGATATTGCGACAACGAACACAGACTACCGTACTACCTTCATCACAAGCGGGGAGAATTCGATCAAAGCCCGCGAATGCCATATCTATCAGGTTCCGATCCCTACTGTACTGCGTGGGCAAGCCGACGAATTCGACATTCGCATTGATGTGACGTTGTCTTATGTAGCTCAGCCTCGTCGCACTCGCCGTAACCTTCGGCGGTATCTTTCAACATGGGTGGATTGGAAAAGCAGCAAACTCGGAGAAGGACTCACCGACTTTCGAGTACGCGCAATGAAGGAAGAAGAAAGCGAAACAGACGCACTCCCCGGTTCAGTATTGCCGTGGACGTTGCATGAGAAATCTAACGACGGATGGATTCGGGTGACGAAACGCAACAGCGGTACTGTTCAGAAGGACTGGGCTGTTGTGAAATCTAACAGGCTGCCAGATCATTTCTGCATTGCAGTTGTTGGCCATCCCGGTTGGAGCCATGATCCAGATTCTTATGCAAAATACGCACTTACAGTTTCACTTGAAATATTGGGGCAGGAGATCTCGATTTATGAACCCCTTCGCACAGCGGTCTTAGACCTCCAGACAGAGGTCGAAGCGGAGATCGCAATGGAAGCCGAGATTGAAATCGAAATGCCTTGAGACATTTATAACGAAGGCTTTTCGGCCTGAGTGTGCGGCGAATATAAGGGGAATGCGCTAGTGCCGTGGCGCATCCGAAATCTACCCAAGGATTTACCCAAAACTCATACGTCTTGCACGTGAATACAGGTGCTTAGGCGGTATTCCCTGTGCGGTTAAGTCGTTGATAGTACAGGTAATATGCAGCTTGACACGGAAGAGGTCGCTGGTTCGAATCCAGTCGTGCCTACCATCTTATTAAGAATCAATATTGTACGGATATATAGGCTCAATTCTGGCTGCCCCGTGACCCGCCCGGAGAGGTTGAGGTGAACTCCTCGACGGGGATTTTGCAATGCCGGGGATTCAATTGCCGAATCTGGAGAACTGAGCCGAGGTGCAAGCACAAAGGCTCTCGGCGCGGCCTAAAGCTCCTGCGCTTCAATTACGAGTGTGCCGGTATAAGTGTCCGAGGGGATTTTGGGCTGGCTGGTCAAATCGATCGTCAGGTTCAGCGCATCGGTGCGGCTGCCGGAGCCCGATGCAGCCAGCGTTTGAGAAAACAATTTGAGACTCGCCCCGGCGGGGCCGATCGAATTTGTCTGCGTGAAAGCCGTATAGCTTGTCGGCAAGCCGGTCGTCATCTGTCCGAAGATAGCGGAAGTCGGCAGAGCAACCCCGCTGACATTCCCGGCCAGCGCCGTACTGGAACTGCCGAAATAGCCGTAGAGGCAGACGACGCTCCCCGCCGTCGCGCCAGCCCACGAGGTAGTAATGCTGACCGGAGTATTTCCGGCAGCCGCTCCCCTGGCAACGAGGTTGAATGTTACCTGGGACGGCGTGACGCTTACGCTCAGGGTGCCTGTGGCATCCGCGGCTCGTATCATCCTTTTGGGGATGACCCTCACGGCCTGCCCCTTGACCGCTACAGGGAGGGCCAGAACCAGCGATGCGAAGATCGCTGCGCGATAAAGCGGCCTCATGGTTCGCAGCATACCAGTTCTCACCGGCCCACAACCACGACGATGGGCGGCTCGGCGTTGCCCGTATCCGGCTTGCTCGCGATGGTAGATGGCGCGGAGACGACATGCCATTTGCCGGAGGCGAGAAACTCCGCGACAACCACTTGAAGCGGATGAGTACCGGGCTTATGCTCGCGCAAGAAAAAGCAGCCGTCCGAACCGGTGTAGACCATCCGTTTGTCGATTCGCAGGGCCGCGCCTTCCACCGGGCGCCCGCTGGTATCCACAACACAGCCGCGCATGATGGCGGGCTCCATGACGATGGCTTTGACCGCCGGTTGGCCGTTTTGGCCACGCCACATCACGGTGTTCGCATCGGCGGTATAGCGGAGATGCCCGGTCGGGTCGACATACGTTCCGCCATGCAAAGTAAGGCGCCCAAACAGATTCATTTTCACGTCGAGCACCAGCGCTTGCTCAAAGGCGTTGTTGTTGGCAGGTACGAAAAATGTATCGTAGTTGGCGCTCACGGTGACAAAATTCGATAGAATCTCACCACCGAAAGTTATGCCGGTGTGACCTCCCGAGTAGGTGACATTCTCGTTCACTGACAGGCGCGAGGTGAGTATTTCAGAGAGTGTGGAGATGAAGCTGCTGGTGTGAGCGGAGTTTCTGGGCCGGCTGGTAAGGTAATCGCCAGCGAAGCGGAACCTCCGCGTAAAGTCCCGCGACGCAGACAACGAGCCGGCGTCGTCCGATTGACTCTGAAAAGTGGATTGAAAGATCGTGCCGTTCAGTTGCGTCGCGAAGACACGGAGACCGACCGATCCCTGATCGATCGAGCTGCGCAAGCTGGTGGTGCTGGATTGCTGCGGGGTGAGATAGTTTTGACGGCCGCCGCCAAGGGTGAGGAAACTGAATGGCTTGACCGTGACCTGCACGTTTTCACGGTCCGCCTCAGACTGCAGCGGAGAAATCAGGGAGACGCGTTGAAACTGCGGGCCTGCCTCGATATAGGCGGCGTCGGCGTCGATCCAACTCCGGGAAAACTTGAGACTGGAGGCCGCATAGGGCTGATTGGCGCCTATTCCCGCAGACAGCGCAAGATCGAGCTTGGGCCGGGGCGTCCATTCGATCGCCTCGATCTCGGTCATCATCTTCTGTGCGACGGTGTCGGAAAATAACCGCAGGTGAGAACTCAACCGGGTCTGAAGAAAGAAGACGCCCGCGAGTTCATTGGTCTTCGCTCCGATGAAGAGAGGGTTGCTGTATGCGGTCGCAGTGGCCCCTGCAAAAGCCAGCAGGTCTGTTTTTCCACGGGTCGCGGCGACGCCCGCACCGCGGACCAGAAGAAAGTGGCCCGCATCGAAGATGTCGGTGGGGAGTTGGAAGCCGATCTGATCGTCTCCAAGGATGTATTTGGCATGAGGCGTGGGCTTGACTAGCCGCGCTCCTTCGATAAGATGCCCGTCGATCGTTCCTGCCCCCAGCGTGAGGTCATAGCCTTGAGCATGCGTGGCGATGCTGCCGCCGCTTCCCTGGTAGAGGGTGGACGTTCCGCCGCCAACCTCGATAACTTGGGCAAAGAGCCGCGGCGGAAGGCACGAATGCACGCACAGCGCCAAACCAAAGATGCAAAGTAGGCGGAACAAGCCTCGGACCTCCCGCTTACCCTCTGTTACTGGTCTTTAATACTTAGCGGCTCTTTTACTACAAAGTGCGGAAAGTGCAGAGTGATCTCTCTCGGAGGGCTCGACTGCTTCCACGCAATCTCAAGGCGGCGCGGGCTGCCGGGAAGGAGTGGAAATCCACCTCCCTGCACAGACGCTTTGCCGCCGGTCACGCTTACCTCCTGGACCCTGACCAGGTCTGGACTTACATTTTCAAGATCGCAGACAACTTTGTCCGCCCGAGGATCATACTCGGCATGCTGAACATGGATTGCGTCTTGAGCAACACGGCCCTTCTGGTAGAGATAGATGGTGTGGGGGAGCATGAGGCGCACCTTCACTCCCTCAGCTTTCTCTATGGGCGAGAAGACAGCCCAAACGGTGAACCAGGCCGGGAGCGTGTCGGCATGCGCCTTATAGAAAACATAGTAGGTTTGCCGCGGCTCCAGCCGGAAGCTCATCGTGGAGAGATCCACATGAATCGTGGGGTCAAGCGGGCGGTACACGCCCTTGCCGTCCAGGCCGATGCTGAAGCTCTTTGGCTCCAGTACAATCGCCATGGGCGCCGCACCGTTGTTGGTGAGTTGGAACTTGCCCGCGGCCGTTCCGGTGAACTCGACGATCACCGGCGAAATGGTTTGTGCGGCAACCTGAATACCCAGGAAGGGCGCGAGACTTACAGCCATGCACAGGAAGGCTCTGCGCATCAGCCTCCCAGCGCACGGCTCCGCGCCCTGCCAGGTGGGTAGAGTCCACATTAGAGAGCAAAGGCCGCAAAGGTGAGTGTCCCGGTATAAGTTGCTGCCGGAAGAGTTTTGTAAAGGGTGCTTGAGCTGAGGTCAATCGTAACAACGATGCTGGAGGAGTCGACGCCTTCGTAGTTGCTGCTGGTGATGGGCTCTACGAACAGTGCGAGTCCAGCGCTAGCAGGCGCGCCTCCCTCGTGCGCAAGGGTGGTAGTGAAAGGCGAATTTGCCGACGGCGCGCCCGATTCGGTGGTCGTAACCGTGCCTGTGATCACCGATGTTGGAATGTTGTGCGAAGCACCATCGGTCAGAGCCGCAGTAGCCGACGACCAATATCCATCCAGTTCGACGTTTGCGCGGGTGGAATTGACAACCCAGGATGTTGTGATGGGAATCGACGTGGAGGCGGTCGTGGTTTGGGGGGTCAGGTTGAAGGTGAGTGTGGTTGCTGTGGTGGAAACAGTCAACGACTCCGGCAGGGTGGCGTTAAAACTTGAGGTGCCATTGCTGGTGGAGGTGAACTGGCCAAATGCGCTACTCGACGCAATGCAGAGGAGCGCGATCAAACCGGCACCGATGAAGAAGTGACGGCCTTTAGAGAAAAGGTGACGGCTTTTAAACAGCGACATTGAGTGAGCCCTCCTATGGGGCAAGACATTACCAAAGTATCGTGCGCTGTGTCCAGAAGTTTATTTTTAGTATTACTTGAGTAATGTAACCGTAATAAAAGAAATGCCCACCTGATTGCATTCATGTGCATTAAATATATGATTATACACAGGTTAAGTGCAGAAGATGCACGGAGAGTAGATCTGGGGTCTGACCTCTCCGGAGGCTGGTTCGCCGGCAAGGAACTCAAAACGGCGAATTACGGCGCTTCTGCGGCCGGGAGAGTGTGAATCGATGGGGAATTAGAGCGCAGCTTCGGCATCCGCTGCGGCTGCTTCGTCCTTCAGGGTGCGCGCCAGACGGGCGGCCTGTGCGGAAAGCAAGACAACGGGCGCAACGACGAAGCCGGCTATGAGACGGGGCATGCGGCGGAAGTCGTCGAGGAGCGAGCGGCCCACGCGGCCTGTGAGGAAGGCGCCGCGGCGCATCACGTGGAGGTGGAAGAGAGCCGAGACGGTGGCAAAGATGCAGACGACCATGGTGGCTCGTGCGGGAGCGGCCGCTTCCGCGGCGCGATGGGCAAGCCAGTCGAGGGCGAGGGCGAACCAGGGAACGCCGAAAACGATGGTCAGGTTGCCGAGCAGGCGGGAGCGAAAGCCCAGAGCCCGCTGCTGCATGCCGGCGTAAAGGCCCGCGGTCAGAGTGACATAGGCCATTTCGACCAGGACGATCGAGAGGCCGCCGCGCAGGCCGCTGCGCGCCATGGCAGCCAGGTAAACCAGGGAGCGGGCGGTTGCGCTGAGCAGGGCGCACTTCCAGTTCCAACAGGCGAAAGCCCGCGCCAGGATAGGAGAACGGCCGGCAGGGATCATGTCTTCATGGTTGAAGATGCACCGCCCATGCCGCATCAAGAGAGGGTTACAGCGGGGTTTAGATTCGCCGCGTACCGTAATCAGGTAGATTCCTCCCACAGTGTGATTCGGGTCACGGCTGGCGCAATGGATGCCCGGTAGCCTTGAAGATGCGGGGCGCTGTTGCTGAGCGCGTCCAAGATCAACCGAGGAGTAATTTTAATGGCTTACGTAATTACCGATGCCTGCACAAAGGACTTTGTCTGCGTGGCCGAGTGTTCCACCGCCGCCATTGCGCCCATGGCGGACGATGCGGCCGCCGGAACCGTGTCCCAGGTATTCATCAACCCCGATGAGTGCATCGACTGCGGCAACTGCGCCAGCATCTGCGCGCAGAGCGCGATCTTCGCGATCGACGAACTGCCGGCGGACAAGGCTCATTTCGCCGAGTTGAACAAGGCATATTTCAACTAGGTTTCTGACCGCATGATTTCGTACTTTGAGTTCGTGCTTTCCCAGGTCCCAAAATCGGGACCTGGGGCACCCATAGTTGGTACATAAACAAGCGGTCAAAGACCTAGAGCGTTCTTGCGCATTGCGCGCCGGCAGGCTCAGAGATAAAGAGCAACTGGAATTGCCGCGGCAGACCGATCGGCCGCCGCGGCGCGCTCCTCTTCCTCCTCATGCACATGCGCGATTCTGCATTTTGCCGTATTCTGCGGCCCATGCCCGAAAGGCTGGCGCCGGCGGGAGGACGCTCGTCCTCCGCGCGAAGAAATTCCGCATCTCCCCTCCCGCCGCCGCGGTGAAATCTGCCTAATGACCAGCGATCATAAAGAACATGATCCAGGGAAGCGCTGTTGCATCGTTCAAAAAGTGAGCGACAACGGTGGGAACTAAGCTGCGGCGTCCCAGGAGGTATGCAATGCCCCACACCATGCCGATCACTGCAACGGGTAGCGCAATACCTAGCCAAGGAAGAAAACCCTGATTCAGGAAGCCGGCGTGCGATAGTCCAAAGGCAAGGCCCGGAATGAGGACCTGCATCGTTTTGCCATATCCAGCCCTGGCGAATTCGGTCATGAGAAAGGCCCGAAACAGCACTTCCTCGCAGAAGCCAGCAGTGGTTCCCATCAGAAGCGCGGCAACAAGATGGAATCCAGGCGGCAAGAACGCGTAGGAGATGGGGATGTGCATGTGGGGAAGGAAGCGGAGATTACTGGCGATAGAAAGGGCTGCGAATAGGAGTGCCAGGACCCAGGCGGGCCATGTTCCCAAGCGCCAAACGCCAAGGTCTTTGAAAGAGGATTTCCGGGTCCGCAATACGAACCAAACTACGATTACGAAGGACCACTCGACGACCACGCCCCCCAGAATCCACAGCAAGAAGCGCTGCTCTTGGGAGCCGTGAACCGCCGCGGGAATGGAAAGCGAAATGAGCCTCGAAACGGCCCAAATCGCAGCAGGCACGCCGAGACCCAGGATCAGAGACTCCACCCAACATAGAAGACGACCGGACGGTGCACTGGCCGCCTGAACTCTTGAGAGATGCGTACCCATGCTAATAAGACTCCTCTGGAACTGAATTGCAGGAAAAGGCGCCGCTAAAGAAGGCAGTACGAGATCTCCGGCAGAAAGTTCCGATTTTGGGCAATCTTATTGCCGTGCGCCTCAGGCCCGGGATTTCGAAGTTGGGTGCTCAAGCTGGATGCCGCGGAAACGGTGGAAGTTACATGGCAATGAGTCGATCGCGCCTTTTTCTATGTCGCCTGCCTCCGCATCACACTCCGGAAGTGTTTTGAAACACGTCCAAGAATTCACACGGTTGAGAGACCCACGCCGCGCACCTACCGGAGCCGATCGATTCCGGCAGGCGCGGATGGGGCGCTCTTGGGCGCGGATTGCTTCGCAGGCTGCGCTTCTGGCTGGGCTTCTTGAGGAGCGCCGGACTGAGACTGAGCGGGCGAAGCACTTGGCTGTGCCTGAGCCGGCTCGGCCTCCGGCGGATTGCCGGACTGCGGTTGAGCGGCTGGAGCAGCCGGTGAAGCGCCGGGCTGAGGCTGAACCGGCAGCGGGGCCGGCTGCGGGGGCGCCAGCGCAGGCGTTACAGGCAGGGTGAGCGTTTGCACCGTCGCCGGATCGTCGCGCAGTTTCAGGTAGAGCACGCCGTTGACCGGGTGGGGCACGCTCAGCTGGGTTCCCGTGAACTCTGGCGACACATCGGTGGCGTTGTTGAAGTCCTGAGTGGCGGCGATGGACGCAGCGAGGAAAAGATTGGTCCCGGTCAGCGTGCAGGACTTGGCCGCGGTGTGCGGGCAGCGCAATTCTTTGAATCCGGGCAGCCTCACGAGCGTTCCCAAGGGCATCCAGTCGCCGGCCGCACCGTTCGCCGAGACGACGCGCAGCCGCACCGGCCCAAAGGCCGAGGAGCCGAAGCGGGCCAGCGGCTCCAAACTGCCCATCACGGTCTTGGCGTCCTCGAGCATCAGGCTGCCGTCGGCCAGGGAGAGCATGGTGCTGAAGCTGCCATCCGCAGCGGCGATCTCCACTTTTTCATTGCGGGGAAAATTCTCCGGCGTCGCGGACTTGAGGAAGAAGACGAGCCGACCCTCGATGGGCAGGTCGTCGGGGCTTCCCAGGCGCACCGGCGAAGGCGCTGCGGAGGACTCATCCTGCATCCCCTTGTTCAACAGAGCCGCCTGCGGACGCGGCGGGTCAACGAAGACCGGCACCTTCAATTGCCGGCCGTCGAGCAACTGTACGCTGGCGAAATATCGCCGTCCGGCCTTGAGGCCGGCCGTGGACGCGCTGGCGCTCATGGTCAACTGGTCAAAGTCCTGGACCCGGCTCAGCCCTGTCGGGGTCCAGACAATCCCATTCAATTCGGCCTTTGCCACCTCGTCGAGGCGGGTGCCTTTCAGCAGCGCATCCTGGTCGCCGGCGCTCAGGGTCAGCCGGTCCAGCGACGCGGCGTCGGCAAAGGCCTTCATGGCGATGGCTTCCGGCTTGTCCATGCCGAACTGGAAGACGGACAGGGTGACGGGCCCCGGAGTTGCGTCCTTCATGGGCACGGCCACCTCGAGCAATCCCGGCTTGGGCGATTTCCAGGTCAGACTGAGCGGGTTGCCGCCGTTGGCCTGCTCCTCGACCTTGTCGATGCACAGCGTGCTTTCGCCTTCCAGATGGAGCGTGTCTTCGCGGCCCACAACCAGGGCAGACTGGTCTCCCGGCGCCAGGATCCAATTGGCCGGCACAGACGAGCGCAGGCGGTAGTGCGGACCCTCCCAGTCGTCGAAGCCCCACTTTCCGCGGACGACTCCGGTCAATTCGCCATTGGGAAGCGGAGGCGCCGGTTGCGCGAGCACCAACCCACCCTTGGAGGGGTCGACCTTCAGCGGCAGATCGACCGCCGGGCTCTTTGAACCGGCTGAAGGCTCGATGTGCAGGACGAGATTGTGGGCGACCTGGGAGGCAAAGGCCATCGGCGCTCCCTCGGCGGGCAACACCAATTCCGGCTTCTGCGCGCAAAAGACATCGGCAGCATTCACCGGGTGCAGCGGCTCGGGCTTCGCCGATCCTAGTGGAGGCAGCGCCACCACCACCACCGATTTGGGATTGCGGAACGAGGGCGGCACATTGAGCCGCAGATTGAGCGTATCGGCGATGGGCAGGGCAAGCGCGGGAATGTACTGGAAATGGGCCGTATGCAGCGAGGAGAGAATCCTGGCCGTGTCCACGATGGCGCCGACATAGGGGCTGTAGACGCCTCCTCCGGCCATGCTCGATGAACTGATCGCGTTCATCAGGTCCACGGTAGACCCGCTGGTCAGTTGCGCCACCAGCGATTGCGCATTGGCGTCGTCCAGCACCAGCCCTTCGGGGTTTTGCGCCAGGCACGGAGCCTGCTGGTCAAGCGGCTTATCGAAGCACTGCTGGTTGAGTTTGATTCCCAGGCTTCGGGCCGACATCTCGGCGCGTTCTTTCAGCGACTTGAGATCGGTTTGGGAGGTGACCTTGACCTGGGCCAGATACGCTTCCACGCGCATCCTGTCCCAACTGGCTGCCTGCAGGTCCTGGGCGGCGCGCACAAAGACGCCGGGCCGGCCGCGCACGGCCGCGCGCAAAGTATTAAAGTCGCCGCCGGTCTCGGGCGCCAGGAAGATCAGCGCCTGCTGGGCTCCCTCGGGAACGTTGACAAACATGCCCTCGCTGCGCGCTTCCGGGGTCCAGGTTTCCACGCGGGTGAACCACTCCGGTGGTGGAGGATTGGTGGCCCCGCGCAGAAAAGCAACCACCAGAACGAAATGGGTGGACTGGCTTTCGGGGAGATCGGGATGAATCCAGAGCCGGTCACCCGGCAGCAGGTTGGGAGTCTCCGCAATCGGCAGAGTGACATCCCCGCGCTTGACATACACATCCACTTTGGGTCCGGAAAGGTCGAAGGCCGGGCCATCGGCGTGCAGTCCAGTTGAAACCAGGCAAGAAAACAACAGGATCAGCAAACAACGGCGCATACTTTCTATTGTACGGAGCCAGACAAGAGAGGAAAGCGCCTCGGGTGCGCAACTTTTGCCCGGAATCGGGGTTGCCGCGGCGGGCCAGGGCACAAACCGGCTCACGCAGGCGATGCGTCCATCGGCTTTATCGGTTACACTACGGGATGCATAGCTTTGAACCAAGGAATTAACTTAAGCCTTTCTCGAATCCATGTGGGGTAGAAGAGACAAGTGGAAGACGGCCTTAATCGGCCAAGAGTTGAATGAATCCCATGGATCGCCTTACCTTATTCGGGAAATGCTGCGGACCGCATTCACTTGCCGGCGACAGGCAAGAAACCGTCAAACCAGTTCACAGAGCGCTGTAGCCGCAGCGGGTTGGTCACAGTTTGAAACAGGGATCTCGGCCACCCAGCGGCAGGTTCCGGTAACCAGGCGATTCAATAGGGGTTTCCAGCGACGGGTTTTGGCCGCTGGGGTGATTGAATCGGGGTTCCCAACGGCAGGCATCGGTGGTTGGGGCAATTCATAGGAGCCCATCGGTGACGATGGCGCAGATTTAGAACTAAGGCTGCTCAATTTCGCAGACGGCGCAAGCGATCTCCGGAAAATGGCCATGAGGCCGCAGGAGACGATCTGGACGCCGAGAGGCAAAAGGCGCGGCATACGGAGAAGAAAGCGATGAAATCGACAAAAGCTGCACAGGGCGGCGTAGATGTAAGCAACCTTAGCATTCCCGACGCGGAAGAGATTATCGAAGAAGCACTCAACGAACTGGCGTTTTCAGTGGATCCCGGCCTGGCGCGCGCTTTGCGCTTCCTGGCGCCTCCTGGATATCAGGCCATCGTCGAGCTGTGCAGCGAAAACGGACGCAGCAAGCGCCGCAACGCGCCAGCCGACTCGTGGTCGCCGGAAGAGGACGAGGTGCGCATTTATTTTGAGCGCAGCGACGGCGCCGAGGTTGCGCCGCGTGCTGCCCGCGCGCCGCGAGCGGCCGCCGAGCACGACTTTGACGATGAGGACGAAGACGGCCAAGAATCGGTGATTCCCGCCGATCTGGAGGCGCGCGTGAAAGAGCTGTGCGCCGCGCTGGCCGAGGCCGAGCGGGGCGGGCACGCATTCATCGCGCTGAAGTGGTTCCGCGACTCGTTTTTGCCGCGCAAGGCCTTCCGCTGGAATCAGCATCCGGAGTCGCGCCAGGCGGTATTGGCCGAGGCCATTCAGCGCGGCGTGGTGATCACCAGCAAGATCGCCAACCCCAAGACTCCTGCATACCCCACCACCACCATTCGCCTCAACCGCGCCGAGGCCGGCATTCCCGAGGAGGCGCAGCGCTTCCATCCCGTCGCGGTGCATGGCGACTCCATCGCCGAGGCCATTGAAGAAGAACGAGGCAATCTGTGAGCTGCTACTTTCTTGAGTCCACGGCCTTCGCCAAGCTGTTTGTGCAGGAGCAGGGCACCGACGCGCTGATCCGCCTGATGGAGGCGGTCGAGGACAATCGCAAGCTGATCTCGGCCTCGACGCCGCTGGAGGTCTACGCGGCCGTCCGGCGGCGCGAGCGGGCGGGCGGCATCTCGGCCGAAGACGCCGCGGCGGCGCTCGACATTCTGCGCATGGAAGCGGCGCGCATGGTGCAGCAGCCGCTGAACCCGGCGGTGCTCGAGGCCGCGCGGCAACTCCTGGATCGCACCACCCTGCGCTGGCCCGACGCCCTGCAACTGGCTGCGGCCATTGTCTCCCGCGAGATGTTCCAAGGCACCGAGATCATCTTCGTCTCCGCCTCGCTGCCGTTGCTTGAAGCGGCGAGAGCCGAAGGCTTCCATGCGCTCGATCCGGCGAAGGAAGCGGCCGAGCCGGTGAAGGAAGCGGAGTAAGAGAATACGATTTCCACATCTCAAAGGCGAGATGTTGGGCCCCCGGCATCGATGGATGCCGTTCCTGTGCCGTTCAGGACGAAGCTGCTCCGGCGGGAGTATTATGTGGCCGTCTCTGAAGTGATCTGAGGAGCCACAGTTCGCCATGAAAGCCCTGAACGTTCATCCCTCCCTCGAACCCTTCCCCAACTCTCCCGCCCTCGACGGCTGCCACTGCGTCACCAACTCCCTGGCCAAGATTTTCCACCACGCCGGCCATCCGCTCTCCGAGGAGATGCTGCTGGGCCTCGGCGCCGGAATGGGATTCATCTACTGGCAGATGAAGATGGGCGCGGGCACCTACATCTTTGTTGGCGGCCGGGGCAACACCAAGAAGTTTTTCCAAGATCTGGGCGCAAGAACCGGCGTCGCGATTCGAGAGGTTTGCACCTCCAGCGCCAAAAAGGCCGAAGCCGACCTGCTGCGCGAGCTGGCGCAAAAAAGGCCCACGATGCTCGGCGGCGATATGGGCTTGCTGCCCTGGTTTCATCTGCCGGGCGACTACCACTTCGGCGGCCACACCTTCGTGGTTTGCGGCTACGACGGCGGCAAGACGGTTTTGGCCTCCGACATGGACCCGCAGATGGCCGGAGTGAAGAAGGGATTCTACGCGCCGGCCACCCTGGAGCAGCTCGGCAAAGCCAGGAACTCTCCCTTCAAGCCATTTCCGCCGAAAAACCTGCGCCTGGAGTTCGACTTTACGGGGTTTCGCGCTCCGGGGAGCAAGGAGATCGCCGCGTCCATTGCGCAAACCGTCGATGCCCACCTGCACCCGCCGATCAAGAATTTTGGCATCGCGGGAGTGCGCCATACGGCCCGCCAGTTATTGCAGTGGCCGGCGATCTTCGGGGACAAAGATCTGCGGATGAATTTATTCAATCTGTATATCTTCATCGAAATCGGCGGCACGGGCGGCGGCTGTTTCCGGCCCATGTACGCCCGCTTTCTTGAGGAGAGCGCGAAGATCGCCGGCAATCCCGCGTTGGCGAGTGCCGCTGAGATCTTTCATCAATCCGGCAGCAAATTCACTGAGATTGCACTGTTGTTCAAGAATGCCAAGAGGACAAAAGACATCGAGGCGAAGTTGCGTTCCGCCTCCCGGCTCTTTGGAGAAATCGCCGGTTTAGAAGAGCGGGCCTGCCAGATGCTGAAGATGGGCTGATCGACGGCCGGCAATTACTCCTGCCGGAAGCGATTGGCCTGCTCGAACTCGTTGCGCAGCTCCGGCGTGCGCAGGTTTTCGCGCAGGTGGGCGAGGTGCTGCTCGAGAGCGAGGAGCGCGGTCTGGACGGCTTCGGTGTTGGTGTAGGCGATGTCGCGCCACATGGAATAAGGGCTGGAGCCCAGGCGGGTCATTTCGCGCAGAGCGCGCCCACCCACATCTTTCAACTCCGGCGCGTCGCCCACTTCATGCTGCAAGAGCGCGCTCAGGGCCGTGGCCACAAACTGCGGCAGATGGCTGACCCAGGCCACCAACTCATCGTGGCGCGCGGGATCGAGATCGAGGGTCTTGGAGCCCATGGCGGCGACCCACTCCCGCCAGCCCTTCACCAACTCCGCCGAATGCGCCGAGCGTTTGTACTCCGGATCGTCGGTAAACAGCCACACCGCGCCGCGAAAGAGATCCGCATCGCCCAGGGCCGAGCCGCCGCGCTCCTTGCCCGCCATGGGATGGCCGGGAAGAAATGCCGCGCGCTCGGGAGTGTTGAAGAGGCGTGCCGCGGCCTCGGAGATCACGCGCTTGGTGCTGCCCACGTCGGTGACCAGGTGATCGGAGCCGAGCACGGGAGCCAGCTTCTCCATGAAGTCGAGGGTCGCGTAGATGGGAACGGCCAGCAACGTCACCTGGCTTGCGCGCGCGGCCTGCAAAGCGTCTGCCGCGATCGAGTCGATGGCGCCCATCTGGAGCGCAAGGTGAGCGCCTTCCGGGCTCCGGTTCCAGCCCACGATGGAGCCGCGAAAACCCGCCGCGCGCAGCGCCAGGCCCACCGATGTGCCCAGCAGGCCCGTGCCCAGGATGGCGATGCGCTCGATCATTGGTTCTTTCCTCGCACCCACTTTTTTGAAGGGCGCGGAGTTAGCGTTGTTCGCGGAGTTTGCGGAGTTAGAAAAAGCCAGCTCCGCTAACAATGCTACAGTGTTCTCCCCACCGCCGCGGCGATCACGCGCAGCTCGCCCATCAACTGCTCAAACTGATCCAGATACAGGGTCTGCGCCGCATCGGAGGCAGCCTTGTCGGCGTTGGGGTGAATCTCGACCAGGATTGCGTCCGCGCCAGCGGCGACGGCGGCCTTGGCCATGGCGGGAACCATGTCGCGGCGGCCGGTGCCGTGCGAGGGATCGCCCACGATGGGCAGGTGCGAGAGCTTGTGAATCACCGGAATGGCCGCGATGTCCATGGTGTTGCGCGTGGAGGTCTCATAGGTGCGGATGCCACGCTCGCAGAGGATCACGTCGTAGTTGCCGCCGGCCATGATGTACTCGCTCGACAGCAACAACTCCTCGATGGTGGCGGCGATGCCGCGCTTCAGGAGCACGGGCTTGCGAATCTGGCCCAGCTCGCGCAGCAGGTTGAAGTTCTGCATGTTGCGCGCTCCCACCTGGAAGCAATCGGTGAAAGGCAGCATGGACTCGATCTGCGAAATCTCCATGACCTCGGTCACCGTGAGCAGTCCGTATTCCTGGGCGGCCTCGTGCATCAGTTGCAGGCCCGGAATCCCCAGCCCCTGAAAGGCGTAGGGCGAGCTGCGCGGCTTGAAGGCGCCTCCGCGCAGAAAGCCGGCTCCCGCGGCCTTGACGCATTTGGCGATGGTGAAAATCTGCTCGCGGTTCTCGATGGCGCACGGGCCGGCGATGATCGCAACCTGCTTGCCGCCGATGGTGGCGCCATTGGGAAACTCGACGATTGTGCCTTCCGGGCGAAAGGCGCGGCCGGCCAGCTTGTAGGGCGCCGTGATCCGGTGCACGTAGAGCACGCCGGAAAGCAGCTCGAACTTTCTCAAGTCAAGGCCGGCGGTTGGACCCACGGCGGCCAGAATGGTCTGCGTCGAACCCGTCGTTCGATGAACGTTGACTCCGGATTCCACCAAGGCGTCGATCACCGCATCGATCTGATCTTCGGTGGCCTTCTCCTGCATCGCTACAATCATTGCTTGTTCCCTGTCTCGGGCGCATCCGCGCCAGTGCCGTGGCCCGGCTCATGCGCCTGGGCGTTTCTCTGCGAAGCCAACTCGTCTCTCTGCAGGGCACGCATCACGTCGATAATGCGCTCGTAGATATGCGTCAGTTCGATGTCCGGCAGGGGACCCTTGTTGGCCGCGCGCACGTTGGCGTAGATCACCTTTTCGCGCGCCGGTTCGTACACCGGCAACGAGGTGGCAACCTTCAAGTGGCCGATCCGCTGCGCGGCGCGCGCCCGCTCGCTCAGCAACTCGACAAGCTGCCGGTCCAGTGCATCAATCTGATTTCGCAATTCTTCCAGCGTCATTCCATCCTCGTGTTGCGTCCCGGTCCCGATCGGTAAGGATCGAGCGCGCCGGGTGCATAGGAGCAAGAGTTGAATCCATGCGGCTTCAAGCGCCGCCCGTGGGGTTGGTTTTACCGGGCCAGCGCCGCCTGAGGCAGATGCAGGCCCTTGATAAATCGAGCCACCGCGCCGGGCGCCGTCTCCCACCCAGCGGACGAAGAGCTGTCCGCAGAGGTTCCGGAAACCGATCGCTCGATCAACTCCACGATTGCGCTGCCGATTACCGCGGCATCCGCGAACCGGCCCACCTGGGCGACGTGTTCCGCGTTTGAGATGCCGAACCCTACGGCTACCGGCAGCGTGGTCCATCGCCGGATGCGCGCCACCAGGGACGCCGCGTCGGAGGTCAGGTTCTGCTGCGTGCCGGTAATGCCCACGCGGGAGATGGCATAAACGAAACCCTTTGAATGCGTGGCGATGGCCTCGAGGCGCTCGTCGGGGCTGGTGGGCGCGGCGAGGAAGATCGGCGCAAGCCCTACGCGCTGCATCTCGGCCAGGTACTCCTCCGCCTCTTCGACGATCAGATCGGTCACCAGCACGCCGTCCACTCCGGCCGCGGCGGCATCGTCAACAAACTTGTGCAGGCCGAAGCGCAGGATCGGATTGAGATAGCTGAAGACGACCAGACCTGCCGCCGGCCGCGCCGCGCGAATCTCGCCGGCCAGCGCCAGCACGTCCTTGAGCCGGGTTCCATGGGCCAAAGCCCGCTCCATGGCTCTCTGAATCACCGGCCCGTCCGCCAGCGGATCGCTGAAGGGCACGCCCAGCTCGATGACCGCCGCGCCCGCGTCGATGGCTTCGAGCGCAATGGCTCGCGTCGCTTCGAGACTCGGGTCCCCGGCCGTCAGATAAACGACCAGTCCGGGTTTGTGTTCAAAGAGAATCGCCATTGGAATCTACGCTCCCTGGATCTTCAGCTCGTGGGCCAGAATGCCCATGTCCTTGTCGCCGCGTCCAGAAAGGTTCACCACCAGTATGTCATGGGCAGCCATCGTGGGAGCCATGCGCAGGGCCTCGGCGACGGCGTGCGCGCTTTCCAATGCAGGCAAAATGCCCTCTGTGCGCGCCAGCCTCACCACCGCATCGAGGGTCGCCGTATCATCTTGCGAGACGTACTCCGCGCGCCCGCAATCGTGCAGCGCCGCGTGCTCCGGTCCGATGGAGGCGTAATCGAGACCCGCAGAAACCGAATGCGTGAGGGCGATCTGGCCGTTCTCGTCCTGCAACACGTAGGAGTAGGTGCCCTGCAAGACTCCCGGCGAGCCGCCGCGGAAGCGGACCGCGTGATCGCCGAGCGCCGTGCCGCGACCGCCGGCCTCGACGCCGATCAGTCGCACCTGCTTGTCCGGCAGGAATTCATAAAACGCGCCGATGGCGTTCGATCCTCCGCCTACGCAGGCGATGACGGCAGTGGGCAGCCGGCCTTCCTTTTCAAGGATCTGCTGCTTCATCTCGATACTGATGCAGCGGTGGAAGTCGCGCACCATGGTGGGATAAGGATGCGCGCCCAATGCGCTGCCGAGCAGATAATAGGTGGTCCGGACGTTGGTGACCCAATCGCGCATGGCCTCGCTGATAGCGTCTTTCAGCGTCTGCGAGCCCGACGAGACGCCGCGGACTTCAGCGCCAAGAAGGCGCATACGAAGCACGTTCAACTCCTGCCGGGCCATGTCCACATCGCCCATGTAAACCACGCACTCCAAACCCAGCAGAGCGCAGACCGTGGCTGTGGCCACTCCGTGCTGGCCCGCGCCGGTCTCCGCAATGATCCGCTTCTTGCCCATACGCTTGGCGAGCAAGCCCTGGCCCAGCGCGTTGTTGATCTTGTGCGCGCCGGTGTGCAGCAGGTCTTCGCGCTTGAGATAAATTTTCGCCCCGCCCAACTGCTCGGTCAGCCGCTTGCAGAAATAGAGCGGCGTGGGACGGCCGGCGTAGTTCTTGAGCAGATCGGCCAACTCGGCCTGAAAAGCGGGATCGGCTTTGGCCAGGTTGTACTCGCGCTCCAACTCGTCCAGCGCGGCCACCAGCGTCTCCGGCACGTAGCGGCCGCCATAGACGCCGAAGCGGCCGGGCCGCGACTCGGATGGAACTGCTGGAAGAATGACCGATGCCATGAGGGCCTCCTGGGGTGTTGTGATTGCTCTCTATCCAGTGTACCGGTCTACCTACGTGCGCGCGAGGAGGGATCGCCGTCTGACCGTCGCTCCCTATAGGAGATCTGCCACTCCATATGGAGCCTCCATCAGCTTCCCAACTTACCCTACAAGATTCCTATTGGGGCACCTATAGGGGTTCTCTATACGCATTCTAGGAAGGCTCCCCACAGGGGGCTCTCGCAGGACCTCATCTACATATAATAGGCGTGCACGCACGAAGCACTAACTTACTATGATTATCATGTAATACCTATACTAGGGCGTGTTAACACTATCTAAGGGCTTCGATGATCAAAACGAAATTGATAAAGGCGAGGAAGACCACATCGAGCTTTTCGAATCTGGAGAAGATGCGGCGGAAGCCCTTCAGCCTGCGGA
>JBEKTO010000057.1:0-39327 GCA_049515995.1 Occallatibacter sp. | reverse complement strand
CCAGGCGCGCATTCTTTATAAGAAGGCCTGCGACGGCGGGCAAATGGAGGGATGCTCCGGTCTCGGCCTCCTGTACGACTCTGGCCAGGGCGTCCCCCAGGACTATGCCCAGGCGCACGCGCTTTTTCAAAAGGCCTGCGATGGCGGCGAAGCAACCGCATGTGGCAGCCTCGGCAATCTCTACCTCAATGGCCAGGGCGTCGCCCAGGACTACGCCCAGGCGCTCGCCTTCTATCGCAAGTCCTGTGACGGCGGGCAGATGGGCGGATGCAGGGGCGTGGCCATGCTCTACGACTCTGGCCACGGCGTCGCCCAGGACTACGCCCAGGCGATCGTCTTCTACCGCAAGGCCTGCGACGGCGAAGAGATGAGTGCATGCAACCGCCTCGGCAGTCTCTATGACACCGGCCAGGGCGTCGCCCAGGACCACGCACGGGCGGCTGAGCTCTACCGCAAGGCCTGCGACAGCGGAAACATGGATGGGTGCGCCAATCTTGGCTATCTCTACGAGGAGGGCCAGGGCGTGGCGCTGGACTATGCCCAAGCGCGCGCTCTCTTCCAGAAAGCCTGCGATGGCGGGCAGATGAGAGGCTGCCGCCTTCTCGGTGTCCTCTATGGCAGCGGTCAAGGCGTCCCCCAGGACTATGCCCAGGCGCGCGCTCTCTTCCAGAAAGCCTGCGACGGCGGAGAGATGCCGGGGTGCTATAACCTCGGAGTCAGCTTTGAGTACGGATTGGGAGGCCGCAAGGATGCCGCCCAGGCGCGGGCTCTCTACAGAAAGGCTTGCGACGGCGGTCACGAAAAGGCTTGCTCGGCCTTGCAGTGATACGCGAGTGCGGCCGCGGGGCGTAGTGGCTCCAGAGTGACGGTAAAGGTCTCATGGTTTGCAGGGGAGTCGACAGCATGAAAACACAGAGATTTGCGGTGGGGCTGCTGGCGGGCGTCTTCGCGCTGGGTGCGGGCCTGGCCTTCGCGCAACAGGACGAGGGTCCCATCCTCCGTCCGAAACCGCAGCCGAAGCCGGCCGGAGCCACCCTGCTGGTCATGTGCGATCTGGCCTGCAACTGGAAACTCGACGGCGAGGCCAAGGGCCGCATCGAGGCCGGCGGTTCGGCCAAGGCCAGGGTCGAACTCGGCCAGCATGTCGTGGCTGCCGCCACCGAAGACGCCCTCGACAAGATCGAAACCGAGATCGAAGTCAAAACTGCGGGCCAGACCGTCCAGCGCCTCGCCCTCCAGCCCGTCCGCGATGCCCGCCTCAAGGCCGAGCAGCAGGCGCGGGAGAATGCGGAACAAGAGGCAAAAGAAAAGGCCGCGCAACAGGAGGCGCAGGAGAAGGCTGAGCGGGACGCACGCGACAAGGCCGCGCGCGAGCGGCAAGAACAGGAGCAGCAGGAACTGCGCGCGGCCGAACTCAACCAGCAGGGCATGACGCTCTATAGCTATCCCGCGGATGGATTCAGCGCCTACTACCCCTCGCGGCCCGAAGTGACTCAGAAGACCGTCTCCACCGAGACCGGCCCCGTCGAAATGCGTTCCTATCTCGCCAGTGCTTCCTCCACGGCCCTTTTCATCGCGGTCAGCGATTACCGCGCGCAGATCGCAAGCAAGAATCCCGACACGGTGCTGCAAACGGTCAAGAAAGGAGCCATGGCAAGTTCCAAAGCCCGCATCCTCTCCGAAAAACAGATCCTCCTCGGCGTCTACCACGGCCTGGAGTTCGAGGCCGAGAGCGATCAATTCCACTTCTCCGCCCGCGTCTATATGGTGGGCGCCACGCTTTACCAGACGCTCGTCGTTTCGCCCCTTGCGGATCGGTACCCCGATGCGGCGCGCTTTCTCGACTCCTTCCATTTGATCCCGCGCTCCGCCCAATAACGCCGGCCGGTCACTCTTCCGCGCGTGGCGCTCCCGGCAACACCGCCAGCACCCGGCAGCGATGCTTTCCTTGCGCGCTCCAGGCCAGCGCCATCTCGCTCTCCATGTAGGCGCAGTCGCCCGCCTCCAGCACCTCGTGCATCCCTCCCGCATCCAACTGCAGCCGTCCCTCCAGCACATACACCAGGCCGCTCGACCCGTGAAAGGCATCCGCGGCAATGGTGGCTCCGCCGGGCGGAAACTCGATCGCCTGCGCCACCAGCTTGCTTGTTTCCGTCACTGCGTTCAGCGGCGTCACCTTCACTGATTCCGTGCCCCGGCTATTGCCTTGCAGATGGGCCTTGCGCGTGATCGAGAGCGTGTGCCGCGCGGGCTCCGCAAAAAAGTAGCTCATGCCCACGCCATACACCCGGCTGATCGTGGCCAGTGTCGGTAGCGTCGGGATCATGCGGTCCGTCTCCAGTTTTGAGAGCAGCGCCGTCGAAAGTCCGGTTTCGGCCGCCAGACGCGAAAGCGTGAGCCGCTTCTGCGTGCGCAGAGATCGCAGCTTCATGCCGATGCAATAAGGTTCCAGAGACCACTGGGCATAGGAAACAGCTTTGGTCATCGTTAACTCCCTTTCCTCAGTTTGCCACGCGCTCGTCTTCCATTTCTTGAGGAATCTTTGAAGTTTTTCTCCCGTTTTCTCTTTCGCCGGCCTGTGTCCAACCCGGGCCGGCATGCAAGGTCTGCATGAGCCTTCGTGTCGGTAAGCGCTTCCATCGCCATCGCAATCGGCGCGGGGCAACCGGCCTCTGCTTTTCTGAGCTGCGCCTTTCAAGCTTCGAATGCCCCGGCAATTGTTTCAAGAAAAAAACACGACCAAATCTCAAAGATTGAGCGAGATGCGCGTAAATCCTTCGGTATACTAATTAGTCAATAAGTAACCGCCCTTGGATTACTTCAAGCGGGAAAAAGTCGATGCCATGGGCTTCCCTTGGCCTTCGGGAAGTGGATAATCTGGATGTTGTCAAACCATCGGGCTCAAAGAAGCCTGGATTTTCGTTGGGATTGCTGCACTATGGTTCCCGCTGCGGTTCATCCTGCAGGTCCCCGCAACCATTGTGATCGGCCCGCTTTCGGCTTGCGCATGTGGCACAAAATCGACATGCAGGTTGGCCAGGGATTCGAGGAAATGCAATGACCGGGATGAAACAGCCCACATCGGCTTCGCCCGATCTCCCTATACCGGACCACCAGGCGGTGGGTCTTGGCCGCCGGGGCGCTGAACCGGGCTTCTCGTTTGGAGGTTTCCGCCTGGAGTCCGATGGCACGCTCCTGCGCGGAGAAGCAGTGGTGCATCTGCCTCCCAAGGAGCTGGCGGCGCTGCGCCTCCTGCTGGCCTACGCCGGCCAGATCGTTAACCCCCTCCAACTGCGGCAGGCGCTCTGGGGCGATATCCACGTCACCGCTGACAACGTTCCCAAGTGCCTCTCCTCTTTGCGCGCCCGGCTGGAACCGGAAGAGTGCATCCAGACCATCTACAAACGCGGATACCGCTTCTCGGCCGAGGTGCGGCCTCTTGGCGCCCCGCCGGCCGCGGCCCTTCCCCGGCTGGCGATCATGCCCTTTACCACCGGCTACTCGGTCCCTGAACACCTGGGCTCGGCCATTGCCGAGGAGACCGTCGCCCGGCTGACCAACGTGCGCCCTCCGGTTGTCGCGGTGATGGCCCGGGATTCGGTTTTCACGCTCGCCTTGCAAGGGCTCACCGCCCAGCAAATCGGCGAGAGGCTCAAAGCCGACTTGGTCCTGACCGGAACCCTGTGCGCGATGCACGCGCAGTTCCGCCTGCGCGTGGAGATGGTGCGCGTCGAGGATGGAGCGCAAATCTGGGTGGAGGATCTCCTGGTGGCGCCCAACCGGATCGCCGGCGTCGATTCGGAACTCGTCGAGCGGCTGGCCTTTCGCATGGGTCGCCGGGGCCTCCCGGAAGCGGTCGTTGCGCCCTCCGGCAATGGCGAGAGGTTTTCGTCGCTCGGACTGAGTTCGGCAAGCCTGTCCATCTCCGCCGTCGCCGAGCCCGCCGGCGATCTCGACAGTCCTTCCCGCCGCCGCGAAGCCTACGATACCTTCCTGCGGGGCCATCACGAGTGGCAGACGATGCAGCGCCATCGCATGCAGGACGGATTGCAGCATCTCCTGCGCTCCACCGAACTCGATTCCTCCCTGATCCCCGCGCGGGTCGATCTGGTCAACCTCTGCGTCACCCAGACCTTCTACGGCTTTATGTCTGCGGCCGTTGCCGCGGACCATGTGCGCCGCACTGCCCAGTCCATTCCGGAGGTTGCCTTTCGCGCCGAAGCCATCCTCCCCGCGGTCGGTTGGATCAGTTTCCATGTGGACCGCGACCTGCCCGCCGCCCTTCAGGCCTTTTCCCTCTCCGCGCATCTGCCCCACGATCCCTGGACCACGCGTGTGCGCGTCATGTTCGCGCTCAGCCGTCACCGCTTTCCTCAGGCCATCTCGATCCTGCGCGCGGCGATTGACCAGGACCCCTATTCCCCATGGCTCCAGGCCCGCATGGGCTGGGCGTTCCATCTGGCCGGCCAGGCCGCTGAAAGCGTCGAACAGGCCGAACGCACCCTGACTCTTTTCCCCGACCATCCAGGCGCCAATCTCTACGGGTCCATGATTCTCGCTTTCAACGGAAATGGAGCGCGCGGAATCGCGCTGGCCCGCGATCTCGCGCAGCGCTTGCCCTACTTCGATCTGGCCACCTCGGTCCATGCCTACGCCTTGGCCCGTGAGGGCCGCGCCGAAGAGGCTCGCACCATCCTCGAGCGGCTGCAATGGCTGAGCCGGGAGCGTTTCGTCCTGAATTCCTTCACGCCCGCCGTCTACGTCGCCCTCGGCGACCTGGACACCGCCCTCGCCGAACTGCGCGTCTCCGACCAGGCCCGCTGCCCATGGTTCTTCCAACTGCTTGCCGATCCCCGCCTCAAGCCCCTCCACGGCCGGCCGGAGTTCGACCGCATGTTGGCGCTTCTCTCCCGCATGGAAGCCGACGCGGCTCAGGACCCAGGGCTGGATTTCTGAGCGGATTCCCGTTTTTCCCCCTCGAAATTCCCTTAGTAAACCGATAAACCTAGCCAAATGGGCCCTCTACCTTGTACAGTTCCTACCGGCTGGTTTTTCCCTTCGCGGCGCCCGGCAAATCCCTCCGGGCCCACCGATGCGTACCGCGAAAAGAGTCAGCCCGCGCGGCTGCGCACCCATTCGGGCCCAGCCCTCAACGCACTCCCAGGAGAGATCCACTCATGCCGCTTCGCCGCTTGTTCTTCGTGTTGCCGCTCGTCCTCGCCGTTTTCGCCGCTGTGGCTCAGGCCCAACAGGCCCAGCCGCCCGCCTACCTTGACACCAAGCTCTCCCCGGCGGAGCGCGCCCACGATCTGGTCGGCCGCATGACCCTGGATGAAAAAGCCGCCCAGCTTGAAGACTGGGCCACCTCCATCCCGCGCCTCGGCATTCCCGACTACCAGACCTGGAACGAAGCCCTCCATGGCGTGGCCCGCGCCGGCTACTCCACCGTCTTTCCTCAGGCCATCGGCATGGGAGCCACCTGGGACCCCGCCATCGTCCGCAGCATGGGCACCGTCATCTCCAACGAAGCCCGCGCCAAATACAACCTGGCCCAGCGCGAGGGCAATCACCGCATCTTCTTCGGGCTCACCTTCTGGTCGCCCAACATCAACATCTTCCGCGATCCCCGCTGGGGCCGCGGTCAGGAAACCTACGGCGAGGACCCGTTCCTCACCGGCAAGCTGGGCGTAGCCTTTGTCTCCGGCGTCCAGGGCGGCGACCTCAACCATCTGCGCGCCGTCGCCACCAGCAAGCACTTCGCCGTCCACAGCGGTCCCGAGCAGTTGCGCCACGGTTTCAACGTCGACCCCAGCGCGCGCGACCTCGAAGAAACCTACCTGCCCGCCTTCCGCGCCACCGTCACCGAGGGCCACGTGCAGTCGGTCATGTGCGCCTATAACTCCATCGACGAGTGGCCCGCCTGCACCAACAAGATGCTGCTCAAGGATCACCTCCGCGACGCCTGGGGCTTCATGGGCTTCGTCGTCTCCGACTGCGGCGCCATCGTGGACGTGAATCAGGGGCATAAAAAGACAGCGGACATCGTGCACGCCGCCGCGCTCTCGCTTCAGGCCGGCACCGATCTCTCCTGCAGCATCTGGACTCCCGGCTTCAACACCCTGGCCGATGCGGTCCGCCAAAAGCTGGTCTCCGAAGACCTCGTCACCCAGGCCGCCGAGCGCCTCTACACCGCCCGCTTCCAGCTCGGCCTCTTCGATCCGCAAGGCTCCAGCCTGCTCGATCGTGTGCCCTTCTCTGCCGTCGCCGCGCCGCAGAACCGCCTCACCGCTCTCCGTGCAGCGGAAGAGAGCATCGTCCTGCTCAAAAACGCGGGCGCTCTGCCGCTCAAGTCCGCCCCCGGCCACATCGCCGTCGTCGGACCCACCGCCGACCTCTTGCCCTCCATTCTCGGCAACTATGTGGGAACGCCCGTCCGGCCGGTCACACCGCTCGACGGAATCATCCAGCAGTTCCACAGCTCGCCGATCCTCTATGCCCAGGGTTCCACTTTGGCTTCTGGCGTGGGCGTGCCCGTTCCCCGCACCGCCTTCGGCCTCAATCAGGGCTTGAAAACCGAGTTCTTCGCCACCCCCGACTGGACCGGCCGTCCGGTCGCAACCCTCACCGAGCCCGAAGTCCAAACCGACTGGGAAAACGCCAAGCCGGTGCCGCAATTGGCCACATCCAACTACTCCGTCCGCTGGAGCGGCTCGCTCTCCGTCCCCGCTCCCGGCCATTATGTCTTCGCCCTTGAATCGGGCGACGCCTTCCCCTGGTCGCCCAAGGAGACCTACCGCTTCACCCTCGATGGCAAGGTCCTCTCTGAAGGCAGCCTGCGCGAAGGCAACGACGTCTCCGCGATGGGCCACTTCACCTCCGCGCCCGGCGCCTCGCCCACCGCGCCGCCGCCACAGATCAACCGCAAGACTCCCTCCATCCCTGTGGACTTCACCGATACCAATCCCCACGACTTCCGTCTGGAATATTCCCACTCCGGCGACGAAGCTGGCGGTGGCCTCACCCTCAAATGGGAAGCTCCCGCGCAGGCGCAGCTCGACGAAGCCGTGGCCCGCGCCAAAGAAGCCGATGTGGTCGTCGCCTTTGTCGGTCTCTCGCCGCAGCTCGAAGGCGAAGAAATGAACATCAAGATCGACGGCTTCAACGGCGGCGACCGCACCAGCCTGGATCTGCCCGCGCCCCAGCAGAAACTCCTTGAGGCCGTAGCTGCCACCGGCAAGCCGCTCGTCGTGGTGTTGCAAAGCGGCAGCGCCGTCGCCCTCAACTGGGCCAACGAACACGCCGGAGCCATTCTCGAAGCCTGGTATCCGGGCGTCGAGGGCGGCACGGCCATTGCTCGCACGCTGGCCGGACTCTCGAATCCCGCCGGTCGCCTGCCCATCACCTTCTACGCCTCGCTCGACGGCCTGCCGGACTTTACCGACTACAGCTTCAAGGCCGGCGACAAAGGCCGCACCTACCGCTATTTCACCGGCAAGCCGCTCTGGGGCTTCGGCTACGGCCTCAGCTACTCCAAGTTCAAATACGGCCCGGTCAAGCTCTCCGCCGACACGCTCAAGGCCGGCGATCCGCTCACCGCAACTCTCACCGTCACCAATGCAACCTCCCTGGCCGGCGACGAGGTGGTCGAGGCCTACGTCAAGACTCCGCAGCCCGGCGGGCCCATTCAATCGCTGGTTGGCTTCGAGCGGGTCAGCATCGGCGCGGGTGCGGCCCGCGAAGTCACCATCTCCATCGATCCCCGCTCCCTCTCGAGCGTCGACGACAAAGGCAACCGTTCCATCCTGGAGGGCAAATACACCCTCACCCTCGCCAGCACCCAGCCCCAGGAAACCGAAAACAAATCCGAAGCCGCCTTCACCGTCACCGGCTCGCAGAACCTGCCCAAATAGCTCCGCAAACACCGCGGGCAGACTCGTCCAGAGCCTGCCCGCGCCACCAATATTCCTTCAAATCACTGAAACTAAATGAATTGTCATCCTAAGCATTCTGACTTCCACCTGTGAGTTACGGCCAGCAATGAACCGGCCCTGATCTCCCAAAATGCCGGGTGCCCCACCCTCGCGGCGTCTTTGTTTTTGCCGCTAGGGTGGGAAGTCATAGCCCTCAACCGGCCCGTTCACCCCGAGCAACGGATTCGCGGCGCGAGTTAGACCGGGAATGAACGGGCCACGCCAACATCAGCCCCGGAGGGGCGGCAGGAAAATAGCCCAGGACAAGCGAAGCGCAGTCCTGGGAGAGAGCCCAAAAGCAATCGTGCGCCCCGTAGGCGGCGCGGCGAAACGCACAGGATAAGCCCCATTCATCCCGAGCGGAGCCTCGCAAGGTAAAAACACAAACCGGGAGCGACTCCCGGAACTGTCAAACATCGACTATCGCCCCGGCAAAGCCCGGGGTTTTCCCGTTTGTAATAAGTCGCAAGAACGGGGCACGGCGCTGCCGAACCAATCGAGGCACACCCGGCGAAAGCAAAAAAACGCGCGCCGGAGATCATTCCTTCGGCGGTTCGGAAACCTTCGCCACTTCCGCCCGGCTTGGGCCGAATCCAATCAGCCCGATCTGCCCCAGCACCGCGCAGACGAATGCCACAATCAGCAGCACCAGGCCGATCACCGTCAGCCAGAAGCCGCCCAGCGCGCCTGCTCCGCTCGTCGTCGTGCAGATCGCCAGCGACGATCCCGAAAGCGGCAATGCGGCATTCACGCCCGCCGTGCCGTGGCAGTTCCCAAAGATCAATCCCAGTCCGGCTGCCAGAGACACGACAGCCCCGATCAGTGGACGGTCAGCTTTCATACGGTTCCCCTCTTTCTGCTTTCGCGCGCTCTCCGCTCGCAATGAATCCGAGGGCCAGATTCTACCCGGAATGGCGTAAATCCTCAATCCGCTCACCAATTCCCGCCCTCCGCCGATCCCCCGCGGGTGACCCTCATCACACGCCAGCCCTCCCACATGCTGAATAATCGCTAAAGATGGCCAAGCGTCTCCCTGCGCCTGAGCGTGTTCCTCGGCTTTCCGCCCAGTCTCCGCAATCGCACGCGCAGGCAAGTTGCTGCTAGCCTTGGTCCTATCGGAGTCATGCATTCATGTACAAGATTGTGGAAGCCCGCAACGTCGGCCTCAACATCAAGCAGTTTGTGATTGAGGCGCCGCGCATTGCCCGCAAGCAGAGGCCGGGGCAGTTCCTCATTCTCCGCCTGCACGAAAAAGGCGAGCGCATCCCCCTCACCATCAAGTGTTCCGATCCCGAGGCCGGCACCGTCACCATCGTCGTCCAGGGAATCGGCAAAACCACTTCGCTGCTCAACTGCCTTGAAGCGGGTGACTCGATCCTGGATATCGTCGGACCCCTTGGGGTACCCTCGGAGATCGAAAACTACGGCACCGCGGTGATTCTGGCCGGCAGCGTAGGCACAGCCATGGCTTTGCCCACCGCCAACGCGCTCAAGCAGGCCGGCAATCATGTCGTCTTCATTGAAGGCGCGCGGAATACCGAGATGGTGGTCTTCGAGGACGAAGTCCGCCAGGCCAGCAACGAAACCTACATCATGACCGACGACGGCAGCTACGGCGAACAGGGCCTGGTCACCAAAAAACTGAGCGAATTGCTCGCCGCCGGCCGCAAAATCGACTTTGTGCTGGCCGTCGGCCCGGTGCCCATGATGCGGGCCGTCGCCAAGGTCACCGCGCCGCTCGGCATCAAGACTATGGTCAGTCTCAACTCCATCATGGTCGACGGCACCGGCATGTGCGGCGGCTGCCGCGTGCTGCTGGGCGACAAAAGCAAGTTCGCCTGCGTCGACGGGCCGGAGTTCGACGCATCGAAGGTCAACTTCGAGGTCCTTATGCAGCGCAACACCATGTATCGCGATAAGGAGTGCCAGTCGCTGAAGCATTTCGCGGAACACAAGGAAGAAGAAGTGGCTCAGCTTCGCGCGGAGTTAAGTGCGAAAGAAAAGGAAGTGGCGCGGCTTCGCGCAGAATTGGACGCGGAGGAGGTGCCCCATGCCTGAAATCAGAACCCTTCCCAACTCGGCAAAGAATATCCTTCCGCTCAAAGAGCGGATGAAGATCATGCGCCGGCACATGCCGGAGCTGGACCCCCAGGTGCGCAGCCGCAACTTTGAAGAAGTGAACCGCGGGCTGGCTGTGGCCGACGCGCTCACTGAGGCGACCCGCTGCCTGGAATGCGCCAAGCCCGGCTGTGTCGTCCGTTGCCCGGTAGGCGTCAAGATCAAGGAAGTCGTGGCCCTGATCCACGCGGGCGACTATCTGGCCGCCGCGGCCAAGCTGCGCGAAGACAACTCGCTGCCCGCCATCACCGGCCGCGTCTGCCCGCAGGAGAATCAGTGCGAGGGCGGATGCGTGCTGGGCAAGAAAGGCGCGCCCGTGGCCATCGGCAACCTGGAGCGCTTTGTCGCCGACTTCGAGCGCCTCAGCGGCCAGCTTGGCCTGCCCGCCAACGCGCCCTCCACCGGCAAGAGCGTGGCTATCGTTGGCAGCGGCCCGGCGGGGCTCTCGGCCGCCGGCGATCTGGTCCAAAAGGGCCATCGCGTGCGCGTCTTCGAGGCGCTGCACGAGCTCGGCGGCGTGCTCATCTACGGCATCCCCGAGTTCCGCCTGCCCAAGACCATCGTCAAGGGCGAAGTGGACAACCTGCGCCGCATGGGCGTCGAATTCGAAACCAATGTCGTCGTCGGCAAAAGCGTCACCATCGACGAGTTGATGCGCAGCGAGAAGTACGACGCGGTCTTTGTCGCCACCGGCGCGGGACTGCCCCGCTTCCTCGGCGTTCCCGGCGAGCACCTCAACGGCGTCTACTCGGCCAACGAATTTCTCACCCGCGTAAACCTCATGCGCGCCTACCAGGTCACCGAATACGACGAGCCGGTCTACGACTGCCGCGATCGCGACGTGATCGTGGTGGGCGGCGGCAACACCGCCATGGACGCGGTCCGCACCGCCCGCCGCCTCGGCGCGCGTTCCGCCACGCTCGTCTATCGCCGCTCTGAAGCCGAAATGCCGGCCCGCGCCGAAGAGGTAAAGCACGCCCGCCAGGAAGGCATCGAGTTCCGCATGTTGACCAACCCCATCGAAATGCTGGGCGACGAAAAAGGCTGGCTCACCGGCGTGCGCTGCGTCAAGATGGAGTTGGGTGAGCCCGACGCCAGCGGCCGCCGTTCGCCCGTTGAAATCAAGGGCTCGGAATACGTCCTGCCCGCCAACGTCGTCATCATCGGCGTCGGCACCACGGCCAATCCGCTCATCCAGAGCTCGACGCCCGACCTCAAGACCACCCCGCGCAACTACATCGTGGCCGATCCCGCCTCCATGCGCACCAGCAAGCGCGGCGTCTTTGCCGGCGGCGACATCGTCACCGGCGGCGCCACCGTCATCCTGGCCATGGGCGCCGGCCGCAAAGCCGCCGCCTCCATCCACGACTACCTGGTCACCGGCGTTTGGGAGTGAAGAGCAGGGAGTAGCAGATAGGAAACAGCAAGTAGGAAGTACCAGATAGGGAGTAAGTATCCTCCGCCAGAGCCGGAGGCTTTATGGCTGGTGCCCCTCAAAGGGGCCTGTGCGGAGTGCTCCGTGCCGATAGCAGCCAGTCGCCCCGCGCCGCAGGCGCTGTATAGGTTAGCCCCGCGCTTCGGCCGCAGTGTAGGTTGACCCCGCGCCGTAGGCGCTTTGTAGGTTAGCCCCGCGCTTCAGCGTGGGGTCGGCGCAACCAATAAGATATCCGGAGTCCCGTAGGGACGGCGCAGGATGATCGCGTGCATCCTTCTGGCGCATTAGTGAAAAGAATGGGAAACACAAACTGGGGCGACTCCCGAAAATGTCAAACCGTTACTGCCACCCCGGCAAAGCCGGAGGTTCTCCTTTTGTAAATAGCAACTGGGGAGTAACAACTAGGGAGTAGCAGATAGGGAAGAACGAGCAGCGGTCAGCGGCCAAATTCAAATGCTGTCATCCTGTTCAAATTCTGTCATCCTATTCAAATTCTGTCATCCTGAGCGGAGCGCAGCGGAGTCGAAGGACCTGCGGTTGTCTTTCGCTTTTGCTTTTTCATCCCGAGCGGTCTCCCTACTCCCTGTTCCCTACTCCCTGCCCCAAAAAAATGGGCGGCAAGAGCTGTGCCCCTGCCGCCGCCCGTCCCTGGGTTGTCTTGAAGTTGTTGCAGGTTTACTGACTCAAAACTTGCATCTCCTTCGCCTGCCTTTGCTGATCACTGTCCACTGTCCACTGCTCACTGTCGCTACTGCAACAGCTTGGTCACTTCCTGCTGCACGCTGTTGGCCTGCGCCAGCGCGGCAATGCCCGTCTGGCTCAGAATCTCGTACTTCGACATATTCGATGTCGCCGAGGCATAGTCGGTGGCCTGAATCGCGTTCTGTGCCGAGACCACGTTCTCCTGCTGCGTGCTCATCACCTGGCTGATCGAATTCAGCGTGTTGATCTGCGCGCCGATGTACCCGTCCTGCGCCGCCACGTCGCTGATGGCGAGGTTCAGATCGTTCAGCGCGGTCTGCGCATTGCTCTGCGTCAACAGGTCGGTGCCGCTCAGCGACTCGCCGGCCGAATCCGTATAGCTCATCGTGGCCGTTCCGCCGGTGCGGTTCGTGTCCATCGCGATGCCCGTGTTCCCCGTCCCGCCATAGGTCCAGTTGGGCGCGCCGCCGCCGCCGGTGTTCACCGCCGTGCTGGAGTCCGTAATCCCCGCCGCGCTTGTAATCCCCACGCTGTAATAGCCCGAGTAGTCCACCGGCGTGTTGCTCGAGCTCAGGGTTCCCGTATCGGTGCCGCTGACGGACGCATCCGCCAACGCGTTCCCGGTAATCGTGATCGCCGAGTTCGTCGACGTAAACGTCATGATCTTGCCCGTGCTGTCCAGCGAGGCCGTCACCCCGTAGTCGCCTTTGTTGATCGTCGCCTCCAGGTCGGCCAGCGTGTCGGTCGTGGTCGCCGTGCCCAGCGTGATGGTATTCGACCCGATGGTGAGCGTGCCGCTCAGAGTATCGGTCGAGAGGCTCGGTTTGGCGACATTCGTTTGCCCCAGCGTAAGAGTGCCCACCTGGCTGTAATACGTGGTGTCGCTGGTGGGCGTGCCGCTCAAGGTCAACGTCCCGCCGCCGCTGGCGGTCAGCGATGAGGTCGCCGAGACCGTCACAGCCGAATCTGCCGACAGGAACGTCAGGGTCGTTCCGCCGCTCAGCGAGGCTGTCACCCCGTAGCCGGATGTGTTGATCGTGTTTTCGAGATTGGCGATCGTGTCGGTCGATCCCGCCGTCCCTAGCGTAATGGCATGGCTCTTGCCGTCCGACCCCACAATGCTCAGCGTGCCGCCCAGCGTGTCGCCGCCGGCCGTCACCGTCAGCGTGCCCACTTCGCCGGCGCCGTTGGTGCCCGTCCCGACCCCGGTCCCTGAAATCTCGATGCCGGTATCGTTCTCTCCGCCGCCGCCCAGATCGGCCGATTCGGCATCCGCCACGGCGGCCGTTCCAGCCGCTTCCGCCGTGGTGAACGTCGCGTTCAACCCCAGCCCCGCGTTGTTGATCGCGTTGATCAATCCCTGCGCGGTGTCCGCATAGGTGGTACCGGTGCCCACGGTGATCGTCGCGCTAGAAGTGGTCACCGCTCCGGCAGCCCCCGTCGTCAGATAACTCACCTTGACTGAGGTGCTGGAGGCGCCCGCGGTGGCCAGGCTGTCGTTGACCGTCGCCAGCTTCCCGTCGTTCGACAGGTCGATGAAGACGTTCGTCCCGTTCTGGCCGCTTCCGTCGCCGTAGGCCATCGTGCCGTCGCTGTCGCCCAGGCTCGCCGAACTCAGCTCACGGATATTCAAATCGTCCAGCGAAGAACCCGACGCCGAAGAGTCGCCGGTATAGATCGCCACGTTCGTGCCCGTAAACACCTGCTGCTGGTTATAGGTGGTCGTCGAGCCGATGTTATTCACCTCGGCCAATATCGATTGATACTCCTGGTTCGCCGCCGACTCCTGCGTGCTGTTGAGAGTCCCGTTCGAGGCCTCGGTCGCCAGCGTAACCGCGCGGTTCAGCAGGCTCGTCACTTGCGACAGCGCGCCATCGGCCACCTGCAGCAACCCCACTCCTTCCGTGGCATTGGTCTCGGACTGCGTAAGGGCGGTCGAATTCGCCTCCAGGCCATTCACCAGCGACAGCCCGGCCGCATCGTCCGCTCCGGAGTTGATCTTCGACCCCGACGACAACTGCTGCAGAACCGTCTGCAAGCTATTGTTCGTATTGTTCAGATTGTTCTCTGCGTAAATCGCCGACAGATTGTTCAATACACCGAGGGCCATGGGTCACAACTCCTTCTTGGATGCCTCGATTCGCGCCCTTACCCGCCGCTCCATCGATCCTTCTCTCAGGGCTTCCGCAATTTCCGGATGGGCTTCACTGCATCCACACCTTTCATCGGGCCCGCCGGCAATAACTTTAGTCATAATTTTCAGCGCCGCTTCCGCGCCCCGGTGTTGCACTCCGATTCAAGCTGTTCCGCTTTCGCTCACTCCCTGTCCCAATCCGCTTCAATCGCTGTCCCAATCCGCTCCATCCGCTGTCTCGATGCGCTCCACCCGTTTGTCTCGCTTCGGCACACAGCGCACGCCGTTCCAGCGGCAAAGGCGACGCGAAATGCGGGCCGCATCTCCGCCACTGCCCGTTCCCGTCCGGCTTCCGCTCAAAAAAAACGGCGGCAAGAGGGTCGCCCCTTGCCGCCATCGGTTTTAACTCCAACCGTATTTGCTCTCTGCCTGAAAACCTTGAACGAACGCCGTCCTTACTGCTCGGCTCCCGGTGCGGGAACATCGGCCCCATCCGGGCCGGCGCCATCGTCCATCTTGCTTTGCGGGCCCGCGCCTTGCGGAGCTGCTGCCGGAGAAGGCGGTGGAGGAGGCGCCTGTTGGTGATGGAATTGGCCGCCCTGTCCCTGTCCGCCCTGTCCCGGCTTCCAGCCTTCCCGTCCCTCGCCATCCCGGTTCCAGCCGTGCCCTTCCTGGCCGCGCCGGTCGCGGTCGGCCTGCAGTTGCTTCCACTGATCCGGCGTCAGCTTGCCGCGAATCGCCAGCAGAAACCGCGCGTTCGCCTTCTCCAGTTCGGCGCGCGCCGCCGCCACCTTGTCGATCTGCGCCAGGATTTGCGCCTCGTTCGGCTGATCGTCGCGCATCAGCGGCTCCATCGTCAGCTCCGCCTTCTCCAGGTTGCCGCGCAGGTCGATCAGCTTCTCGCGATGCTGCAGTAAAATTTCATCCATCGATTTCCGCTGCGCGTCGGTCAGCTTCAGCCGCTCCACCACCTTCGGATTGTTCCACCAGCGGCCATGGTCGCCCTGGGGTCCAAATGCCCTCTCCATCGGTGGCCGATGTTCCCCAAACCCCGGTCCCGGCCCCATGCCGCCGCCCGGTCCCTGTGCCAGCGCCGAACCCGCCAGCAAAACTCCCGCAATCGCCACTCCCAATCCTGCCGCCATGGATACCTTCATCGCTTTTTCCTCCCCCTCGTCCTGCCAAGGGCTCCGTTACTGTTTCATGATTTCGTTTTTTGCCTGTCCCGCTTACTTGCTCTCGTCTTCGGCCATCAGTTGAGCCAGAGGCTCCATGGCGCTCGGAACTTGACGCGATACGTCGCTGTCCACCTTGGCCAGCAAATCCTCTTCCTCGCGCGCCCGCTGCGCGGCAACCTGCTTCTGCTGCTCGGCCGCCCGCGCCGCCGCAATCCGCGCCAGCTCCTGCCGGTGATGGTGCTCGAAGACGCCGCCGGAAACGCTTCCCGCCACCAGCAAGCACCCCAGCGCCCAACCCGCCGCCAGCCGCCAGCTCCTCTGCCGCACAGTCTTCGCCGCCGTCCGCGGCCGGTTGTACGCGGCCTCGCTCCAGGCGTGAACGCTCGAGCGGAAATTCCTCAGCGCCTGCTCGAATTCCGCGTCCAGCGCCTCGCTCTCCCGCATCTCCACCTGTGCCTCCAGCCCCTCCGGCTTGCCCGCGTATTGATCCCTGAAATTCATCGCTTTCCCCCCACTTCCGCGCGCACCCTGCCAACCGCCCGCGATAGGTGCGCCTTCACCGTGCCCTCGCTCAACCCGGTGGCTCTCGCAATCTCGCTCAACTCCTGCTCCTCCACATACCGCAGCAGAAATACCGTCCGCTGCCGCTCGCTCAGCCCTTTCACTGACTGCCACACCCGCTTCACCTGCTCCTGCGCCAGCAGCTTTTGCTCGGCGGAACTCTCGCCGCTCGGCAGCCACTCGCTCGCCTCGTCCAGATCCACCGCGTGCGTCTGCGTCTGCCGCCAGAACTGCATCCGCCGGTTCCGCCAGTGGTCCTTTTGCAGATTGATCGCAATCCGCATCAGCCACGTCATCGCGCTCGAGTCGCCGCGAAAGCTCGCCCAGTTCCGGTGCGCCTTCAGGAAGCACTCCTGCGTCAGCGTCTCCGCCAGGTCCGTGTCGCGCGTGGATGCCAGCAGAAACCGGAAGATCTGCGGCCGGTGGGTCGCAACAATACTCGCAAACTCTTGCGTGGCAGTCTCCAACTCTCGCCCGGCAATCTCCTCTGCCGTGGCCCCTGTCATCGGTTCACACGCTGTGCCGGCTGCCATCACTCAGGTAGACGCCCGCACCGGCTGCAAGTTTACAGCCCCCTGGGGCAATTCTCCGGTAAATAGGGCCAATTCTCCAGTAAATAGGCGAGCAATTCTCTCGCACATGCGGCGGCGCAACCCCGCCCGCCGCCCCTCCGCACACCCCGGCGTCCCACTGTCCACTGTCCACTGTCCACTGTCCACTGTCCACTGTCCACTGTCCACTGTCCACTGTCCACTGTCCACTGTCCACTGTCCACTGTCCACTGTCCACTGTCCACTGTCCACCGCGTCCCTACTGCGGCGCGTTCGCGCCCGCCCCGGCCGCCGGCGGAGCCGTGGCCACCGGCTCATTCTTGCCATGCTCGGGATCGTACTGGTGCCTCTCCATCCACTGCTGGAACTCCGCTACCGGCACTTCTTCCAGCCCGCCGCTATGCTTGCGATACGCGCTGTCCTTCATCTCCACGCTCAGGTCGCAGGAGTTGAACGCTCCCGGCTTGCCGAACTCGGGCATGAGGATCTCCAGTTCCTTGCCGCCCTTCTTCCACCGCGCCGGATAGGTCTCGTAGCCCACCGAATTCCTCAACCGCTCTCCGCAGCGATAACTGAAATCGACACCCCGCGGCGTCCCGTTTTCGTAGAGATTCGCCCGCCCCTCTCCATCCACCACATCCAGGGACTGGTGCCAGTAATGCGAATGCGCATTGTGCTCAAAAACATGCACACGCAACGGATAATCGGCCAGGTTCAGCCGCCCGGCCAGCGCCACCGTTGAAAGCAGCAGGAAAGCCGCAAACCCGCTCAAACCGCAGAAGAAAACACGACGCATGAGAACACCCCTTTGCAGGATAGAAAAGCAGATTGCCACCCATCCTAATCGCAGCCGCTTCCCATCGCAATGCAGTCGGTAGATTTTCACGCCGCGGGCCAACGCGGCGATCCGCGCCCACTCCTGCCTCGAATTGCTGGCGAAGCCCGGCCCGCTGCTAAACTGGATTCGGTAAACGCTTCCCAGCCCCCGGCCTGGAACCCAAGGAGACTCCCATGCTGCTTGCCTCTCTTCGTGAAGAAGTCCTCCACGCCAACCGGGAGATCGCCCGTCGCGGCCTGGCGCCCCACACCTTCGGCAACGCCAGCGGTGTCGATCGCAGCGGACCCGAGCCGCTCGTCGTCATCAAGCCCAGCGGCGTCGACTACGCCTCCCTCACCGCTGCCGATCTGGTGGTCACCAACCTCGACGGCAAGATCGTCGAAGGCTCCCTGCGCCCCTCCAGCGACCTCGATACCCACACCCTGCTCTACCGCGAGTTCCCCCAGATCGGCGGCGTCGTCCACACGCACTCCGAGTTCGCAACCTCCTGGGCTCAGGCCGGCCGCCCCATTCCCTGCCTCGGCACCACCCACGCCGACTACTTTCACGGTCCGGTTCCCGTCACCGAGCCCCTCACCGCCAAGGAGGTCGCCGAGGCGTACGTCCGTAACACCGGCGCCGTCATCGTTCGCCATTTCCGCGCGCAGGGCCTCGACCCCATCGCCGTCCCCGGCGTCCTGGTGGCCGGCCATGCCCCCTTCACCTGGGGAAGAACCGCCTCCGAAGCCGTCGAACATGCCGACGTCCTCGAGTACATCGCCCGCCTGGCCTTCCGCAGCGTCCTCCTGGGTGCGCCCGAAGCGGGAATCCCGGTGTACGTCTCCGAACACCACTACCTCCGCAAGCACGGCCCCAAGGCCACCTACGGACAGCTCTAAAGGTGGCGAAATCGGCCTTTCCACTGGCGGCTGTCGAGGAAAAATCTCCCTGGAAATGACAGATCCCTTGTATATTTATGCAATAACCTCCTTGCCTTCAAGCGGCTACCTATTTCCATAGATCGATCCCTTTCGACGTATACGCCCTACTGTTTCCTGCATTTTTCACAGAACCGCCCGCCACAGTGGTTGACTTTTTTCTCTCCGCCGAGTCTCTATCTCGCTTGTTCTCTGTCGATTGCAATTGACTTCGCGGCAACTCCCAGATTTCTCCCACATGGCAATCGACGTGCTACAAAGAGATTGGCGTAGAGTGCCTCCCCATGGAATCGAACCTCTTCAACCGTTTGCAGGCGACGCTGCTGGCCTTGGCCACAGTCGGCCTGGTGCTGTTGGCGATGTTGAATTTCCGCCAGGAGCGCCAATTCCCGCAGCCCGACGATGGGGTTTGGTGGCGAGAGGTCGCGGGCGGGCTCGAAGCCGACAAGGTGCTGCCCGACAGTCCCGGCCAGCGCGCCGGCATTCAGGCGCACGACCTGCTCACCGGAGTTGCAACCTGCCCTTCCTGCAATGACGCGCCCATCGTCCGCGTCTCCGACCTCGAGCGCGCTCTCTATCGCGTCCAGAGCTACGGCCAGGCGTACTACACCATCACCCGCGACGGCGAGGCCCTCGATTCCCCGGTCAAGGTGATCCCCGAACCATTGGACAGGAGCCTGGCGCTGGGGCTGCGTGTCATCGGCCTCATCTACCTGGCCATCGGCATCTACGTGCTATTCCGCCGCTGGACCGCTCCCCGCGCCACGCACTTCTATCTTTTCTGCCTGGTCTCGTTCGCCTTCTACGGCCTCAAGTACACTGCTAAGCTGGACACGCTCGACCAGATCGTTTTCTGGTGCAATGTCCTGGCCGAGTCGCTTCAGCCGGCGCTTTTCCTGCACTTCGCTCTCAGTTTCCCCGAAGAGCGCTTCAAGAGCCTCCGCCGCCGCTGGCTGTTGCCGCTGATCTATGCGCCCGGCGCCGGTCTGCTGGCCCTGTGGATTTGGGCCATCGGGACGCGCCAGCCGACAGGGCTGCTCCTGTTTCAGCTGAACCGGACCGCCACCGCCTACGACGCCGCCTTCTACCTGCTGGCCGCCCTGCTCTTCCTGCGCGCCTATAGCCGGGCCAACACCCCTCTGCTTCGTCAGCAGTTGAAGTGGCTTACCCGCGGCACGTTGCTGGCGGTTCTCCCCTTCACCTGCTTTTACGCCGTTCCCTATCTTCTTGACCTGCATCCGCCCAGGCTGCTCACCAATCTAGCCGGCCTCTCGCTGGTCTTTCTCCCCCTCACCTTCAGTTGGGCCATCGTCCGCTACCGGCTGATGGATACCGACCTCATCTTCAAGCGCGGCGTGGCCTATACGCTGGCTACCGGCCTCATCCTCGCCGGCTACTTCAGCGTCATCGCGCTCAGCGCGGTTCTGGTCCACCAAGGCATGCCGGAAGCCGTGCGCGAGTGGGGCCTGGCGCTCACCATCCTCGTCACTGCCGCCATCTTCGAGCCCCTCAAGCGCCGCATCCAGGGCTGGGTCGACAAAGCCTTTGACCGCCATCGCTACGACTACCGTCAGGCGCTGGTCGAATTCGGACGCGGCCTCAGTTCCGAAACCGACCTCCAGGCCCTGCTGCAATCCATCGTCGAACGCCTCCCGCGCACACTGCTCGTGGCCCGCGTCGCCGTCTTCCTCGCCCAAAGCTCCGAGGACTCCCGGCAGTTGCGCCTCGCCGCGGCCCATGGGCTGCCGGCTGAGGTGGGCGCCGCACAGGACCGCCTCGCGCTCGACTTCCTGGACTTCGACCAGGCCAAGGGCCACTCCCACATCTTCTTTGAGAACGCCCAGCAGGCCGTGCATCTGCCCGAGGAGCAGCAGCGCACCGCCGCTCTCCTCGACCTCAACTACTATCTGCCCTGCCGCGTCGCCTCCGGGCAAATTCAGGCCGGCGATGCCAGCCCCGCCGCCATGCGCACCATCGCCGTCATCGGCCTGGGTCGCACCATCGGCGGCGATTTCCTCTCCAGCGAAGATGTCGAGCTGCTCGAGTCCCTGGCCAGCTACATCGGCATCGCCCTCCAGAACGCCAGCCTCTACGCCCGCCTGCAAAAGAAGATCGGCGAATTCGAGCGGCTCAAGGAGTTCAACGAAAACATCGTCGAATCCATCAACGTGGGCATCCTGGCCCTCGATCTCGACGATCGCATCGAGAGTTGGAACGCGCAGATGGAGGCCATGTATGCCCTCAGCCGCGCCGAGGCCATCGGCCAGCCCCTTCAGATCGTCTTCCCGCCCGAGTTCATCGAGGCGCTCGAAGGCTTCCGCAACGAGCAGGGCGTCCATCACCTCTACAAGTTCCGCCTCACCACCCGCGCCGGCGAACTGCGCACAGCCAACATCGCCATCGCGCCCCTGCTCTCGCGCGACTTCGTCTCCGTCGGCCGCATCATCCTGGTAGACGACATCACCGAGCGCGTCTCCCTCGAGGCCCAGCTCGCCCAGGCCGACAAGCTCAGCTCCATCGGCCTGCTCGCGGCCGGCGTGGCTCATGAGATCAATACGCCCCTGGCCGTCATCTCCTCCTACGCCCAGATGCTCTCCAAACAACTGCGCGGCGATGCCCGCCTCGGCCCCGTGCTCGACAAGATCACGCAGCAGAGCTTCCGCGCCGCCGAAATCGCCAACGGCCTGCTCAACTTCTCCCGCACCTCCACCACCGAATTCCGCGAGACCAACCTCAATCAGGTCATCCGCGACACGCTCTCCCTGCTCGAACACCAGTTCAAGACCGCGCAGATTGTCGTCGATCTCGAGCTGGCCGAGGAGCTGCCCCCCATCCATGGCAATCCCGGCAAACTCCAGCAGGTCTTTCTCAACCTGCTCTTGAACGCCAAGGAAGCCATGCCTGGCGGTGGCCGCCTGCGCGTGGCCACGCTGGCCAACGGACACGTTGAAGCGCTGGTGAACGACTCCGGCAGCGGCATCGCCCCCGAGCACCTCAAGCGCATCTACGATCCCTTCTTCACCACCAAGACCACCCCCAAGCCTGGCGACAGGCGCGGAACCGGTCTTGGCCTCTCCGTCTCCTACGGCATCATCCAGGAACATGCGGGCAAGATTCATGTCGAAAGCGCCGTCGGCGCCGGCACAACCTTTCATCTCGAGTTTCCGTTGTTGAGGAATTCCGTACATGCCTGAGGTCGAATTGCCCGTGAATCTATCTGTCTCATCCCCGGCCGCATCCAGCGCCGCCGCCGGCGCCAGCATCCTTGTCATCGATGACGAAGCCGCCATCCGCGAATCGCTCGAAGTGCTCCTCTCGCTCGAGGGGTACTCGGTGCGCATGGCCGTCGATGGCGAAGAGGGCCTGCGCATTCTCGAGTTGGAGAGCTTCGACCTGGTCCTGCTCGACCTGGCCCTCCCCGGCCAGAGCGGCCTCGAGCTGCTGCCCCAGATCAAAGAGCGGCTGCCGGAGATGCCGGTCATCATGATCACCGCCTACGGCACCGTGGACAACGTTGTCGACGCCATCCGCGCCGGCGCTGAAAACTTCGTCCAAAAGCCCTGGGACAACGAGAAGCTGCTGGCCGACATCCGCTCCGCCGTCGCCCGCCACAAAGCCGAAGAAGAGAACCTCCAGCTCAAGCGCACCCTCAAGCAGCGCTACAACTTCTCCAACATCGTGGGCAAGAGCGAAATCATGCTGCGCGTCTTCGACCTCGTCGCCCAGGTCGCGCCCAGCCGCTCCACCGTGCTCATCCAGGGCGAGAGCGGCACCGGCAAGGAGCTCATCGCCAAGGCCATCCACGCCAATTCGCCCCGCCGCGACAAGCCCTTCGTGCCCATCAACACCGGCGCCATGCCTTCGGAGCTGCTCGAGTCCACGCTCTTCGGCCACGTCAAAGGCGCGTTTACTTCGGCGGTGGCCTCCAAGAAGGGCCTCTTCGAAGTCGCCAACGGCGGCACGCTCTTCCTCGACGAAATCGCCACCATGGGCATGGACACCCAGGCCAAGATCCTGCGCGTCCTCCAGGATCGCCGCTTCATGCACCTGGGCGGCATCCAGGAGATTCAGGTGGACGTGCGCATCATCGCCGCCACCAACATCGACCTCCGCCAGGCCGTCCGCGACGGCCGCTTCCGCGAGGACCTCTTCTACCGCCTCAACGTCATCACCGTCGACCTGCCGCCCCTGCGCGCCCGCCGCGACGACATTCCCCTGCTCACGCAGCACTTCCTCGACTTCTATGCCAACGAGAACGGCCTCGGCCCGCGCAAGCTCTCCGCTGACGCCCTCCGCGCCCTGGTCGATTACGAGTGGCCCGGCAACGTCCGCGAACTCGAGAACTGCATCGAGCGCGGCGTCGTCCTCTCCTCCGGCCCCGTCATCGGCTCCGATCTGCTCCCCGGCCACATCACCGGCCGCAGCTTCCAGGACGCCCTCCTCGAACACAACCCCAACGCCTCGCTCTTTGACATCCTCGAAGACATCGAGCGCCGCATCATCGTCGAAAAACTCGAGCGCTGCAACGGCAACCAGACCGAAGCCGCCGAGCAGTTCCACATCCCCCTCTCCACCCTCAACCAGAAGATCAAGCGCCTCAGCATCGAGATTCGCAAAAAAGGCCGAGAGTAAGAACAGGGATCGGCTCCGCCGTTGGAACCTGGGAAATCAGAGCGTCTTTCAATCACCCGTTTTGTAACAGGGCACGGCTTCAGCCGTGCCGAGAAATCCAGCATAAGAAGGGGTTTTAACTCCTGAAGGACTGTGGCCGCCCGTGCCCCATTCTTTCTGTCATCCTGAGCGAGCGCAGCGAGTCGGGGTCCCCAACGACAGGTCCTCGTCGTTGGGGTGGGGAGTCGAAGGACCTGCGGCTGGTGCTTCTGTCGAAAGGGTGGGATAGCACAGCACTCCATATCGGTTGCCCCAGCTCCCGTTCTTGGGACCTGGGAAATCGGAGCGTCTTTCAATCACCCGTTTTGTAACCGGGCGCGGCTTCACAAGCTGCGGAAAAACTCGCTGAAGGCCCGGTTTTGTAACAGGGCACGGCTTCAGCCGTGCCGTAGACGGCCCAAAATGAGCTGGGCTTCAGCCCCTGAGGGATTACAGCGGCATCCAAGAACCCCTTAATGAAACACACTGGAGTGGATTCCACAGGCCGTTTGCATGGATTCTCAGGTAATCCATGGTATTGATTATTGAGATAATAATAGGTTCGTTCTAACTGTGACCTTGATTGCGAATTATGGCAAGATGAGCTACAAAGACTCTTATGAATCCGACGCATTTTAGATTTCCCTGGACTCTTCGTTCAATCTCTGCCTGTGCATGTGCACTGGCAGGCCTGTTCGCGGCGGGCTGCGCCGGCGGTAGCGCAAACTCTCACTCAGGCCAGAAACAAGTCGAAAACACCTCAGTCACTGTAATGATTTCCAGCACGGCGAACGATCAGCTTGCTGAGTTCAACCTGTTCCTGGACAGTATCACTTTGACCAGCGAGTCGGGCGATACGGTCAGCCTGCTTGCCGCGCCCCAGCAGGCGGAATTCACCCATTTGAACGGCTCCGCGGAGCCGCTCGCAACCGTGAGTATCCCTCAAGGGACTTATACTTCGGCCACGGCGACAATCGGCGCGGCGAGTTTTTACTGCGCGACCTACATTTCATCGGAACAGGCATTTGATATCATCATTTTCGCCTACGGCTACGTCCCCGGTTCGCAGGTCACGGTCAACCTTCCCGCCTCTATCTCTGTCAGCGGCTCTGAGATGGGCCTCCTGCTCGATCTCCAGGTCCTGCAATCGGCGAGCTTTACACCCTGCGCTGACTACCAACCTGGTGAATCCTGGGCCATCACCCCTACCTTTAATCTCACTCCAGTGGCTTTTGCTTCGCAGCCGACAAGCCCGGCAAATGGAAAAATGACCGCGCTGAACGGGATTGTCTCCTCCGTGGATCTTGCCGGAAACAACTTCACCGTGGCCTCCGCCGATGGACCCGCAACGGAGATTCTTGAGAGCGGCGCTACCGTCAACTCGACCGGCATTGTCTGGCAACTGGCCTCCACCGGCAGCACCGTGTTTCAAGGCGTCTCCGGGCTTTCCGCGCTGGCTGTCGGGATGCCGGTCAACATGGACGCGGAGATGCAGCCGGACGGTTCTTTGCAGGCCACGCGCGTTGAGGTGGAAGATACGGACATCAACGACCTGAGCGTCACGAGCGGCCCGCTTCTGGAGGTAATCTCCTTTGAGCCGGTGGTCGTTTCGCAGGGAACCCTGGAGCAGGGCCCCTTGTATACACCCGGGGATATGAAGGGTGCGCCTTTCTCCGTCGATGGCGCTGCCTTCAAAATATCGGGGCAGGTGACCAACCTCGCCAACCTTCCCTTCACCCCCAATTTCAGCGCGGCGAGCATGGTGGCAGGCCAGAATGTCGCCATCACCAGCCATGCGGCTTCGTTCTCGAGCGCCGGCGGCTACCCTCCCGCGGCTACCCTTACGCTGATGCCGCAAACGGTCAATGGGACGGTCAGCGCGGTCTCGACGGCCAACGGTTTCACAATCTATACGGTCACGCTTGCACCCTATGATCTGTTTCCAACCCTCGCATTCACAGATTACTTCCAGACCAGCCCTCTGACCGACCCCAACACCGTGATCGTCTACGCCGACGCCAACACGCAGATGCTCAACACGGGCTCTGCGACGGTGGGCAGTTTGCTGCGCTTCACTGGACTTGTCTTGAACGACAACGGGACGCTGCGCATGGATTGCAGCAAGATCGACACCGGAGTGACAGAGTAGCCACCGAGCGTCTGCCCCCAGCCCCCGTTCTTGGAACCTGGGAAATCGGAGCGTCTTTCAATCGCCCGTTTTGTAACAGGGCACGGCTTCAGCCGTGCCGAAAAGTCCAGCATAATAAGGGGTTTTAACCCCTGAAGGACTGTGACTGCAACGCTGCCGCAATTTTTGAAACGCGCTCTGTAACTTTCCGTCTCCGCAGTTGCAGAAAATATCCTTCCTCTGGCGCACAATGGAATAGAGAGGAAAAGCGCTCCGCCGCTCGCTCGCAAACGCAGGCGAAACATCGCCCCAACCGCGCCCGCCCTTCGAAATCCCTTCCCAGGGGAGAAGACCCTCAAAAAGAGAGAGTGCGTTTTTGCCGGTGAAACTGTGAAACCCCACTTAAACCACTGAAAATAAACGCGCATTTCGGCGAACCTCACAGAAACACGCAAACTGTGAAGCGGTGAAACTGTGGACCCGCGCCGTTGCCTACGTCGCCGTAAACACCAGCCGCCCACCCTTCGCCAACGCCGAATGCGCTACGGAGTTTCCCTTCTGCTCCACGCCGTTCAGCGTCACCCGATTCAGAAACGCTCCCGGCTTCCCGCTGTGCGCCTCGATGCGAATCGCGCGCCCATCCGGGAAGCGTATCTCCGCCTGCTCGAAGAGCGGCGCGCCCAGCACCCACTCCGGCTTGCCGGGGCACAGCGAGAAGATTCCCAGCGCGCTCAGCACATACCACGCACTCATCGAGCCGGTATCTTCGTCGCCGCAGAAGTTATCCACGCTGTATAACTCGTTCAGCACGCGATGCGCCCAGTACTGCGTCCGGTCCCGCCGTCCAGCCATCGTGAACAGGTAAAGCACGTGATGAACGGGCTGGTTCGAGTGCGCGTACTGTCCAAAATCGACAGCCGCCATCTCCGACATCTCGTGGATCTCTTGCCCATAACTCCCGGCATGAAACACCGGAGCCTGAGTCAGCATCTCTTCTAAGTCAGAAATAAACGCCCCTCTCCCGCCCATGGCTTCCATCAATCCTTCCGGATCGTGCGGCACGGAGAATCGATATTGCCATGCGGAGCCTTCCACATACGCGCCGCCCCACGTATGCGGATCGAACGGTTCCAGCCACTCTCCGTTGGCCAGCCTGCCGCGTAAAAAGCGAGTCTTCGGGTCGAAGAGTTTCCGCCAGTTCCGCGACCGCTTTTCAAACATCGCCGCGTCGTCCAGCTTGCCCGCGGCCCGCGCCACCTGGGCGATGCAAAAGTCGCCATACGCAGAGTCCAGCGTCTCCGCCACGCTGCCCACCACCACTTCGCTGGGAATGTACCCCAGCTTCTCGTACTCCGCCACCGCGGGCCGTCCGTATCCCGTTCCCGGACGAACCGGCTGCGTCGCATGTTTCTTCAATCCGGCATAAGCCGCCTGAAGATCGAAGCCTTTGGTGCCTTTGGCCGCCGCGTCGCCAAAGACAAAATCGAGCGGGCTGCCCGTCATGCAATTGCGATACCCAGGGCACGGGAACTGCGGCAGCCAGCCGCCCTCTTTGTAGGCGTTCACCCAGGCCTCCAGAATCTGGCTCAAACGCTCCGGATACAGCAGCGTCATCATCGGATACCAGGCACGATAGACGTCCCAGTAACCGTGGTCCGCATACATCGCGCCCGGCTCGACCTTGCCGCTGAATGCGCTCCAATGGAGCAGATTGCCCTGCGCGTCCGGCTCATGCCAGATGCGCGGAAACAGCAGCGCGCGATAGAGGCAGGAGTAGAAAATCCTCTGCTGCTCTTCGCTTCCCCCTTGAATCCGCACCCTGCCCAGCGCCGCTTCCCACACCGCGGCGGCTTCGCTCCTCACCTGCTCGAACGGCTTCTCGCCCACTTCGCCTTGGAGGTTGCGCGCCGCCTGCTCGAACGAGATAAACGATGTGCCAACCCGCAGAGTCACCGGCTTTCCCGCCTGCGCCGCGAAGCGCACCACCGCGACCCGCCGGCCCTTCAACTCCTTCACCTCGACCCCGGCGATCGGCGCGTCGATTCGAATGAGGAAATAGGCCGCGAATCCCGCTGGAACTCCGCCGCTGTTGGCCCTGGTGAGCGCTGTGATGGTGCCCGTGGCCCTGTCGCAGTGCGCCTCCGCGTCCTCGCCGGGAAGGTCGATGAAGACGCCCGCCGCGCCCGCATCCTGAAAGGTAAACCGCATCGCCGCGCACCGCTCGGTGGGCGCCAGTTCAAGCAGGCACCGGTACCGCGCAAGACGCACCGCGAGCGAGTGCGGCGCAATCCGCAGTTCTTCCGGCCGGTAGCTCGATGCGCGCTCCGCCGCGCCCGGCGACGCCTCTCCGCTGAACGGCAGAAAAGTCGCATGGCCGTAATCGCCCAGCCACGGGCTCAACTGATGCGTGCAGCGAATGCCCTGCAATCGCCGATCGTGTGGCTGAAAGAACCAGGGATTGCCGTCGCTCGATTGCGGCGCCCAATGCGCCATTGCGAAAGGAACGGCGACGATCGGCAACGTGTTGCCGCGCGAAAACAGCGCGGTGGAATCCGTGCCTTGCAGCGGATTCACCCGATCCACCAAAGCGCCACCGCCCGCCGCCTGTCGGGGCTTTTGAGCGGCTTGCCCTTCTTTCCCCGGCAAAGATGGAGGATTTTCCGCTGCCTCAACGGCAGGTTCGAGAGAAGAAATCAGGGCAACCGCTCCCCCGATCTTGAGAAAACTGCGCCTGCTCGTGCCACTACCGTCCGGCATCTCCACCCCTCCTGAAAACCTCTTTGCGCCAGCCGCCGGCGAACGCCGATGCGTCCCTGCAACCCGGCTCTCGGTCCCGATCATGGTATCGATATCATGCTCAACCGCGCAACCGCTCGGCTCGAAGTAAATCCTGGCCCCGTAGCCGGCTCCGTCTCAGCGCGAGCGGCCGGCCGCCTGCAGCCAGCGCCCGAGAAACTCCTTCAACTCTTCTGGCGGCCGCAGCCACACATCCGCGGCCGTCTCCCGCCACTTCTGCCGCACCATCACGCTCAGCCCGCGGCCCTTCACCGCCCGAAACGCCGCCTCGTCGCTGAAATCGTCGCCCAAATAGGCCACCGGCGCAACGACTCCCGCCTCCGCCAGAATCGCCTCGACAGCTCCGCCTTTGTTTCTGCCCACCCGCAGTTCCAGCCCGGCGTCGAATTCCAGCAGTGCCAGACCCTCCAGCCGCGTCAGCGGCTCGAAGAGCGCCCGCGTCCTCTCCTCGATCAGCCTGGCCTTGCGCGGCGAAGCCCCGCGCCAGTGCATCACCACGCCATTGGCCTTGTCCTCGAAGAGCCCGCCCAGGCTGTCGCGCCGCAGAACTTCGCGCAGTTCTTCGAGCTTCGCCTGCGTTGCCGCGGGCGCCTGCCCCAGCTCCCGCCGCCCATCCGGATAGAGCCGTTCGGCTCCGTGCAGACCCCACACCTCCAGCGGCGGGTCGAGCCCGAGCATCGGCGCGATCTCGGCCGCTGGACGGCCGGTAATCACTGCCATCCGGGTCCTGCCCTGCCTCTGGATTTGCGCCAGCAGTTCCCGCACGCCGGCCCAGGGTCGCGCCTTGAAGCGATCCAGCCGGAACCGCGCCAGCGTACCGTCGTAATCCAACAGCAAAAGCGGCCCTGCGCCGCTCGCAAACCTACCCAAAAACTCTTTCACCTTCTCTGCCGCTTCAGGGGTCAACGCGCGCTCGCTTTCTATTCCAGTTTACCGGCGTCCCCCAAAGTGCCGCCGGCTCTGCGTTCAACCTCCGCGCCTGCCCCATGCGCTATCCTGTCGAGGAGAGCGGTGCAACCCTTTTTTCCGCTGGCCGGTAAACCGATGGCGTTCGACACGATCGACAGAACCGCAAAAAAAGTCGTGCTCACCGTGCAGGACTACTCCCTGTTCGTCTGGCGCGCTGTCACAAACCTCTTCCGCCCGCCTCGCTACTGGCCTGAGTTCCTCGTCCAGTCCGACATCATCGGCGTCGGTTCCACCTCCATTGTGCTGCTCTCCGGCTTCTTCACCGGCGGCGTGCTGGCTCTGCAATCGGCGGCCACGCTCTCGGCCTTCGGCGCAACCGCCGTCACCGGCCGCTTCGTCTCGCTCACCATGATCCGCGAACTGGGCCCGGTGCTCACCGGCGTCATGGTCTCCGGACGCAACGCCTCCTCCATGGCCAGCGAACTCGGCTCCATGGTGGTCACCGAGCAGATTGACGCCATGCGCGCCCTGGGCGTCGATCCCATGCGCAAACTGGTCACTCCGCGCATCTTTGCCTGCGTCACCATGCTCTTCTTCCTCACCATCGTCGCCGACGCCTTCGGCATCCTCGGCGGGGCCTTCGTCACCATCTTCATGAACCACCAGAACGGCACCCAGTACTTCTCCATGGCCTGGGAGTCGCTCCGCTTTCCCGACATCATTCAGGGACTGGTCAAGCCGCTCTTCTCCGGCTTCATCATCGCCTCCATCGGCTGCTTCTACGGCATGAGAACCTCGGGCGGAACCGAGGGCGTGGGCCGCTCCACCATCGACGCCGTCGTCTTCTCCTCGGTGCTCATCATCGTCGCCGACTTTCTCCTTACCCAGATTCTGCTCTCCCTCTTTGCCCACCTATGAATGAGAACGGCGCTTCCACCCAGCCCGAACAAGCTCTGGCTCCGGCAGCGGACCCAGAGCCGGTCGTGGTCTTTCGCAACGTCTCTATCGCCTTCGCAGGCCCGCCGGTGCTTGAGGATGTCAGCTTCTCCGTGGCGCCGGGAGAGACCCGCATCCTGCTCGGCCCGGCCGGCGTGGGGAAAAGCGTTCTGCTCAAGCTGACCAACGGCCTGCTCCGTCCCGACCAGGGCAGTATCCTGCTCTTCGGCGAAGAAATCTCTCACATGCCTGAAGAGAATCTCTTCCCTCTGCGCACCCGCACCGGCATGGTCTTCCAGGAGGGCGCGCTCTTCGATTCCCTCAGCGTGCGCGACAACGTGGCCTACCAACTGATCCAGGAGCAGGTTCCGGACGACGAAATCGATTCGCGCGTCCGCGCCGCTCTGCGTTTTGTCGAGCTTGAAGAGACGTTTTCGCTTTTCCCTGCAAGCCTCTCCGGCGGAATGCGCCGCCGCGTGGCCATCGCCCGCGCCCTCATCCGCCAGCCCGAGCTGCTGCTCTATGACTCGCCCACCGGAGGCCTCGATCCCGTCACCTCCACCACCATCATCGAGCTGATCGTGAAGGAGCGCGACGTCTACCGCACCCCGTCGCTCCTCGTCACCCACCGCCTCCAGGACGCCTTCACCCTCTGCACCCACCGCTTCGACGCCGAAGCCGGCCGCATGGTCCCGCTACCCAAAGGCCACACCGATCCCAACACCACCTTCCTCATGCTCGAAGAAGGCCGCCTCATCTTCGACGGCTCCCTCCACGACTTGGTCCACAGCCAAAACCCCTTCGTCCGCGAGTTTCTGGAGTAAGGCCGGGAGCAGGGTTCAGAAATCAGAGACTGTCATCCTGAGCGAAGCGCAGCGGAGCCGAAGGACCTGCGGTTGCATCTCGTAGACCAATTCTTGACCCAAATGAATTAGGTGCCCCACCCTCGCCGCGTTCTTGTTTTTGCGGCTTGAGCGGTTCTCCCATTGCTATACTCCGAAGCCATGCCACCTTGCACCGAGCTGGCAAGGGTACGTGTAGGGGAGAACCGCTCTAGGCTGGGAAACCGGCAGTCTCAACATATCCGGCCTTTTTCACTTCATCTCAAACACAAAGCCCCGTGCCCCATCCTTGCGACTTTTCTCTGGCGCAAGGGTGGGAGGGCACAGAAGCTGCAAGTAGGTCCTAGTAGATCAATCCCTTCCCCGTCTGCTACCCTCGTCTGTCTCCACTTCCCCGTGGCAGATCGGCAGGTGCAACCATGGCCTTCAAGTTCCAGAACTTCGACTTTCTCCACCTCGACCCGAGCTTCAGCGAAGATGAGCTCCTCGTCCGCCGCACCGCCCGCGCATTCGTCGAAGACAACCTCATCCCCATCGTCGAAGACTGCTTCCGCGAGGGCCGTTTCCCGCGCGAGTTGGTGCCGCTCATGGGCCAACTGGGCTTCTTCGGCGCCAACCTCCAGGGCTTCGGCTGCGCCGGCATGTCCAATGTCGAATACGGCTTGGTGATGCAGGAGCTGGAGCGCGGCGACTCCGGCCTGCGCAGCTTTGTCAGCGTGCAGTCCGCGCTGGTCATGTACCCCATCTACACCTTCGGCTCCGACGAGCAGAAGAACGCCTGGCTCCCGTCCCTCGCCTCGGGCGAAAAGTTGGGCTGCTTCGGGTTGACCGAGCCCGGCTTCGGCTCCAACCCCGGCGGAATGACCACCACCGCCCGCAAGGTGGGCGGCGAGTACATCCTCAACGGCGAAAAGATGTGGATCACCTCCGGCTCCATCGCCGACGTGGCCGTTATCTGGGCCAAAGTGCAGGACGAGGAAGACGGCCGCGCCACAAACGAAAAAGTCCGCGGCTTCCTCGTCGAAACCGGCCGTCCCGGCTTCTCCGCCCACGATATCCATGGCAAGTGGAGCCTGCGCGCCTCCGTCACCAGCGCCCTTTCATTGCAGGACGTGCACATTCCCGCCGCCAACCTGCTGCCCTTGACCGGCGGCCTCAAAAGCCCCTTCATGTGCCTCAACCAGGCCCGCTACGGCATTAGTTGGGGCGCCATCGGAGCGGCCATGGATTGTTACTCGACGGCACTGCAATATTCCAAAACCAGAAAACAATTTCGCGGGCAGCCCATCGCCAGCCATCAGCTCATCCAGGAAAAGCTGGTGTGGATGGTCAGCGAAATCTCCAAGGCCCAGTTACTCTCGCTCCACGTCGGGCGCCTGAAAGACGCCGGCAAGGCAGGCCACGAACACATTTCCCTGGCCAAGCGCAACAACGTCTGGATGGCTCTGGAAACCGCGCGCATGGCCCGTGACATCCTGGGCGCAAATGGGATTACGGAAGACTATCCCATCATGCGCCACAGCATGAATCTGGAGTCGGTGAAGACCTACGAAGGCACCCACGACATCCACACGCTGATCCTGGGCCAGAGCGTTACGGGGATTGCGGCTTACTAAGAAAACGAGAACGCCTTTGCCGCCGTCGATATGCGGCCGGTAAACTCAGAGCCTCTGACGAGCGTCATGTGAGAATAGGACTCAGCCTCCAATCGGGATTCACGAGCGGGGACCAGGTGGTAAATGGAATGCGTCGTGTTGCACTGATTTACAACCCGGTTTCCGGCCAGCATCCTGAGCGGCGAAGTGCCCTCATTGCGGACTTGCTCGCAGTGCTTCGCGATGCGGGCGTTGCAGTCAAAGTGATGGCGACCGAATCGCGAGAGAGCGCAGAGATGCAGGTGCAGGAAGCCTTGCAGCAGGGCTGCGACACGATTCTTGCATGTGGTGGAGACGGCACCGTTCATGGGGCGATGCAGTGCCTGGTCGGAGGATCGGCGGCGCTGGGTGTGATCCCAATGGGCACCGCGAATGCTCTGGCAGCGGATCTGGGCCTGCCGGCATCCCCGGTGAAGGCGCTGAAAACGCTGCTGACTGCCACCCCGGTGCGGGTGCCCTTGGGCCGGGTCTTCTATCGCGACATGGAGGGCAGGTCGCGCTCCTGTCACTTCATCGTCGCAGCGGGAATTGGCGCCGACGCTCTCTTCCTGTCGCGGCTCGACGCCCGGTTAAAGCAGCGCTTTGGTTATGCACTCTATCTAGTGGAAGCTTTTCGCGTCTGGGCAACACACAAGTTTCCCATGTTTGCCGCATCCTTCACCGAGAGTGGAAGCAAAACCGCCCGAACGGAAGAAGTGTCTCAGCTTCTGGCGGTGCGCATCGGCGATTTTGGCGGACTGTTGCACCACCTTGTGCCCGGCGCCGCCTTGAACAACAAACATCTGCGTGTGATTGCCTTCAAAACGCGCAAGCGCCTGCGTTACCTGCGATTCATGGCAGCCGTGTTGTTCGGACGCCATACGTTCTCGAGCACGGTTGAACTGGTTCGCACCTACCAGGTAGAATGCCGTGATCTGGAGGGTTCCACGGCACGGTTGTTCGTCGAGGCGGACGGAGAGTTATTGGGCACCTTGCCGGCCAGAATTGAAGTGGGGGCAGAAACCTTGACCTTGCTGATTCCGCCGAAGATTTCACCTGTGAGACGGGGCCTGCTTCGCTTCAACATCGGGAACCCTCCAGGAAACTCCGCATAAATTGCCGGATGCCGCTTATTCTTGAGCCATGCGGAATTCCACCATGCGCCATCGTCCTTTTCCCCTGGCATTCCTCCTGCCTGTCTGCGCCGTTCTGGCTTTTGCAGTGGTTGCCTCCGCGCAGCAGCCGCCGGCCGCGCCCATCGTTCTCCACGCCGCCCGCTTGCTCCAGGTAGACACCGGTACCCTGCTCCAGCCAGGCGAGATTCTCGTCGAGGGCGATCGCATCCGCGCCGTGGGCACGTCGGTGGACCATCCGCAGGGCGCAAAGGTCATCGATCTCGGCGATGCGACGCTGCTCCCCGGCCTCATCGACGCGCACGTGCATCTCTTCCTGCATCCCGGCGCGGAAGACCTGCAAACCGTGGAGGAATCGGTCCCTTGGCGCACCATTCTCGCCGAGCAGGCTGCCAAGGCCGATCTGCTGGCCGGATTCACCGCCGAGCGCGACATGGGCACCGAGGGCGCGGGTTCCGCCGACACGGCCGTGCGCGACGCTATCGACCAGGGCCTCATCCTGGGGCCGCGTCTGCGCGTCAGCGGCAACGCCATCGATATCCTGGGCGGCCACGAGGACGCCAATCGCTTCAATCCCGCGCAGCACCTGCTCTCGAACGCTGATTACGCCAACTCTATCGATCAGCTCGTCGAGGTCATCCGTGCGCAGCACAAGCAGGGCTCGGACTTCGTCAAAATCTACGAGACCGGCCCGGACAAGTTGATCGACGGCGTTCTCCACACGCCCTACCAGTACACGGAGGCGCAACTGGCCGCCGCCGTCGAAGAAGCCCGCCGCCTGGGCACGCGCGTTGGTGTCCACGCCATGGGCGAGCCGGGCACGCTCTACGCGGCGCAAGCCGGCGTCGCCTCCATCGACCACGCCACCCAGTTGAGCGAAGAGACCATGCGGCTCATGATCGAGAAAAGCATCCCCGCCGTGCCCACCTTCGCCATCTTTGAGTACTTCGCCCGGCACGCCGCATCGCCCGCCGTGGCCGCGCGCGAGTCAGCCTTGCTCGATTACAAGATTGCTGAATTCAAAAAGCAGGTCGCCGCCGGCATCCCCTTCGCGGTGGGCTCCGATGTGGGTCCCTTCCCGCACGGCACGCAGGCCGTCGAGCTGGAACTGATGGTCCGCTACGGCATGAAACCGCTGGCCGTCCTGCAAGCGGACTTCATCAACGGCGCAAAGCTCCTCGGCTGGGAGGGCCAGATCGGCGAACTGAAGCCGGGATACATTGCAGATATCGTCGCCGTCCCCGGCAACCCGCTCGAAGACATCGCCGCCGTGGAGCGTGTCGGTTTTGTCATGAAAGGCGGCGCGGTGGTGCGCCAGTAAGCACACCGCAGCCGCCCGGCTTTCTCAAGGAGACTCTACAGCTCACCGGCCATCTCGGCGAGTTTGGCGATGGTGTTCATGTTGCGGGCGGTGCCGTTCTTGGCCGCGGGAATCTTGAGCTTCGAGTCGCCCATGCCGTCAGGGTAATAGACGTAAATCTCGCGCAGGCCCAGCCGCAGCTCTTCGCTCGCCCGGTTGGTCACCGCTTGAAGCGCATCGGCGGCCGGTGGCTCGTCGAGAAAATAGGCGACGGTGCGGTTGCCCGGCAATTGCTTGAACGGATTGCGGGCTAGAACTTCGGCCGCCTCCGCGGCGGTGCGGATCAGAACGCAAACGGGTTTGCCTGCATATTGCGCGAGGGCGCCTTCAAGGGCGGCTTTCACCTGGGCTTCAGTCTTGGTGGATTGAAAGACGACGTTGCCGCTGGCAATGTATGTCCGGACGGAGCGGAAGCCAGCTGCTTCGCACAGCTTCTTCAGCTCGGTCATGGGCAGCTTGCCGGTGCCCCCGACGTTGACGGCGCGCAGAAGAGCGATGTATGCGTTCATGGCAGCCCCTGAGGGTGTCGTTCCCCGGCAATCTCCAAACCAGCCGCTGCGTCAGGCTTGCTTCGGCGCGGCCGCCGCTTTCGCTTTCGCCCTGGCTCGCTTGGCCTGGATCTTTTCCAGCACCTGCGTGAACCGCTCCGGCCTTACCGGCTTGAGAGAATCCTTCACGGCCTTGCGGTAGCCGGCCAGGTAGATGGAATACAGGATTGCGAGCGTGCATCCGATTCCCCACAGAAATCCGAAACAGAATCCAAGCAGTGCGGCCCGTCCAAAAACATCCATCGCGCTCGCTCCTTTCCAACCGCGCCTTACACCGCGACGGTAAAGCTATCTTCGGTCCTTGTCACCGCTTTGTACAGCGTATCGCGCTCCACGGGAATCCTGCCCGCCTCGGTAATCAGGCGGCAAAGCTCCTTGCGGTTCATGCCCTGGGGCGTGGTGGCCCCCGCGTCGTGATAAATCTTCTCCTCGATCACGGTTCCGTCCAGATCGTCCGCCCCGAAGCGCAAGGCGATCTGCGCAATCTTGGGCGTCAGCATCTGCCAGTACGCCTTGATGTGCGGAAAGTTGTCCAGCAGCAGCCGGCTCACTGCGACCTGGCGAATGTCGGTCAGTCCCGTCGTCACCGGCAGGTGATCGAGAGCCGTGTTCTCCGGGTGAAAGGCCAGGCCGATGAACGCCTGAAAGCCGCTCGTCTCGTCCTGCACCGCCCTGAGCTTGAGCAGGTGGTCCACGCGGTCCTCGTCGTTTTCAATGTGGCCATAAAGCATGGTCGCGTTGGACTTGAAGCCCAGCTTGTGCGCCAGCCGCGCGGTTGTCAGCCACTCCTCGCCGTCGATCTTGTGGTCGCAGATGATGGACCGCACCCGCGCGGCAAAGATCTCCGCGCCGCCGCCGGGCATCGAATCCACACCCGCCTCGCGCATCTTGATCAGCGTCTGCTCGATGCTCAGTTTGGCCCGCCGCGCCAGATAGGCCACTTCCACCATGGTGAAAGCCTTGATGTGCACCTTGGGAAAACGCTGCTTGAGCCCCTTGACCAGATCGAGAAAATACTCGAGCGGCAGATCGGGATGTAGCCCGCCGACGATATGGAACTCGGTGACCGCCTCCGAATAGCCTGACGCCGCCGTCTCCCAGGCTTCTTCCAGAGCCATCGTATAGCCAGCCGCATCGCCCTTCTTGCGCCCGAAGGCGCACAGCCGGCAATTGGCCACGCAGACGTTGGTGGGATTGATGTGGCGATTGACATTGAAATAGGTCACGTCGCCGTGCAGCCGCTCGCGCACGTGGTTGGCCAGCCAGCCCACCGCCAGCACGTCGGATGAGCCGTAGAGCACCAGTCCATCGTTGAAGTCGAGCCGCTCTCCGGCCAGTACTTTGGCCGCGATCGGCTCAAGCCGCGGGTCGTGAGTCTGAAAGGCGTGGCTCCGAAAGGCGACAGGTTGGCCCGAATTCGCAACAACGGTCTGCATACTCCGATGATACAGAATCCGGGTGAGGCAGATCACCTATCGCTGCCCGGTTTCCACCTTCGCTGCCACCGGCTCGACCACCACCCCGTCATCCACCGTGGCCGCCACCAGCCGGTCTCCCGCCGCGCGGATCAGGCCGATCCGGTAGCCGGTCTGCCACCACTTCCACCCCAGTGTCTTGGGATCGATGGCGAATACCTGGTCGCTGGCCCGCGAACTCACCAGCACCTTGCCCAGGGATGCGTCGTAGTAGACATCGTCCACATCGCGGAACGGCATCCGCTCGATCCAGAGCCACGTCTTGCCCTTGTCGCGGGTAAAGTACACGCCCTCGCGCGCGCCCAGCCACAACGTCCCATCCGCCGAATAGGCAACCCGATGGATACGCGTGAGCATGGTGGGAATCCCCAGCGGCCACCAGGTCAGGCCGGCATCGTTTGAAAGTACCACTCCATCCGGCCGCGCCGCCGCCATCGTCGCTCCATGCACAGCCACCGACAGATAACTGCCCGCGCCCATCACCGGACCACCCTGCCAACTGGCGCCCTGGTCCCGGCTGGTCAGCAGGCCGAGCGCGCTGGCGGCCAGCCAGACTTCGCCGGAGACGTCGAGCGCATTCACGCGGCTTTCCAGCTCGATCACCGGAGCCTTCACCTGCTTCTCAACGTTCACACGCTTTCCATAGTGGGTCTCGGTGGCCGTCTTCACGAGGGTGTTGGCGATGGTGTTTCTGGGTTGCCAGCTTTCAGTGCTCGCATCCAGTGCGAAAATCCCGTGATTGGTCCCCGCCAGAACGTTTCCGTCCGGCGTCTGCGCCAGGACGAAGACATCGCGCCCGTCCAGCCCGCCGCCCAGCCCGTCGCCGATACGCTCCCAGCCCGTGCCGCCATGGGTTGAAACGAAGACCCCGCCATAACTCTTGTCGTTCACTACGCCCGCAAAAAGCCGCTCGGGATGGACGCGGTCCACCAGCAGCGCCTCCACCTTGCGCCCGGAAAAGCCCTCGTTTGCGGCGTCAAAGCTGCCTGCCGCGTCCCAACTGGAAAGGACTCCGCTGCGATCGGTGGCCAGCAGTACATGATTCGAATCCCGCGGATCGACAAAGACGTCGTTCACGATCGTCTCCGGCCCCGTCATGCGCTGAAAGGTCTTGCCGCCGTTCACGGTCTTGTAAAGCCCTTCGGTGGTTCCGGCATACACCACCTCGCGATTCTCCGGGTCCTGCATCAGAACGCGCGTCCGCCGCGCGGTCGAGGGAATGCCCTGGATCTTGCGAAACGATTGCCCTGCGCTCTCGCTTTTGTAGATCCCGCTGCACGCGCTCAGAAAAACCGTGCGCGGCTTCAGCGGATCGATAATGATCGAAAACACGTCGGAGTCGTCGATCAGTCCCTGCTTGATGTTGTGCCAGCTCGCGCCGCCGTCGGTCGTCTTCCAGGGCAGATGCCAGGTGCCGGCGTAGACGATATTGGGGTCAATAGGATCGATCGCCAGAGACTCCACCTCGTGAATCTCCCGGCTGCCCGGCGGGCTGATCAATATCCATGTTGCGCCCGCGTCGGCCGAGCGGAAGACCCCTTCAAGGGTTCCCGCGAAGAGCATCCTGGAGTCGGAGGGCGCCTGCGCAAAGGCGCGGATCGATTGCCCGCGCAGCCCTTCGGCCACATTCCAGCTCCTGCCGCCGTCGTGGCTCACCCACAATCCGCCGTCGGGGTTGCCGGCCTTCCACGCCGCTACATAAACAGTGGCCGGGTTGGCGAAGTCCACCACGATATTGTCCAGAATCAGGCTGTCCGAGGAGTCCAGCTTCGAGAGGCGGTGCCAGGAGGCGCCTTGGTCCACGGATTCGTAGAGCCAACCGTTGGTGGTGCCGAGATAGAGATGGTTGGGATGGCCGGGAACCGCGGCCAGGGCGCGTGCGTCGCCGCCCGCCGGGCCAACCGCGTTCCATGCCGGCTGTGCCGCCAGCTTGCCAACGGCCAAACAAATCAGGAAATAAATCGCGATCCGTGCGAATAGAACGGTTCGCCTATCTGTATATTCCAAAGCCATGCCGCCAAGTGGCTTTTTCCTTAAGAAAAAGCAGCCTTGTAAAGAGCGGGCAAGAGTATGTGCGTGGGAGAACCGCTCTAGCCCGGGCTGTGGGGGGAAGTCAAGGCAAATTCGCGAACGATTCATGCAGGAAGCTTGCTCCGAGGGTCGTAACCAGATACACAAATGCAGGTCCAAAACTGAAGAGGCTGGCCGGCTTGCCGGTCAGCCTCAAACGCTTGCGGGAGGATTCTCTCAGCCTGTTTTTACCAGGTTTCCATCCTTGCGGCGAAGCCTGGCGAACTGATTCGTCGCGGCAACAGGCGGTTGGGCCGGCTGCCGCGAGGGTTTGGCAAGCTACTTCTCCGCCGCCACGTGCTTCTTGTGGGTGTGCCGCTCGGCAAGAGGCTTGCGCACCTCAGGCTTCACCACGGTCTCGTCCACCGCGGTGGTTCCCTGCACGTCGGCTGTGAAGGTCGCTCCGGAGGGCACCAGGTAATCTTCCACCGTCTGGCCGTCC
>JBEKTO010000056.1:0-23422 GCA_049515995.1 Occallatibacter sp. | reverse complement strand
CCTGCCCCAATGTCCACGCCGGTGGAATGGCCTTCGGCGCCGACTCCAGCTCGCTCGAATACCTGGTCAGCCGGGCCAAATCCGCCGCCGCGCGGCCGCTCATCGTCAAGCTCTCGCCCAACGTAACCTCCATCGCCCACATGGCCAAAATCGCCGCCGATTCCGGCGCCGACGCGATCAGCCTGGTCAATACCTTTTTGGCCATCTCCATCGACGCCGAGACCCGCCGCCCGCGCCTGAGCAACATCACCGGCGGCCTCTCCGGCCCGGCCATCAAACCCATCGCCCTGCGCATGGTCTACGAAACGGCCCGCGCCGTCTCCATTCCCATCCTTGGCATGGGCGGCATCGTCACCCCCGAGGATGCCGTCGAATTCCTGCTCGCCGGCGCTACCGCCGTGCAGGTGGGCACGGCCAGCTATGCCGACCCGCTGGCCGTCGAGCGGCTGGCCCGCGGCCTCGAATCCTGGTGCCGCAGCCATGGCGTGGAAAAGGTCTCCAGCCTGACCGGCGCGCTGGAGATTCCGCGCGCCTGAGCCGGCGACGAATCGCTTTCGCTGTCCATGCGATATAGGCATCCCGACCCCCGGCGTAAGGAACAGAAACCCGCCAAGGATGGGCCATCCATATTCCTATCGCAGTCAAGAAGCTTCAAAAGCGGAAAAGATACGAGGCCTTGACGAAGATCTGCCTGCCATCGTCCAAAAGCTGCGACGACCGTGGCGCCACCGTATTGTCTGGATCGCACGTCCCGTTTGGCAGACGGTTGCAGAGTGCGCGGTCCAGATTTTGCAGATCGTTGTTATAGCCGATATAGATCGCCGTTCCGGGGTGCGGAAGCCATGTGAACAGCGCCTCGGTTCCAACCTCTTTTTTCCGCAACAGCGACGTTTCCGCGGGGTTTGCCAGCGTCGAGTCGTACTCCACAATGGCGCGCGCTGAAAACGCCCGCGTGAACTGATAGTTGACCTTGGTGCGGAAGACCTGGCTTTCATAGACCAGCGCGCCGTTCGCCACCGAGTGGTCGCGATCCAGCAGATAAGTATTGTCCGCGGTCAGTTGACGGATGGGCTGCAAGGTAAACAGCGCGGTCACGTCCTGCTGGTTCATCAGAAACGGCACCTGGCCCGCCGCGGGATTGTAGTTTACATTGCCGCTGCGAAAGGCTTGAATATTGAAGTTGAGCTGGGGGAAGGGCGCGCCCCGTGCGACGAACCCGCCGTAGTTCTCGGTAAAGTTCTTGTACTCCGTGAGCAACGGGTAGCTCGGCGGCCCCACCGTATCCGAATTCTCGCCGCCAATGGGCGCGATCACAATGTTCCGCGGCAGCAGCAGAAACGGGTCGAACGACGAGTAATGAAAGACGCGATTGCCGAAGTGGTCGAAGGCGATGTTCTGGTTGGTTTCCAGTCCAAAGCTTTGCAGCGTCCGATGCTTGGGATACCACTGATAGGTCGAGTGGGTCTGGGAGTCACGGAAGTTCGAGGCTTGAATAAATCCCAACTGGGTCTGAAAGCCGGTGCTGTAGTCCTGGTAACTGGACTGAAGGTTGAAGGCGTGGCCGGAACGTACCGCCATTAGATTCCAGGTCGGTCCGGCGGAATAAGTGGGTGGCGTTCCGCTGTCCACGGTGCCTTTGGTCGAGCTTTCCACCCATTGCGCTATTCCCGTCCATTTGTCGTTGAAGCGCACGTTAACGTCCATGCCGCCGATGCGGTTCCAGCCCTGGCCAAACTCCTCGTCGGTATAGAGCAGGCCGATGCTGGAGCCCTTGCCGAGGTCCTGGGAGACCCGTCCCACGGCAATGTAGGCGCGCTTCTTGTAGAGCGGGTCGCCGGGCGCGACGGTTTCGCCGGGTTCCCGGTCGTCAATGGCCAGCAGGCCGATATTGGTGTGGCCCAACTTGCCGGTCACCCGCGCGCCAAACTCCGGATGCACAATGTTGCGGGTGTAGAGCAGGGTGAGCGGCGTGGGTGTGGTGAAGTAATTGGCGTTCTCCAGAAAAAACGGACGCAACTCGGGATAGTAGACCGGATAGCGCTGATTGACGGTGAACTGCGGCTGGTCGGACTCGATGTCGCTGAAATCCGGGTTGACGGTGACGTCGAAGACGATCTTGTCCTTGAGAATGGCCTTGGCCTCACCGCCCCCGGTGCCTTCAAAGTGCCGTGAACTGAAGTAGGGATCGAGCGGGTCCAGAGTCTCGAGCGTGCGTTCGTTCTGGCCCAGGACATACGGATTGATCTGCACGTTGTGCGAGCCCGTCACCCCCACGATGCCCTTGAGGGCGCCCTCCTGGGTCAGCACGCCGGAGACATTGGCGGAGACGAGCGGCCAAGAGTCGGTTTCGCTGTTGCGGGGAAAGTTGCGCATGAAGACCACGCCCCAGTCCGATCCGGTGGCGGGAAAGCGCAGGCTGCGGAAGGGAATCGCCAGCAGCGCCATCCATCCCTCCTTGGTCACGCGGCCCTCGGAGTCCCACACCTGGTCGTAGCTGTAATCCTGGCCGAGGCCCTCGGTCCACGCCGCGTCGGCTTGCACGCCAGCGGGATTCACGGTGAAGAGTATGCCCTTGCGGTGGTCCTGAAAGGGATCGAGAAGCACCGACACATTGTCGTCGCTCAGCACGTTTTCGCGCCGCGCAAGATGCCCGCGAATCTGGTCCGCATGACGATCGTGGCAGATGAAAACGAGATACAAAGCGCTCTTGGTATGGCCCAGCCAGACCTCTGTCTGTTCGGTCGCTGGCTGGCCATTGCGCGGCGTGTACTGAATGAACCCTTCGATCTTGAGCAGCTTGTCTTTCAGCTCCGGCCGCGGTTCCATGCCCGCGAAGTCGGAGAGCCGCAGTCCTTCCGCAAGCAAGGGCACTTTGTATTCGCTGGCAGGCCGCGGCTTCGGCGCCTCTGCCGGAGTCGCGGCCGGTTTGTTGCTCTGAGCTATCGAAGCCTCCAAAGCGACTATCGCCAGACACGCTGCCAACCCAAGGGACCCAAGCCTCATGTCTCCATGGTACGCAACGTTTTTCCCTTGCGTTCCTTCAGGGAATCAACATCTGAAATGTACCCGGATTTTGAGAATCGCGCCCTGCTGAAGGGAGAGGGTGCGATAAAAAAGCGAGCCGGGCGCCAGCATTTGCCGATGGGGCGAAAATCGGCAAGTCGACTGCGGTCATTCCCGCCGCCGAAGGGCTTTTCTTGCGGAATGCACTTCCCCTTCGCATTTCCCCAAACCGGACCGTTTTCGTCAGAATGCAACTTCAACAAGTGTGACGTGGCTCACAGCGAGTCGTTCTTTCGGGTGCGTAACTTCGCTCACATCCGACGGCGAATCCCCTGGCGGCCCTCCCATTCTTCCCCGCCACCGGAGGTTTTTGCCGGCGCTGGCACAGCGAGCGAGGTAGGCATGGGTCAGTCAATCTGGAATTCAATGCAGCAGAAGGGCTACAGCCGCAGAGACTTTCTTCAGTTCTGCGCTGCGGCCGCAACGGTGGCGGGCTTTGGTCAGACCGGCGTCGCCCAGGTCGTCTCGGCCTTCGAGAAGAAAGAAAAACCGGCCGTGGTGTGGCTGCACTTCCAGGAGTGCACCTGCTGCAGCGAGTCGTTTATCCGGGCCTCGCATCCCATCGTGGTCGATGCGCTGCTGGATGTGCTGGACCTGAATTACACAGAAACTCTGATGGCAGCCTCCGGCTTCCAGGCGGAAAAGTGCCTGACCGACACGATCGAGAAGAACAAGGGCAAGTACATCGTGCTGGTGGAGGGCGCGGTGCCCACGGGCGATGACGGCGTCTACTGCATGATCGGCGGCAAGACCGCGGAATCGATTCTGAAGACCGTCGCCAAGGATGCGGCGGCCGTGGTGGCTTGGGGCAGTTGCGCCTCCAACGGCTGCGTCCAGGCGGCCAGACCGAATCCGACCGGCGCCACGCCGATCTACAAGCTGGTGGACAAGCCGGTGATCAACGTTCCCGGCTGCCCGCCCATCGCCGACGTGATGATGGGCGTGGTCACCCACCTGCTGGTGCTGGGAACGGTTCCAGCGCTCGACAGCCAGGGCCGGCCCAAGGAGTTCTACGGGCGCCGCGTCCACGACACCTGCTACCGCCGGCCCAACTACGATGCCGGTCTTTTCGTCGAGTCGTGGGACGACGAAAACGCGCGCAAAGGCTATTGCCTTTACAAGATGGGTTGTCGCGGTCCGGTCACCTACAACGCCTGCTCGGTGGTCAAGTGGAACGAAGGCACCAGCTATCCCATCCAGAGCGGTCACGGGTGCATCGGCTGCAGCGAAGCCGGCTTCTGGGATAACGGCCCGTTCTACCAGCATCTGGCCTCGTTCCCCGGATTCGGCATCGAGAGCACGGCCGACACCATTGGCACGGTCGTCGGCGTGGCCACGCTGGCCGGCGTGGCGGCCCACGCGGTGGTGACCAACATACGCAAGCGACCCGTAATCGCGGAAGTGCACGCTGACGATCAAAAGGAGTTGTGAGAGGCTATGACACGTGTCGTCGTCGATCCGGTAACTCGCATTGAAGGCCACCTGCGCATTGAGGCGGTGGTGGAAAACGGCGTCATCACCGACGCATACAGCGCAGGCACCATGGTGCGCGGCCTCGAAAAGATCCTCATGGGCCGCGATCCGCGCGACGCCTGGGCCATCACCGAGCGCGTCTGCGGCGTGTGCACCACCGTGCACGCTCTCACCAGCGTACGCGCTGTTGAAAGCGCGCTGGGCATCACGATTCCTCCCACCGCCGAGCTGATCCGCAACATCATGATGACCACGCAGTATGTGCAGGATCACGTGATCCACTTCTATCACCTGCACGCGCTGGACTGGGTGGACATCGTCAACGCCCTCAAGGCCGATCCCAAGAAGGCCGCGGAACTGGCGCAGTCGTTCTCCAAGTGGGACAAGAACACGCCCGCATATTTCTCCGAGGTGCAGGACAAGATCAAGGCCTTCGCCGCCAGCGGACTGGGCATCTTCGCCAACGGATATTGGGGCCATCCGGCCTACAAGCTGCCGCCGGAGGTGAATCTGATCGCCGTGGCGCACTATCTTGACGCGCTCCAGTGGCAGAAGGAGATCGTCAAGATCCACGCGGTCTTCGGCGGCAAGAACCCGCATCCGAATTATCTGGTGGGCGGAGTTCCCTGCTCCATCAACACCAACGAAGTGGCCGCCATCAACGGTGAGCGGCTGAACCTTGTCTCCCGCCTCATCGGCCAGGCCGATGAGTTCCTCAACCAGGTCTACATCCCCGATCTGCTGGCCGTTGCCTCCTTCTACAAGGACTGGGCAAGCTGGGGCGGCGGACTGACAAACTACCTCAGCTATGGCGAGTTCCCCACCAAGGGCTACGGTCAGCCGGAGTCGTTCAAGTATCCGCGCGGCGTGGTGCTCAATCGCGACCTCAGTCAGGTGCATCCGGTCAACGCGCGCGATTCCCAGGAGATCAAGGAATACATCGCGCACTCCTGGTATAGCTACGACGGCGGAGACAGCGCCGGCGTCCATCCCTGGGCCGGCGAGACCAAGCTGAACTACACCGGGCCCAAGCCTCCCTTCGAGACCCTGGAGGGCCACGACAAGTATTCGTTCCTGAAGACTCCGCGCTGGAAGGAACAAGCGATGGAGGTGGGTCCGCTGGCGAGATTGGTGGTCGCCTATGCCTCAGGCCGCACCGACGTGCAGGAACTGGTGAAAGACACCCTGGGAAAGCTGAACGTGCCCGTGACCGCGCTCTTCTCCACGCTCGGCCGCACCGCGGCCCGCGGTCTGGATGCGGCGCTGGCCATGATCTGGCTCAAAGAGTACTTTGGCCAGTTGATGGATCGCGTGAAGATCAACGAGGTCTCCACCTTCAACGGCGAATTCTGGGAGCCGAAGAGTTGGCCCAAGGATGCCGAGGGCGTTGGCCTCACCGAAGCTCCTCGCGGCGCGCTGGCGCACTGGATCAAGATTCACGACGGCGCCATCGAGAACTATCAACTCGTTGTTCCCACCACCTGGAACGGTTCGCCGCGCGATGCCAGGCAACAGCGCTCGTCCTTTGAACAGGCGCTGATCGGCACGCCGGTGGCGAACCTCGAGCAGCCGGTCGAGATTCTGCGCACCATTCATTCTTTTGACCCGTGCCTGGCCTGCGCCGTGCATCTGTACGATCCGCAGGGACGGCACCTTCACCAGGTTTCCTTCGAGTGATGGCTATGAGTGCTTCAGGCATTGGCGCAGGCAATGCGATACCGGCGGCTCCCGAGCATCCGGTCGAGTATCGGCGCATCTATGTGTGGGAACTGCCGGTGCGCGTCTACCATTGGATCAACGCAGTGGCGCTGGTGCTCCTCTGCGTCACCGGCTACATGATCGGCGCTCCCATCCGCCTGTACTACGCGGCGGAGGCCTATCAGCAGTACTGGTTCGGCTGGGTGCGCTTCATCCACTTCACGGCTGCGTTCGTCTACGTCTTCAACTTCATGGCGCGCCTCTACTGGGGCTTCGTGGGCAACAAATACTCCCATTGGAACGCCTTCTTCCCCTTCAAGCGGTCGCAGCAGCAGGAGATTGTCGATGTGGTCAAAGCCGACGTGCTTGAGACCAAGCTGCACGGCCCCATCTCCACCGGGCACAACGCGCTGGCCGGCCTGATTTACTTCTTCACCTTCCTGGCCTTCGTCTTCCAGACCATCACCGGCTTCGCGCTCTACTCCAGCATGAGCAACTCCTGGCTGCCGCGCATGTTCACCTGGGTGGTGCCGCTGATGGGCGGCGAGTTCGGCGTGCGCTTCTGGCACCACACATTCCTGTGGTTCTTTGTCACGTTTGTCATTGTTCACGTGTATCTTGCCTTCTATCACGACTACATCGAGGGGCGCGGCACGGTATCCTCGATCATCGGCGGATGGAAGTTCGAGCGGGAGAAGAGTGACAAGTAGCCAGGAGACAAACAGCGGGAAGAAGACGCTGGTGCTGGGGCTGGGCAACGTCCTCATGGGCGACGAAGGCATCGGCGTCCACGTGGTGCGGGCACTCGAGCAGCACGCGCTGCCCGCCGGCGTCGAGTGCCTGGACGGAGGAACGGGCGGTTTCATTCTGCTGGAGCCGCTCGAAAGCGCGGATCGCATCGTGCTGATCGACGCCGCGGCCGACGGCAATCCGCCAGGCACTGTCACCCGCACCACGCCGCGCTTCTCGCGCGATTATCCACCCACGCTCACCGCCCACGATATCGGCGTCAAAGACCTGCTGGACGCGTTCTTTATTCAGAGTGGAGAACGCGAGGTGGTGCTCTACGCCATCGCCATCGAACCTCGCCAGCCCATCAGAATGAGCCTCTCCGCCGAGGGAACCAGGGCCGCAGCCGAAGCCGTCGAGCAAATCCTCGCCGAGTTGCGCGCTGGAGCGGCGCCGCAGTAAACACATTCTCCCGGGGTATCTTTCCGGCAGCGGTAATACGACGACGGCGGCGCGGAGCATTTACCGAAAGAAATCTTCGCATTCCCCAGCGTCTGCTTCGATGCGTGAATCGCGGCTTATTGGCCGAACTCTCTCGGTGCTATTCCACTCTCAAAGCTTCTACCGGGTCCACCGCTGCCGCACGGCGGGCTGGCAAATAACTTGCGAGCGCCGCAGAACCTGCCAGGACGAGGGGCACCAAGATGTAGGTGATGGGATCGAGAGGACTGATGCCAAACAGCAGCGACTTCATCAGTTGCATGAGCGCGGCCGCGGCACCCACACCCACAACAACGCCCACTGCCGTCAGCGCCAGCGCCGACCGGACGAACATCCACTTGAGGCCGCTCTTTTGCGCGCCGAGCGCGAGGCGGATCCCCATCTCGCGGGTGCGCTGCGATACGGAGTAGGAGATGACGCCGTAGATGCCGATGATGCCGAGCGCCAGCGCCATGGCGCCGGCGATGGCCAGCATGACCAGTGTGAACGATGTGCGCGCCAGCGACTGGCCATAGATATCCTGCATGGTTTGCACGGACGCCAAGGGCAGATTTCCGTTTACCGATGCGACGGCTTGTTGAATCTCGGCGATGAAGTTCTGGTTTCCAGCCCGTCCGCTGCGGAGAACGAAAGTTGCCGATCGAGGCGCGTCGATCGCCGGCTTTGGGGTGTAGGGATCGTTGATCAAGACCGGCCAATAGACGATGGCGGGAGCGTTTTCGTCGACGCCGTTGTGGCGAACATCCTGAGCGACGCCGACCACCTCCAACCAGGGCATATCGGAAAACTGGCGAATTCGCTTGCCAATCGCTGCGGAAGCCGAGCCCCAGGATTCGCGGGCGAAGTTCTCCGACACGATGATGACCGGCCTCAAGCCGTAGACCTCGGTCCAGGTGAACTCGCGGCCCGCGATCAATCGTGTGCCCGCGGTCTTGAAGTAGTCGGGCGATACATAGTTGAATAGCCGGAGCGGCGGATCCTTGTCCTCGTAGTTCTTTCCTTCGACACGAATCTGATCCCAGTTGGGATCGATTCCTTCCATGGGCACGGCAGCTGCAAAACCAACGGAAGTGACTCCGGGAATCGCCGCCAGCTTGTCGGCAATGTTGTTCTGGATGCGCGTAACCATGCGCGGGTCTGCGACGAGAGAACCAGGGATGGAGATGCGCATGGTCTGCAGATGGGGGGCATCGGCGAAGCCGGGATCGACGTTGCGCAAGGCGGAAAAGGTGCGAATCATCAGGACCGCGCTGACAAGAAGGACCAGGGCCAGGGCCACTTGCGCCACCACCAGCAGGTTGCGCGAACGTTGGCGCGCGCGGTCGCCACTTGCAGTCCGGCCCGCGCCCGGGACAAACGAAAATGCTTTTGCCCGCGCGTACTTCCACACCGGAATGGAACCGAACAGCAGGCCGGAGAAGATGGAGAGCAGGAGGGTAAATCCGAGGGCGCGCGCCTCAAGGCCGACTTCGGTCAGGCGCGGCAGATCGGCCGGTCCAAATGCAACCAGAAGCCGCAATCCCTCGCTGGCGACGCCGACTGCAATCGCGCCGCCCAAGAGGCCAAGCAACACGCTCTCAAAGAGCAGCTCGCGTGCGATGCGGCCCCGCCCGGCGCCCAGGGCTGCCCGTATGGAAAGCTCCTGCTTGCGCGCGTCGGCCCGGACCATGAGCAGATTCGCGATGTTGGTGCAAGCGATCAGCATGACCAGCCCAATTGTGGCCATCACCACCCACAACACGTTGGCCACGTTGCCGATGATCTGTTGCTTGAGAGGGCGAAGGTTAGGCGTGATTCTCCAGGTTTCATAGAAATGCGGATTGGTTCCCGGGCCGTTCGACCAGGAGTCCATCCAGATCGGTATGGCGCGAGAGAGATCGGCATCGGCCTGCGCGATGGTGATTCCCGGCTTGAGTCGGGCGACTCCATCGAAGCCAAATCCGGCCAGCTTCTGATGATTGCGATCGAAGGCGAGCGGAACAAGAAGATCGAAATCCTGATCGACGAGCCTGAAGCCACGCGGCATGACGCCGACAATCTCTCGGGTCTCGGCATCGACGGTGATACTGCGTCCGATCGCAGACGGGGCCCCGCCGAAGTGCCGCTGCCAGTAGCCATAGCTCAACATCGCCGTTTTCGACCCACGCGGATCCTGGTCGGCCTGGCCGAACCAGCGGCCCACGGCGGGCTGGACGCCGAGGGTCTCGAGCACGCCGTCACTGACCAGTCCGGTGTGAACTTCCTCAGGCTGCGCAAGCCCGGTCACATTCGCTGTTCCACGGGTCCACACGCCCAAAGACTGGAACGTGCGGTTCTGCTCGGCGAAGGTGAAATACATGGAGGAGGAAAGATGCAGGCCGCTCTCGAAGTTCGCAAGTCCTGCAGCTCCGGGAGCGTTGAACCACAGGGCTACAAGCTGGCCGGAGTCCGGATAGGGCAGCGGCTTGAGAAGCACGCTGTCGACCACACTGAAGACGGTCGTGTTTGCGCCGATTCCGATGGCCAGGGTAAGAAGAACGGTGGCGGCAAATCCCGGAGACTTTCTCAAGCGGCGGAAAGTAAATTTCAGGTCGGCCAGCATGGACTCGATGGCGCGCCACTGCCACACTTCGCGGCTGCGCTCCTCGATGAGAGTGGCGTTGCCAAACGCGCGCCGCGCCGTTTGCGCAGCCAATTCGCGTGACATCCCTTCTTCCATCAACTCTTCGGTTCGTTCTTCGATGTGCTCCTGGATGGAGACCGACAGATCGTCATAGCGGCGACGGCGGCTGAAAAGCCGGAGGAGAAGATGCATGGCTGACCTCCTAAGAGCTGGCGACGGCGAGCACGCGCGTGATTCCTGCGAACATTTTTTCGAAGCTGACCACTTCCCTTTCCAGATGCCGAACGCCTGCATCCGTCAACCGATAGATCCGCGTGGGACGCCCCTTTGCGGAGGTTCCGACCTCCGCTTCCAGCCAGCCCTCGCGCAGCATCCGCTGCAGAGCCGGATAAAGCGAGCCCTCTTCCACCTGGAGCAAATTGTCCGAAACTTGCTTAATGTGCTTCCCCAGCGCATAGCCGTGCATCGGTCTCAGCCGGAGCGACTGCAGGATCATGATTTCCAGTGCACCGGGGAAAAGGTCGCGATGTTCTGGATTCTTTGCCATGCAGTGAAATTTATACAAGAATACCTATTTTGTAAATAGGTATTGTCAAAAAATATTGCGAGAACCCTGAGACGAGGTGGCCGTGACCTCAGCGGGCGCGAACAGCCGTTGAGCTCTGCCAGGCGACGCGGCTCGCAGTCCTTCCGCGGCGCCGGAACCCTGTCAGAATCCCGGTGCAATCGGCGTTTCGGGGATCGATCCTGGCGGTGCATCGGCGGCTGCCGGTTCGCCCCTCTCGCGTCACATCGCTTTCCATTCTTTCCCCAGATTCTCGGGAGGAATGAAAGGCCTGCCGCTGAATTGAGTCCGATGGCTCCATCGGCCGATAAGGTATTGCGTCGCCCGGCAGCGTGAAATGTTCTTGAAAGAGGGACTCCGGCGGCCACAACTTGAGCGCGGAAGCCGGGTCTAACCTGATATAGAGCCATTTTCCACACGCAAGCCAACCTGACGCGGGCATTCAAGGGTGCAAGTTGAGTCATTTTGCTTCTCATCCCGCAGGCAGCGGGGTCCATCCGGGCCTCGAGGCGGTTTTGGCGCCTGGGCGCGGCGGCGATGCCGTTGCCCGCGGCAGGATCGACGAACTGGTCTTCGCCCACCTCGCGAAGGCGGGAGTCGCGTCCGCCGGTCTCTCTTCGGATGAGGTCTTTCTCCGCCGCGCCTGCCTTGACACCATCGGCACGTTGCCCACGGCCCAGGAGGCGGCGACGTTTCTGGCCAGCACCGATCCCAAGCGGCGCACAGCCCTGATTGATCAGCTCCTTCAGCGCGACGAATTCCCTGTCTACTGGGCGATGAAGTGGAGCGATCTGCTGCGCATCAAGGCCGAGTTCCCCATCAATCTGTGGCCCACCGCCGCACAGGAGTACTACCGCTGGCTGCGCGAATCCCTGGAGAAGAATAAGCCCTACGACCAATTCGCCCGCGAACTGCTGACTTCCAGCGGAAGCAACTTCCGTGTTGGTCCGGTGAACTTTTATCGTGCGCTGCAGAACAGGGAGCCGCAGTCGCTGGCGCAGGCGGTGGCGCTGACCTTCCTGGGTGTTCGCACGGAGAAGTGGCCTGCGGCGCGCCGCGCCGCGATGGCGATCTTCTTCTCCCAGGTCGGTTACAAGACGACGGGAGAATGGAAGGAAGAGATCGTCTTCTTCGATCGGAGCAAATCCATTGGCACAGCCGACGCTGTTTTCCCGGACGGTTCCAGGACACGTTTGCAGGCCGGCCGCGATCCGCGCCTGGATTTTGCCGACTGGCTGACCGGCCCGCGGAATCCGTACTTTGCGCGCAATATCGTCAATCGCATCTGGGCGTGGCTTTACGGCAGAGGCATCGTCGAGGAACCCGACGACATGCGCCCCGACAATCCGCCGCTCTATCCCGATCTTCTGGCCTTCCTTGAAGCCGAGCTCGTCTCCTCCAGCTACGATCTCAAACACATTTACCGGTTGATCCTGAATTCGAGCACCTATCAACTCAGTTCCATTCCGCGCAGTGCAAAGCCCGAAGCGGCGAAGAACTTTGACCGTTACCCGCTGCGCCGTCTTGACGCCGAGGTGCTGATCGACGCGTTGAATCAGATCACAGGGACGACTGAGCAGTATTTCAGCGCAGTGCCGGAGCCCTACACGATCATGCCCAACGGCGAGCGCGCCATTGCTCTGCCCGACGGCAGCATCTCCAGTTCCTTTCTCGAACTCTTCGGCCGCTCGCCGCGCAGCACCGGCATGGAGTCGGAGCGCAACAACCTCCCTACCTCTGCGCAACGCCTGTACCTGTTGAACTCCAGCCAGGTCGAGCGCAGGATTGAACAGGGTCCGGCGTTGCAGGATATCTTTCGCAAATCGGAGCCGCGCGCCGTGCTGACCGGCCTGTATCTGACCATCCTCTCCCGCTATCCGACGGAAGAGGAGGTAAAGATCGCCATGGCGTACACGCAGTCGAGTGGTCTCGACCGCCGCAAGGCCGCGATCGATGTGACCTGGGCGCTAATCAACAGCACGGAGTTTCTCTATCGCCACTGATGGGCGGTTTTTTCTACGCAGGAGATGAATAAAATGCCCGACAAAGACCGGAACGAGATTCTGAAGCTGCCGCTGTTTACCGATCTCTCGCGGCGCGATCTGCTGCGCCTGGGAGCGATGGGAGGCGCCGGAATTGCGCTGGGAAATCTGTGGTTTCTGCCGGCCTTTGCCGCCCCGCCCAAGCCAACGGCCAAGGCCAAATCGGTGATTCAGATCTGGATGTGGGGCGGCCCGTCGCATCTCGATACCTTCGATCCCAAGCCGGAGGCCGGAAGCGATTATTCCGGGCCCCTGGACCATCCCATCGAGACCAACGTCAGCGGCATACGCATCTGCGAGCTGATGCCCAATCTGGCCAAATGCGCCGAGAAGTATTCGATCGTCCGCGGCATGACGCACGGAGTGAATGGCCACGAAACCGCTTCCTACGAGGTGCAGACCGGCCGCGCGTCGGGCGGCATGGATGCCTATCCCTGCGTGGGCGCGGTTGTCTCTTACTTCAAGGGAGTCAACGCCGGCTACAAGGGTTTGACTCCGCCCTACATTGTTCTTACGGAGCCGCAGGGGCGCTTCGCGGAAGAGGGGTTTCTCGGTTTGCGTTACCAGCCCTTTGCCACGGGCGGCGATCCGGCGCAGACGCGCTTTGCCGTCGAGGGCGTTGTGTTGCAGGGCGTCTCCGACCAGCGCCAGCAGAGCCGCCGTCAACTGCTGCACGATCTGGATACGCTCGACAAGGCTTTGCGCGACGATCCCCGCATGGCGCCCTGGAAGGACAGCGAGCGGCAGGCCTATGAGCTGATCCTCGGCGACGGCGGCAAGGTCTTCGATCTCTCCCAGGAAAAAGACGAAATGCGCGACCGCTACGGAAGAAACACCTTCGGGCAGTCGTGCCTGGCGGCCCGGCGGCTGGTGGAGCGCGGCGTTCCCTACATCACCATCAACTATCAGGGTGGATGGGACACCCACAAGGAAAACTTCCAGACCATGCGCCGCCGCGTTCCGGAGATGGACAAGGCGATGGCGGCCCTGCTGCTGGACCTCTCCGACCGGGGACTGCTGGACAGCACCATCGTGTGGTGGAGCGGCGAGTTCGGACGCACTCCGAAGGTGCAGTGGGAGGCGCCCTGGAACGGGGGCCGAGGCCACTGGGGACAGGTCTTCTCGGCCGTGGTGGCCGGCGGAGGCTTTGCCGGCGGCCATCTAATCGGCTCCTCGGATGCTCGCGGCGAAGAGGTGAAGGACCGGCCGGTCTATCCGATGGACCTGATCGAAAGCATCTATACGCAACTGGGAATCGACCTTCACGCCACTCTGCCGCATCCTCTCGGTCAGTCCGTCTTCGTCGGCCCAGGCAAGGAAGAGAACGTGAGAACCGCGGGAATGCTGCGCGAGATCATGGGCGCGCGCGCATGATCTCGCGCGTGCGCGAATTTCTCCTTCTGCCGCTTCTGGGAGCCGCAGTGGCCCTTGCACAGCAGAACTCGCCTCACGCCGCTTTTGTCTATCCCGCCGGAGGCAGGCTCGGAAGCATCTTTGAAGTGAACGTTGGCGGCCAGTATCTGGATGGAGCAAAAGAGGCATTCTTCGCCGGAGATGGGGTGAAGGCCGAGATCATTGGGTTTTCCAAGCCGCTTGCGCAGAAGGAACTGGACGATCTACGCGCTCAATTGAAGGAACTGGAGCAAAGCCACGCCAAAGCTCCTGCTGGTGCAAAGACCGCGCCGACTCCCCAACCAGCGCAACAGCCGGGCGGAACTGCCGCGAACAAGCCGGAATTTACAGTCACTCCAGCCAACGCCGCTACTTCCCCAGCCAAGGACGCGCAGACGGCGCCAGCGCAGCACCGCGTCGCTACGCCATGGACTCCTGAAGACAGAAAGCTCGCCGCCGATCTGCGCAAACAGATCGACGCAACCATGCGCATGAGAGCGGCGCCTGCGCTTTCGCAGTCGGTTTTGTTGCGCGTTACGGTGAACGCTCATGCCGCCTTCGGCAACCATGAGCTGCGCCTGCTGACCAATCAGGGATTGACCAATCCGCTCAACTTTCTTATCGATCGCTTTCCCGAGACCACGCGCCCCTTCCAGCATGTGCTGCTTTCGCTGGCGGCAGGCGGCGGTTTGCCGCTCTCCGCACAGGCGCACGCTGAAGCCTCGGAACTTCCGCTGGAGATCGCCTTGCCGGCGATTGTGAATGGGCAGATGATGCCGGGAAGCACAGACCGCTACAGCTTTCATGCGAACAAGGGACAGAAGATCGTCATCGCCGCCATGACCCGCGCGCTCATCCCCTTTATGTCCGATGCCGTACCGGGATGGTTCCAGGCGGCTCTCACGCTCACAGACGCAAAGGGAAAAGAACTGGCCTCGGCCGACCACTTCCGCTTCAATCAGGAACCGGTGATCGAAGAGGAGATCGCCGAAGAGGGAGACTACATCCTGTCGGTCCGCGACGTTTTGAACCGCGGCCGCGAAGACTTCGTTTACCGGATCGCGATTGGCGAGATTCCGTATGTCACCGGCATCTTTCCCATGGGCGGCAAATCCGGCGCTCACACGCGGGTTGAAGCGGAGGGATGGAATCTGGCTGCGACACAATTCAAGTCCTCCTTGAGCGAGCCGGGGATTCATGAGTTTTCCGCCGGAGAGAAAGGCTGGAGTGGGGCAAATCCCGTTGCGTTTTCCGTAGACACGCTGCCGGAGACAATCGAGAAGCAGGAATCTTCCGGCGCCGCCAATGCCCGCCGCATCAAACTGCCGCAGGTCGTCAACGGGCGCATCGATCGCCCCGGCGATGTGCATTCCTTCCGCATCGAGGCCAAGGCCGGAGAGGAGATGGTTGCCGAGGTCGAGGCCCGCCGCCTGGGATCGCCGCTGGACTCCGCGCTGACGCTGACCGATGCGCATGGCAAGCAACTCGCCTTCAATGACGACTTCGAGGACAAGGGCGCCGCTCTCCTGACCCATCAGGCCGACTCGCAGCTCATCTACCGCTTCCCCGCAAAGGGCGCGTATTATTTGCAACTCGCCGACACCGAACAAAACGGCGGACCCGATTTCACTTACCGGCTGCGCATCAGCCATCCCCGTCCGGATTTCGAGCTGCGGATCGCGCCCTCCAGCATCAACCTGCGCCCCGGCAGAACGATCCCCGCCACTGTTCTCCTGATTCGCCGGGATGGTTTCGACGGTGCCGTCACACTGCGCATCAAGGATGGACCGCCGGGACTCGTGCTCGGCGGAGGGACGATTCCCGCTGGAACCGATACGGTGCGCATCAGTCTGACCGCTCCGCCTGAAGCAATCGCAGAACCGCGCAGGTTAGTGCTGGAGGGAGAAGCCTCCATTGACGGTCGAACCGTCCGCCATTCCGGCGTCCCGGCCGAGGACATGACGCAAGCCTTCGCATGGCATCGCCTGGTTCCCACGCAGGAAGCGATGCTTTGTGTCTTTGGCAACGACCGCCGCAAGCCGCTCTGGAGCCCTTTCGAGAGTCGCTTGCGCCTTCCGCTTGGCGGAACGGTGCTGCTCCGTCTTGCATTGCCGCCGGGCCAGTCGGGAAATCAGATCCAGTTGGCGCTCGACGACCCTCCGGATGGGATCGCCATCTTGGATGTGAGCCAGGCCGGCGGTTTTCTCCAGCTTCGCATCGGCTCGGATCGGAAGGTCAAGCCGGGACTGGCCGGGAATCTGATTGTCGAGGCCTCCGCGCTCAAGCCATCCGGCGCTTTAGACCCACAATCGAAAAACAAACGGCCTGTGCCATTGGGGATAATTCCGGCCATTCCGTTTGAAGTTGTGCAACCTTAATTTGAACTGTCAAAATATCGCCCTCAACCTCCTCAAAAAGGACAAGTCTCTTGCCGTAGAGCAGCAGAGCTACCCGAACCGGGTAGCCGGGCCGTGCAGGAATTTACTGGAAATGGGTCGGAAACCGGCAAGGCAGCGACGAGATCGGAAGCTCTGCGCGTTCTCTTCAGCCCGGCCAGGCTCAATGGCATCTGGCAATCAGTAGGTGACGGTAGCGGTGATTGTATCGGTGTAACTGCCCGGGTTGACAACCTGGCCTGCTGGAATCTGGCCGTAGACCGTAAGCGACTGCTGGACCCCGGTGCCGGTTCCAATAACTGTGTTTGCACCGATGGTCTGCCCCCAGTTGATAGACATCGCTGGGTTGGAAAACAGCGAGTAGGCCAGCAAGGACGTACCAGGACCTGTCATCGCCCGAGTGGTCACGGTGGCGCCGGATGCCGTCCCCGCATTCAGGCCAACATTGTACGAAGTGCTCGGCGTGCAAGTGACGAAGATGTTCGTGGTGGCGTTGGTCAACGAACCCGCGTACGTGCCAAAGTTGAGCGCATTCGCGCTGATGTTGCAGCCGGCCATCACTGTCGATGTGACGCTGAACTGAGCGGTGACGGTGGAGAAATTGCCTGTTACCGAGGCTGTGATCGTATCGGTATAGCTGCCTACTGGAGAAATCTCGTTGGCTGGAATCTGGGCATAGATGGTGTAGGTCTGGGCGCTGCCGGTGCCCGTGCCGGCCACCCAGCCCGTGCCGGCGCTGTTGCCCCAGTTGTTGGTGTAGGCGGCGTTGCTGTAGAGGACATAGCCCAGCGAGCTTTGGCCCCCGGCGCCGCCAGTCATCGCCCGGGTGGTGATAGTGTCGCCCGGAGCGATCCCTGCATTGAGGCCGATATCGTAAGCCGTGCCTTGGGGACAGATAACCGTCACCGAGCCGGTGACATCGATGGTCGAGCCGAAATAGGTGCCGAATACGAGGCTCGAGGCGTAAGTCGAGCAAGAAACTGCCTCCGCCGGCCGGGCGAAGCAGGCGAAGACGAACAGCATCGCAAGCGCAAGTCTTCGCATCACGGCTTTTTCTCCACGCAGGGCAACGGTCCGATAAATGGGATTTCGCCGTGCACGGGCTTGTATTCGAAGGCGACTGTGCAGCGGCGCCCATCCATGCGCTCGACGGTGAGTTCGTTGTGGGGACTGAGATCCTCAACGTATACGTCGCCATCGTACCCGACTGGGGCGGCGGCGCCGGTGGCCTTCAAGGTGGCCGCGCTGCCCACCGGGAGCGGAGCCCCGGTCTCATTCACCAGTTGCAGCAATGCACCATGGCTGAATTTGATGGCGAACTTCACTACGACGCCGGAGCGATCCTGGGGCCGCACCTGGCGCACGGCAACATTGACCGTGGCGTCTGCCGGAACGTCGGTGGGCTCAATGGCCAGATGGTTCAGGTCGAACGAGCGCATATCCGGCACCAGCAGCCGCCCCGAGCGGTCGGTTCTACCCACATCGCGGTTCTCCTGCAGAACGCGCACATGGGGCATGGGACTGGTGTCAACAATGGCAAAGCTGTCGTAAATCGTATTCGAGGGAAACAGACCCCGATCGACCAGCGAAAGAGCCGCCTGGGACTCCAGACGCAAGGTTGTCTCACCGGCGTTCGTATCGACCCCGGCAATCATCATGCCCACCGGCGACTTGTATTCCACCTGTCCGAACTCGTGATTGGAACTGCCGGCCGAGGCATAGGCCTGATAGCCCCAATCGCCGACCCGTGTCGCCGACTGCTGCACCTGCACCTGCCCGTTTCCGTCCGAGGTCGCGCTGATGTTGGCCGATCTCCGCCTGCCGAATGGGACGGTCAGGCCAACCTGGAACCCATTGCTATTGGCGGTACCGGCGACGGCGCCAATACTCTTGTACTCGGAGGCATAAATGGAAACGTGGTGAATCTGCAGCGAATAATTGACGGAGAGCACATGGGAGTGCGTCGACGGAGTGCCCGCCACCAGGACCTGCGCGGGAGAAGCATCCTGGTCCACTCCGGCGTAGGCCGCGCCGATGGAGCCATACCGCTTGGAAGACAGACTGGTGAAGGCGCTGATCTGCTTCCTGGGAACCCCAGCTCCGTTCACCGATGCAACATCGCGGTAGTCGCGGTCGGCCATAATCGCGGAACCGCCCAGGCTGAACTTTCTGCCAATGCGCTGGGCGCCGGCAGAGAACTGAACGCCGGCGTGCCCTGAGCCGAAGCTGGGCGCCACGGCAAACGTGAGTTCGCCCAGGCTGGCGATTGCCGCCGCTCCGCCGGCGCCCCCCATCACGGCGCCCGGAGTGCCTTCAAAACTGCTCTCGAAGGTGAACTTCGAGGTCAGGCCCCGGCGATACATGCCGGCGGCCGCCATCTTTCCGTAATCGTTGCTGACCGCGCCCCAGTTTCGCCGTACCAGGCCGGCTTGCCCCGAGAAAGTCTGCAGACCGGGCTTCAACAGGGACGCGCTGGCGTAGAAGGGCTGCGTTACATTCACCTGTTGCCCAAGCGAGTTGGTCATCGTCATCGAAATCATGCCCGCTCCGGTGATGGTTGGGAGCTGCGGAACCTCGAAGGGACCGGCGTCGACCTGGCGCGACATCACCAGGTTGCCGTCAGCCAGCACGTCCACCGTCGAGGGCACTGCGGCAGAGCCGGTGAGTGAGGGCAATGGAAACGTCACCAGATCCGGGCGCATGCTGAAGTCCGAGCGGATTTGCACCCCCTCGAGGTGAACCGGACGGGTCCAGGAAAGACTGCTATTGATGAAGTCGCCCAGGCTATAGCGGCGCAGCGTATTGACATCGGCAAAGGTGTAGGCCGAGTCGAGGCGTATCGCCGTGTTTGTGCCGGTGGCGCCGGGAGTTGAACCTGCGTAGCCGAGCCATCCCGAGCTTGCCACACCCCAGGGTGTGAACGCACGCATGTCCACCGTCCCGGAACCTCCGCCTCGACCGCCCTCGAGCGTGCCTACAATGTCATAGTTGAGTGTCATGCCCTTGCCGCTCTCGATCACCCGGCGGCCTCCAGGCCCTTCCAAGCCTTCGGGCTGCAACAGTGTGGGGATCAGGGCACTATTGAGAGCCGTCACGCGCAGTACCTGGTTTCTCTCATCGACTGTGAAGGTGACCCCAGGCAGAGCGGACACTGGAATCAGACCGCGCGGTTCCAGAACAAGAAAATCGGGAATCCGAAAACCCAGGTCGCGCAGTTCGTCTGGCCGCGCCATTAACTTGCCGGCCCGCAGTGTGAATTCGCCGATCTTGCCAATGGGTTGGCCGTTGACCAGAACTTCAAGGAACAGCGTCTCGGTGTTGCTTGGATCGTTGGCTGTCCCGAGGGATGGATCGCCGATCGGCCCACTGGACGAACTGGAACCCTCGGCAGTTGATGCGCTGGATGAACTTGCCGCCTCGAAACTGGGTCCGCTGGACCGAACGAGCGCCCCGGCGTTGGGTCCAATCGCTTCTTCGATCTTGAGTACCCGGGCGGCTGCAGCCAACAGAGGCGCGACGGTCAGCACAAGGAAAAGCATTCCTGCGCGGCTGAGCCACCTGCCCGCACTGCCCCGAAAATCATGGCGCTGCCGCAACGTGGACCTGCTCCTCGATTGCGCCAGCGTCCGCGCGCGCTGTCATTTTAAGGACTTCGCCCGGCAGCGGCAGGGGACCTTGAACGGCAAGGGGCCAATGCCGGGTGGCACCGGCCAGAACGTAGGGGGAGAAGCCGCCATCCAGCTTCAACGTGCGGCCATCGCCGGTCGTCAACGCGATATCGCGGATTGCGTCATGGCGAAGGCCATCGTTGACACCCACGAGAATGATCTTTCCGGCATTGATTTCGAGGTGAAATTGGACGTTGGCGGCCGTACGGACCATCGGCTGGGCAAAGATCGGAATGGACAGCCGAAGCACCACACGCACGAACCCCGGCTCGGCGGGAGGTGGAATCTGATCGACAAGAATGCGGTAGGTCGCCTCGCGGTCCTGCGGAGACTGACGCAAAATGATGCGCACCACCTGGCTGGCGCCCGGAGCAATGGTAGCCATCGGGGGACTCACCCCCACCGCTGTGGTAGCCGTGAGCGGGTCGTCGTCGCCGCTCTGATTCCAGGAGTAAGCCCGAATCTGAATGGAAGTTTCACTTTTCCCTGGGTTGGTCACCGTCAGGGTCGTTGCCTTCTGACCGGGCGGCAGGAAGATGTTGACGGGCAGAACCGACAACGTCTGTGCCCCGGCCGTTAGACCGGTCAGAAGGACGATAGCTACGACGGCGAACGCTTTGCATGCCGGCATGACCCGGCGTAAATCCCACGAACTCATAGTGGCCTGAATTGGACGTGCTGCTGACAGTTAGTAATTGACCGTGGCAACAACCGTATCGGCGTACGATCCGGGCGTCACAAACTGTCCCGCAGGAATCTGGCCGTAGACTGTGAGGGTCTGCGCATTCCCGTTACCGGTTCCGCCTACCCAACTGCCGGAGGTGTTGCCCCAGTTGGTGCCCGTGTAGGAACTCGTCGTCAGCGTGTAGTTCAGGGCAGCCGTTCCATTGAGCATCTGCCGAGTGGTCACAGTTGCGTTGGTTGTCGCGCCCGCGCTCAGGCCGACATTGTAGGGCGTGGTGTTGGTGCATTGAACCGAAAGGGTGGTCGTGGCCTGGTTGACTGCGCCGGTGTAGGTTCCGAAGCCCAGGGCATTCGCTGAGATCGTGCAGTTGGAATTGACCGTCACGGAGACGGCCATGTTGGCGGTGGCAGTTCCTGCAAAAGCAGACATGGGAGCGAGGCCCAGCGCCAGAATCGAAACAACGGCAGCGGGCATTACGGACTTGACGAGACTTGAAAGCTTCATTGCGATGACTCCTGGTACAACTTACGTTGGGAGTTGAGATCTACGGCCGTCCGACCTGGGGTCGAACAGGAACAGCGATTGGCTGAATCGGGCAATTCTGAATCGGAGTTGCGGATCCAACTTGCTCAACTCCGTAAACATTTGCCTCCGCGAACAAAAACAGTTTCCCGGCGTCGTTGCGCACGACGCAGAATGGACAATGATTCACAGAATGGGCGATTTCACAACTAACCTCATACCTGGCATATCGCTGCTGGATGCTCTCCCGACAGTAAGGTCTGGGGTTGTTGATTACAATAGTACCTTTGTATGCATCGGTAAGCTAAATACGTATCTTAATAGTACACAGAAGATGCGTTGCATAACACGAATGGGTCATAGGGCGCATTACCGATGTGCATTGCAGCAGAACGGGGTGAAGGGACGGGAACCGCTCTTGCGGCCATCTTGTGCCGCAATCGCTCGCCGTCGTCCAACATCGATGATCAATAGGTAACGGTGATAAGAATCGTATCTGCGGGTGCGCCGTTCGCGCCGGGCTGCCCGGCGGCGATCCAGCCATGAATGGGAAGCGCATGGGCGGCGCTGCTGCCGGTTCCGGCCAAACCCTCTGTGCCCACTGCCCGGCCCCAATTGCCGATACCCATGGGATGGGAGGCGGCGGCATAGCCCAGCAAGGCCGAGTCAAGGCCAGTCATCTTCCAGGGAGGCACAGTTCCGCCGCTCGTCAGTCCTCCACTCAGGGCGACGTTGTACGCGGCGTTGCTGGTACAGTTCATCGAAACAGTGGATGCCGGGTTCGCCATCGCTGAAGCGTAGCTTCTCAACGCAATCGGGGACGCGGAGGCTTGGCAGCCTGCCACAACCGTCGCCGTGACGCTGAATGAGGCGGTAGGAGTGGCAGCAAAGGCCGGTCCAGCGGCTAGACCTGACGCCAGAATGCCCAAAGCAAAGAGGGTCGCGGATCTGATGGACACTGCTCTCCTCCTTTCCCGGAAAAACCCTTATAGGACACTTATCGGCACCTGTCGCCAGAGTGTGAGTGCCAGGAGCGAATTCCTTTTGACTCCGGACCGAAGAACCTGACCCTGAATTCTTGAGCAGCCGGAAACGGGTGGCTCTCTGTTTACTACTTTAATGCATGTTCTCATTGTTAAGCTAACAACTTTTCGAAATTTAGTGTATATTCCCGAATTTGGCATTCCGGCTGAGGCAAGGCACTCAGGCAGCTCCCAGACTGGGTGCTCGCCCGGCGACCGTCCGCAAGGATGCTCACCTTCTTGCCTGAAGAGGTTGCTCCAGCATTAACCTTGCTCAAGGCGGCACGAAGAATGGGTGGGACGCAGATTCGCACCGGTCTCGTAGCCGCGCGCAAACCGATCGATGTCGGACGGTTGCAAATCGACCGGGTTCTGGCGAGGACCGCAGTTTCCAGCAGAAGTCCTAAGGCGGCTGTGCTTAAGTTCCCCACCTGCATTCAGATTGGATACAGTTGAATCAGGGTCGGGAACACGATGCGGCAGATGACTTTGGCAAGCCAGGCAAGTTTTGAGAAGCACGCACGGAAGAGCCGTCGGGAAGAATTTTTGAACACGATGGATGTCGTGGTTCCGTAGGGGGGCTTGGAAGCACGTACCGAACCGCACTATCCCAAGGCCAGCAACGGCCGTCAGCCGGTTGGGTTGTCGATCATGCTGCGCGCCTTTTTTGGGATGGAAGTCGAAAAAGAAGTAGTGCGCGATGAACGGCGCGGATGCCCGCGCGGAGAAGAGGTTTACCCCTATGGCAGCTTGGTTCACGGCAGAATGGCCGTGGTATGTGGCGGGTCCGCTGATCGGAGCTTTCGTGCCGGCGCTGCTGATTACCGGCAACAAGTTGTTCGGAGTCTCGAGCAACCTGCGCCACCTGTGTTCGGCAATCGTTCCGGGACGGGTCGAGTTTCTGCGCTATGACTGGAAGAAGGCGGGACTTTGGAACCTGGTGTTCCTAGGAGTGTGTCTGAGTAAGGCAGAGATTTTGTTGAAGCTGGGTTGAACAGCGGCTTGGAAGCTGGCAGTCTTTAGGTATGGCGAAAGTCTACCGGCCGTATTTTCCCGAGCAGGAT
>JBEKTO010000055.1:0-25409 GCA_049515995.1 Occallatibacter sp. | reverse complement strand
CGAGGTTCTGCAGCTTCACATTCCCACGCTGAATCGGCAGGCTATCCTTGATCTTTTTGTACTGCTCGGCCGTGATCTCCATTAACTCCAATTATAACAAAATAGTGTGAACACGCCCTAGTAACACATAAAATCGCGAATTAGTAACTGATAGAATTGTAATGGAAAAAACAATACGATTCCCCTTGCCATTGTTTGGCCTATCGCGCCATGCTGTTGTTGTCGGATTCCCCCGAGATGCGGAGATGTCTGGAGGACAACTTCGGACTTAGAGCACCGCGAATGGGTGCGCTTTGTTGCGATTTATCTGTCTCCATTGGTTTTGATCTGGGTTGGAGGAGGTTTCAGACGCGGGTTAAGATGTTTACTTTCAATCGAATGACCGTATCCACTTGCGGTCAATAAACCTTCGCTTCAGGCCAATGGCGGCAAGCCTCTTTGGCAGTCGCAGTCAGGCGCCGGCGAAAGACAGCGCACAATCGGAGTCATGACTTGGCACAACCAGGCTAGCATTGCTCACTGCGGATTAACGGGAGAGTTACGTCCCATCGGTAACTGAGGGTCACAAAGGAGCTTCCAGCAAAATAAGGCCGGCTTTCACCCCGGACAGATCCTCCTTATTTCTTTGTTTGCTTTTACGTGGGATTCCGATCCCACCTTTTCCCTGGCTTTACGGACGTTTGAGGTCTGCGGGACGCGTATGGCAACATCGGACTTCTGGCAAAGAGTATCTGCATCGGTGTCTTCCTCCCGTGAGTGGGCGGGAGGAACGGAAGAAAATCCCGCACGGAATTCCCAAGGCACAATCAAGCTCTGGATGGTTCTGGACGGGATCACGATCCTGGGAGCCGCAGTGCTCGCCACGCTGTACGAGTTTCATACGGGACCGGTTGCCGGCGCAAAGGGCTTCTGGCATGGGACGCTCATTCATGGCCGTTCGATGGGCATCCTGCTGGCCCTTCTGTTCGGATTCACGATTGCGCTGATGATTACCAGCCGGCGATTGAATTTGTATACGCCCACGCGGCTGAGCAGCTTTCTACATGAGCAGCGGCTGAGCATGCAGGCCTGCGTGACCTGCGGGCTGCTCCTGACCGGGACGCTCTACATGGTTCACGCGGAGGATATTCCCCGCGGCATCGTCCTGATTACGCTGGTTCTGGTGACGCTGGGTCTGAGCTTGCGCCGGCTGATCTATCGCATGGTGATCTACCGCCGCTTCGAGCACGGAATCGGTACTCGTAACGTGCTGATCGTGGGCACCGGTCCCGAGGCCCACGCGCTGCGGCATCATCTGGAGAGCATCCGGCATCTGGGCTACACCTTCAAAGGCTTCATCGACTTCGAGGGTTCGAGCTCCCGCGTGACCTCGACTTCCGGCGACGTTGTAGGAACGCTGGATACACTTTTCCAGCACGCGCGCAAGCAATTTGTGGATGAGATTTTCTTCACCACTCCGTGCGAGCGCGGGATCGTTCAGAGTGTGCTGGAACAGGCCCGAGCCCACGGCGTGGACCTGCGCGTGATCCCCGACATGTATGACGGCCTGGCCTGGAACAGCCCGATCGAGTACATTGGCCAGTTCCCGACGATTCCGCTGCACTGTGGCCAGGTTCCGGAGATCGGACTGCTGCTGAAGCGAGTGCTCGACATGGTGTTCTCCACTCTCGTGCTGATCCTGCTTTCACCGCTGATGCTGGTCATCGCCATCGCCGTCAAACTGGATTCGCGCGGTCCCGTCTTCTACTCCTCGGAACGGATCGGCAAGAAGGGGCGTGTCTTCCGCTGCACGAAGTTTCGCACCATGGTTCGCGACGCGGACAAGCGGCAGGCCGACGTGATGCACCTGAACGAGCGCGATGGGGTGCTGTTCAAGATTTCAAACGATCCCCGCATTACCAAGCTGGGCAGCTTCCTGCGCAAGTATTCGCTGGACGAACTGCCTCAGTTCTTCAATGTTCTGCGCGGCGACATGAGCGTGGTCGGTCCGCGTCCGCCGCTGGCCAGCGAGGTGCGGGAGTACAAGCTGAGCCACTTGCGCCGCCTGGACGTGACCCCCGGCATCACCGGGCTGTGGCAGGTGCAGGCGCGCCAGGACCCCTCGTTCGACAACTACATTTCGCTGGACGTAACCTACATCGAGAAGTGGAGCATCTGGCTGGATCTGAAGATCATCTTGCGCACCATTGGCGTGGTTTGCGCGGGCACGGGCACCTAGTTCTCTGACCGCTTGTTTTTGTACCTGTTCCGTGCCCCATCCTTTCGCCTTTTTCCTGGCGAAAGGGTGGGAAAGTTGGAACCTCAAAGGTGCGAAATCATGCGGTCACAAACCTAGCGTGCGTCCCGGCCTTACCGGCTCGATGGGCTGCCCCGGAATGGGGCGGCCCGTTCTGCTTGTGGAGGTAAACTGGGTGTGTGAAGATTGCACTGGCCCAGATCAATCCTACCGTCGGGGATTTCACCGGGAACCTGGAAAGAATCGTTGCGGCTAGCGGCCGCGCGGCCGCGCTGGGCGCGCGGCTGACTGTGTTTTCAGAACTGGCGATCTGCGGCTATCCTCCGGCCGACTTCCTGGAGAAGCCAAGTTTTCTCGCCCGCTGCCGTAGCGCCGTGGAGGAACTGGCCGCGGCAACGCGCGCGCTGCCCACGGCGGTTCTGGCGGGCGTAGCCCTGCCGGCGGAGGCTGGGTCGGGAAAGCCGGCCGTGAATGCCGCCGTTCTGCTGGATGGCGGCCGGGTGCTGCTGGAACAGCAGAAGCGCCTGCTGCCGTTTTACGATGTCTTCGACGAGCAACGCTACTTTGCCCCCTCCAAGCCGCAGCAGGTGGTGGAATTGGACGGCGTGCGGCTGGCCATCAGCATCTGCGAGGACGCCTGGAACGACAAGAACTTTTGGCCCCGGCGCCTGTACACGATCGATCCGATGGAAGAGCTGATGCGGCAGCGGCCGGACGTGCACATCAACCTCTCCTCCTCTCCTTTCTGGCACTCGAAGCGCGCAATCCGCCGGGAGATGCTGGCCGCCATCGCGCGGCGCGATGGCATTCCGGTGCTGATGTGCAACCAGGTGGGCGGCAACGACAGCCTGATCTTCGACGGCTCCTCGCTGGCGCTGGATGTGCGCGGAGAGCCTATCGCCCAGGCGGCTTCGTTCGAGGAGGATCTGGTTTTGGTGGATCCTTTCGCCGCGCCGGTCCTGGAAGCGCAGGAGCCATCCGCAGAAGATGGCGACACGGCGGCGGCCTATCGCGCGCTGGTGCTGGGCACGCGCGATTACGTGCGCAAATGCGGCTTTCGCAAGGCTCTGGTGGGCCTCAGCGGCGGCATCGATTCCGCGCTGGTGGCGGCGATTGCGAAGGACGCGCTGGGCGCCGAGAACGTGCTGGGCATCGGGATGCCCAGTCCCTACTCTTCGGCGGGCTCGATCGACGATAGCAGGCATCTGGCGGCGAACCTGGGCATTCGTTTCGAGGTGATCGGCATCAGCGGACTCTTTGGCGAGTTCACGCGCGCGCTGGAGCCGCTCTTTGCCGGGATGAAGCCCGACACCACCGAGGAGAACATCCAGTCGCGCATTCGCGGGGACCTGCTGATGGCGCTCTCCAACAAGTTTTCCGCGCTGGTGCTGACGACCGGAAACAAGTCGGAGATGGCGGTGGGCTACTGCACGCTCTACGGCGACATGGTGGGAGCCTTGGCAGTGATCGGCGACCTGGTGAAGACCCGGGTCTATGCGGTCTGCCGCTGGCTGAACCGCGATGGCGAAGTAATTCCCGTGTCGATCCTCGAAAAGCCGCCTTCGGCCGAACTTCGGCCGGATCAGAAGGACACCGACTCGCTGCCGCCCTACGAGATTCTGGACCCGATTCTGGAAGCCTATGTGGAGCGCTATGAAACGCCCGAGCACATCGCCGCGGAACACGGATTTTCGCTGGAGCTCGTCCAACAGGTGGTGCGCCTGGTGGAGCGTTCCGAGTACAAGCGCCAGCAGGCCGCGCCGGTCCTGAAGGTGACCTCCAAGTCGTTCGGCATGGGGCGCAGATTTCCCATCGCCGTCAAGGTTCAGGTATAAGCTAGACTGCGGGAGCCTTCCCGCGAAATAAGGAGAAATAGCTTGATGCGTCTGTCCGTCCGTCTTGCCAGCGTTGCTGCGCTGGTTGCGTTTTCGTTGCCTGCGATGCAGGCCGCTGCCCAGCAGCAGGTGCCCGCGGCCCCGGCGCAAGAGCCTTCGGCGCCGGCAGCCGTGGCGCCCGTGTTTCCCAAGCCCGACCCGGCAAACTTCACCGCCGCGACGCCCACCAAGGAGTCCGTCAACGCCTTTCTACAGGCTACCTGGGGCTACGACGACAGCCGCATGTGGGAAGTGTGGGCCATCCAGAAGACTCCGGTCGAGGGCTTCAGCAAGGTGACCATTCTGGTGGGCGACAAGAGCGGCAAGCAGAAGCCCGCCGTGGCGAAGTTCTTTGCTCTGCCCGATGGAAAGCACATCCTTGCCGGCGACGACATTATTCCCTTTGGCGAACATCCGTTTGCCGAGGCACGGGCCCAGGTGAAGGAGCGCGCCACAGGTCCCTATCGGGGTGCGGCCGCAAAGGACCTGGAGATTGCCGAATTTGCCGACTTCCAGTGCCCTCATTGCAAGGAAGCGCAGGCCAACATGGACAAGCTGGCGGTGGATTTCCCCAAGGCTCACATCGTCTTCGAGAACTATCCTCTGCCTCAGCATCCGGCGGCTGCCGGCGCGGCTGCCTATGGCGTTTGCGTAGCCAAGTTGGGTGGCAGCGACGTGTTCTTCACCTTCGCCGCTGCCGTGTTTGACGGACAGGACGGATTGGCGAGCGCCGACGGCGCCACTCTGACGCTGAACAGCGCGGTGACCAAGGCCGGCCTCGATCCGGCGAAGATCGCAGCCTGCGCGGCAACGCCCGAGACCATGGCCGCGGTGGATGCCTCGGTGAAGCTGGCCCAGGATCTGGTCATCAACCAGACTCCCACGCTGGTGATCAACGGCCTCCAGGTTCCGGCCAACGCTCCCTACGAGACCATCAAGCAGATTGTGGAGTTCCAGACCAAGCAGGACGGCGCGGCCCAGTAAGACGGCCGGACGGTTCCTCCAGTGCGTGCATCCTGCTGTCCCACCCTCGCCGCAAAGACAAGAGCGCGGCGAGGGTGGGACACCCAGGACAGACCTTCTATCCGATGCGGACCCGAGCGAAGGGTTCGTGCCGGACAGGAGGATTCTTTTTGGGCTGTGGAGCAAGCGGCGAGGCGGCGGGTTATCGCGCCGGCATGCTTTTCTCTACCCGCATCATCGGCGAGTGGCCGGCCGCTTGCGTGCCGCGAATTACGTGGGGCGTGATCACGATCAGCAGCGTGGCATAACTCTTCTGCGTGTCGTTGCCGGTGAGGTTGTTCAGGCCGGGGATTTCGCTGATTCCCGGCACGCCGCTGATGGCGCGGCTCTGCTGCTTGTCCAGATCGCTGAGGACGACCGCGCCTTCGCCCCGGCGCAGGGTGACCACCCCGGAGTAGGAGCGATTGTCGAGGACCGGATTGCCGTTGATGGAGGATCCGGCAAGGGCAACGATCTTCAGATCGAGGTTGAGCGCGACATCGTCGTTGCGCAAGACCTTGGGAGTGGCTTTGAGAGTCATGCCGAGGTCCTGGTACTCGACCTGCGGAACATTGGGCACGCTGCCGCTCAGCGAGGAGAGCAGCGAGGTGAGGGAACTGGAGGCGCCCGCGCCGGTGAGCCCTGGGATATTAGGAACACTGGCGGAGAGACTGGAGAAGGACGAGGTCTGGATGGGATAGCGCGTGCCGGTGCGCACCGTGCCCGCCTCGCCATCGCCCAGGTGCAACTCAATCTGGTCCAGTTCACGCGAGTCGGAGGAGTTCAGGTTGAGTTTTGCCGTCGCCGGCCCGGGCGAGAGACCGGAGAGCGTGATCCCGCCGCCAAAGAGAGCGACTCCACTGGAGAAGAGGGAACTGGAGACCTGACCGGAGGCGAGCAGAATGCCGAGAATCGCCAGGGTGTCGCCGGGAGCGGCGAGGCCCGACGAGATGATCTGTTGCACCAGAGCCTGATTCGAGTTCAGGATGGACTGCTCCTCGGAGTAGGCGTTGAAGGCTGTGACCTGCTGTGGCGGCTGGACTCCGGTGTTGCGTTCGTTGGTGTGCGCGAGCTGGATCAGCCGGACTTCAAGCATCACCTGGCTGTGCCCGTCCAACAACTCGCGCAGGGTGGCGTTGAAGGCGTTCAGCGTGCTCTCTGGCGCGCGCACGGTGATGGTGCCCGCCGAAGGGTTGGCGACTGCCTGCTGCAGGTCGAAGACGTTTTTGGCCAGGCTACTCACCAATTCGGTGAGTTCGGTCGAGGAGAGCCCGGGCAGATAGACGGTTTCCAATTCCTGACGCATGAACTGCTGGCGGTTTTCGCGGGTGTCGCGCGCGACCAGCACGCGGTGCGCGTCCAGGGGCACGTAGAAGGAGCCGGTGACCAGACTGAGGGCCTGCATGGCCTCTTCAAAGCTGGCGTTGTCCATGTCCAGCCGGAGCTGCGTGTTGCGGACGCTGTCGTCTATGGTCGCGTCCAGCCCGTAGGCCTTGAAGAACTGCTGGATTGCCTGGCGCTGGCCGGTGCGCAGGTGAAAGCTGTTTACCCCGGCAGTGTGGAGTAGCTGGGGCGCTTCGCCGGCCGTGCTCGCGGCCTGCTCGTAGAGGGGAGCGGTCTGTCCCAGCAGGGCATCGCCGCCCAACTCATACAAATGCTCGGTCACCTGGAGGTTCTTGGGATCGAGTTCGAGAGCGTGCTGAAGGGCGGCGCGCGCGGCAGAGGCGTCGCCGCGCAAGCGGCTCTTGGCCGCGGCATGAATCAGTGCCGTGACCGCGTGGCTGCGGGCCACGCCGGCGGCCAGAGGGTAGTCGGCATTGGAAGGATCGAGTGCGGCCGCCTGCTCATAGCCCCGCATCGCCTCTTCAAAGCGCTCGGCCACGAAGAGCTTGCTCGAGGCAAGAAAGAGCTTGGCGGCGCGCCGGCGATCGCTGCCGCGCGGCGGTTTGGCGTCTTTGGCTGGAGCAGCGGGCTGCGGCGCGGCCTGACTGGCTGGCGCGGGCTGCGCCGGCGTTTGGGCTTGCGCGAGGCTGACGGCCATGGCCAGCAGCAATGCGACCGAGGCCCGCGCCGCTCGGAAGGTCGTCATGGGGCGTTGCGGTTTCACTGCGCGGCCTGTGTGAGCCTGAGCAGATCGGCCAGGGATGTGGCGCAGACATCGGGCCGGTACTCAAGCAGAGCGTCGAAGCTCGAGTTGCCGGTGGCGACGGCGATGACGGAAAGTGAGTTGGCGCGGGCCGCCTCGATGTCGCGCGGCGTGTCGCCGACGACGCAGATGCGCGCCTTGTCGCCGGCCAGTTCGCGGGCCTTGCGCGCGGCGTGGCCAATCAATTCCGAGCGGACGGGAAAGCGGTCGCTGAAGCCGCCGAAGCGGAACCATTCGCGCAGCCCGGCCTCTTCGATCTTGATCCAGCCGATCATCTCCAGGTTGCCGGTGCCGACTCCGAGCAGGGCGCCGCGCTTGGCCAGGTGGTCAAGTGTGTCTTCCACTCCGGGCATGAGCAGCAGTTTCATCACCTTTCGCTGCTCGGCGACCGTTTGGCGTATGGCATCGAGAATGGCCTCAAGCTGCGGCTCAAAGACCTCGGCCGGAATGCCCGCCTGACGGCAGGCTTCGCGCAGAATGGCCGTATCGGTGCTGCCCTGGACCGGGACGCCCTCTAGCGTGACCTCGAAGCCCGTAACCCGGCGAATGCTGGGGACGAAGGAGTTCATGTGGATGCGGCCAATGTCGCGCAAGAGCGTGCCGTCGATATCGAAGAGATAGGCGTCCTGCCCATCCCAGACAAAGCCGGGTGCGATCTGGATGCGGGCTTCGTTGGTTTGTGAAGTTGTCTGCATGATGGTGAGCGGCGCCGTCAGCCCTGGCGGTAGTTCTGGCGCACGGCGCTGAAGACAGGACGCACGCTGCGAACCGGACGCTTGAGGCCGGCGCGCACCTCGGCCAGATTCAGGCCCAGTTCCGCCATGGCGCGGCTGAGCGTGTTGCGGTGCATGCCCAACTCTTCGGCCGCCTTACACTGGTTGCCCCGATGCGCCACCAAGACTTCGCGCAGATACTGCCTTTTGAATTCGCGCACGGCGTCATCGTAGCCAATGCCGCTGGAGTGCATTTGCGTCACCAGGCTGTCCAGTTCTCGTCTCACGTCCACCTCTTGCTCTTTATTAGCTTGCCATAATCATGCGGTTAGCGCTCTGCGGAAAATCACACGCCACCATGGCCGGGATGCAACCATCTGGGAGAATCCTGTTCCAGAATCCTGAGCCCCTCCCGCACGCGCTCGGCCAGTTCGTGCGGGCTCATGTGCGTGCTGAGATGACAGGCCCCGAAAAACAACCGCGGCAGCCTCGCCTCCGTGAGCCAATGGGCCTGGGGAAAAAAGGCGACAGCCACCAAAATGCACAGGGTGACCAGTAACGTCCCCTGCAAAAAACCAAAGGCCCCGCCGGCGAGCTTGTCCAGGCAACCCAGCCCCATCTGGTGCAAGGTTCTTGCCAGAATGGAGCCAACCAAATTAGCGACTCCCATGACTGCCAGCGCGATCAGGAGAAATCCGACGGCGTCGGCCACCGCCTCGACGCGCACCATAGGAAGGAACAGCGCCGCCACGCGATCGTAGTTCCAAGCCGCCAGCACGAGACCCACAAAGAGGCCGCCGAGCGAGCAGACGGAGCGGAAGAACCCCTGCGACAGACCTCCGAATACCGACAGCAGCAGGAGGATCACAATGGCCCAATCAATCCATGTCATGCCGCGCTCCTGCCGGGCTGAAGAGTCCGGGTTCTACAAACTGAGATCCCGCTGGGTCAAGCGGCGGAAAGCCTCAAGATACTTGGCCTGGGTGCGCTCGACCACCTCGTCGGGAAGACCGGGCGCGGGCGCCTGCTTGTTCCAGTGGATTTGTTCAAGATAATCGCGCACGAACTGTTTGTCGAACGAAGGCTGCGCACCGCCGGGCTTCCACAACGAACCTTCCCAAAAGCGCGAGGAGTCCGGAGTGAGGACCTCATCGGCAAGGATAATCCCATCCGCGGTTCTGCCAAACTCGAATTTTGTGTCGGCGAGGATCAATCCGCGGGACTCGGCATGGTCCGCGGCCTTCTTGTAGATGGCCAGTGAGAGGCGTTTCAACTCGGCCGCATCGGCCGCGCCGATGGCCGCCTCAGTGGCGGCAAAGCTGATGTTCTCGTCGTGGGTTCCGGCCTCGCCCTTGGTGGAGGGAGTGTAGAGCGGCTCGGGCAGGCGCGAGCCGTCGAGAAGACCGCCGGGAAGCGGAATGCCGCAAACGGTCTTGCTGGCCCGGTACTCCTTCCAGCCCGAACCGGTGAGGTAGCCGCGCGCCACGCACTCGACAGGAAACATCTTCGCCCGCTTGACCAGCATGGAGCGGCCTTCCAACTGGTCCGCGTAGGGCTGCAAGGAAGCGGGAAACTCGGCGACGTCGGCCGTAATCAGGTGGTTGGGCACCAGAGTGGACAACAGCTCGAACCAGAAGAGCGAAATCTGGGTGAGAATTTTGCCTTTGCCCGGAATGCCGGTCGCGAGCACGTGATCGAAGGCCGAAATACGGTCCGTGGCGACCAGCAGAAGCGCGTCGTCTACGGCATAAAGATCGCGCACCTTGCCCCGGCCAAGCAGGGGCGTTTCGCCCAGATTCGTCGTCAAGAGAGCTGTCATTGGAAGGCATTACCTCGGAGGGAACTGAATCTCCGATTTTCGTGCGTGCGCCGGGGTTTGTCAATGTGCCGGGACGCGTATAAATGGGCTGCCGAGGGCGGCGCCGAAGGCTCGGAGAGGCAGAATTGACCGGCTCTGCCCGGTTCTTGAATGTTACATACCCCTGTGACGGCCGTCACGGAATGCTCTTCTGGCATGGGAGACACTCCAGAAGTCAACATGGTTCGGAGAGCGCGTAAGAACACTCTCTTAGAGCCGGGCGACACGAGGCAGCAGTGGAAAGGGGAAGCCGCGGCTAGCTTCGTTTGTGCAGGGATCACCAGTAGCCGCGTGCTACCGACCTCCAGTGCCGGCTACTGGTCCCCGTCTCAGACTTGTGATAAGCAAGCGCCTCCGAGGAGAAGATATCCTTCGGGGGCGATTTTTTGCCTCCAAGCAGCACCATGAACAATGCCGAAGCGTGGGCAATCTCCGGCCGGACGGTCGTCCGTCAGCAACCCGGAAATCCTGGATTCCCAAAGTTGGGATTGCTCGACGAGTGCATTCGCGATTTACCACTCGTCGCGATTGTCGTAGCGGGTCAACTGGCAACCATCACTTGCCCAACAAGCCGGTGGTACATCGAGAACAGGCAATCCGCATTCCTCCGGCTCCTGATGCCAGCGCCTCAACCGGGACGGCTCGCGCTCCTGCGCAGGTTGCGGTGCGAGCCGTAATCGCCAGGCTAATGAGTCATTGCTTGAGGAAGCCTATTTTTTAAAATCATGCACCCAGCTGCGATACGCGGCTCCTGGGGAAATATAGATCAGCGCACGTGCCAGGGTTCAGAGATCAGGGAGCAGCAATCAGGGATCGCAAAATTTATACTTGACACCGGCAGAAAATCCACTACCATATGGTTGTGGATAAGTTGGGTACAACATTTGCGGCTCTGTCTGATCCCACTCGTAGGGCGATGATCGAACGACTCTCCCATGGACCCACCTCTGTGCATGGATTGACGGAACCGTTTGCGCTCTCGCAGCAGATGATTTCAAAACATATTGCCTGCCTGGTTCGGGCGCGGATTGTGATCAAGTCGAAGCGTGGACGCGAGAGTGTGTGCACGCTTCGGCCGGAGGCGATAAAGACCGTCGGTGACTGGGCGATTAGCTATCGTCGATTCTGGGAAGAGAGTTTCGACAAGCTGGACGTGGTTGTGAATCAAATGAAAAAAAACGGAGGTCAGAGATGACACAAAACACGGTGAACGAGACAGAGCGGATGGTCGTCACAAGAGTTTTTGATGCCCCACGCGAATTGGTTTGGAAGGCGTGGACAGACCCGAAATATGTGATGCAGTGGTGGGGGCCGAAGGGCTTTACTGCGCCGGTTTGCGAGATCGATTTTCGCGTGGGAGGCAAATTTCTCTGCTGCATGAAGACGCCGGATGGGCAGGAGTTCTGGAATGCTGGCGAATACCACGAGATTGTTCTGCACGAGAAGATCGTTTCCTCCATGTACTTTTCCGACTCGAAGGGAAACAAGGTTGAGCCTGCGCACTATGGAATAGAACATGAGGCCATAGAGGATGCGCACGACGTGACCCTCTTTGAGGATCTCGGGAACGGCCAGACGAAACTCACCTTCATTGGAAATGAACCCATGGAGAGCGCAAAGAATAGCGGGCAACTGGAGGGCTGGAACCAGATACTCGATAAAATTGCCGCGGTTGTTGCGGGGCTAGCGCAGGCGGAATAGGAAGTTGAAGTTTTGAAGATCGTCCTGCGCGAGATACGGCCAAGGGTGGCGGGAGGCGGCTTATCGGCCTTCCCGTCACTTGGCCGAATAGTTGCCTGTCCGGATAAGTGACCCTTGGCTCAACTGACGCCAACAGCCCGATGTACTCATCGAGCCTTGCTTTGCTCATTTTTCAGAGTAGCGGGCGGATGGTCGCCGGTCGGGCGCATCGTCTCGGGATCGCACTCGCCGTTGGCCGCCAGCGCAGGCTGCCGGTCCCGCCTTTATCCCCTTTTGAATGTTTCACAAACGCATCGATGCGCCGCAACCCCTTGGAGGAAACTTCTCCGCTCGCAAAAAAATCGTGGGAATTTTGTAAATCCCTTGCAGATCATTACCATCCGATGGCGCAAAATGGTTGTAGAAATCGCGCCAAACCACCCGGCCGAAGACCCGTGGCGAACGTCCTGGGTTTAGGTCTTTTCGAGCCTGTTGTCCGTGCCGGATAGCAAGCAGCCCTGAATCGTCCTCTAACCTGTTTGGAATGAAGAATCTGCGGATAACTCCTTTGTTATGAAGATTTTGCGGCGACGCTCTCCTCGTAAGCTCATGAAAATAGGGAATTTATTTACAGAGTCCGGGTGGGGGAGGGGTACCAGTAAATATACGCATCAGGTGTGTCGCTGGGCGCAAGGTCCCCATGTCCCGCCTTGGGACATGGGAAAGCAGCCACGCCGGTCCTATGCCGTGGCGCGCTGCTGCTCGTGGCTGCCCAGGCGCAAGCTGACAACACGGGAGACGCCGGGCTCCTGCATGGTGACGCCGTAGATGATGTCGGCGGAGTGCATCATGCGCTTGGAGTGGGTGACGAGCAGGAACTGCGTCTCCTTGCTGAGGGAGTGGAGCAGATCGGCGAGGCGGCTGACGTTGGTTTCGTCCAGCGCCGCGTCCACTTCGTCGAGGACGCAGAAGGGACTGGGCTGGAACTGGAAGATGCCGACCAGCAGGGCGAGCGCGGTCAGAGCTTTTTCGCCGCCTGAAAGCAGCAGCACATTCTGCAGCTTTTTGCCCGGCGGCGAAGCCACGATCTCCAAACCGCTCTCGGCCTGGTTTTCAACGTCGGTGAGGCGCAGGAAGGCCTGGCCGCCGTGGAAGAGCCGGGTAAAGACCTGGGCGAAGTTCTCGTTGATCTTGGCAAAGGCCTCGTCGAATTTGGAACGCGAAATCTGGTCGATCTCCTTAATCGTCTCCTGGGTATTTTCGATCGACTCCATCAGATCGCGGCGCTGCGTATCAAGGAAGCCGTGGCGGCCCGCCGTTTCCTTGTACTCATCGAGGGCCATCATGTTCACCGGGCCCATCTGCTCGATGCGCTGGCGGAGGGTGCGGCAGGTCTCTTCTTCCGCGGCCAGTTCGTCGCCGCCCAGGTGGAGAATCTCCGCGTCGGCGCGCAGGACGGCGGCCTCGGCGTTCACCTCGGTCAGGCAGCTTCCTTCCACGTGCTCCAGGTCGGAGCGCAGTTTGGCCACCTCGCTGGAGCGGTTGGCGCGATCGTCGCGCAACTGGTCCAGCGAAGCGCGGGCGGTCTTCAACTGCGTTTCGATTTCCGCTAATTGCTGGCGCAGGCTCTGGGCCTGGCCGGCAAGGGTCTGCGCCAGGGCCAGCGCCTCGGCGCGGACGGCCGCCAACTCACCCTCCTGCGCGGCCAGCTTGGCGCTCTCGCTGATGCGCTGCTCGCGCTCCGCGGCCGCTGCGGCCCGCTGCTGCTCGATGACGAGCACGCGGCGCTCCAGATCGGCATGGAGCCGGTCGATGCGCTGGAAGGCAGCTTCGGCGCCGCGCCGCCGCTCCTCCAGGCCGGCCAGCTCTGCGGTGACCTGGGCTGCTTCCTGCTGCAGGCCTTCGCGCTTCTGGCGCAGCATGGCCAACTGGGCTTGCAACTCATCGAGGCCGGCTTCGGCCTGCGCGTGTTCGGTCTCCAGGCGCGCAGTCTCCTCGCGCTTCTGGGCAATATGGCTTCCTTTGGCTTCGCGCGCTTCCTTGTTGCGGGCGGCCTGGGACGTCCACTCCTGCAGCCGGCGCTCGACGCGCTGGGTCTCGCCCTCCATCTGCTTGAGCGCCGCGCCCTGGTCTGCGGTGTCGCGCTCGGCCAGGCGCCGCTCTTCGCTGCGCGCCTCCAGTTGCGCCGCCAGCTCTTCGATGGTCCGGGTGAGCGCCGCTGCTTCAGCTTCAGCCTGCGCCACGCCGGTCTCCAGCTTTGCCAAGCGGTTCAGCGTCTCGCGCAACTCGCGCTTGAGGGCCAGGGGACCCGCGCTGGCAGGCTTGCCCCCGGTCACCGTAGCGTTGTGGAAGCACTCGCCTCCCGCGGTGAGGAAATAAGCGTAGGTGTGCAGGGCAGCCAGCCTCTGCGCTTCGCCGGAGTCCTCGACCAGGTAGCCGTGCTTGAGCTTGGGCAGAATCGTCTCCAACGACCGCCCAAAGCCGTTCAGGACACGGATCGAATCTTTGAGCGGGGTCACACCGGCGCCGTCGATCGGGTCTTCGCCTTCCTCAAAAAGGGCGGCTTGCTCCGCCGGGTGGATGAGGAAAGTGGCCCGGCCATCTACGCCGGACTTGAGCAGACGGACGCCCTCCTCGGCAGCCCCCCAGCTTTCGACCACAACATAATTCAGCTCCTCGCGCAGGAACTCGTCTACCACGTCCTCGTAAGTGCCGGTAACCTCAATGAAGTCGGCTAGCGTGCCAACGGGCGACCTGCCTGCGCCGAGCGCGCCGGGCTTCAACAGCCGGCGGACCGTGTCGGAGGAATAGCTGTGGTCGCGAATCAGCGATTCCAGCGAGTCGCGCCGTCCTACCATGGTGGCCTGTTCGCTGCGCAACTGGTTGGCGCGCGTCCGTTGCGCGTTCTCCTCGGCCCGGCGCGCCTGCAGCGACTCGCGCAGCGACACAATCTCGCCCTCCAGACGCTTGAGCGCGCCGGAAGCGGACTCGAAGCGCAGCCTGGCCTGACCGCTTTCGACGCCCAGGGTTTCCAACTCGTTGCGCGCCTGGTCCATCTCGGCTTCAAGCCGCTCGGCCTCGCGCTCCAGGGCCGCCAGGCTCTCTTCGCCCTGGGCTGTGTGGTTGCGGGCATTGGAGGACAGGGTGAGCAGGTGCATGGCATGGCGGCGTCCGCTCTCCAACTGCCGCTCCGCGGCGAAGACCTCTTCGGCCGCCGTGCGCGCTTCTTGCTGGTGCGCCTCAACCTTCTGGCGAAACGCCTTGGCCTCGCCAGCCGCAGTCTCAAGAAACAAGTGCTGCTGCGCCCGCTCCTCGGCGATGCCGCCCAACTGCGTGCGGGTTGCCTCCAGTTCCGCGCCGGAGGCGGCGATCCGCGCCTCCAGTTCGCCTACGCGCTCGGTGTTGCTGCGCTCCCGCGCCGTGGCCCGCTCCAACTCGAGGGCCGCTTCGTTGGCGCGGTTTTGCGCCTCTTTGCCCTCGCGGTCCAGCTCGTAGCCGCGCTCGGTGAGCGCATGCTGGCTGGCTTCCATCGCGCCGATCTCCGCGGCCGAGCCGTTGATCTGCTCTGACAGGGCTTTAATCTCCTGCTCAAGACGGGCCTGCTCCGCATCCATGAGGGCCATGCGGCTGGCCAGCACGACGCGCAGCCGGCCGCGCAACTCGTCGCGCACCGCTGCAAAGCGTTCCGCCTTAGAGGCCTGCCGTTTGAGGCTGTTCATCTGGCGCGTGACTTCCTCAAAGATGTCGTCCACGCGGGCCAGATTCTGCTTGGCGCTTTCCAGACGCAACTCGGCGAGGCGCTTCTTGTTTTTGAAGCGTGTAATTCCAGCGGCCTCTTCGATAATGGCGCGGCGGTCATGCGGCTTGGAGCTGAGCAACTGGCCGATGCGCTCCTGGCCGATGATGGCGTAGCTCTCCGGCCCCAGGCCGGTGCCCATGAAAATGTCCTGGATGTCGCGCAGGCGGCAGAGCTTGCCGTTGAGCAGATACTCGCTTTCGCCGGTGCGGAAGAGGCGGCGGGTAATGACGATTTCACCCTTCTGCGGCGTGCGCTGGAACTTGCGGCGGCGAATCTTGAGCAGTACGGCCTGCGGACCCACCCCCGCGGATCCCTGCGGCGGGGCGGACGCTTCTTCGGCATCCTCATCGAGCGCTTGGCCGGGCTGCTCGTTGGCGATGATTTCTTCGGCCTCATTGGCGCGCTGGCGGCGCACTTCGTCCTCGTCCCAGTCGGTGGGACCGTCGTGGTCGACCACCACCTCCGGCTCAACGGGAACCGGGCCTTCGTAGGCTTCGGGATCGACCATGGTCAACGTCACTTCGGCCATGCCGAGAGGCTTGCGGTCGCGGGTTCCGGCAAAGATGACGTCCTGCATGTGCGTGCCGCGCAAGGTTTTAGCGCTCTGCTCGCCCAGCACCCAGCTCACCCCGTCGAGGATGTTCGACTTGCCGCACCCGTTCGGTCCCACCACCACGGCAATGCCCGTTCCCGCCACGGTCAATTCCGTGCGGTCGCAAAAGCTTTTAAAACCGAGGATGTGGATCTTCTTTAGTTTCAGCATTCTCACTCCGAGTCGATGGGCTATGGGCGATTCCGTATGGGGTCGCGGCGGCAACTTGCCCGCGCCGCGCGGGAAGGGGAGAATATTGCTCCCCGATTACAGACTCTAAGGAGCCAGACGGGCAGGGTCAACGGCGGAAAAGGGGGTTTTTGTGGATAAGGGAGGCCGGAATTCGAGTTCCTGGAGAATCCGCAAAAAACAGTGCAGCGAGCAGGGAACAGTTGAAAGCCTGGAAATGACAGTTTACAGGTCTCCCTCTTTGAGGCAAAAAACCTTCAGGTCCAGGTTTGAGGGTAACAGTCAAAGTGCATGAAGCGGGTTTTGCACGCAAACAGCGCATATGCGTTGGATATTGGCTGGCATTCGGACTGCTCCGGCTTGAATTCCGGTCGTTTGAGTCAGAGGTCAGAGATCAAAGAGGCGCGTGGTTGGCGGGAGATCCCGGGTCCGAGAATCCGAAACTGGAATGCCCAGCGGCAGATTCGAGGTTTCAATAGCGATACCCGTGACCACGGGCGCCGGCCTGCTGAGAGCTGGGCCATCGGCCCATGTGCAAGACATTCTTGCTCTTAGATAGGCATCCAATTCTCGTCGCAATCGCGAAGTGTTCGTTGGCTAAGTTAGTTACAAATGAGCATTTTTGAACAGACTGCCCGATTTTTCTCGCGCTACGTTGGCAAAGTCACGTCGTGTCGGCATTCCCCGTTGGGCCGGCAAAACGATGAGCGTTGGACACCTTGCCACCACAGCTGACGAGAGGGTACAAATGCGCAATTTCAGGATTGGATTCATGTGCTTCCTGGCGACTCTGCTGGTCGCCCTTGCGGCCGGCTGCGGCCAAGAAACGGTAAGCATCCCAGGCGTGGTATCAGTAACTCCGGCTCAAGGCGCTACCGGTGTCGTCATCAACACGACCGTCACCGCAACATTCAGCGTGGCGATGAACCCAAGCACGATTACCACCTCGACCTTTACATTGGCGGGCCCAGGGGGAACGGCTGTTGCCGGAGCCGTGACATACAGCGGCACGACTGCGACGTTTACGCCGGCCGCCGTTCTGGCCTACGGAACGACCTACACCGCTACGATCACCAATGGGGCTGCGGCCCCCGGCGGCGCTGAACTGCTAGGCAACTACGTGTGGAGCTTTACGACGATTACCCCGGCCCCTGGAGTCGTGTCGACAATCCCTGCGAATGGAGCCACAAATGTGCCCATCGGTCAGGTGTTGAGCGCGACCTTCGGCGAGGCGATGAACCCGACAACGATCACCGCGGCAACCTTCACGGTTACAGCCGGCGGAGTTGCCGTGCCGGGAACCGTCAGCTACTCCGGCGTCGTCGCGACGTTTACGCCCACTGCCAGTCTGGCCTACAGCACCGTCTACACGGCGACGATTACAACCGGGGCAACAAGCGTGGCCGGCACACCGCTGGCTGCCAACTACGTCTGGAGCTTTACGACGATTACCCCGGCGCCTACGGTGACGGCAGTGTTCCCTGTGAATGGAGCCCTGAATGTGCCTATCGGCCAGGCGCTCAGCGCAACCTTCAGCGAGGCGATGCTCCCTGGCACGATCAACGCAACAACCTTCACGCTGACCGTGACGGGTGGTGCTGCCGTAGTTGGCACAGTCACATACAGCGGCGGAGTAGCGACGTTTGCACCGGCTAATCCTCTGGCCTACAGCACCAACTACACGGCCACGATCACAACGGGAGCAAAGGACTTGGCGTTCCAGCCGCTGGCCAGCAACTACCAGTGGAGCTTTACGACAATTACCCCTACGCCGACGGTGACAGCAGTGGTTCCTGCGAATGGAGCTACGGGTGTGCCGATCGCTCAGGCGCTCACAGCGGCCTTCAGCGAGGCGATGAACCCAGGCACGATCGACGCGGCAACCTTTACGGTTACGGGGCCGGGCGGAGTTGCCGTACCTGGAGCCGTCTCGTATTCCGGCCTGGTTGCGACGTTTACTCCGACTGCCAATCTGGCCTACAGCAGTTCCTATGTGGCCACGATCACCACTGGGGCCGCGGACCTTGCGGGCACCGGGCTGGCTACCAACTACGTATGGACTTTCACCACGGTATCCCCGGCGCTCGCCGTCCTGTCCACGGTCCCAGTGAATACCGCCACGGGCGTTGCTGTCGGCCAGGTGCTCAGCGCGACTTTCAATGAGCCGATGAACTGCGTGGCGTTCCCCGCAGCAGCATTCACCGTGACAGGCCCCAACGCGACTCCCGTTCCCGGAACCATCGGTTGCTCGGGGGCCGTGGCGACGTTTACACCGGCAGCAGACCTTGCATTCAACACCGTCTTCACGGCGACGATCACCACCGGCGCCCAGGATCTGGCGGGTACATCGCTGGCTGCCAACTACGTGTGGACCTTCAGAACGGTTCCGGCTCCAACTCCGCCAACGGTCATCTCTACCGTGCCGTTGAATGGGGCCACGGCCGTGCCCATCAACCAGGCTCTTACTGCCACCTTCAGTGTGGCAATGGACGCGGCTTCGATCGACTCGGCAACCTTTTTGCTGACAGAGACGGGCGGGCCCAGCGTAACCGGAGCCGTCACCTATGTCGCAGCCGGCTCGGTGGCGACATTCACACCGGCGGCCAACCTGGCACCGGGCATCCAATACACGGCCACGATTACCACCGGAGCGACGGATTTGGACGGCACCGCGCTGGTCCAGAACTATGTCTGGACCTTCACCACCGCGGCCGCCCCCATTGTCATACCGCCCACGGTGATCTCGACCATCCCCGCCGACCTGGCCCTGGGCGTGCCCTTGAATCAGATCGTCAGCGCCACATTTAGCACGGCAATGAACCCTGCCACGATCAACTCGGGAACCTTTACGCTGACAGGGCCGGGCGCCACGCCTGTGTCCGGCCTAGTCGCCTACGCGACGGTTGGAAACACGCTGACGTTCACGCCGACAGCCAATCTGGCGCCCAGCACCACGTTTACGGCCACGATCACCACCGGGGCTCAGAACCTCGCCGGCACGGCACTGGCCAACAACTACGTCTGGACCTTTACCACCGGTACGGCTGCGGCCACCACCCCGCCGGAGATCGTTTCGACGGTTCCCGTAAATGCGGCCACGGGCGTGCCCTTGAATCAGGCCGTCAGCGCGACCTTCACCGAAGCGATGAATCCACTGACCATCACCGCGGGAACCACAGGAACCTTCCAACTGACACAGGGCGGAAATCCGGTAGCTGGAACGGTTTCTTACGATGCGATCAACTTCATTGCAACCTTTACGCCCACGGCTGCGCTGACCGCCAGCACGACTTATACCGCCACGGTGACCAATGGAGCAACGGACCTGGCGGGCAATCCGCTCGGGACCACGGGCGCGCCGAATCCATGGACCTTTACGACCGGAGCGGCAGTGGTTCCACCGCCAATCGTGCTTGGACCGACCATATCGCTGTTTGGCGGCTTTGGCGGCGGCTCCGGGATGACCAACCAGGGAACCCTCACGGTGATCAATGGAGATATCGGGACCACGGGCGCTTCGACCACGATGACCGGATTCTACGATGAGAGCGTAGCGGCCGTTGCCGGCGTATATCCATGCTCGTATACGGTAACGCCGAGCAATATGGGGCTGGTGAATGGAACGATCGATACGGCTCCTCCGCCTCCGAGCGGAGCGTGCCCCAATGAAGGAACCGCGGCTACGATGGTCATCGCAACCGAAGCCGCGTTGGAAGCTCGAACCGCTTACAACACTCTTCAAGGCCTTCCCTCAACCGGCGTTCTGGCAGCGGAGGTGGGCAATACGACCATTTACCCCGGTGTCTACACAAACGCAAGCTCGGTGGGCATAACCCTTGGGCCGCTTACTCTCGACGCCAAGGGGGATCCCAATGCGTACTGGGTCTTCCAGATCGGATCGTCTCTCACCGTAGGCACTCCGACAGCACCGGAAAGCGTGATCCTGATCAACGGCGCCCAGGCCAGCAACGTCTTCTGGGCAGTCGGGGGCCTCCCAGGCGCGATTATCAATTACGGGGGAGGCGGAACGATGGTCGGAACCATCATCTCTCAACCGGGGATCACGGTTTCAAGTCCCGGAGTTGCCGCGGTTACGACGATCAACGGCAGAGTGCTGGCGTTGACTGCGTCGACCACATTAGTGAACACCGTGATCAACATACCGTAACGCGATGCTGAGACCGTCCGTCAGGGCGGTCTCAGCCGGTTTCAGGGAATGCGAGGTTTGGCGTTTCCTATTCGCGCCGAGTCAACCCGGCGCAGAGATTTTCGGTGATCGCGACGAGCAGTTCGGGAGGCGACAATGAGATTGAGCGCAAGGATGATTGCCACGGCGGCATTTGCTGTTTTCCTGATGTCTGCGTTGAACCTGCGTGCGGAGGAAGCGGCAAAGACGCCGGCCGCCGACGAGAAGGCTGTAGATTCCAGCGTCGCGGCTGTCGCGGATCCGGCTGCCCCACTGCCAGTTGCTGCGATGCCGGCGGCCTCGATGTCGCCGGCATCGCCGTATTCGGCAGGCATGAACGGTGGCGTTCCGAAGGTAGAGCTGTTCCTTGGCTACTCGTATCTGCGCGCTGTGCCGACGCTGGCCGCCGGAAACCGGCTGGTGTGGCTGAATGGCGGCAGCGCGTCCATCGCCTATAACTTCAACCGCTATCTGGGGATCGTTGCCGACGTTGGCGACTACACCAACTCGGAGGTCCGATTCACGGGGGCATATAACGCAACCGTCGACACACACGACGCGAACGGGGGCGTCGTCAGCTATCTCTTCGGCCCTCGCTTGTCTTATCGGAAGCATGACAGAATCACTCCCTTTGTTCAGGTTCTGTTCGGAGGGGTTCATGCCAGCGAGGTGACACTCTCCAACTGTTCGTTCAGCTGCACGCTTCTCCCCGATGAGAACGCGTTTGCCCTGACCGCCGGCGGTGGCGTGGACGTGAAGGTGCACCGTCATCTTGCCATTCGCATCGTTCAAGCGGAGTACCTGATGACCAGGTTCCAGGATTACTCGGCCGGAACGACCGGGACGCAGAACGACGTGCGTCTTTCTGCCGGAATTGTCTTCCGATTCGGAGGAAATCCTCGCCTGCCGGCACTCGGACCCCTGACTTACTCCTGCTCGGTCAACCCATCGGCTGTCTTCCAGGGAGACGCGATCGCGGCGTCGGGCACGGCTGTGAATCTGAACCCGGCCAAGACGGCGGTCTACACGTGGTCTGTCGATGGGGGAACGGTTTCAGGAGCCGCAGGCACCGCGACGATCGCGACTGGGAATGTCGCCCCTGGCGCGTACACGCTCAAAGGCCACGTCTCTGAGGGCGACAAGCAGGGCGAGAATGCGGATTGCACCGCGCCGTATGCGGTGAAGGCTTATGAACCGCCGACTGTGAGTTGCTCAGCCAATCCATCGACTGTCATCTCCGGAGATCCTTCCACGATTACGGCCACCGGCATCAGCCCACAGAATCGTCCTCTCACTTACAGCTACAGCTCGAGTTCAGGTTCTGTGAGCGGAACGGGCCCGACGGCCACGCTGTCTTCTGCCGGCGCACCGGTTGGAATTGTCACGGTGACCTGCAATGTGGCGGATGACATGGGCCAGACTGCGTCAGGCACAACCACAGTGACGGTTGCGGTTCCAGTGGCCGCGCCAAAGCCCGTTACCAGCGATCTGTGCGCCATTCAGTTCGATCGGGATCCTCGGCGCCCGTCCCGGGTGGATAACGAGGCGAAGGCCTGCCTGGATGAGATTGCGCTGAATCTTCAACGCGACTCCGATGCGAAGCTGGCCATCGTAGGGAATGCGGCGAGTGGAGAAAAGAACGGCAACAGGATTGCCGCGGAGCGCGCGGTCAACACAAAGGCATATCTAGTTGGCGAGAAGGGCATCGATGCTTCCCGGATCGCCGTCTACACCGGTTCTCAGGATGGAAGGACGGTTTCCACCACTCTGATTCCGGCGGGAGCAACGCTGGATACCGCGGGCGATACTGCTGTAGATGAGAGCGCGGTCAAAGCGCATCCGCGCAACTAATCCTAATTGGCTCCTCAACTCACCGATTCACCAGAGGCCGGCCGGAGGTTCTCCTTCAGCCGGCCTTTTTGTTTTCCGATACCAGCCGCTTCAGCGGACGCAGAGGACGATGATGGTTTCGTCGTCGAAGCGGTCGTGGGCGCCCTGGAAGCGGGCGACGTCGGCGAGGATGGCGTCGGCTATGTCGGGGGCGGCTTGGTCCCGGTGGGCGCACAGGAGACCGGAGAGGCGGTCCTGGCCGTACATTTCGCCCTCTTCGTTTTCCGCGTCGAGGATGCCGTCGGAGACGAAGACGATGGCGTCGCCGGGCTGGGTGGCGACGTTGAACTCTTCGTAGGAGGCGTTGGGAAAGAGGCCGAGCGGAAAGCCCTCGGCGCGGATGGCGACCGACTGGCCCCCGCGGCAGAAGATGGGCTGGACGGCGCCGGAGTTGGCCACCTGGAGGGTGCTGTTTTCATCGTTCCAGAGGGCGAAGAGCATGGTGACGTACTGCGATTCGAGCTTGCGCTCCTGGAGTGCGTCGTTGAGCAGGGCGAGCATCCGGGCAGGCTCGGGCTGCTGCACGGCGGCGGAGCGCATGATGCCGCTGACCAGGGCGGCGAAGAGCGCCGCGGGCGCGGCCTTGCCGCTAACGTCGCCGAGGACGATGGCGGTGCGGCCGGGACCGTAATCGACAAAGTCGTAGAGGTCGCCGCCGATGGCGCGGGCGGGAAGAAAGCGGACGGCCATCTCGGCGTGATCGTGTTCGGGAGCGGCAGGCGGCAGCAGGCGCAGTTGCACCTCGCGGGCCATGGCGATATCGCGCTCCAGTTGCGCCTCCTGGCGGCGGACGGCCTGGTAGAGACGGGCATTTTCGATGGAGATGGCCACCTGGGAAGCGAGAGTGGTCAACATGCGTTCGTGCTCCTCGTGGAAGAAGCCGGCGCGGGTGTGTTCGAGGTCGAGAACGCCGATGATGCGGCCCTTGTAGAAGAGGGGCACAATCAGCTCGGAGCGGGTCTCGGGGTTCATCGGAACGTAGCGCTGGTCCTTGCGGACATCGGGGACATTGACCAGGCGCCACTCGCGCACCGCGGCCCCGACCAGGCCGCTGGTGACGGAGATGCGGCGCAAGGGAGCGTGGGCGTAGCCGAAGCGCCAGGAATAACGGGTAATGAGCGTCTCGCCCTTCTCGTCGAGCAGCATGATGGTGAACATTTGGTAGTCGATGAGGCGGCGGAGGAGTTGGCCCATGCGTTCAAAGAGGCGGTCGAGGTCAAGGATGGAGGCCAGCTCGACGGCGATCTCGTTGAGCACTTCGAGGGTTTGCGCCTGGCGGGAGACGCGGGCGTAGAGGCGCGCATTCTCAATGGCCTGGGCGATGCGGGAGGCGGTGAGGGTGAGCAGGTGGAGGTGCTCGGGGCGGAAGTAGCCGGCCTCTTCGCTTTCGAGATCCATGACGCCGATGAGGCGGTTCTTGGCGATTAAGGGCACCGCCAGTTCGGAGCGTACTTCGGCGTTGGCCGGGATGTAGTTTTCGGCGCTGGAAACGTCGTTGAGCAGAACGGGCTGGCGGGTGAGGGCGACCTGGCCGACGACGCCCTTGCCCACGGGGATGCGGGTGCGCTCGATCTGCGGCGTGTGGCCGATCTGGAACCTCATGCGCAACTCGTGGGTGCGGTCGTTGAGCAGGAGAATGGCAAAGATGCGGTAATGGATGACGGCGCGGACCAGCTCGGAGGTGCGGTTGAGCAGAGTTTGCAGGTCGAGCGTGGTGTTGAGCGCCTCGGCCAACTGCATCAGATAGGCCACATCGGCCGGCTCCACGCGGGCGTTGATGGGGTCGAGATGCGCCCACGGATTGGTTGGGCCGGCGGGGCGATAGTCGCCTTCGAGCTCGGGCGGTTCGGGCGGGGATGGGGGAGTGGAAGACATGGTCTGTCGAAGGGAATGATAACGGATTGCGTCGTCAGCGGTCAGCCGTCAGTAGTCGGTTCTCCGTTGCTTGTGGGCGGATTGCTGAAAATGCCGCCGGAATCCGTTCTTGCCGGTTTCTCTCGACAGTCCAGCCTCCGCTATGGTTTCGCTCCTTCAGGGAGCGAAATACCCGGGCTGCCGGCAACAGATAACAAATAACTGACAACTGACAACTGACTACTGACAACTGTCTGCTGCTTTAGTCCGCTCCGAGTTCGCGGACGATGGCGACGGAGGCGGAGGCGCCGATGCGGTTTGCGCCTGCTTCGAGGAGGGTGCGCACGTCGGCGAGGGTGCGGATGCCGCCAGCGGCCTTGACGCCGCAGCGAGCGCCGGCCACGCCGCGGAGCAGGGCTACATCGACCGGGGTTGCCCCGCCGGCAGCAAAGCCAGTGGAGGTCTTGAGGAAATCCGCGCCGGCCTGGATGGCGATTTCGGCGGCGCGCAGTTTTTCCTCCACCGTGAGCAGGCAGGTTTCGAGGATGACCTTGAGCAGGGCTCCGTGATGATGGGCGACGGTGGCCGCGGCGTGGATGGCGTGATGGACGGCGTGGTGGTTGCCGCTCTTGAGCTGGCCGATGGGGAGAACCATATCCAGCTCGCGCGCGCCGAGACGGGTGAGCGCGGCCGCTTCCTGGCGCAGCGTGGAAACCAGCGAAGCGCCCAGGGGAAAGCCGATGACCACGCCAACGGGAATGCCGGTGCCATTGAGCATGGCGACGGCCGTGGAGGCCCATACCGGGTTGACCATGGCGCAGGCAAAGCGGTAGCGGATGGTCTGGTCGCAGAGGTTCTCGATCTGTTCGCGGGTGGCGTCGGGCTTGAGCAGGGTATGGTCGATGACCGCGGCCAGAGCCTGCCAAGTGGAGAGCGTCTGGGCGGCAAAGCCGGCTGAATCGAAGCTGCCGTTATCGAATTCGAGCTCCGCTTCCTGAATGGGTGTGATCGCAGCCATGAGTCTTGCTCCTTGCCCCAGGATCGGCGCTTTCGACGGCCGGCTCACCGGGCAGTGTACGGGAGATGAGTATAAAGCTTGGCGGAGCGCCGGACCAAATGGAAGGGCGCGATGAGCAGCGCGATCCATCCCAATTCCAGCGGCGAATGAAGGGTGCGGGCCCTACAGGCTGCGGGAAGAGTCTGTCTTCGACCAAGATTCCGGAAAATCATGTCTCAGGGGCTGAAGTCCCATTGATTCCATTGTTCTTACGCCGGGACTAAAGTCCCGGCCTACCGTCCGGACGAGTTTTTTCCGCTCGCAGTAAAAAGCCCGTACCCCTCACGGATTCGAGACGATCTGTAAGCCGTAAAGTCAAGCCCCGACACTTCA
>JBEKTO010000054.1:0-26662 GCA_049515995.1 Occallatibacter sp. | reverse complement strand
GGTAAAGGAAAAGGTGCCCGATGCGAAGTTCGACTGGTAGCCATTGATCTGCGTCCGGCGGAATTGCCCACCGTAGCTGGTGACGTGTTTGCCCTGCGTGTGGGCCAGGTTCGCGCTGAATGCGTAGTCGTTCTGGACGCTGTCGCGCGGGTTGATGATCGGATCGCCCACGTTGGAATAGCCCTGGGTCATGATCAGTGGCGCGCCCGTGGCCGCGGCCCATGTCGAGGCGTATCCAAAGCCAAATGCCTGCGGAGAGAATCCGGAGAAGCGCTTATCGAGAACAATGTGGCTCTGAAAGAAGCTCACATTCGCTGTCGACACCGTGTGCGGAGAAAAGGTGTGCGTTTCAGTCAATCCGCCCAGGTGTGTGTTGGCGAAGTAGCCCACCGGAAACCCTGGAACATCGGCGCCGAGTTCCGAATACGGGCAGCGGAGTCCCGTCGTCGAGTAGCTGTAACGCGCGCTCAGAACATCCGCGCCGCGCGGCAGCCAGTCTGCCTTTATGCCGCCCTGGTCGCTGTTGTTCTGGCTCAGGTTTGTGGTTTGGGCCAGGTGTGGATTCTCTGCCGTGTTGGGAATGGGAAAGAACTGGAGGTACTTCGCGGTGATCGCGTTGATCTGACCGGAAAGATTGTTGCCCAAGGGAGTCCGCGTGGAATTCAAAAGAATGGGCCCATCGGCCGAGAAGTCGCCAGCGCGTTCCGCCACCGTCGGCACCACCACGCCATGCGTGATGTCCTGATTTTCGCGGAGACCTTCGTAGTACGCGAAGAAGTAGGCGTGGTTGTGCACCATGGGGCCGCCGATCGTGCCGCCGAACTGGTTCTGCTTCAGCTCTTCCATCCGCGGCGCAAAGTAATTGTTGGCATTGAGCGCGTCGTTGCGCAGAAACTCATACAGCGTTCCGTGAAACTGATTCGTGCCTGAACGGGTAACGATCGTGGTAATGCCCCCGCTGGTTCCTCCGAACTCAGCCGGCGCGGTCGTGGTCAAAATGCGGAACTCCGCCATCGTATCGGCGGGCGGCCGATACGCGTACCCCCCGTCCATGCGGTTGATGTCGCGCATGCCGTCCACGAGAAATGTGTTGGATTCCGGCCGCATGCCGTTGACTTCATAATTTTGGCCTACCCGCCGGAAGTTGCCCTGCACCGTCAAACCCGAGGAGGTCGGACGTACTCCAGGCTGAAGAATGCCCAGTTGGGAGAAGTTGCGCCCGTTGAGTGGCAGATTCGCAATCTCTGTCTCGCTCACCACCGCGCCTTGCGCGATCTCATTGGTTTGCAATCCGGCGGCCTCAGCGCTTACCTCGACGGTCTGCTGGTCAGTCGCGGGAACAAGCTGTACGGCAATCTGTGACTGGTTTCCAACATCGAGGTGTATCCCCGAGTTGACCCAGGCTGCGAAGCCCGCGGACCGTACTTCGACCCGGTAGTCGCCGATGAACAACTCCTGAAACGAGAACTCACCACGGCTGTCGGTTCGCTCTACGTGCCGCTGGGCTGTGCCGATCGACGTGATCACGACTTCAGCGCCCGGCACAACAGCCTTGGTTGTATCCGTGACGACGCCCCTCAAAGAGGCGGTTGCGCTTTGACCTGCGGCATATGGCTGAACCGCTATTGTCAACGCAAGACAAAGAAGCAGAAAAATGCGTTTCATCAATGGCCTCGTGTCCAAAGGATGAGTACCACGTAGGCTATCTCTTGCGCGTCTTGCACGCATCGATAGAAAGGTGCACTTAGAGATAGTACTTCCGGAGGAGAGACGCGCCCCGGCACACACGATTCCGATCTTCCGCGGGGTGCCTGCCCAACATGGGCGGGTGGCTCCGGTCCCTCGCAGTTGGGGACCGGGGAGAGATGGATGCTTCAGCCAGAAAGAGATTACTCCCCGAAAACGGTGCGTCCAGCGAAGGCTGGCATGATCAGTGGGAGCAAGTCTCACCGGGGTAAAAGTTCAAGCCCCGTAGCTTGAATAGCAGGAAGGAAGGAAACTGAACATCCTGAAGCCTATTGACAAAGCCATCTGAAAAGGATGGTGAGCGAGTCGCCGGGCCGTAATGCAGTAATCCCATATGGCCTCGAAAGGACAAAGCCCGAAGGCCGAGCCTCCCGTTTTCAGGCGAAGGCAGCATGGAGCGTCGCACGGACCGATGCGGCGAAACGCTTCGGCGGGGTTGGTAGGGACAGCACGGTGGCAAGGTCATGCTATGCAACAGGAGAAGCCCTCCTCGCCCCGCTGAGAAATTGGCGGAGCAGGGAAGCCGTATAACCGGTGACATCGGGAGTCGGTGGAAGGCGAGAGGGATTCGGCCGGGTCTGTAGTAGCGAGGAAGCGGAGTAATGCCCGCAGAGCGAAGAGGCCCTGCTGTTTGTAATGGCTCTAACAAAACGGGAGGCAAGGGTGAAATGACAAACGCGCCCATCAGTATGCAGGACCTGAGAAGGAGTCTATATGTCAAGGCGAAGGCAGAACCGTTTTGGCGTTTCTGGGGACTATACGTCCACGTCTGCAGGATAGAGACTTTGCGGGAAGCCTACCAGATGGCGAGAAGCAACCGCGGGGCACCGGGTATTGACGGAGTCACGTTCGAAGCGATTGAGGAAAGCGGAGCGGAGAGCTTTCTCGTGCAGATTCGAGATGAATTAGTTACCAGCACGTACCCGCGTAACCTGTTGATAGATTTCCACAGGCAGCAGATCGACAGTGGCAGGAGATTGAGATGGCGTCGTTGGTCGGTTGCATGAAGGAGTATGGGCTCGAAGGCGCGAAGTCATCGAGTCCGCGCTCGCACGTTGCAGTGAACTGAATGAAACCGACGAATAGCCGATAGTTATTCCATGGATCGTCGCACGCAAAGTCCTTCAACTTAGGCAACGAGAAAAACTTGACCGACATTGGGCGGCCGCCATTCACATTGAATATGGGGAACTGTACATGGGCGAATTCACAAAGATATCTTGGGTGGACTCCACTTGGAATCCATGGATTGGCTGCACGCACGCTGGTCCCGGTTGCGATCACTGTTACGCAGAGGCGCAGAACAAATTCCGAAAATGGAATGGTGGCACCTGGGGTGACAAGGCGCCGCGCCAGGTGACTGCAACCCAGACTTGGCGTGATCCTTTGAGCTGGGAGGATAAGGCTTGTGCTGGACGAGTCGGCAAAGATGGGCAGCGTTGGCTCGTATTTGCGGGCGATTTGTGCGACATCTTCGACCGGCTAGGCGACAAAGACGCACGGATAAGGATGTGGGAACTCTTTCGCCAGACCCCGCACCTTACTTGGCTGATTTTGACCAAGCGGCCACAACACATTGCCGAATTTCTTCCTGCTGACTGGGATACAGGTTATCGCAACGTGTGGCTCGGCGTTACGGTGGAGAACCGCAAAAACGGATACCCGCGAATTGAGGCTCTCCGTCGCATACCTGCGACGCTGCGCTTCATTTCCTGCGAGCCACTTCTCGAGAACATGCCAGACATTGAATTGACCGGTATCGATTGGGTGATCGTCGGTGGTGAGTCGGGATCCGAAGCACGCCCTTTCGACATCGAATGGGCACGCGTGATCAAAGGGCGGTGTCAAGATTTTTCAACGGTCTTCTTCCTTAAGCAATTGGGCGGCGCGCCGCTCCAAGATGGAAGCCCATTCAAACTGGATCATTGCAAGAGTAGCGGCTGGAGGGATAGCCATGGGGTCCTCTTGGAGAACTTTCCACCTGATCTCCGGATACAAAGATGGCCGATGAGAGAACGTATCCACCTCTTGGAGACGACATCTGCTGTTCCGGTGCTCCTACCCGGCGGCGATCCGACGAATGGCCTGCTATCGCCAGCAAGGAAGCAGGAATCCGGAACGGCAACGAGCAAACTCTCGCCTCCGAAAGAGATACCCGGACGCCTGGAGCGATTCGCTCGCGAACACGAGCTTGTGTTGGAGATTGAAGATTACCCGGACGCAATTAGTGAAGACGTTCATCTCGTTCCACGGATTTGCCTTCAAGATGCCTTCATTACTGATCCATTCCATGATCCTTTTCTTGTCAATGTTCTCGGTTCGAAGGAGGCCGTGAAACAAGCAGTCGAAGAGAGTAATGTCGATGGTCCCCTGCTGCTGATCCTGTTACGGGAGCAGATAGATCGACTCTCAGAGAGGATTGGGTTCGAATTACCAAACTACGAGGGTGGTGGCAGCGCCGGTCCTCAGGATCAAAACAGTTCCGCCTGGGCCGAGATTTTGCATCGCACAGGGCTACGCTATGTCGTTGGCAGCGATGATGGAATGTGCTTTCTATTCTCGGAATGTGATACGGCTTCATTAGCCGTGACCCTGGCGCTTACCAGAATTCGATGATGGTCCCAATTGCTCAAGCAGGTGAACTGCGCAGACCGGCGTCGGGCCATGCAAGGATCGCACTCCAGAGTCGCGTAAAGCGGAAGCGCAACTTGAACGCCACTCCTGGCCGTCGTCCTCGTAGAGCGGCTGCAGTGAGTATCTAGCTACGTCTGGCTCGATCCCGAGGGTGGACACTGCGGACTCCGGCCTGAGCATATTTTCCTTTCATGAGGTCGGTTGTGGGTCCGAAGGCGCAGTACTGCGGGGTAGCAGGATTGGTCATCGTGCCCACAGGTATTTTGGGTGAGTGGGTTGGAGCAAGGGCGAGCAGGGAGGTGGATGGAGTGTGCGGAGGGGGGACTCAGGCGGGAGCCAAAAAGTTTTTTTGGAGGGCACTTCCGAAAGAACTCGCGAGAATAGACGTTTCTCGCAAGTGCCCTTTGGGTCATCGCTAAAGTCCGAGACTGGCGGCCGCATTCTCACTGAACTCCAGCCGCACGTAGCGATCCAGCGACTTCAGACTTGTGTGTCCGCTCTGCTTCATCACCGCGCGGTCGCTTGCTCGGCCGCCCGCACCGCCGAACATCGCTGCCTGGGCGCAGACGCTGCTGCGGAGGCTGTGTGCCCCATACCGGTCGTCTTCAAGGCCAGCCCGCCGCGCAAGGCGCTTGATGATGTAGTTCACCGCGCCCGCACTCAATCCGCTAGCGTCGATCACCTGCCGGCCATCCCGCCGGCGAACCGCACGGAAAACAGGGCCCGTCGTGATCTCACTGCTGTCCAGATACCGGCGCAGTGCAAGAACCGGCAGCTCTCGGGATCCGCGCCCCAGGATATGCCAACCCTGCGACGGGCACCACCCTTCTGGTCAGTTTTGCTGCGGCCCTGATGATAGATTAGTGCGCTTGCGCAGAACTCGACCGCAGGGCAACCGCTAACTGCGAGTTCAGAGCGCCGGATTCCACCGCCCGCAAGCCCAACGAGAATCAAAGCGCGATTCCGCGGCCCCTGTAGATCATTTCCGCAGGCGGCAACCAGTTGTTTGAGTTGCGCGGTGAGAAGCGGGTCCTTTCGATTGGGGCCTGACGCGACGCCCTTCGCACGGCGGATGCCGCGGAGCACTGCTCCCACGAGAGGTTGCTTCGTCGAGGCCGTGATAGCCCCTTCAACCCGATGGCCCGCAGAGCTTCGGTTATGCTCGTCTGTCTCCTGGTCAACGTCTGCGGCGCAAGCAAATCGCCCTTATCCGCCAAATCCACTGAAACACAAACGGCATCTGGGCGGCATTGAGCAACTGCTGGCGCGCTTGATCTTCCGAAGTCGCTTCCGCTGATTACACCAGCGAGGATATCCCGCACCGCGATGACCAAACGGAGTGGAGTTCCGATGCCGAGCATGGCAAAGGGGAGTGTGCCTTGAAGCCCAGAAATCGCACCGCTTTGACCGAAATGCGTAATTCTAAACTGCGATCTCCAATTCAACGCCGTGCTGGCCGGGCTTCCGCCCAGCGAGAAGGCGAAGATCTTTGACTATCTGACTAAGCACTTGGTGCAGAGATCCCTTGGCGCCGACCAGGGCGACAGTGAAATCAGGGCCGGCGTTGAGTGCGTCCCGCCTGCGCCGCCCCGGCTGCGCAAGGAGTGGCTTTGCTAGACATGAGATTTGACGAGTGCGGAATAGGCAGTCGCCGGGATGCCTCGCTATCACCGAAACCACCCTACAGCGCAACTTCTTCGGAGAGGGATAATGAGCAGACCTGCTCATTATCCCCTTTTCGTCCCTCAGCCAGTCGCTGTACCGACTGCTTGTAGCAAGTACATTGTTAGCCCCAATCTCAGCTTCGGCTGATCTGCGCGCACCCCAATGCATCCGGCAACTTTCCTGCTCGCACCAGTTGCCGTTCTCCGCGAAACGCCACAAAAATGATCTCCCGAAGCCGTTCCCGCCAACCCGCAACCTGGTAGAAGATATCTCTTCGGCGCGGTAACCCGTTCTCAGCCTTTCTGAACTGGGTCAATCTCAAAAAAATGATGGGTCCGCGCAAATAATGCTCTCGTAGGCGTTCACCTGGGCGGTCCCCTTCGGCTACTGTTTGCACAGTGAACCCGAAGATGCCAAAATTCGAAGCCCCGATGCCACCCTCTTTCGGGGAGAAAGCTGACGAATCCGAGCGTTTGTGCGGCCATCGGCAGTCCGATTCAGCTAGGCGGCAGAAGCACGCGAAAAGTCTTGATCGCACTCAGTCCAAAAACAAGCTGGTGGCGACTCGCGAACTGGACGAGTTGCGCCGGAATGGCTTCGATCTTTCGAGATTCGAGCCGTGGGTAACTGCTGAAGTCGTGGCTTTGTATCTCAGGATAGACCCCGCAACGGCGGTTCGCTACGCGGCAGCAGGGAAAATTCCTGCTCATCCGTTGCCAGGTATGAACGAGCGAATACGTTGGCGCTTCCTGCTTTCAGAGGTGCGGGACAAGATGATGAGTTGCACCGGGCCGAAGAGCCGCACGAATGTGCGCGATTAAGCAACATCGAATTGTAAGAGCTTTAGCGCGAATTCGTTTTTCGGGTACCATTTTGATACCGATGCACTTCGCGCCTCCCAGCAAAGGAGGCTGGTGATTATGACGCGAGAAAATGGGAAGCTATGTATTGTGAACAATGGGAGCGGAATTCCCTGCTACGTGTTCCGCTGGTCGGAAAAACTGCCGGAGCCTGCGGCTAAACTCATCCGGAGAAAACGGGAAGTCGGCAGAGTCGATTCTCTAACCCTGGAACAAGCTGAAGCAATCGTTAAGCCCTGGCGCCTCGCCGCAAATGCATATCGTCCAGGGCCTCACAATGTTCGAACCATGGGCGATCTTATCGCCCACTTCCGCCTCATGGAAATGCCGGATGACAAGGAGGTGCCCGACCAGGGCCAGAAGGAAGTGAATGAACCTGACGAGAATGAGCGGGCCTGGTCGACAAAGGACAGGTATGACCACGTTTTGAAGTCCTGGATCGAGCCCCGGTGGGACAAGGTGGAGTTGGAGACGATCGTCGCCGGGGAGGTCGAGAAGTGGCTTCGCAGCCTGAAGAAGAAGCCGCGCCGCAAACGGAAGGGAGCATCGACCGAAGACGTGGTCGAAAAGCTCCAGCCGCTCGCCCCGGGCACAAGGGTAAAGATTCGCAACCTCATGAGCGTTCTCTTTAACCACGCAATCCGGTGGAATATCTTCGCCACCAACCCGATCGCTGGGCCTGCTCGCAAGGCCGGTGTTCGCCAGAGCGGGAAACGTCAGGAGACGCCTGACATTCTTGAGCTTTCGGAAATGCAGAGCATCCTTTCCGAACTCAGCATACGGGAGAATGCGCTGATTTCTCTGGACATGATTACGGGACTTCGTCGCGGGGAACTGGCAGGCCTGAAGTGGGGAGACATCGATTTCGAGAATCTTCTGGTGAATGTGTTGCGGTCAGTTGTCGATCAGGTGACGGGCCGCTGCAAGACCGAAGCCTCAGCGAAACCTGTGCCCATCGACGAGTACACCGCTGAAGTTCTTCTGATTTGGTATCGTTTAACGCCCTATCGAGAACCTGGCGACTGGGTGTTTGCTTCCGACAGTGCGCGTGCAGGCAAGAAACGCGGTAAGCAGCCCGTCTGGTTGTCGAAGGTCATGCAGTACCACATTCAGCCCCTGGTCAAGCGACTGGGGATCAACAAGCGAGTTTCGTGGCATACCTTCCGCCGCACCTACACGAGCCTCCTTACCGCCAACGGGGAGAACGTGAAAGTTGTCCAGGAACTTCTTCGCCAGGCAAGCTCGAAGATCACGATGGACACGTATGCGCAAGCCCGCATGCAGGATAAGAGGAAAGCGCAGTTGCGAATTGTGAAGGTATTGCGTAGGCCGCAGAACACAAAGAAGGGCACGGTCGTAAACGACGCGAAAGCGGGTGGCAAGCTGCAGAGGAAGCTCGCATAGTCACCAACTGGTCCCGAAGTGGTCCCAAGCGGTAAATTGGTTTAGCTAAGTTGTTGATTTAATTGGCGTCCCCGACGGGATTTGAACCCGTGTTATCGCCGTGAAAGGGCGGTGTCCTAGGCCGGGCTAGACGACGGGGACGCTGAGAGGGCAAAAAGCGGCGTGAATTGGCCGAGTGCGCCCTTCTGAAGGCTACCAACTCAGGGGGTTCATGTCAAAGAAAGGCCCCAAAACGGATAAGCGGCTGGGTGGGCGGGCGGTTGCGTTGGCTGAACCGTAGAGTCGGCGCGAAGCCGCCATGGAGCACCCGCCGGAGTACCCAAGAAGCGGCTCGGGAGCACTACCGGACGGGCTGGGAGCGCTCCCGAGGTGGCTCTGGCACAGTTCCGGCAGCGAGGCCTGCGCTATTCTTTGAGGAGTGGCGGGGAACCTTGGCAGGTTGTTCGCCGTATCAGAAGAAGGCGGTGACCCGCGGGCGGCGAGGCCGGGAGAACCATGCTGATGGAGCGGCCGTCATGGATGGCGGGACGAACCGTTTGCCGCAAAGGGAGAACGTCGGACTGTTTTGCGGCTTGTTGGCTGAGGGGTGGAGGTCCGCAGCGTTTTTTTGCGTCAATGACCGGGTTCCGGTCGTCAGATAGAAAAGACGTAAATTAGACGATTTTTCACCGCCTGGGGGTACACCCGCACATCGTCTCAGAAGCGGAAGTTGACCTGGAGGGAGCAGACCTGCTCCCGGCATTGCAATCATGACTGGCATACAGCGGAGTTCCCGCCTGAAGAGGCCCGAACAGAGGAAAGATCGAGTGAGGATGAAGGTGTTGAATCGCATTTTTGGCATGAGTTGTTTTGTTTTGATGGGGCTGGTGGCTATCGGGTGCCAGAAGAAGCAGGCCGCGCCGGCCGGGGCGGAGATGCAGGGCATGCCGGTGCAGACGGTCGCGGTCGCGCTCTCGCCGGTGGCGCAGACCAGCGAATACGTGGCCACCATCAAGTCGCGCCGCTCGGCCACTCTGGAACCGCAGGTGCAGGGAGCGCTGACGCAGATTCGCGTCGCGTCGGGCGACCGTGTGCGGGCGGGCCAAGTGCTGATGCAGATCGATCCGCGACTCCAGCTTGCCACGGTGGAGTCGGCGCGCGCGACGGAGCGGCAGAAAAAGGCCGTCTACGACTACAACGCGGTGGAAATCGAGCGGCAGCGCAAGCTGTTTGAAGCGGGTGTGACCAGCCGCGACGCTTACGACCAGGCGCGGCAGTCCTACGACAACTCGAAGGCAGATTACGAGTCGGCGGTGAACCTGCGCAAGTCGCAGGAGGAACAACTCGCCTACTACACCATCCGCGCGCCTTTCGACGGCGTGGTGGGCGACATTCCGGTGCATTTGGGCGATTTTGTGGCGCCCATGAACTCTCCGCCCAGCGTGCTGACCACGGTGGATGAGTATAAGGATCTGGAGGCGTATATCTACGTTCCCACCGAGCGCTCCGGCCAGGTGCGCCAAGGGCTGGACGTGGAGCTAATGGACAACAGCGGCAAGCTGCTGGAGAAGACGAAGATCGATTTTCTTTCGCCGCAGGTGGACCCCACACTGCAGGGGATTCTGGTGAAGGCCCCGGTGCACGCCTCGCCGGAGATTCTGCGCAACGCGCAGATGATCAAGGCGCGGGTGGTGTGGGCCACGACGCCGATGGCGGTGATTCCGGTGCTGGCGGTGACGCGCCAGGGCGGACAGAGCTTTGTATTTGTGGTGCGGCAGCAGGGCGGACACAATTTGGCCGTTCAAACGCCAGTCACGCTGGGCGACACCGTGGGCAATGCCTATTCCATCTCATCGGGATTGAATGCCGGCGACCGGGTGGTTGTTTCGAGCACGCAGTTTCTGGTGAACGGCATGCCGGTTGTACTGTTGCCCGGTGCCTGAGGAATGAACTGCTCCCGATGAATGGGGCCGGGTGAGGTGATGGTTTCCCACCCTTTCGCCAGAAAAAAGCGAAAGGATGGGGCACGGAGTTCTTGTTGGGTATCCGGCCGAGGATACCTCCGCAGAGCCGAAAAGGAAGGTTCATCTTGTTTGTCGATTTCTTTATCCACCGGCCGGTCTTCGCCACGGTCTGCGCGCTGTTGATCATTCTGGCCGGGGCGGTGTGCATTCCCAACCTGCCCATCGCCATGTATCCCACGCTTGCGCCGCCGCAGGTGATGGTGACCAGCAACTATGTGGGCGCGAACGCCGACACGGTCGAGAAGGCCGTCACCATTCCACTGGAAGAGTCGATCAACGGCGTCGAGGGGATGCGCTACATCAGTTCGTCGAGCACCAACAGCGGCACCAGCTCGATCACCACGACCTTCAAGACCGGCTACGACCTGGATATCGCGGCCGTGGACGTGCAGAACCGCGTGGCCAGCGCGCAGGGACGGCTGCCCGCAGCGGTGAACTCGACCGGCATCAGCATCACCAAGTCCAACAGCAACTTCGTCTTCGGCGCGGGTTTTTTTGCGCGGGACGGGCGCTATTCGCCCGAGTTCATCTCCAACTACCTCGACGTTTATGTGAAGGATGCGCTCAAGCGCGTGCCGGGCGTGGGCGATGTGATGATCTTCGGTGAGCGCAAATACGCCATGCGCGTCTGGCTCGACCCGGTACGGCTGGCTGCCCGCGGCCTGACGGCCACCGATGTGGTGAACGCGCTGGTGGAACAGAACGTAGAGATTCCCGCCGGGCAGCTCGGGCAGCCGCCTTCGGATTCGAAGCAGGCGTTTCAGGTGCCGGTGCGCGTGGTGGGCAGGCTCACGAGTCCCGCCGAATTCGACAATATCATCGTGAAGAATTCCTCCAACGGCCTGGTGCTCTTGAAGGATGTGGGCCACTCGGTGGTCGGCGCCGAGGACTACAGTTCTTCGCTGAAATATACCGGGCGCGACGCGATGGGCATCGGCGTGGAGCAGCTTTCCAACGCCAACGCGCTGGAAGTGGACCGCCAGGCCAAAGCTGCTCTGAAGGAGCTCTCGAAGAGCTTTCCGCCAGGGCTGGAATACGCCATCGCCTTCGATTCCACCACCGTGGTCGGCGACTCGATCCGCGAGGTGCTGGTGACATTGGCCGAGGCCATCCTCATCGTCATCGGAGTCATCTTCCTCTTCCTGCTGGATTGGCGCGCCACTATCATTCCCGCCGTCACGATTCCGGTTTCGCTGATCGGCACCTTTGCTTTCATCAAGATCTTCGGCTTCTCCATCAACTCGCTCACGCTCTTCGGCATTACATTGGCTACGGGACTGGTGGTGGACGACGCCATCGTGGTTATCGAGAATGTGCAGCGGCACATCGCCATGGAGCACTCGAATCCCCACGAGGCCACGTCGCGGGCCATGGGCGAGGTGACCAGCGCGGTCATCGCCACATCGCTGGTGCTGATCGCGGTCTTTGTGCCGGTTTCGTTTTTCCCCGGCACCACCGGCATTCTCTACCGGCAGTTCTCGCTGACCATCGCATTTGCCATCGCAATCTCGGCATTCAATGCGCTTACGCTGTCGCCGGCGCTGTCGGCGATGTTCCTTCGCGGCGAAGAGGACCGTCCGCACCAGTTGGATTTTCTGCACATCCGTCCGGTGTCGCGCGCCTTTGCTTCCTTCATTCACGGCGCGGACAAGACAATCACCTGGATGGCCAGCAGCTATGCCAGGTCCATTCATGTCGCGCTGCAACTGCGCTACCTGTTGCTGCTGCTCTTCTTTGCCGGGCTGGGCGCCACGGTCTGGACCTACGAGCACGTCCCCACCGGCTTCATTCCCCAGGAAGACCAGAGCTTTCTGATGGTGATCGTGCAGGCGCCGCCGGGCTCTTCGCTTGCCTACACCACGTCCCTGGCCGATCGCGCGGAGGCCATTGTGGGGCAGAATCCCGACATCGCGGGCGCTTTTTCCGTGATGGGTTTCAGCTTCTCCGGCGCGGCCTCCAATGCGGGCATGATGTTTATCTCGACCACGCCCTCCGATCAGCGGCGCGGCAAGGGCCACTCCGCCGCGGACATTGTGGCCAATCTCTCACCCAAGCTGCAAAGCCTGATGTTTGCGCCCAACGGCGGCCTGGTGGCCATCTTCGAACCGCCGGCGGTGCAGGGCGTAGGCAGCTACGGCGGCTTTCAGTTCATGCTCCAGGACCAGGGCGCCAACACGCTCAGCGACCTGGACCGCGTGGCTCACCAGATTGTGAGCGCGAGCCGGGCGCAAAAGGATTTGACCGGCCTGATCACCACCTTCTCAGCCAACGATCCGCAGATGCTGGTGACCATCGACCGCGAGAAAGCCAAGGCGATGGGCATTCCGCTCTCGCAGATCACCACCACGCTCAGCGTCTTCATGGGCTCGGAGTACATCAACGACTTCGACTACAACAACCGCACCTATCGCGTCTATGTGCAGGCGGACCAGCCCTTCCGCATGACGGCCAAGGACCTGCACAACTACTATGTGCGCTCGGACTCCGGCGAGATGGTCCCCTTGGACAATCTGACCACCGTGGTGGAGAGCTCCGGTCCGCCGGTGATTACCCACTACAACCTCTTCCGCGCGGTGGAGATCGACGGCTCGCCCGCACCTGGTTACAGCTCAGGAGAGGGACTCGCCTCCATGGAGAATCTGGCCAAGAAGACGATGATGCCGGGCATGACTTTCCAGTGGACGGGACTGACGCTGGACGAGATCGAGTCCGGCGGCAAAGCGATTCTCATCTTCGGGCTGGGAATCCTGGTCATCTATCTGACTCTCTCGGCGCTCTATGAGAGCTTCGCGCTGCCCTTCATCATCCTGCTGGCGGTGCCCATGGCGGTGTTGGGAGCGTTGGGACTGATCGCACTGCGCGGCATGTCCAACGACGTCTACTGCCAGATCGGTCTGGTGATGCTGATCGGCCTCTCGGCGAAGAACTCGATTCTGATTGTCGAGTTTGCCGAGCAACTGCGCCGCAAGGGCCGCTCCATTGCCGAGGCGGCCATCGAAGCGGCGGAACTGCGTCTCAGGCCCATTCTGATGACCTCGTTTGCCTTCATCTTGGGCATTTTGCCGCTGGTCTTCGCCACTGGCGCGGGCGCACTGGGACGGCGGTCGGTAGGAACCACCATCGTGGGCGGCATGTTGCTTTCCACGATGCTCAACCTGTTCTTCATCCCGGTTCTTTATGTGATTCTGAGCCGGCTGTTGAAGCGCGGGGATCCGATCGCGGAAGTGCCGGCTGAAGCATAGAACAGGTCGAATCACGCGGTTTTGGTTGAGGGGGAGCGGGCTGAAGCTCGTCCCCCTCAACCTTCTTCGTTTCCGGAGAGATTCAACGCAATCACTGTTTCTCGCGGTGTGCTATCACATAGTCCTTGATGCGGTCGTAGACTTGGCCGGTCACCACGCCGCGATCCACAAGGTCCTGCTTGGTGCGGTAGGGCCGGAAGCGCATGATGCGCGAGGCCCAACTGGGTGTCATGCCGGGAACCTTCAACAACTCATCCACACTGGCGTGATTGAGATCGGTGCGCGCCTCGGGCCGCGGGGCCGTCGCGGAGGTTTTTGAGGCCCGATACAGGTCCCGATCCTGGTTCTGCGCGATCCCAGCCAGGGATGCGCAAAGGATTGCAACCGCCCATGCCGCGAATCGCGCTTGTGCCCGCACGGCTCCATTCTCTGCCTGGTCTTGAGCCATCCGCAAGCCGGCTGCGGGAAAAGGCCGCGCTCGATCCGGATATGCAGGGATGTTACGATTGCATGGGTTGCGCGGGGGATTCGTGTTTTGTTCGCTCAATCCGCCGCTCGGGAAGGCCGGTGGAGCGGCGGGCGAAGCATCCATTCAGTTTTTTAGCGTGGAAGCACAATCGCCTGCCACAATCGATGCATGGCAATCCTTCCTGTTGCTCCCGTTCCCGAGGGCGGCGCCGGCAACCGTGTCTTTGGCCGGGCCAGCCTCATTTTTCTATTCACGATGGTGGTTCTTCTGTGCTTGTGTCTGGTCTTCGCCTGGACTACGCGGGACGCTATGGCACATCTTCCATTTCTCGCCGGCCAAAGCAAGGCCGACGGCGTTGCTGGGAACCAGAAGACCCTCGTCGATCAGCGACCTTGGCAGACGGCCCAGGCGCTGGCGCCGCTGGCCGTGACCGCCGAGGAAACTGAGTTCGCGCATGAAGCCGAGCGCCTGGCCGATCACGAAGTAGACCAGGCTTTTGCCTCAGCGTTGCGCGTGGCCAGCGCGCAGGCGCGGCATCGCAACCTCACGGGAGAAGCGCTGGCGCTTTCGCAGAGGTTGGAACAGCTTGAGCAACTCATCCAGGAAGACCTGGCGCTGGTCAAACGGCTCAGCCCCGCATCCGGTTCCCAGCCCAGCCCGGCGAAAAGCGCCGCGCAGCCGGACGCCGGCGACGACGATCTTGAAGTAGCCAAAGCCCAACTGACGCTCGACTCCGACGAAATGGCCGAAGCGCAGGAGGAACTGGATCGCGCATCGGGCGACAACCGTGCTCAAATCCAAAGCGAGCTTGCCGCTCATGAGGCGTTGATGCGCAAGTTTGACAGCGCGGCGCACGGCGATGGTCAGGTAGCCGTTCTTTCTGTCCGGCAGCACGGGACGCTGGCCAGCCGGTTGAAGGCGTGGAAAAGTCAGCTCGACCGCTACGCGCTGATCCAGCAGGCGATGCAGCAGGCACAGGCCGATATCGCCACTCTGATTGCCGAGCACAAGGAACTTGAGGCGCAGGCCAATGCCGGCGCGGCTGCGCCGGGTGGCGATACATCGGGTCATGCATCGAAACTGGCCGGCATCATCGAGCGCAGCGAGCAGCGCCAACTGCTCTCCATCTGCAACGATCGCATTCAAACCCAGCAGCAGCTTGCGGCTGTTTATGGCAGGTGGTTGGCGCAGGTGCTTCTGCAACACCGTATTCTGCTGCATCTGATTCTGCTGTCGCTGTCGCTGATCGCTTTCATCGTGATCTGCATCGTGCTCTGCGATGCGCTGGTGCGGCGGCTGATGGCCAACCCCGCGCTCGACCGCAGGCAGATGCGCACCCTGCGTTCCGTCCTGCAGTTGGGAATCCAGGCCGTCGGCGTCCTGCTCATTCTGCTGGTGGTCTTCGGCCAGCCACAGCAAATGTCCACGATTCTGGGCCTGGTCACCGCCGGGCTGACCATCGCCATGCAGGACTTCATCCTGGCGTTTTTCGGCTGGTTCGTTCTCATGGGCAAGAATGGGATTCGCATCGGCGATTGGGTGGAGATCAACGGTGTGAGCGGCGAAGTGACCGAGATCGGCCTGATGAGCACCACGCTGCTAGAAACCGGGGATCTGGCGGACAGAGGGCATCCGACCGGCCGCCGCATCGCCTTCATCAACAGTTTTGCGATTCGCGGACAGTACTTCAACTTCTCCACAGCCGGGCAGTGGATGTGGGATGAGATCACTTTAAGCATCCCCGCCTCAGCGGACACGCGAAGGGTGGTGGAGCACATGCACAAGGCGGTGGAGGAAGAAACGGCAGAGAATGCACGCGTGGCGGAACAGGAGTGGAAACGCGGTGCCCGCGACGACGGCTTGAGCCGGTTCAGCGCGGCTCCGCTGGTGAATCTGCGTCCCTCCGGCTCCGGCATCGAGATTCACGTGCGCTACGTGACCCGCGCATCCGAGCGGCTCGAAGTGCGCAACCGGCTCTACCAGCGCGCCATCGATTTGCTACATCAGGAGAATGGCCAAGCGGCAGCTAAGGCCCAAGCGGCCGGAGATGCATAACGGCGGGACTTTCAGGATCGGCGGCGGCTCCGTTTGACACCAAATGGGTTTTCCCTTATGGTTTTAACTAGATGCAGAGCCACCGCCATCACGGTCACCACCACCATCACGGGACCCCCATGCCGGCGGACTGCCATGGCCTGAACTAAACGGCCATCCAGATCGAGAGATACCCAAGCCCGCCGGCGACTCAAGCCGGCGGGCTTTTTCGCGTTTGCCAACCCCAACCCTCAACCAAGATCAGGAAAAAATGAGCAACGATACCGTTACGATCGACTTTGACAAGATGGATGGCCTCGTCGCCGGCATTGTGCAGGATGCACGCACCGGCGAGGTGCTGATGCTGGGATTCCTCAATCCCGTCAGCTATGCCAAGACGCTGGAAACCGGCTATGTGACCTTCTGGAGCCGCACGCGCCAGAAGCTGTGGATGAAGGGCGAGAGCAGCGGCAACCGGCTGCGCGTCGTCTCCGCCTCGACCGACTGCGACAACGACACGCTGCTGTTCCGCGTCGTCGTGGAAGGCGATGGCGTAGTGTGCCACGAGGGCACGGTCAGTTGCTTCACCAAACCGCTGCCGGTGGGCCAGACCGAACCGGAAGCCAGCAATCAGAAAGAGGCAAATCGTGGCTAACAAGCTCAGACTCGGCATCCCCAAGGGCAGCTTGCAGGATGCAACCATCGCCTTGTTCAAGCGCGCCGGCTGGAATATCTACGCCGACGGCCGCTCCTACTTTCCCTCCATCGACGACACCGAGATCGAGTGCATGTTGATTCGCGCCCAGGAGATGGCGCGCTACGTGGATCACGGCGTGCTCGACGCGGGACTCACCGGCATTGACTGGGTGGTGGAGAGCGGCCTCGATGTTACCAGCGTCACCTCGCTCACCTATGCCAAGCAGAGCCGCCGCAAGGTGCGCTGGGTGCTGGCCGTCCCCGAGGGCAGCGGCTTTGAGAAGGCCGAAGACCTCGATGGAAAGACCATCGCCACCGAACTGGTCGAGGTCAGCAAGCGCTACTTCGCCTCGAAGGGCGTCAACGTGAAGGTGGAGTTCAGTTGGGGCGCGACGGAAGTGAAGCCGCCCATGCTGGCCGACGCCATCGTTGAAGTCACCGAGACGGGCAGCTCGCTCAAGGCCAATCACCTCAAAATCATCGACACGGTGATGGAGAGCGAGACCCATCTGATCGCCGGCAAGGCCACTCTCGCCGATCCGTGGAAGCGCGAGAAAATCGATCAGATCGCGCTGATGCTGCGCGGCGCCATCGATGCGCAATCGCAGGTGGGTCTGATGCTCAACGTGCATCGCGCGGATTTGGACGCGGTGCTCGCCGTGCTGCCCGCGTTGAACTCGCCCACGGTTTCCCAGTTGAGCGATTCGGAGTGGGTCGCGGTGAACACCATCGTCGATGAGCGCACGGCGCGCGATGTAATTCCGCGGCTGAAAGCGGCCAAGGCGACGGGCATCGTCGAGTATCCGCTGAACAAAGTCGTGCTCTAACCCGGAGGCAACGATGAAACTGATTCGGACCAAAGGACGCGGAGCGCGGCAGACGGAAGAGACGCTGGCTGCGCTGGAACAACGCGGCGGCGCGGCGCTCGACGCCGTGCTGCCCGCGGTCAGGCGCATCGTGGCCGATGTGCGCAAACGCGGCGATCGCGCGCTGCTGCGCTATGCGGCGCAGTTTGACGGCCTCGACGGCGCGGCCGGTCTGCGCGTCACGCAAAACGAGATGGCCGCGGCCTGGGAGGGCCTCGATCCCGCGATGCAGGAGGCCCTGGCCACGGCGGCCGGGCAGATTCGCGGCTTTGCCGTCCGCCAATTGCCGGAGTCGTGGAGCGACGAGCGGATCGAGGGCCTCACCACCGGCCAGCTTGTGCGCCCAATCGGCTCGGTGGGTTGCTATGTGCCCAGTGGCCGCCATCCGCTGCCTTCCACGCTGCTGATGACGGCCATTCCCGCGCAGGTTGCGGGCGTGGAGCGCATCGTCGTCGTCTCGCCCAAGCCCGCTCCGGAGACGCTGGCCGCCGCGCATCTGCTCGGCATCGCGGAGTTCTATCGTCTGGGCGGCGCGCATGCCGTGGCCGCTTTGGCTTACGGAACCAAGGCTCTCCCGCGTGTCGACAAGATCGTCGGTCCCGGCAATCTCTACGTCACCGCGGCCAAGCGCCTGGTGGCCTTCGACTGCGCCATCGACATGCTCGCCGGCCCCACGGAGATTGTGGTCGCCAGTGAGCGTGGCAACGCGGGCAACATCGCATCCGACCTTGTGGCGCAGGCCGAGCACGATCCCGAGGCGCTGCCCATCTTCATCACCACCCGTGCAAATCTAGCCACAGAAGTCATCCAAGAGGTGAAAGAGCGGAGCTCCAACAATCCCGTCGCGCGCCAGGCTCTCGACCGCAACGGCTTGGTGATTATCGCCGCCAATGTGGACGAAGCGCGCGCGATCGCCAATCGCCTTGCGCCCGAGCACCTCACCGTGGACGCGGCCAGCGATCTCAACTGGGTATGGAATGCGGGCTCGGTTTTTGTTGGCCGTTGGTCCGCGCAGCCCATGGGCGATTACATCTCCGGGCCCAATCACACGCTGCCCACCGGCGGCATGGCGCGCGTGCGCGGCGGCTTGAGCGTGAACGATTTCGTCAAGCTCATCACCGTGCAGCAGTACAGTGCGCGGGCGCTGCGCGCGCTCGGCCCGGAGGCCGCTCTGCTGGCCGAGGCCGAAGGGCTCATGGGCCACGCCGAAGCCATTCGCACAAGATTGCGCGGGAGGAAGCCTCGTGATTGAAGCCGTTACTACCTTGCATCCGATTCCGCGCGCGCGCGTGCGGGCAATGATGGAGTATCACCCACCGCTGGGCAGCCGCGATGCGTTGCGGCTGGACTTCAACGAGAACACGCTGGCCTGCTCACCCAGGGTGCGCGAGGCGCTGGCGCGCATCTCCATGGGCGACCTTACGCGCTATCCGCAGCGCGAGCCGGTGGAGGCGATCGTGGCCGCGCAACTCGGTCTCGACCCGCAGCAGTTGGCCTTGACCAACGGCGTGGACGAGGCCATTCACGTGCTCTTCGAAACCTTTCTGGAAGCCGGCGACGAACTGCTGCTGCCTGTGCCCACCTACACCATGTATGAGGTCTACGCCTCGGCGACCGATGCGCGCGTGGTTCCCGTGCTCGCCGCCGGCGACTTGAAGTTTCCCTTCGAGCGATTGCTCGCCGCTATCACGCCGCAAACCAAGATCGTCGCCATCGCCAATCCCAACAGTCCTTCGGGCTCCGTGGCCACGCGCGAGCAGCTCATCGAGATCGCAAGTCGCGCGCCGCGGGCCGTGGTGCTGGTGGATGAAGCGTATTTTCATTTCCACGGCGAGACGGTGATCGATCTCATCGCAACCATTCCCAATCTGGTGGTCGCGCGCACCTTCTCCAAGGCCTACGGCTTGGCGGGTTTGCGTCTAGGCTTGATTGCCGCTCCGGTGGAGCTGATGCGCTGGGTGCGGCGCGTGCTTTCTCCCTATAGCGTGAACTCGCTGGCGCTGGCCTGCCTGCCAACCGCGCTCGAAGATACGGCCTATCTCGATTGGTATGTGGGCGAGGTGCTGCAAGCACGCGCGGAGTTCGAGGCCGCGCTCGATAAGGCCGGCATCCGCCGCTGGCCCAGCCGCGCGAATTTCATTCTGGTCGAAATCGGCCCGCGCCACGCGGAGTTCGTGCGCCGGATGCGCGCCGCCGGCGTGCTGGTGCGCGACCGCTCCAGCGATCCGGGCTGCGATGGGCGCGTGCGCATCACCATCGGAACGCGCGAACAGATGCGGCAGGCCGCGATGGCCCTCAATGAAGCCGTCGCAGCATTGAATTGAGGCTTCTGACCGTGTGAATATGGATCGGCCCGTGCCCCATCCATTCGCTTTTTTCTGGCGAATGGGTGGGAAAGCACAAACCTCAAGGAACGAAATCAAACGGTCAGGGACCTGGCGCGTTTTTAGTTCAACTTTGGGTCCCCATCCTTGAATCGCTTTTTGATTCAAGGATGGGATGGTAACAAAGATCCGTCTCAACCGTAACAAGAAGACCGAAAACGCTCTCGGGGGAAAACAGAAATGACAACCGCCAGAAAAGCGAAACCCGCAGCCGATTCCCACCCGCGCACCTCCATCGTCGAGCGCAACACGGCGGAGACGCGCATCGCCATCCAGCTCACCATTGAAGGCGGCGGCCACTACAAGATCAAGACAGGCATCCGCTTCTTCGATCACATGCTGGAACTGTTCACCCGCCATGGCGCATTCGATCTCGAACTCAACTGCGATGGCGATTTGGACGTGGATCAGCATCACACGGTCGAGGACGTGGGCATCGCGCTGGGCGAGGCCTTCGACCGCGCCCTCGGCGACAAGCGAGGCATTCTGCGCGCGGGATATTTTCTGATGCCGATGGATGAAACCCTCGCCATTGCCGCCGTCGACCTGAGCGGGCGCGCGGCCTTCGCCGTCGAGACCAAGGTGCGCACCCGGCTCGTCGGCGATCTGCAAACCGAGCTGGTCACGGACTTCTTCGAGGGCTTCGCACGCGGCGCGCGCGCCAATGTGCACGTGAAGACGATGTACGGCCGCTCGAACCATCACAAGATCGAAGCCATCTTCAAAGCCTTTGCCCGCGCCATGCGCGTGGCCTGCTCGCGCGACAAGCAACTCGGCGAAATGCTGCCATCAACCAAAGGACTACTCTAGCGAACCTCTGCACAAGTCGTAGCTTTGAAAGGGCACGACTTTAGTCGTGCTATAAGTTACCGATAATTAACAATGGGCTTTAGCCCCTGCGGGAATGTGAGATCAAACCTATGCACGAATCGGGAGACGAGTGAATGCGTGTAACCGTAATCGATTACAAAGCGGGCAACCTGACCTCGGTGCTCAAGGCGCTGCGCCATCTGGGCGCGGAGACGGAAGTGACCGACGGCGACCTCGCGCTCGTTGAGCAGGCGGAGCGCATCGTGCTGCCTGGCGTAGGGCATTTCGCGGCCACCGAGCGGCTCGACGCCACGGGCCTCACGCCCGCTATCCGTGCGGCAATTGCGCGCGGCGTTCCTTTTCTTGGTATTTGCGTTGGCATGCAATGGCTCTATGCAGGATCGAGTGAAGCGCCCCAGCAGCCGGGGCTCGGCCATTTCGCGGAATCCTGCGCGCACTTTGCCGAGAGCAAGGAGAAAGTGCCGCACGTGGGCTGGAACTCGCTCGAAGTGCGCAAGGGATCGCGTCTTCTGGCCGGCGTCGAGCCGGGTGAGTTCGTCTACTTCACACACTCCTACAAAGCTCCGGTCACCGCCGACACCGCGGCCGTCACGCATTACATCGAGCCTTTTGCATCAGCCGTCGAGCGCGGCAACGTCATGGGCGTGCAGTTTCATCCGGAGAAATCAGGAGCGACCGGGCTCAAGATTCTGGGTAACTTTCTCTCCTGGAAAGGAAACTGAATGATCACCAAGCGAATCATCGCGTGCCTCGATGTGCACGGCGGCCGCGTCGTCAAAGGCGTGCAATTCGTCGATCTCATCGATGCCGGCGATCCGGCTACGCAGGCCGCACGTCATGCGCGCGAGGGTGCGGACGAGATTGTGCTGCTCGACATTACCGCGACGCACGAGGGCCGCGCCACGCTGCTCGATACCGTGCGCAGAACCGCGCGTGAGTTATTTGTGCCCTTCTGTGTCGGCGGCGGCATTCGCACGGCCGCCGATGCGGCGCAGGTCTTCGAGGCCGGCGCCGACAAGGTCAGCGTGAACTCGGCGGCGCTGAAAGATCCAACGCTGATCGACGCCATCGGCCGCAGCTTTGGCGCGCAGGCCGTGGTCGTGGCCATCGACGCGCGGCGCGATCCCCAGGCCGTCGATCCGGTGCGCGACGCGCAGGTCTTTGTGCAAGGCGGACGCAAGCCGGCCGGCCGTCGCGTGGTCGAGTGGGCGCGCGAGGCGGAAGAGCGCGGCGCGGGCGAAATCCTGCTCACCTCGATGGACTCCGATGGCATGAGGACCGGCTTCGATTGCGAGCTGACCGCGGCGGTCAGCGAAGCGGTAGGCATTCCCGTGATCGCTTCGGGCGGCGCAGGAACTGTCGCGCATTTTGTCGATGTCTTCGGGCGTGGCAAGGCCGATGCCGCGCTGGCCGCGAGCATCTTTCACTTCGGCGTATCGAGCGCGCGCTCGCTCAAAGAAGAGCTGGCCAAAGCCGGCGTCTCCGTGAGGCTTCCATGCTGATTCCTTCAATCGATTTGCTGGGCGGCCAAATCGTCCAGCTTGTGCAGGGCGAAAAACTGCGCCTGGCCTTCGACGATTTCGAATACTGGATCGAGAAGTTTTCCAAGTTTCCGCTGGTCCAGTTGATCGATCTCGATGGGGCGATGCGCCAGGGCGACAACTCCGCGCTCGTCGCGCAGATCGCCAAGCGGCTTCCGGTTCAGGCCGGCGGAGGCATCCACTCCATCGAGCGCGCGCAACAAGTGCTCGACGCCGGCGCAAGGCGCGTCATTATTGGTTCCGCGCTCTTCTCCGAGCAAGGCGCGGTCAACATCAAGTTTGCCGCCGAGTTAGCCGCCGCTGTGGGCGCGGAGCGCGTGGTGGCCGGCATCGACACCAAGAACGGAAAGATCGCGGTGAAGGGATGGAAAGCGCAGGTCGCGCTTACGCCCGACCAAGCGATTCCGCAACTCGACGCCCACGCCGACGCGTTTCTCTATACGCATGTGGACGGCGAAGGATTGATGAAAGGCTTTCCCATCGAGACGGCCGCGCGCCTGCGCAAGCTCACGCAGAAGCAACTGATCGTGGCCGGTGGCATTCGCAGCCAGCAGGAGGTGGACGCGCTGGACGAGCTGGGCGCCCATGCCGTGGTGGGCATGGCGGTCTATACAGAGTTACTGGCGGTCTGATATTTTTTTCGCGCGGACCTGTGTGCCGGAAGGGATGAAGCCGGCATCCGATTTGCGGAACGCAAGACCTGTTCAGCGAGCACCAAGGGGGCGGAACGATGACGATGAAGCAAAGTGGAATACGGCTGGCAAAGCGGCTGGACGAAGTGGGCTTCTCAGACATTGTGCAAGTCCGCAACAAGGTGATGGGACTGCGCGCAGAAGGCCTCCAGGTGCACGCGATGCACATGGGCGAGCCGTTCTTTGAGACGCCCGGCGAAATCAAGTACGCGGCGATCGAGGCGCTGGTCGAGAACCAGACGCACTATGCGCCGTCCTCCGGCCTGCTGCCGCTGCGCCAGGCGTTGGTGGAGAAGCTGGCGGCGAAGAACGGCATTCACGCGACGACCGACGAAGTGATCGCCACCGTGGGCGGAATGCAGGGATTGTATGCGGCCTTCCAGAGCGTGCTCGATCCCGGCGACGACATGCTGGTCTTTTCGCCCTACTGGACGCCGATCAGCGACTTGGTGACCGGCGCGCAAGCGCGGCCGCTACTGGTGCCCACCATCACCGCGCGCCGCAACGGCATCCGCAAAACTCTGGAACAGTTCTCGACACCGCGAGTCCGCGCCATCTACTACAACACGCCGCAGAATCCCAGCGGCGCGGTCTTCACGCGAGAAGAGGCGGAAGAGGTCGGCTCATTCGCTATCGAGCGCGACCTGATCGTGATTGCCGACGAGGCCTACGAGGATCTGGTTTACGATGGGGCGCATGTTTCCATTGCCTCGCTGCCGGGCATGGCGGAGCGCACCATCACGTGCTACACATTCTCGAAAACGTATGCCATGACCGGATGGCGTGCCGGATACGCGGTGGCCAAAGAACCCTTCATGACCGCTTTGCGCAAGATCGTGCTCTATTCCACCAACGGCGTCGCCACGCCGGTGCAGTATGCGATGATCGAAGCGCTCAAGACGCCGGAAACTGCAATCGTCAGCCGGCGCGAAGAATATCGCCAGCGGCGCGATCTGCTGGTGGCCGGCCTGAATGAGGTGGGTTTGGAATGTCCACCGCCGGCAGGCGCATTCTACGTATTTCCCAACGTGGAAAAGATCCACAAGAACAGCCGCGCGGCGGCGCAGATTCTGCTGGAGAAGGCGCTCATTGCCACCGTACCGGGCTCGGTCTTCGGCGCGCAGGGCGAGGGGCATTTGCGCTTCGGTTACGCGGTCTCGCTGAAGGAGATCGAGGAGTGCGTCGAGGCGCTGCGCCGGTTCTTCGCGTAGTAAGGCCTTTTGAACAGGCGATCTTATTCCTGCACTTCGCCGACGGCACGGCTGGTCTCAACACGCGAGGCCCGCAGCAGCCGCGCAATCTGTTTGAGATGAAGCTGCACAGCATAGGCGCGCAGAATCTCGGCCTGGGAGAAGACGATGCCCTTGGGCCGGATCGTGTTCATGCGGGCTTCGAGTTGGACGATGTCCTCCTCGAGATTCAGCCCTTGTGGCGGAACGTCGAAGCGCCAGTCGTGAATGCGGCCGGCCACATGGCGGAAGCCGGCGCAGATGTCCTCGGCCAGTTGCCCGAGGGAGGGTTCCAACTGCTGCGCATATGCATCCTCGTGGCTGTCTTTGACGGCAAATTCCAGGGCCACCAGTGCGTCGTAGAGGGAGCGGCCAAATTGCGAAAGCATGCCCAGGCCCTCGCGCCATCCGGGGCCTCCCGAGGGTTCGTTGCGCGCCGCCTGCAGGAGCTGGTTATTGCCACGCAGCATGGCCAGCGCATCGCCGCGCAGCGCGGGCAGGTTTTGGGCGGGCGAACCGCGAAATTCCTGGAGGATGGCCTCGAAGAAGGCGCTCAGCACCAGAAACTCGTGTGCTAGGCCGTCGCGCAGGCTCAGCCTGGCGCGGTCGGGAAGCACCAGCGTGGTTACGGCCAGCGCCACCACGATGCCCACAATCACCTCGCTCACCCGGATTAGCGCCAGGTCGCGGCGCGAACCCGCTTGCTGCACCAGCATGACGATGGTGATGGTGACCCCGGCCAGCCGCGAACTGCTGCGCAGACCCAGCAAACCGCAGACCATGACCGCCGTGAGCACGGCGAGGATATAGTTCCACGGGAGCGCGCCGAACTGCGAAAAGGAGAACCCGAACAAGGCGCCGATCAGCGTGCCCAGCAGCCGGTCGCGCGAGGCATTCACCGTAGAACCCACGTTGGATTGCAGGACAATGATGGCGCTGATCGAGCCCCAGTAGCCGTCGTGCAGGCCGAAGAGCCGCGCCAACCACCAGCAGAGCGCGGCGGCGAGAGCGGTCTTTGCGGCGTGGATCAAGAGCCGCTGCCGTTCCCAGGAGAGAAACCGCGCGCTTTCCATGCGTAATGCGCCCAGCTTGATGGCAAGCTGCTGGGAGGCCGTTTTGTCTGTCTTCAGAAACATGAATGCCATGGGCTGCGCGGCCAGCGTTACGTCTTGTCCCGGCGCGCTGCATCAAGGCTATCAGCTTCCCGGTGGGGCAGGAGCAGGCGGGCCGATTTAACATAAGTTGGAGGCGCCCGCATTGGCCGGGCTGACGAAAACGATGCTGCGAGTCGGATATCCCGCAACTTTGGCGGCGGAACTGTTAAGCGATTTTCCCCAGGGAGTCGAACTGATTCCTCTGCCGGATGGACTGGATCATGAGGTAGACATCGACGTCTGGATTCCCGACCCGTATCCGCCGCGGGCCCTCCGGATTGCGCCGTGGCTGCGCGGGATACGTCTGGTGCTGTCGCTGATGGCGGGAACGGAGTGGATTCCCGGCGCGGTGGGGCCGCACGTGACCATCTGCAACGCCCGCGGCGCGCATAACATCTCCACGGCGGAGTGGACCGTTAGCTCGATTCTCGCCGTGCTGAAATACTTTCCTTTCTATTTCGATGTGCAGCGCGAGGGAGCGTGGAAGCGCCGCTTCGAAGCCCCCGCGCGCTATGCGGCGATGAGCGGCGATCCGCGCCCGCTGTACCCGCCCGTCCTGCTGGAGGAACTCACCGGCAAGAAAGTGCTGCTGGTGGGCTATGGCGCCATCGGCCAGGAGATTGAGCGGATGCTGGCGCCGTTCAACGTGGAGATGGTGCGCGTGGCCCGCACCGCCCGCACCGATCCGCCCGTTCATACCGTGGACGAGTTGGACAGCTTATTGCCGCACGCCGAAATCGTGGTGCTGATCCTGCCCTTGAACGCGGAATCGCGCGGCCTGATCGGCAGCCGCCGTATCGCGCTGATGCGCCAGGGCGCGCTGCTGGTGAATGCCGCGCGCGGGCCGATTGTGGAGACGGACGCATTGGTTGCGGCGCTCCAGGCGGGTCGCATTCGCGCGGCGCTGGACGTGACCGATCCCGAGCCGCTGCCGGAAGGGCATCCGTTGTGGAGTTGCCCCAACCTGCTACTCACGCCACACATCGCCGGATCGAGCCCGCAGTTTGCGCCGCGCTCGCTGCGCGCCGCCGCGGACGAGTTGCGCCGCTTCATTGATGGCGAGCCACTACACAATGTGGTTAAGGTCGCCGTCTAGGAGCGCGTCTGAGTAAGGTCTTGGCGGATGGTGACAGTGGGGCTTCGGATTGGCGGAAGCCGGAGCTTGTTGTTGAAGCGGCGGCTTAACGGCCGGTAGGCAACGTTTTTGTGCTT